>DASUHF010000088.1:0-30830 GCA_036273655.1 Solirubrobacteraceae bacterium | reverse complement strand
ATTACTTCGTCTTCGAGGTGAGCGAGAGGTAGATCTCGATTGCACGCTCCGCCGCCGCAGCAGGTAGCCCCGCGCGGAGCTCGGCGATCAACTGGTCTTGAGGCGTCTGCTCGGGCTCGGGCAGTCCAGCGAAGAACGCGTCGATTTCGAGACGGATCTCCTCGGCCTGGTCTGCGTGCTCGCGTTCGGCCCAATCGAGCAGTCGGCCGCCCACCTCCTCGAGCGCGGACCGCTTGGCGTGCATGGCGATCCGAAGCACATCGGCGACAGCCAGGTGCTTCTCGCGATTCCCCCACGGAAGCGGCTCGATTCCGAGCTTCTTGACCGCACGGCTGACCCCGGACGGGTCGAGCCCGATCAGCGCCGCCGTCTCGGCGAACGTGGGCAGAGCGCGAACATAGTCGGCGCGGGGTACGGCATCGATCGACATACGGTCATTCTACCGCACCGGTTGCATGTATTGCATGAGTTGCATCGATCTGCCAGGAGGGCATCAAAGAGGGCATCAAACCGAGCACAACTGCGGTCCGTGCGGATCCACAAAACCCTTATTCCATAAGGCTTTTCGTCCGACGACGACCCCCGGAGCCCGGCTGGGGGCCGGGCGGTCGCAGGTTCAAATCCTGTCTCCCCGATTCGCGAAGTCCCTGGAAAAGCAGCTATTCGCGTGAGCCGCGGATACAGCGAAGCTGCCGATAGGCCATCAAACGCATCAGTCGACGGCGACGCGCTGGCGTTGGTCTCGTTCATCCAGGACGGCGCGGAGCTCGACCGGCATCCGGGCACGCCAATGGGGCGCTGTCGAAACCAGGAACGTGATGGGATGCCCGAGCTGGCGGCCCAGCCAGCCGGGAAGACGCCGACCGGTGAGCAGCCACCAGATCAGAATGCCGGCTCGTGCCAGCACAAACGGCGAGGTCACGAGCCCCAGCAGCGCCACCGAGCCGAGCTTGGTCTCAGCGTCCAGGCGATCACTGCGCAGAAGCCCGCGCACGAGCTCTGCCCGGCCGATGTCGAGTAGCCATCGCCTGATGAGCTGGCGGACCATGCCGATGCCGATTGGGTCAGGTCGAATCTGGCGGGATCGTGCTGGGATCCTCGCCCGCTCGTTCTTCGGCGAGGATCTCTGCGCGCAGCTCGATGCACCGGTTGCAGATGTAGACGCCAGGTCCCGCGATCAGCCTCTCGACCTGGTGGCGGTCTTGCCACAAAACGAGCAGCGCAACGGCCGTGCTGGCTCGTCGACGCCTCCGATGAGGTCAACGGTACGGCGCTTTCTGCGCCTTCGGGTGGCGTTTCGTGATTTGCATCGGCGCTCGATCGCCGTCCGCGATCCCTCAGAATGGGCTGGTGGCGACGGTCTTGATCGAGCTCGACGGCGGCGAGGGCGTGGTTCGCCAAGACGACGGGCAGATCGAGGTCTGCAACAACGTCAGAGATGAGCGAGGAGGTCAGCCGCTGCGCGACGGCGATCGCTTCCTGCCGATCAAGACATGGCTGGACGGTGACCGGTCGCTGGTGGGTGGCCTCTTGCCGCCTGGCGCGGTGCGCGTCGAGGTCCTCGACGATCGCGGCGCGCGTGTCGAGGCTGCGATCGGGGACGGCGTCTACGCCGCGGTCCTCGAGCAGCCCAACGATGGCCGCGACCCGGTGGTCTGTTGCCGCGACTTTGCCGGCGGCGTCGTTCGGCGTCCGCACCCGGCCGACTACCCATGTTCGCGGGTCAGCGACGCTCAAGATCCCTGCCCCGCCTGTGAGGCGATCGACTATGACGAGTGCGTGCCCACCGAGGACTGGCGCGGCGGGCGGGCGGGCCCGGACGGCAGCACCATCTCCCCGAGCCCGATCGTGGTCTGCCGCGTCTGCGGCCACGAGGAGGCCGAGGGCGCGATCATGCGGTTCTCCTCCCCCGACGACGACGACGAGGCGGCCCGCGCTGAGCGGGTCGCCCGGTGGCGCGCCGAGCAGCGGGTGCAGCGCTGGTATGAGCACAAGATGACCCTGCGGGGGGTCACGTTTCCGATCTACGCCGCCGAGGGCTGGCCGGCGCAGATCAGCGCCAGCGGCTCCCAAGGCGGCGAGCTGACCGAGCTGACGATCGCCCACACCGACACCGAGGACGCAGACCTGCTCGACGAGCGGCCACGAATCGAGGTCACCACCTCAACCGAGGAGCTGCACGGCGGTGAGCTCGCGGTCGCGCGCCAGACGCTCGAGCAGCTGGTTCACGACGAGGTGAAGGGACCCGAGCCGCCCGAGCTCTCAGATGCCGCGATCACGCTGTGGTTTCGCGCCCTCGATCGCCGCCAGCGCGCGGCTGCGCTCGCCGCCAGTCGCTCCGAAACGCCGATCACCATTGACGGCGCCGCACAACCATTCCTGATCCTCACCACTCCGAGTGGCCGGTGGGTGGCGGTCCGCCGCGACGACGATCTCACCGTCACGATCGCCGTCCGCGACGTCGATCCCGCGACGATCACCATCGAGTCCATCGCCGACCCTGCCGCTCGCCTCCTTGGCCCAGAGCCCGAAGATCAAGCCTGATCAGCCCGAAGCACGAATAGTCACGTAAACGGGGCAAACTTTTCGTGACTCTTTTACGGGCCAGCCCGGACAGCCTTGCTGGAGTGGTGCTGCCCGCCGCTCAGGGTCTGGTGCAGCGCGACGGCGGTCAGGATGCACGCGCCGCCGGCGGCCGCGATCGCGGCGCCGGGACCGGCGAGCGCGGCTACTGCGCCAGCGGCGATCGGCCCGAGGCCCTGCCCGCCCATCATCCCGGCGCTGAGTAGGCCAAACGACTGGCCATTGAGCTCGGTGGGCAGGGCGGCGACGAATCGACGTTGGAGGGGGAGCTGGTAACCGAACCCGGCGGCGGTGAGGACGAGCAGTCCGGCTCCGGCGGGCACCGGCACGTGGGCGGCGAAGGCGATCAGCGGCAGGCCCATGAGCGTCGCCAGCGGCATCGACAGCCGCTGTTGGGTGGATGGCTGGCACAGTCGTCCGACGATCACGTCGCCGGCGATCATCCCGATCGGCAGGGCGACGAGCAGCACGGTGACCTGGCCGGCGGGGCGTCCGAGCGCTCCCACGTAGGAGACCAGCAGCGACTCGGCGCCGGTCACGAGCCAGGTTGTGAGCCATTGGGCGAGCAGCAGCCCGCGGATGCGGCGGTCGCTGAGCAGCGCTCGGTTGCCGGCGAGTGTGGTTTTCAGGGCGCCGCCACGCTCGCCGGTTGTCCGCGGCGGGTGATGACCGAGCCCGCGGCAGATGGCGAGCGACTCGGCCACCAGGAAGGCCGCGGCGACGAGTAGCAGCCGCTGCGGGGTGAGGATGGCGAGGACGACGCCGCCGACGGCCAGCCCGAGGATCTGTGCGACGGTGGCGGCCACGTGCATCACCGATCGGCCCAGGACGTAGCGCTCTGGGCCTAGCAGCTCTGGCAGCAGTCCACCGGTGGAGGCCGAGGCCACCGGGTCCAGGGAGGCAGCCACGGCGACCAGCGCGAGCATCGCTGCGACAGGCATCGCGAGCAGACCGATCGCCGCCCCTGGCAGCGCCCGGACCACGAGCAGTGCCACCAGCAGCGTCCGGGGCGAGACGCGGTCGGCCAGCGAGGTCAGCAGCGCGCCCCCGACCAGCTGGGGCAAGAAGCCGATCCCGAACGCGATCGCAGACAGCAGCGGCGAGCCTGTCCTGGCGTAGACGAGCACCGACAGCCCGAGGATCTCGGCGGTGGTCGCCAGCGCTCCGAGCACGGTCATCCCGGCCAGCACCCGAAACTCGCGCACCGCGAACAACTCGCCGTAGGTGACACGGCGTTGTGGGTCGCTCACAGCAGTCATGCGCCGACGATCCGCGCACGACCGTGATCCGTCTAGAGTTTCGTCACAGTGCGAAACGTCGTGCGGATCGTGGTCGGCGCCGACGACCTGGCGCGTAGCCGCTTCGCGATCTCACCGCTGTGGGAGGTCGTCCACGCGCTGCGGTCCCTGGCCGGACACGGCACCGGTGACCAGGAGGTTCTGAGCCCGTGGTTTGACCGCAGCCGCGAGAGGTTTGAGGCGCTGTGTCGCGAGGTCGACGTCGACGCGCTGCTCGCTCTGCAACCACCCGGGTATGGGGTCGACTTCCTGTCGCCGCCGCCGGCCGGAATCGCAACCACGCTCGAGGACCTGCTCGACGTCGTGCGCGCAACCCCGCTCAAGCAGGCCCGGCTGGAGATCGACGAGACGCTACGCCGAGGCCCACCCGTCGATGCCCGCGTGCGCACGGTACTCGCTGACCCGCACGTCTGCGACCGACTCGCCGACGTCGTCGCCGCGGCCTGGGAGGCGCTGATCGCGCCCAGCTGGCCGCAGCTGCGAGCGATCCTCGAGCGCGATGTCCTGCACCGCGCGGGCCAGCTCACCGCCCGTGGCTGGCAAGCGGCGCTCGCCGACCTGCACCCCCGGGTCAGGTGGCGGCAGGGACGGATCGAGATCAACCGGCTGCGAGAGTCTCAGCCCGATATTGACCTCGCCGGCCGCGGCCTGCTGCTGATCCCATCGGTGTTCATCTGGCCCGGCATCGCATTCACCAGCGACCCCTTCTGGCCGCCCGCGCTCGTCTATCCCGCGCGAGGCGTGGCCGCGCTGTGGCCGACCGCGCCGACCGCCCCCGCAGACTCGCTGGCCCGGCTGCTCGGCCGATCCCGCGCGGCCGTGCTCGACGCGCTCGATGAGCCCGCCAGCACCACCCAGCTCGTCGCGACGCTCGGCCTCACGCTCGGCGCAACCGGCGACCACCTCGCGACGCTCAGGGCCGCCGGGCTGGTCACCCGGTCACGAGCCGGACGCTCCGTGCTCTACACCCGCACCCCCGTCGGCGACGCACTCGTCGCCTCCGCAACCAGCAACCCCGACTGAGCGCAGGGCACCCGGCCGTCGCTTCAGAAGAGGATCCTCAACGAAACGCCGACCCGGATGCCGCAATGAAAGCGATCTCTTATGGGGGTCAGGGAACGGGTCGCCGGCGAGACATCCGCCAACCGACCGCCGCCGCGGCCAACATGGCGAATGTCGAGCGCTGCGCCGACCATGATCGGCCAAGTTGCTCGCCGACCGCCGAGGTTGGCGTTTTTTCGCACGCGGAGGCCGAGCGGTACCGGTCGCGAGCGTCCGGTCGGAACTTGATCGTTTCGCGACGGCCTCTTAAACGCAGCTATTCGCAGAGGTTGCGTCGCCAGCCTCGGACCTCAGGCCGCAGCCCATCGTTGACGAGGTTCGAGGGGCACTTGGGCGGCCGGCCGCCTCGGGTCGACGTCGGTGAAGGTCACCTCCACCGTACAGATGGATCTGGGACCGGCGAACGCTTTGCGAGTGGTGGCGTGGCCTTCCGCAGACCGATCACCGCCGATGACGAGGTTTGCCGGCCTGCCACCAGTCGGGCGGTTCTTCGCCGTGCTCTCGCCAGTACTCCAGTGTGCGCGCCGCGGCAAGCCATGCCGATCCCGACTGGCCGCAGAACTCCAGCAGCTCATCGGCCGAGCGCCTGTAGTGGTGGATCAGATCGTCGACGTCGAACGCGTCGAGCTCGCCGGCATCGAGCCGAGCGAAGCCGTCGCGGACGTGCTCGAGCAGCAGCAACAGCTGCTCCTCGTGGTATTGGGCGATCGTTTCGCGTGCCGCACGACGCTGCGCGCGATCGTCGTCGTGCGGCGATGGTGTTGGTGAAGTGTCCACGCCTGCACCGTACCCGCCTTGCGGCCGCCGGTGTGAGCGGCAGACTCCAGCTCGTGGAGTTGCTGGTCGCGCGCAACCCCGATCCGAACGGCCGCTTGCCGTATCTGCTGCGGGTTCCGCTCGGCGAGGCGCCCGCGGGCAGACGTGGTGTTCTGGCATTCGCCGCGCACGCGGAAGCAGACCAGGCCGGCGGTTCGGCTCCCGACCGCCCGCGCGCAGGGGATCGAGGCGCTCGAGATCGTGGTCGACGCGCACGAGCGTTATCCGTACGCGTTCGCCGCGCAGCAGACCCGCACGGTCGGTCGCGGCCTCTCGGCGGGCGACTACGCCGTCTGCGTGGAGGGACGGGTGGTCGCGGCGGTCGAGCGCAAGTCGCTTGAGGATCTCGCGTCGAGCCTGGTCAGCGGGCGATTCCGATACGCGCTGGGAGAGCTGGCGGCGCTGCCGCGCGGCGGTCGTGGTCGAAACGCTACAGCCGCGTGTTCGCGCTGCAGCGGTCCTCCTGAGGATCGGAGGGCCTCGGCCTCGGGGTCGGCGTCACAGGACAGCGGGGCGGCCGTGCTCAGGCCCAAGGCCCGTAGCCCGCGACCCGCTCCACGCGCGTGCGCACGACGTAGCCGTCGCCTGCGCCGGGGGCGAACGGGAAGTCGAAGTCGGGGCTCACGTACACACGCCCGAGGCGCTGAAGCAGCTCGGCGCCGCCACCGGTCTGCACCGTCGCGGTTCCGTACAGGACCGCGTATGGGGTCATGAACTCGCCGGGCCGCTGGGGGGCCTGCATCGAGATCGCGATCCGCGGGTCGCGCTGCAGGTTGCGCAGCTTGCGGTAAACGCCCATGTGGGCGGTGACCACGTCGTCGCCGTCGACGGCGATCCAGACGACCGTCAGCTGCGGGCTGCCGTCGGGGTTGAGGGTGACGACGTGCGCGAGCGGACCGGACTCGATCAGCGCCCGCAGCTCCGGATGCAGCTCGGCCATGGCGCGGATCGTACTGGCGGCCGCGGGGCCGCGGGCGGCCAATATGCTTGCGCGCAGCGCGGCCACGCATACGCCACCCAGGCCTCAACCCGACACCCCGACCGGAGGCACGATGAGCAGCATCACCGACGTCCCGCCGTTAACGCAGCGCGCCGCCTGGGCCGAGCTCGCCGCCCACCAGGAGCAGCTGGCGCCGCAGCACCTGCGCGACCTGTTCGACGCCGACCCCGGGCGCGGCGAGCGGCTGACGGCCGAGGGCGCGGGCCTGTTCCTCGACTACTCCAAGAACCGCATCACCGACGAGACGATCCGGCTGCTGGTGGCGCTCGCGCGCCAGTCGCAGCTCGAGCGCCACCGCGACGCAATGTTCGCCGGAGAGCGGATCAACGTCTCCGAGAACCGCTCGGTGCTGCACGTCGCGCTGCGGATGCCGAGGTCGAGCTCGCTGGTGGTCGACGGCGTCGACGTGGTCGCGCAGGTGCACGAGGTGCTCGATCGGATGCGCGCGTTCTCAGACCGGATCCGCTCGGGCGAGTGGAAGGGCCACACCGGCAGGCCGATCCGCAACGTGGTCAACATCGGCATCGGCGGCTCCGACCTCGGTCCGGTGATGGCATACGAGGCGCTGCGCCACTACACCGATCGGCAGATGACGTTCCGCTTCGTCTCGAACGTCGACTCGACCGATTTCGTGGAGGCGACGCGGGACCTCGAGGCGGCCGAGACGCTGTTCATCATCTCCTCGAAGACGTTCACGACGCTCGAGACGATGACCAACGCCCGCTCCGCGCGCGACTGGGCGTTGGCCGCGCTCGGCGATGAGCAGGCCGTCGCCAAGCATTTCGTCGCGGTCTCGACGAACGCCGAGAAGGTGTCGGAGTTCGGGATCGACACCGACAACATGTTCGGCTTCTGGGAGTGGGTCGGGGGCCGCTACTCGATGGATTCCGCGATCGGTCTCTCGACGATGCTGGCGATCGGTCCCGACCACTTCGAGCAGCTGCTCGCCGGCTTTCACGAGCTCGACGAACATTTCCGCACCGCGCCGCTGGAGCGCAACCTGCCGGTGCTGATGGGTCTGCTCGCGGTCTGGTACGCGGACTTCTTCGGGGCGCAGACGGTCGGCGTGATGCCCTACGAGCAGTACCTGAAGCGGTTCCCGGCCTACCTACAGCAGCTGACGATGGAGTCCAACGGCAAGCACGTCACGCTCGAGGGCGCCCACGTCGACTACGACACCGGCGCGATCTATTGGGGCGAGCCCGGCACCAACGGCCAGCACAGCTTCTACCAGCTGATCCACCAGGGCACGCGGCTGATACCCGTCGACCTGATCGGCTTCGGCCGCTCGCTGAACCCGTTGCGTGACCACCACGACCTGCTGATGTCCAACGTGTTCGCGCAGGCGCAGGCGCTCGCGTTCGGCAAGACCGAGGAGCAGGTGCGGGCCGAGGGCACGCCCGATGCCGTGGTGCCCCACCGGGTGATGGAGGGCAACCGGCCGACCAATGTGATCCTCGCTGAGCGGCTGACGCCGCACGTGCTCGGCACGCTCGTGGCGCTCTACGAGCACAGCGTGTTCACGCAGGGCGCGATCTGGGGGATCGACTCGTTCGATCAGTGGGGCGTCGAGCTCGGCAAGGCGCTCGCCCAGGCGATCATCCCGGAGCTGAAGGCCGACGCCGAACCCGAGCTGCACCACGACAGCTCGACCAACGCGCTGATCCGGCGCTACCGCGCGATGCGCTGAGCCGGTCGCTGCGAACTTCGCAGGATTCGTAACGCCCCCCGTTACGCACCTTGCAAAGATCGGGCGAGCGGCGGCCCACAGCCCCGGTCGATCACACGTCGGTCGTCGCCGCGCCGAGGCAGCCCTCCGCCAGCAGCCGCCGCTCGGCGTCGGCGCACCAATCGCGACCCCACTCCGAATAGGCCAGCCCGAACTCGGCGGTCATGCGGTGAAACGGATCGTCGAACGCACCGGCCGCGAGCCGCTCGGAGACCTCTCGCACACGCGCCTCGTAGGCGGCGTGCATCTGGCGCACGACGCCGAGCCGCTGGTCGGGCTCGAGCACCCCCGCGAACCGCAGTCGCAGCAACGGCTCTGAGCGCATCTCGAGCACCGGCTCCGAACGATCGGTCAGCCAACCGACGAGCGCCTCGCGCCCCGCCGCCGTCAACGTGTAGGCGTGACGCCGGGCGTTGCCGCGCGGGTCGTCGCAGACCGAGACGAGGCCGGCCGCGACCAGCCGCCGCAGCTCCGGGTAGATCCCGCCGACGCTCGCGCCCCAGTACAGCCGCGTCGAGCGTTCGATCTCGGCCTTGATCGCGTAACCGGTCGCGTGGCCCTCGGCGATCATCCCGAGCAGCACCCGGGCGGTGTTGTTGAGCTCCTCCGACGAGCGGGCCGCCATGCGCCCAGTATCCCCGATCGATGAGATGGTGTTCATGCTGAGCGATCAGTCTGACAGCTCAGGCTGAGCTATAGTTAAACGCATGACGGGCACCGAGACCACAACCGAACAGATCGTGGCTCCGATGCCCGGTGCCGCGGCCATCGGACCGCGGCCGACCCGAATGGAGGTTTTCATGAACTCTCGTTATCTCACCAACGCGCTCCTCACCATCGTCGGCGCGTTCATCGTCGTTGCGTCGCAGGTGTGGGTGCCCGCCACGTTCATGTGGCTGATGTTCTCCGCCGGGGTCCTGGCGATCGTGTTCAGCACGGCGGCCGCGCTGAAGGGCCGCGGCGTCGTCCAGCGCGGGCTCGACGGCGTCATCACGATCCTCGGCGCCTGGACGATCGTCGCGAGCCTCGTGTTCAGCGGCAGCACCGTCACCTGGCTCGGCTTTGCCTCTGGCGTCGCGTTCGTCGGCCTGGCGTTCATCGGCCTGACGATCCACGAGCTCTACACCGAGCGCGTCGTGCACTCGATCGAGGTTCGCGCGGCAAATGGCGATCGCGAGCTGTCCGGCCTTCGCGCGTAGCGCTTCTGCAGGCGCCGTCCGCCCCAGACCGGCGGCGGCGCCATAACGGACTGCCTCCGGGTCACGGCCCCGCGGCGCACGGCCTTGCGGTCGGCGCCGCGGGGCTCGGGCCATTAAGTACAGTGCGCCCCGATGACCGTCGTGGCGATCTCGGCGTCCTACGGCACCGGCTCGGGGCAGATCGGGCGGACGCTCGCGGAGCGTCTCGAGGTGCCCTTCGTCGACCGCGCGATCGCGCATCGGATCGCCTCGCAGCTCGACATCTCCGTCGACGAGGCCGTCCGCAATTGGGAGCCCGCCCAGCGCAGCTTCCTGGAGCGAATGGTGTCCGCGTTCCTCGGCGCCGACACGGTGGCCCCGGTCGGGCCGCCGCCGGACATCGTGACCGCCGAGGACTTCCACCGCGCCACCGAGGCCGCGGTACTCGAGCAGGCGCGCACCGGCGAGGGCGTGATCCTCGGCCGCGGCGCCGCCGCGGTGCTGCGCGAGCAGCCGGACGTGCTGCGGGTGCGGCTCGTCGGACCGCCGGAGCGGCGGCTCGCGCAGGCGATCGAGCGCACCGGGCTGAGCGAGGACGAGGCGCGCCAGACGATGGCGCATCTGGACCGCTACCACGCCGACTACTTCAAGCAGTTCTACGGGCGCGACATCGACGATCCGGCGCTGTATCACCTGATGATCGACGCGACCGCGCTGGACGTCGACGCTTGCGTGTCGCTGATCGTCACCGCCACGCACTCGATCGGCCGCTGAATGGGAGCGGCCGAACGGTACGGCGGCGTCGAGACCGGCGGCAGCTGGTGCGTGTGCGCGCTCGGCAGCGGGCCGGATCGGCTCGAGGCGATGGAGAAGTTCCCCACCGGCGACCCTCGCGAGACGGTGGGGGAGATCGCCGGCTTCTTCGAGCGCAACGGACGCCCGCGCGCGGTCGGCGTCGCCGCCTTCGGGCCGATCGAGCTCGACCCGGGATCCGGGTCCTGGGGGACGCTCGGCGCCACCCCGAAGCCGGGATGGAGCGGTTGGCCGCTGGGCCCGTCGCTACGCGAGGCGCTCGACGTGCCGGTCGTGCTCGAGACCGACACCGCCGCTGCGGCGCTCGGCGAACGGCGATGGGGGGCCGGGCAGGCCTGCGACAGCCTCTGCTATCTGACCGTCGGCACCGGGATCGGGGCCGGACTGCTGATCGGCGGCGTGCCGGTTCGCGGCCTCATGCATCCCGAGGTCGGCCACCTGCGCCTGCCACACGATCGCGAGCGCGACCCGTTTCCGGGTTCGTGCCCGTTTCACGGCGACTGCTGGGAGGGGCTCGCCTCGGGGTCGGCGATCGCGGCGCGGTGGGGGACGGCCGGCGACGGGCTCGGCGATGACCACCCGGCGTGGGAGCTCGAGGCCGAGTACCTGGCGCTCGGGATCCTGTCGATCGTGCTCGTCGCCGCGCCGCAGCGCGTGATCGCGGGTGGGGGTGTGCTGCAGCGGCCGGGGCTACTCGAGCGGGTCCGAGCGCGGCTGCCGGAGCTGCTTGCCGACTATCCGCCGGGTCCGCGGATCGCGGCCGACCACCGATACCTCGTGGCGCCGGCGCTCGGCGACGAGGCCGGAGTGCTGGGCGCGATCGCACTGGTCGCGCCGAGCTGACGGCCCGGGGCGCCGCGGGCGATTACACCCTGAGCGCGTCCGGCGCGGACGCGAGCGCCTCCTCGATGGCGGCGACCAGCTCACTCGCCGACTGCGCCGTGAGCTCGACCGCGACCCGCGCGCGCGGCCCCTTCGAGGGCGACGTGAAGTCGATATTGAGCGTGTGCTCGGCCATCGCATGCACCGGATGGTCGAAGTAGACGGTGCCGTCGGTGACTGAGAACCACTTGCTGTCCGGGCCCTTGGCGCTGCCCTCGAGCGCGGTCTTCACGGTCGCGTAGGTGCACATGTGGGTCAGCCTTTCAGGTAGGTGCCGAAGAACGTCTCGATCCGCTCCCAGCCGTCGTTGGCGGCATCGACGCGGTAGGACGGACGGTCGACCGCGAAGAACGCGTGGCCGGCGCCGTCGTAGCGGTGGAACTCGTGCGGTTTGTCGTGCTCGCTCAGGATCCGGTCGAGCTCGTCGACCTGCGCCGGACTCGGGAACTTGTCATCGTTGCCGAACAATCCGAGCAGCGGGCAGCGCAGGTTCGGGAGCTGGTCGACGAGGTTGGTTACGTTCAACCCCCGGTCCGGGGGCGGGTCGCCGATCACAAATGCGCCGTAGCAGTCGACGGCCGCGTCGAGGTCGAGATTGCACGCCGCCAGCACCGCCTGACGACCGCCCGAGCAGTGGCCGATCACGCCGACCCTGCCGTTGCTGTTTGCCAGCGACCGCAGATGCGCGGCGGCGCCGGCGACGTCGCCGAGCAGCCGCTCGTCGGGCACGCCGCCGTTCGCGCGTGCGGCCGCCGCGGCGTCGTCGGGCGCGGCGCCGGGCGCGTCGCGGTGGTAGAGGTTGGGGCAGACGGCGTCGTAACCGAGCTCTGCGAAGCGCCGGACGATCTCCTTGGTGGCCCGGTCGTACCCGGGCATGTGGTGGATGACGACGACGCCGCCGCGCGTCTGCGAGTGCAACGAGGTCGCGATGTATGCCTCGATCTGATCGTCGCCGTGGCCCGCGATCATGATCGTCTCGGCGTGCAGGGAATCGCTCACGCGGCATTAATAGCACGGGGGCGGAATACCCATTCCGGTACCGCTGCCGAGCCGTTGAATACCATCGAGCCGCCGACAATGTGCGGCGCTGTACGCCATGGACCAGTTCCTCGACATCGACGGCATCCGCACCCGCTATCGCCGTGTCGGCGATGGCCCAGACGTGCTCATCCTGCACGGCTGGGGCGCGCGGATCGAGGCGATGAGGCCGATCCTCGACGGCTTGTCGCGCACGCTGACGCTGCACGCGGTCGACCTCCCCGGGTTCGGCGAGACGGCGCTGCCCCCGCAGCCGTGGGGAGTGTCGGAGTACGCCGAGTGGACGCGATCGCTGATCGAATCGCTCGGGCTCGAGCGCCCGGGGGTGATCGGCCACTCCCATGGTGGGCGGATCGCGATCCGGCTGGCGACCGCGCACCCCGAACTGATCGGCCGACTCGTGCTCGTCGATGCCGCCGGGATCCGACCGAAGCGGACCTGGAGCTACCGGCGCCGGGTCGCCAAGGCCAAGCTCGCCAAGCACGTGCTGCGGCGCCTCGGGGCTCCCGGGCGCCGCGCGCAGGAGCGGATCGCCGCCCGCTCGGCGTCGCCGGACTACGCCAACGCAGGCCCGCTGCGCCCGACGTTCGTCAAGCTCGTCAACGAGGATCTGACGCCGGAGCTTGCGCGCGTGCAGGCGTCGACGCTGCTGATCTGGGGCGACCAGGACGACGCGACGCCGCTGTCGGACGGCCAGACGATGGAGCGCCTGATCCCGGACGCCGGGCTGGTCGTGCTCGAGGGCGCCGGCCACTTCTCCTACCTCGACCAGGCGCAGCGCTTCAACGTGATCGCCGGCCACTTCCTGGCGCCGCCGACACCCGCGGCGGTCCGATGACGATCGGGCTGCTCGGCGCGCTGGCCGCGTCGGTGGCGGCCGGCTACCGCTACCCCGCGCGCGTGCGACGGATGCTGCACCTGCTGCAGCTCGAGCACTACGAGAACGCGCGGCTGTTCGTGTGGCTGCGACGGCGGCGGGAGGTCACCGACGCCCCGATGCTCGCTGCGCTCGTGTTGGCGCTGGTCGCGGTCGGTGGCGCTGGCGCCGGATCGGCGATCGTCGAGCTCGTCGCCGGCGCCGCGGCGGCGGCCGCGCTGCTCGTGCGCCGGCGCCCCGAGCCGCGCTCCGAGATCAAGCCGCTCGTGTTCACCGAGCGGGCGCGACGGCTGTTTGCGACCGCGCTGGCGGCGCCCGCGGCAGTGCTGGTGGCCGGCGCCGTGCTGACCGTGGTGCTCGGCTCGGATCTGCCGTTTGCGATCGCGGGCGCGATCGCGGTCGCCGCGGTCGCCGGCGCCGCGTGGGCGCTGACCGCCGCAAACGCCGCGCTCGCGCCGGTCCAGCGCCGGATCAACGCGCGCTTTACCCGCGCCGCCACCGACAAGCTGCAATCGGTCGCGCCGCGCGTGATCGGGATCACCGGCAGCTACGGCAAGACCACGACCAAGGTCTGCATCGGCGCGGTCCTGTCGCAGCAGCTCCAGACGCTGATCACGCCTGCGTCGTTCAACAGCCGGCTCGGCGTGATCCGCACGATCAACGAGCTTCTGGAGCCACAGCACGAGGCGTTCGTGGTCGAGATGGGGATGTACCGCAAGGGGGACATCGCCCAGCTGTGCGAGCTCGTGCACCCGTCGATCGGGGTGCTGACCGCGATCGGGCCCGTCCACTTGGAGCGGCTGGGTTCGATCGAGGCGATCGCCGACGCCAAGTCCGAGCTGCCGCAGGCGCTGCCGCCCGGCGGCCGGCTGGTCGCCAACGGCGACGACCCGCGGGTGCGCGAGATCGCCTCCCGGGTCGCCGCCGAGACGGTGCTGTACGGCCTCGAGTCCGATGACGCTCGCGTGCGCGCGGAGGAGATCGAGCTTGCGGACGGTCGCACCCGATTCACGCTCGTGATCGCCGACCGCCGCGCGGAGGTGTCCGCCGGGCTGCTGGGCCGCCACAACATCTCCAACCTGCTGGCGGCTGCGGCCGTGGGCGACGTCGTCGGAATCCCGATCGAGGGGATCGCGGCGGGACTGTCGAAGGTGGCGCCGCCCGAGCACCGGCTGGCGCCGATCCCGAACCCGCGGGCCGGCATCATCGTGATCGACGACGCCTACAACTCCAATCCGGCCGGCGCCGCTGCCGCGCTCGAGGTGCTCGGCGGCCATCCGGCCAAGCGGCGGATCCTCGTCACCCCGGGGATGGTCGAGCTCGGCGACGAGGAGGCGGCGCTCAACGAGCGGTTCGGGCGCCAGGCGGCAGAGGTCTGTGACCACGTGATCCTCGTCGGGCCCGAGCGCACGAGGCCGATCGCCGCCGGGCTCGTGGCGGGCGGCATGCGCGCCGGCGCGATCACAGTCGTGCGCGACATCGGCGAGGCGACAAAGGTGCTTGGCGGGCTGACGCGGGCCGGCGACGTGATCCTGTTCGAAAACGACCTGCCCGACATGTACGCCGAGGACAACGAGCGCCCCACCCCCGCGCCGGCGATCGCCTGACACGTCTCTACACTGGCGCCGTGCCACGTCCGGGACTTCGCGTAGGGGTCGTGTTCGGCGGACGCTCCGTCGAGCACGACGTCTCGATCATCACCGGCCTGCAGGCCTGCGAGGTGCTCGAAGCGCGCCACCAGCCGGTGCCGATCTACATCGACCGAGAGGGCCGCTGGTTCAGCGGTCCGTCGCTGCGGCGGCTCGAGACATATCAGGCGCCGACGCTCGAGGCCGAGCCGGTCGTGCTCGACCTCGGCTCCGGCGTGCTGCGCGCCGCGGCGGCGCCTGCGCCGGCCGCGCCCGCGCCGAGGCGGCGCGGTCTGTTGCGAGGCGGCGGCTCGGTCGATGCGCCGGGCGCGCCTGCCGAACCCGAGGCGCAGCGGCTTGACGTCATCATCCCCGCCACCCACGGCACCCAGGGCGAGGATGGCTGTCTGCAGGGCGCGCTCGAGCTCGCCGACATCCCGTACGCCGGACCGACGCTCGAGTGCGCGGTGCTGGCGATGAACAAGACGGTGACGAAGGCGATGCTCCGCGCCGCTCAAATACCGGTGGTCGACGACCTGACGCTGCGGCGTGCGGACTACGAGCGTGACGGCGCCGACGCGACCGTCGCCCGCGTCAAGGCCCGCTTCGGGCTGCCGGTGTACGCCAAGCCGGCGTCGCTGGGGTCGAGCGTCGGGGTCGCGCGCTGCGGCGACGACTCCGAGCTCGCCGAGGCGTTGCAGCTGGCGTTCGAGCTCGACCGGCTGGCGCTCGTCGAGCCCGCCGTCGAGGGTGGCAAGGAGATCAACTGCGCGGTGCTCGGCCGTCCGGGCGCGGAGCTCCGAGTGTCGGTCTGCGAGCAGCCGCTTGCATCGGAGGACGGATACCTGTCGTTCGAGGACAAGTACATGCGCGAGAGCGGCGGCAAGGACGCCGGCGGCCTGAAGACCGAGGGAATGGCGGCGACCAATCGCATCATCCCCGCGCCGATCTCCGACGAGCTGACCGAGCAGGTCGCCGAGCTGTCGCGCCGGACGTTTCGCGCGATCGGCGGCACCGGCGTCGCGCGTGTCGACCTGCTGCTCGACGCTCAAGACCGGCTGTTCGTCAACGAGCCCAACACGATTCCCGGATCGTTCGCGTTTTATCTGTGGGAGCCGGCAGGGCTGCCGTTCGCGGACCTGATCGACGAGCTGATCGAGATCGCGCTGGCCGAGCACGCAGAGAAGCACGAGACGACGCGCACGTTCGAATCGAATCTGCTGGCGATGCGGGGGAAGGGCGGCGTAGAAGCCTCGTGATCGGGTCGCGGGTGGCGGTCGCCGCCGGCGGCACGTCGATCGAGCGAGAGGTCAGCCTGCGCGGCGCCCGCCGAGTGATGGCGGCGCTGCGCGCCGGTGGCGCCGATGCGACCGAGCTCGAGATCGACCACACGATCCTCGACCGCGTGCGCGAGCTTGCGCCCGAGTACGTGTTCATCGTCGCGCATGGCGCCAACGGCGAGGACGGCGCGCTGCAGGAGCTGCTGGAGCTGATCGACGTGCCGTTCACCGGCTCCGACAGCCTCGCCAGCTCGCTGTGCATCGACAAGGTGATGACCAAGCGGCTGCTGATGCGCGCGGGGCTGCCGACGCCGCGCTTTCAGGCGTTCAGCCGGCGCACGTTCCAGGACCTCGGCGCGGCGGTCGTGTTCGACGAGGTGATGGACCGTCTTGGCGCGCCGGTCGTGGTCAAACCCGCCCGCCTCGGCTCGTCGTTCGGGATCAAGCTCGTATCCGAGCGCGGGCAGCTGCGCACGGCGGTGCTCGGCTCGGTCGCCTACGACGACGAGATTCTCGTCGAGCAGCACGTCGCGGGACGTGAACTGGCCGTGACCGTGCTCGACGAGCCCGACGGCGACCCACGGGCGCTGCCGATCGTCGAGATCCTCTCCGACCGCGAGTTCTACGACTACGAGGCGCACTACGACTTCGACCTCGCCTCGCTCGACGCCCCCGCCACGCTCGATCCCGACGTCGCCGCCGAGGCCGAGCGCGTCAGCGTCGAGGCGTTCCGGACGCTCGGCTGCCGCGACTTCGCGCGCGTCGACCTCGTGCTCGACGCCGACGACCGTCCGCAGATCCTCGAGCTCAACACGATCCCCGGGCTGACCGAGACCGGACCGACGCCGTTCGCCGCCGAGGCCGCGGGGATGAGCTTCGCCGAGCTGGTCGCGGCGATCGCGCGGCGCGCGGCGTCGGCCGTTCGCTGAGTGAGTTGCGGGCGGGCGGCCGCGTTCGCAACACTCGGACGCAACCCCGCTGGAGGAGACAGATGACAGAGCTGACCGAGACCGCCGATCAGACCACGGCCGAGGAGGCGGTCGACCGCTGGCTGCGCGACTTCAACGCGGCGCTGGCGGCCCAGGACGCCGACGGCGCCGCGGAGCTGTTTGCGACCGACTCGTTCTGGCGCGACCTCGTGGCGCTGACGTGGAACATCAAGACGCTCGAGGGCCGCGAGCAGATCCGGGAGATGCTGTCGGCGACGCTCGAGCGGATCAGGCCCCGTGACTTCGTCGCCGCCGAGCCACCGGCGGAGGCCGACGGCGTGGTCGAGGCGTGGCTGGCGTTCGAGACCGAGGTCGGGCGCGGGCGCGGGCATGTGCGGCTGCGGCTCGCTGACGGCCGCGCGTGGACGCTGCTGACGACGCTCCACGAGCTCAAGGGCCACGAGGAGCCGCGCGGGCTCGGGCGCCCGATGGGCGCCGAGCACGGGATCGACCGCGACCGCGTGACGTGGCTGGAACGCCGCGAGCGAGAGGCGGCCGAGCTGGGATACGAGCGCCAGCCGTACGTGGTCGTCGTCGGCGGCGGTCAGGGCGGAATCGCGCTCGGCGCGCGGCTGCGCCAGCTCGACGTGCCAGCGATCGTCGTCGACCGCCACGCCCGGCCCGGCGACCAGTGGCGCGGGCGCTACAAGTCGCTGTGCCTGCACGACCCGGTCTGGTACGACCACCTGCCCTACATCAAGTTCCCCGAGAACTGGCCGGTGTTCTCGCCCAAGGACAAGATCGCCGACTGGCTGGAGTCCTACACGCGGGTGATGGAGCTCAACTACTGGACGAGCACCGTGGCCGAGAGCGCGCGCTACGACGAGGACGCGGGGGAGTGGGAGGTGCGGGTGCGCCGCGACGGCGACCCGGTGACGCTGCGACCCAAGCAGCTCGTGCTCGCGACGGGGATGTCTGGCCGGCCGAACCGGCCTTCAATTCCGGGTCAGGACCGCTTCCGCGGCGAGCAGCAGCACTCCTCAGAGCACCCGGGGCCGGACGCGTACGCCGGCAAGCGGGTCGTGGTCGTCGGCTCCAACAACTCCGCGTTCGACATCTGCGGGGCGCTGTACGAGGTCGGCGCCGACGTGACGATGGTGCAGCGCTCGTCAACGCACATCGTGCGCTCGTCGACGTTGATGGAGATCGGGTTGAGCGCGCTGTACTCCGAGCAGGCGGTCGCGTCCGGGATCACGACCGAGCGCGCCGACATGATCTTCGCCTCGATCCCATACCGGGTCATGCACGAGTTCCAGATCCCGCTGTACGAGCAGATGCGCGAGCGCGACCGGGAGTTCTACGATCGGCTCGAGGCGGCCGGGTTCTGGCACGACTGGGGCGAGGACGACTCGGGCCTGTTCATGAAGTACCTGCGGCGCGGCTCCGGGTACTACATCGACGTCGGCGCCGCGGACCTCGTCGCCGACGGCCGCGTGAAGCTCGCCCATGGCCAGGTCGACCACCTCGTGCAAGACGCGATCGTGCTCGACGACGGCACCGAGCTGCCGGCCGACTTGGTCGTGTACGCGACCGGCTACGGCTCGATGAACGGCTGGGCGGCGGAGCTGATCTCCCAGGAGGTCGCCGATCGCGTCGGCAAGGTCTGGGGACTGGGCTCGGACACGGCCAAGGACCCGGGCCCGTAGGAGGGCGAGGAGCGCAACATGTGGAAGCCGACCCGGCAGCCGGCGCTGTGGTTCCACGGCGGCAACCTGCACCAGTCGCGCCACTACTCGCTGTACCTGGCGCTGCAGCTCAAGGCGCGCCAGGTCGGTCTGCAGACGCCGGTGTATGGCTTGCAGGAGGTCCACCACCTCAGCTGATGGATCTGAGCGGCCACGAGTTCGTGTTCGGCTACGCGTCGCTGGCGGCGCTGGCCGACGGGGCGGCGCCGTCGCGCACGCCCGCGGCCGGCGGCTTCGTATGCGAGTTGCGCGGCCACCGCCGACGGTGGGGGGTGGCGATGGACAACCGGCGCGACCTGCCCGGCTACAAGCACTACACCGAGGCCGCCGGCGCCCGCCCGGCCGTGTTCGTCTGCTTCCTGGACATCGTCGCCGACCGCGACTGCGAGGTGAACGGCCTGTGCGTGCCGGTCGACGCCGCGCGCCTGAAGGCGCTCGACGAGCGCGAGCGCAACTACGAGCGGCGCGATGTCTCGGCGCTCGTCGACGCCGGCGGCGCGCGGGTGTGGGCCTATTTCGGCCGCCGCGCGGCGCGGCGGCGGATGCGGCGGGCCGCGGTCGCCGGCCGCGCGGTGATCGACGCGGGCTACCTCGGCCTGGTGACGGCCGGCTTCCGCGCGCTCGGCGTCGCCGAGTGGGACGCGTGCGCGCCGTCACTGACGCCCGGCGCGCTGCCGGTGCTGGCGCTGACCCGTCACGACCACGCCTGAACTCTGACGCTGCGGCTTGCGAGCGGGCACCGTAGGATCCGCCGTGACGGCCGGCAACACGTTCAGGGCGGCGACGATCGACGTCGGCCGACCGGAGGAGGGGCAATGACGATCACCACACCCGTACGCAGGATCGCTGCCGTGGTCACGACCGTGGTAGCGCTCGCGTTGGCGCTCGGCGCCGCGACCGCGTCTGCCAAGCAGCCGCGCCAGTACTACCTCTCGCTCGGCGACTCCTACGCGGTCGGCTATCAGGACTCGCTCGGCCACACGACGCTGCATGGTCCCGCCAACCAGCTGGTGAAGCTCGCCCGCAAGCGCGGCTACCGGTTCACGCTGGTCAACTTCGGCTGCGGCGGCGCGACCACCGGCTCGATGCTGACCCAGCGAGACTGCCCCGCGAAGAGCCGCATGCCCGGCGCCGCCGGCTACCCCGGCAAGACCCAGGTCCAGGCGGCGGTCGCGTTCATCAGGCGTCATCCCGGCAAGGTCGGGCTGGTCACGATCTCGATCGGCGGCAACGACGTCGACATCTGCCTGGCCGCCGCCGATCCGCTCGGCTGCGTCTCCCACAACATGGTCGCGGCCACCGCCAACCTGAAGGAGATCGTCAAACGGCTGCGGACGGCGGGCGGCCAGACGATGCAGATCATCGGTTCCACGTACCCGGACGTGGCGCTCGGCGCATGGGTGCGCCCGGCCCCGTTCGGCGACAACCGCTTCACGCTGGCGGCCGAGTCGGTGACCGCGTTTCGCCGGATGATCAACCCGGGTCTGCGACGCGCGTACGGGTCGGTCAGGGCGAAGTTCGTCGACGTCACCGCCGCGACCGGCGCCTACGGGCCGTTCGTGACGACCGACCTCGCGCCATACGGGGTGATCCCGGTGCCGGTTGCGAAGGTCTGCCGGCTGACGTTCTTCTGCACGCAGCTGGGGATCCACATGACGACGCCCGGCTATGGGATCATCGCGCGGCTCGAGGCCAACGCGTTGGTGCCCGTGGCGGTGCCCGTCAAGACCGGGAACAGGAAGGCCGGCTGAGGGCCTGACTAAACGCGCAGGCTCTCAGTGCCCGAGCGCCGCGGCGAGCAGCTCAACCTGCAACGAGTCGGCCGAGCAGGGAAACAGGATCAGCTCGTCGCAGCCCGCATTCTCGAATGCGGCGACGTGCGCGGTGACAGCGTCCGCATCCTTGGCTGCACTGCCCGCGATCATCCCACTCAGCTCCTCGCCCAAGAATGCGTAATAGTCACGCAAGTACCGGCTGGCGTGCTGCTCGGCGTCGTCGCCGAGCGAGAAGTACGCCAGCGCCATCGTTCGCGGCTGGCCTTCGCGGCCCTGTGCCGACCATGCGGCCTGCAGTTGCTGTGCGGCGTCCGCGTACTGCTCGGGGGTGCCACCGCCCATGATCCAGCCGTCCGCGTGGCGGGCCGCTCGTTCAAACGACGCCGCGACCGAACCGCCCACGATCAAAGACGGACCCGACCGCCGTGGTCGTGGCCCGATCTTGCCCTCATCGCCGTCGGCGCCGTCGAAGATACGGCGGATCTGGGCTACGGCGCGGTCCTGCCACTCGCCCCGATTTGACATCGCGGCGCCGCTCACCCGATAGTCGTCCTCGCGGCCGCCCAACCCGATCCCGAGCACCGCCCGCCCCCCGCCGGCGATCGCATCTAGCGACAGCACCTGCTTGGCGACGATCGCGGGGTTCATCCGCAGCGGACCGAGCAGCACCGAGGTGACCAGCCGAATGCGCTCGGTTACCGCCGCCGCGGCAGTCAGCGCGATCAGCGGCTCATAATTGGGGTAGACAATCCGGTCGATCGTCCCCAGGCTCGAGAACCCCGCCTCCTCGGCGAGACGGCCCCAGGTAAGCAGCTGTTGCCTGGTCGTGTTCGACACAGCGTTGGGCAGTCCGATTCCTACGTCCACCACGCCTCCCTGGCTGCTCCTCTCCCGGCCACGATCACGCCCGGCAATCTAGTGAACCGCAGATGCGGGGGTCGAGCCCGCCGTGTGAACCACGGCTGTCTGAGCACGCCGAGCAGCGCGCCCGATGTCTACATCCGGAAGACGCCGTAGCGGACGTCGGCCAGCGGCGCGTTGGCGACCGCCGACAGTGCCAGGCCGAGCACGTCGCGGGTGTCGCGTGGGTCGATCACGCCGTCGTCCCACAGCCGCGCGGTCGCGTAGTAGGGGTGGCCCTGGCGCTCGTACTGCTCGCGCAGCTGCGCGCCGGTCTGCGCCTGACCGACCTCGGTCATCACCGTCGCGGCCTGCTCGCCGCCCATCACCGAGATCCGCGCGCCGGGCCACATCCACAGCATCCGCGGCGAGAACGCGCGGCCCGCCATCCCGTAGTTGCCGGCGCCGAACGAGCCGCCGCAGATCACGGTCAGCTTCGGCACGCGGGCGGTCGAGACCGCGGTCACGAGCTTGGCGCCATGCTTGGCGATCCCGCCGGCCTCGTAGTCGCGGCCGACCATGAAGCCGGTGATGTTCTGCAGGAACACGAGCGGCACCCGGCGCTGATCGCACAGCTCGATGAAATGGGCGCCCTTCAACGCGCTCTCGGAGAACAGAATCCCGTTGTTGGCGAGGATCCCGACCGGATGGCCGTGGATGTGCGCGAAGCCGGTCACGAGCGTCGGTCCGTACAGCTCCTTGAATTCGTGCCAGCGCGAGCCGTCGACGATCCGCGCGATCACCTCGCGGGCGTCGTAGGGGCGGCGCACGTCTGAGGGGATCACGCCGAGCAGGGTCGCGGGGTCGACCGCGGGCTCGACGACCGGCCGGCGCTCCCACGGCGCCGGCGCCCGCGGCGCCAATGTCGAGACGATCTCGCGCACGATCTCCAGCGCGTGGCCGTCGCTGGACGCCAGGTGATCGGTGACCCCCGACCGGCGCGAGTGCAGCTCGCCGCCGCCGAGCTCCTCGGCGGTCACCTCCTCGCCGGTCGCCGCTTTGACCAGCGGCGGGCCGCCGAGGAAGATCGTGCCCTGGCCGCGCACGATCACGGTCTCGTCGCTCATCGCGGGCACGTAGGCGCCGCCGGCCGTGCACGAGCCCATCACGCACGCGATCTGCGGGATGCCGGAGGCCGACATCGTCGCCTGGTTGAAGAAGATCCGGCCGAAGTGCTCGCGATCGGGGAAGACCTCGTCCTGACGCGGCAAAAACGCGCCGCCGGAGTCGACGAGGTACACGCACGGCAGCCGGTTCTGGAGCGCGATCTCCTGCGCGCGCAGGTGCTTCTTGACGGTCATCGGGTAGTAGGTGCCGCCCTTGACCGTCGCGTCGTTGGCGACGATCACGCACTCGCGCTCCGACACGCGGCCGATCCCGGTGATGATGCCGGCGCCCGGCGCGTCGCCGTCGTACATGTCGTGGGCGGCAAGCGGCGACAGCTCCAAGAAGGGTGACCCGGGGTCGACCAGCCTTTGCACACGGTCGCGCGGCAGCAGCTTCCCGCGCTCGACGTGACGCGTGCGCGATCGCTCGCCGCCGCCGAGCGCGGCCGCGTCCAGCCGCTCGCCGAGATCGGCGACGAGCGCCAGGTTCGCGCGCTCGTTGCCGGCGAACTCCTCTGACCCGGGGTTGACGGCGGTGCGCAGCACGGTCACGGCGCCGCCGCCTCCACTCGCGCCAGCGGCTGGTCGACCGCGACCTTGTCGCCAGGCGCGACCGTCAGCTCCGCGACCGCGCCGTCGATCGGCGCCGCCAGCACCAGCTCCATCTTCATGGACTCGAGCACGACGACCGGATCGCCGACCGAGACCGCGTCGCCGACGCTCGCTGGCACGAGAAGCACCTGGCCGGGCATCGGCGCGCGCAGCTCGCCGTCGGCGAGCGCGTCCGCGCCCGTCGCCGCCGACAGCTGACGCACCGGCCACGCGTAGCCGTTGTGGCCGAGCCAGGCGATGTCGCCGTCGCGGGCCAGCAGCCACTCGCCGCGGCCGTCGATCTCGAAGCGGTCGGGGCCGATGCGGTGCACGAGTGCGACATCGGCGGCGGGCACGTCGACCTCGACCGGCTCGCCGCCGCCGACGCTCGTCCGCCAGTGCGAAGCGGCGCGCTCGCCGCTCAGGCGCCAGCCGTCGGCGCGCGCAAACGGATCGTCGTCGCGCGCGCTGTCGGCGACGAGCAGCATCGCCGCGGCGTGCGCGATCCCGGCGTCGCCGACCGGCGCCGCGGGCACCGCGCCGCGTTCGATCAGACCGGTGTCGAGCTCGCCCGCGACGACCGCCGGGTCGTCGATCAGCCCGCGCAGGTAGCCGGTCGTGGTCGTGACGCCGAGGATCGTCGTCTGCGCGAGCGCGCGGCGCAGCCGGCCGAGCGCCGCGTGTCGGTCCGCTCCGTGAACGATCACCTTGGCCAGCAGCGAGTCATATGCGGTGTCGACGACCGAGCCGACGTCGATGCCGTCGTCGACGCGCGCCGTCGCGGCGTCCGGCCGGTCATAGGCGAGCACGCGGCCGGCGGTCGGCAGAAACCCGCGCGCGGGATCCTCGGCGGTGATCCGCGCTTCGATCGCGTGCCCGCGCAGGCGCACGTCGTCCTGTGTCAGCGGCAGCGGCTCGCCGGCGGCGACGCGCAGCTGCAGCTCGACGAGGTCGACGCCGTAGGCGAGCTCGGTCACCGGATGCTCGACCTGGAGCCGTGCGTTCATCTCCAGGAAGTAGTGGTCGGCCGGGTTGTCGAAGTCGGCGATGAACTCGACCGTGCCGGCGTTGACGTAGCCGGACGCGCGCGCGAGCGCGGTCGCCTGGGCGCCGAGCTCGGCACGGAGCTCGTCGTCGACGACGGGCGACGGGGCCTCCTCGATCACCTTCTGGTGGCGGCGCTGCAGCGAGCACTCGCGCTCGCCGAGGTGCACGACGTTGCCGTGCTGGTCGGCGATCACCTGCACCTCGAGATGGCGCGCGCGGGGCAGGAAGCGCTCGATGAACACGCGGTCGTCACCGAACCCGGCGAGCGCCTCGCGCCGGGCGGATGCCAGCGCCCCCTCCAGCTCGTCCGGCGCGTGCACGACCCGCATCCCGCGGCCGCCGCCGCCCGCGGCCGCCTTGACCAGCAGCGGGAACGCGTCGGCCGAGGCATGCAGCGCCCCGTCTTCGCTGTAGCTCGGGACGACCGGGACACCCGCGGCACTCGCCGCTTGTTTGGCGCGCAGCTTGTCGCCCATCAGCTCACCCGCCGGCGCGGGTGGGCCGACGAACGCGATCCCGGCGTGCTCGCAGGCGCGCGCCAGTGCGGGGTTCTCAGAGAGGAAGCCGTAGCCGGGGTGCAGCGCCTGCGCGCCCGACCGCGTGCACGCCGCGACGATCGCGTCGATGTCGAGGTAGGAATCGATCTGGATCGCTTGCGACGCCTCGCGCACGAACGGGGCGCCCGCGTCGGACGGCGTGTAGATCGCCACCGAGCCGATCCCGAGGCGGTCGAGCGTGCGGATCACGCGGCGCGCGATCTCGCCGCGGTTGGCGATCAGAACCGCGTCGAACATCCGCTCGCGGCGTTCATCGGTGCCAGTCGACGGGGCCGGCGACGATCGTGTGGCTGCCGAGCGGCCGGCCGAGCGCGTCGCGGACGGCACGGGCGCATTCCAGCAGCTTGCCCAGGTCGACGCCGGTCTCGATCCCCATCTCGTGCAGCATCGAGATCAGATCCTCGGTGGCGATGTTGCCGGTGGCGCCGGCCGGCACCGGGCAGCCGCCGAGCTCGCCGAAGCTCGACTCGAAGCTCATGCAGCCGGCCTCCAGGGCGGCGTACACGTTCGCCAACCCCTGGCCGCGCGTGTTGTGGAAATGGGCGGTCAGCTCCACGTCGGGCAACTGCTCGAACGCGCGCTCGAAAAAGCCGCGCACCTGCGCCGGGTTCGCCATCCCGGTGGTGTCGCCGAAGCCGACCTCCTGCGCGCCCGCGTCGGCCAGCCGTCGGCCGATCGCGAACACCGTATCGGGTTCGACGTGCCCCTCGTACGGGCACCCGAACGCGACGCTGATCATCGCCTCGCAGCGCAGGCCGTGGTCGCGGGCGCGCGCGACGACCCGCTCCAGGCCAGTCAGCGACTCCTGCACCGAGCGGTTGACGTTGGCGCGGTTGTGCGACTCCGACGCCGACATGAACACGTTGATCTCGTCGAAGCGATCGCGTAGCCGTAGCGCGTGGTCAAGGCCGCGCTCGTTGGGGATCAGCACGCTGCGGCTGAGGGTGTCGGGCAGGTCGACCGATTCGAGCACCTCGGCCGCGTCGGCCAGCTGCGGGATCACGTCGGCGCGGACGAAGCTCGTGATCTCGAGCCGTTGCAGCCCCGTGCGCCCGAGCGCGTCGATCAGCGACACCTTGGTCTGCGTCGGGATCACCTCCGGCTCGTTCTGGAAGCCGTCGCGCGGGCCGACCTCGCGGATCCTGACGCTGTGTGGAAGCTCGCTCACTGCGCTCACGCCCCGAGCGCGCGGGCGATCACCATCTGCTGCACCTCGTCGGTGCCCTCGCCGATCGTGAGGATCTTGGCGTCGCGGTAGAAGCGGCACACCGGATACTCCTCGATGAACCCGTAGCCGCCGTGGATCTGCACGGCCTCCTCTGTCGCGCGCACCGCGAGGCGGCCGGTCTTGAGCTTGGCCTGCGCCGCGGTCAGCCCGAACGGCTCGCCGCGGTCCTTGAGCCAGGCGGCCTGATAGACGAGCAGTCGCGCTGCGGCGATCTCGGTCGCGAGGTCGGCGAGCTTGGCCTGAATCGTCTGGAACTTCGAGATCGGGCGCCCGAACGCGCGGCGTTCCTTGGCGTAGGCGAGTGCCTCGTCGAGCGCGCCCTGCGCGAGCCCGACGCCCATCGCCGCGACGCCGATGCGGCCGATGTCGAGCACGTGCAGGAACTGCCTGAAGCCGGCGCCGCGCTCGCCGAGCAGGTTCTCCTCCGGCACGCGGCAGTCGGCGAACGTCAGCGGCCGCGTGTCCGACGCGTTCCAGCCCATCTTGCGGTACGGCTCACCCTGCTCGTAGCCGGGGGTGCCGTGGGGGACGATCAGGTTCGAGATCTCATCGTCGCCGGTTCGCGCCGTGATCGAGACGACGCCGGAGATATCGGTGCCGGCGTTGGTGATGAACTGCTTGGCGCCGTCGATCACCCACTCGCCGTCGCGTAGCCGCGCGCGCGTGCGGGTGTTGCCGGCGTCGGAGCCGGCCTCGGGCTCGGTCAGGCCGAACGCGCCGAGGATCTCGCCCGCGCACAGCTTCGGCAGCCACTCGGCGCGCTGAGCATCTGAGCCGAACAGGTAGATCGGCTGGGTGCCGAGCGACGTGTGCGCGCACAACGTGATCGCGACGCTCGAGTCCACGCGCGTCAGTTCCTCGACGGCGATCGCGTACTGCAGCGTCGTGCCGCCGGCGCCGCCGACATCCTCCGGGAACGGGATCCCCATCCAGCCGAGCTGCGCCATCGAGGAGACCAGCTCGTAGGGGAACGAGTGGGTGCGGTCGAGTTCGGGTGCGGCCGGAGCGACCTGCTCGCGCGCGAACTCGCGCACGGTCCGCTGCAGGAGCTGGGTCTCGTCGTCGAGCAGGAAGTCCATGACGGGTCCCCGACTATACAGAATGGCTGTTCGGAATTCGAACCGACATTCGGATAAGATGGGCGGCGATGCCCGCCCCACCGAGCCCGGCTCGCCCGGCGCTGCGCGAGCGCTACGAGCGCCGCCAGGACGAGCTCGTGCGGCTCGCGGCAAGAGAGTTTGCGCGCCGCGGCTACGACCAGACGACGATGCAGGACCTGGCCGCCTCGATGGGCTTGGCGACCGGGGCGCTGTATCACTACTTCGGCTCCAAGGAGGAGCTGCTGGCGGCGATCTGCGACCAGCTGATGGAGCCGCTGCTGGCTTCGGCGCGGGAGCTGATGGCGGCCGGCGGCGACGGCGATCGGCGGTTGCGCGATCTGGTGCGCCTGTGGGTCGCGCACGTCGTCGCCCACCGCGATCACATGCTGGTGTTCCAGCAGGAGCGCCACGTGATCGAGTCCGGGGAGCGGTGGCGCGCGGCGCGGGCGGCGCGCAAGGCGTTCGAGCGGATCGTCGCCGAGGCGCTGGACGGCGCCCACCCCCGGCTGCAGCCGCCGCTGCCGCTGCTGGCGCTGCTGGGGATGGTCAACCACACGGCGCAGTGGTACCGGCCGCGTGGCGCGCTCAGCCCCGAGCAGATCGCCGACGGCTACGTGGCGCTGCTGCTCGGGGCTCGCTGAGCGCCGGGACGCGAAGCCGGGACCGGTCGTTATCCGCCGACCAGCGGCGCGACCGGGGTGCAGGTCGGCTGCCTCGCCGACGCCGGGTCGAGCGCGTTGAGCATCCGCCGCAGTGCGATGTGGTCGTAGACGACGGAGAGATGATCGCCCTGGTCGAGCGGACAGGAGTCCTGCAGCAGGACGTTGTGCACGGTCGCGCCCGGGCCGGCCGTCAGGAACTGGTTGGTATACGGCGTCACGACCTCGTCGTTGCGCGAGACGATGTTCGTGTATGTGACGCCGGGGACCGTGTCGCCGCGGGCGTCGAGCGTCGTGTTGACGGTCGAGCCGACCTCCTGCTGCACGGCGGAGGGGAAGCCGGCGACGTTGAGCCCGTCGTTGACGACGCCGAGGATCCCGAGGTCTGAGCCGAGTGTCTGCAGGCCGCTCAGGGTCGTGCCGTGGTTGGAGGGCGCGAGGCCGACGAGCTGGGAAACCTTGGCGGCGCCGCCGTCGAACGCGAGGTACCAGCGCGGCAACACGCCGCCGCCTTGCGAGTGGCCGACGAGATCGACCTTGGCGGCGCCGGTGGCGGCCAGCACCCTGTCGACGACCGTCGCCAGCTCGGAGGCGGAGGTGGGGATGTCGCCGGTCTGGGCAAGCGGCGCGCCCGGCGCCGAGCCAAGGTTGTCGGTGTAGACGCAGTAGCCGTTGTCGGCGAGCAGCGGCGACACGGCGGCGAAGTCGTCGGCCTGGTTGGCCCAGGTGCCGCCGACGAGCACGACCGGATACGGGTGCGCGCTCGAACGGCAGCCGGCCGCCGGCGATGAGCTGCGCCAGTTGACGTAGATCGATCCCGCCGCCGGCACGTCGGGCGTCAGCGCATGGGCGCCGTAGCCGATCAGACCGTTGTAGATCACCGGGTAGCTCGCGGCGGCGGACGCGGGGGCCGCGCTGGCGGCGATCGCCGCGCATGCCGCCGCGGCAGTGGCGGCGACGATCGCCGCGCATACCAGCAGCCGTCGTGTCCGCGTCGCCAATCGTCGGTGCATGTCTCTGCCTCCCAGGTTTGAGTCGACCGCGTGACGCGACCCTACCACGACTAGCTACGGACATGTAGCTTCAACTCTCGGTGGGACGTGGTCAAGCGGGCGGGTTCGTTTTGCTGCGGGCGCGACACGGCAGCAACGAGGGGGCGCGGCATTGCCCGGGACGGACGCGCAGCTCGCCTCTCTCGGACCCCGTTCATGGAACTTCCGCCAATTCGCGGCGCTCAGACAGAGGTTGGCGACCGATCTGCGTCCCACATGCAACCGCCACCAACCGTCGTTTCGGAGGGGTGGATCGGCGGAAAGCTCAGGTTCCGACCGGCTGCCGCGCACAGATGCCGGCTACAGGCGGCCGACGCTCCTCTTCGTTGCCCCATGAGAGGAAACGGGGCACTCGCCGCTATCGCCGGCAGCTCGGAGCGAACCGGGTCAGACAGGCCCGAGCGGCGGCCGTCGGAGCCGCGCTGGTCCACACCGCCGGGTCGGGCTGGTACTCATTTGCCATGACCGATCAGCACGCCTCCGTCCTTCGCTCAGACGCCAACGCCGGCCGGGTCGCACTCGTCACCGGCGGCGGCACCGGGATCGGCGCCGCGACCGCCGTCGAGCTGGCGGCCACCGGCGCCGCGGTCGTGATCTGCGGCCGGCGATCCGAACCGCTGCAGGCGACCGCGGAGCGGGTCGAGGCCAGCGGCGGCAAGTGCGTCGCGCTGACGGCCGACATCCGCGAGCCCGACGACGTCAGGCGCGTGCTCGATCAGGCGCTCGAGCGCTTC
The DNA here is from genome assembly GCA_036273655.1 of Solirubrobacteraceae bacterium. Classification (GTDB taxonomy): domain Bacteria; phylum Actinomycetota; class Thermoleophilia; order Solirubrobacterales; family Solirubrobacteraceae; genus Palsa-465. The sequence continues at coordinate 1,223 of DASUHF010000088.1, read as the reverse complement.
GGTCACATCCACGTGCTCGTCAACAACGCCGGCGGCCAGTTCACCGCGCCGGCGGAGCAGATCTCCGACAATGGCTGGCGCGCGGTGCACCGCCTCGCGGTCGATGCGACCTGGCGGCTCACGCGCGAGGTCGCGACCCGTTCGATGATCCCCAACGGCAGCGGCGGGCTGATCGTGTTCATCGGATTCAGCCCGCTGCGCGGCAACCCCGGGTTCCTGCACGCGACGACGGCCCGCGCCGCCGTCGCGAACCTCGCATCAGGGCTGGCACTCGAGTGGTCGCGATACGCGATCCGGAGCGTCTGTCTCGCGATCGGCTCCGTCGAGAGCGAGGGGATGGACCAGTACGACCCCGAGTTGCGGGAGCAGTGGCGGCGGTCGGTGCCGCTGGGCCGTTTCGGGACGCCGGCCGAGGTCGCGGGCCTGATCGCGTTCCTCGCGACCGACGCCGGCGCCTACATCACCGGCACCACGATCGCCGTCGACGGCGGCGCCGACGCGTGGGGGTTTGCGGAGCTACCGCCGGAGCCGGAGCGCACGTGACCCGAACGCACCGCCGCGTCAGATCGCCGAGACGGTCTTACCGGGGTTGAAGATGCCGTCGGGATCGAGCGCGTCCTTGATTGCGCGCATCATCTCGACGGCCGCCTCGCCGTGCTCCTCGAGCAGGAACCGCGCCTTGCCGTAGCCGACCCCGTGCTCGCCGGTGCACGTCCCGTCGTGGGCGAGCGCGCGCCGCACGAGCCGCGCGTGGAACTCCTCGCCGCGCTCCAGATCGGCCGGATCGTCGCCGTCGAGCAGGACGAGCACGTGGAAGTTGCCGTCGCCGACGTGGCCGACGATCGATGCGGCCAGGCCGTGCTGCGCGATATCGGCCTGCGTCTCGGCGATGCACTGCGCCAGCGCCGAGATCGGCACGCACACGTCGGTCGTGAGCGCCGCCGCGCCGGGCCGGGTCGCCCGCATCGCGTCGAACGCCACGTGGCGCGCGTGCCACAGGCGACGCCGCTGCGATTCGTCGGCCGCCCACACGAAGTCGCTGCCGCCGAACTCGGCCGCGACCTCGGCGGTCTCGCGCGCGATCGACGCGACCGCCTCCTCCGAGCCGCCCTCGAACTCCAAAAACAGCGTCGGCGCGACCGCAAACGAGGTCGCCTGATAGCGGTTGATCGCGTCGATCTGCAGCTCGTCGGCGAGCTCGATGCGGACCACCGGGATCGCGA
>DASUHF010000087.1:0-5069 GCA_036273655.1 Solirubrobacteraceae bacterium | reverse complement strand
GTTCGTCCGCCACCCGATCTACTCGGGTCTGCTGCTCGCGATCCTCGGGACCACGCTGCTCACCAACATCATCGGACTCGTCATCGTCGCCGCGTTCGCCGCGACGTTCTACTACAGCGCACTGGTCGAGGAGCGCAACCTGATTGGCGCGTTTCCTGACGCCTACCCCGCGTATCGCGAGCACACGAGGATGCTGATCCCGTTCGTGCTGTGACCGTGCGTTGACGTGAGCGCTTGTCGGTGCCGAGTGCGCGGCCAAACGCAGCCGCGCCGGTGGACGATGTGTCACACGCGCGCGATGTCGAGCACCGCGACATGCCAGCGGCATGCGGCGGCCTCGGGGTCGGCGGCGATGCGCTCGCGTAGGCCGGCGCGAAAGGCCGCGGCGATCGCCTCGCGGACGGGACCGCTGCTGCGTTCCGGGTCCAGGCAGGCCAGCAGCGACTCCTCGAACGCAGCCCGGAAGAAGCCGGCGACCGAGCTCGCGTAGCGCTCGAGGTCGCGATCGCGCTCGTAGGCCTCGAAGTAGCGATCCGGCAGCGACCGCAGCGCGCTGCGGCGCAGCTCCAGCGAGCCGGCGAATTCGCCCGCGTCGAAGGGCGAGATGAATTCGGCCAGCGTCCGGTTCCAGGTCGGAATCGTCATCCGCCGGTACTCCTCCTCGCTCACCTGCCCCGCCGTGACGAGCTCGCACAGGCTGGCGCTTGCGGCGTTCATCAGTCCCTCCGCCCCACTGCTTCCGTCATCGCGGGCGGCGCCGCCGATGACGATCAGCCGCCCGGTGGGCCGCAGCTCGTGCGATCGGTGCTCGAGAAACACGCGCCAGTCCCGTGCCGAACGCTCGCGCAGCGCCTGGCGCGCGGCGCCCGTGGCGAACGAGCAGTAGATGTGGTCTTCGATCGGCATCGGAAGCGCGCTGAGCCAGTGGACCGCGATCGAGCTCCAGCCCAGCGACAGCATCCCGTCGGGCAGCAGCCGCTCGTAGAACGAGCGGCCGGCGGCCAGCGCGAACACGCCCGGCTGACCGCTCAGGTAGCTCTGCGGGGACGTGTCGACCAGCTCGAACAGCGCGGAGAAGTCGTCGCTGGGGATATCGGTGTGGATCACGAGCGCGTGACCGTCGCCGCGGCGCGCGGCCAGCGCGCGCCGCATCGGCTCCAGCGAGTTGCCGCCACCGGCAGCCCCGAAGTCCCCGATCGTGAACGGCACGTCCGCGGGGACCGGCTCGACCTGCGCTGCGGCCTGCTCGAGCCACTCCATACCAAGCTCGCCGTAGGCCTGCTGTGCCTGCGAATGCGCGGTGTAGTAGCCGTGGCCCTCCATGCGACCGCGATGGGGGCGGGTGTGCTCGCTCACGCGGCCAATCTACGCGAGGTCGCTGCGGTTTGTAATTTGAGGTCTCGCTGCGGCTCGGCAGCGCGTGCCGACCGAGCCGCGGTCGTCGAGGAGGTGCGTCAGCGCGTCCCGGCGGCGGCCATCGCAGCCGCAAGCTGGTCCTCGGTCTCGTTGTCCAGCGACGTCTGGATGATCGTCCCTCTGGCCTGCGCTCCACGACGACCACGTCCTCGAGCTCGAGCAGGTGTGACGACCAAATCACTCATGTCGTTTCCTTCCGGTTCTCGATGACTTGCGGCGGTGGTCATCTCGGACGCTGGTTGAGGAGTGGCCGCGGAGGCCCGATCAGCGGTGTCTTCAGGGGTCCCGCGACACCGATGTAGACGACCATGTGATAGCCGCCGGGGTTCTCGAACGGCCTTGGCAGGAGCCTCCAGTTGTTGGTGATCCACACGTTTCCGGTCGGGTCGATCTGCACGCTGGTGTTGCGTTGCAGGCCGTTGAAGCCATATCCGCTGGCAGGCGAGATCGGCTGCCCGGTGCGGACGCCGGGCGGGCACTTGGCCGGCCTGATCCCGCACAGCTCCGAGACCCGGCGGCCGGAGAAGTTCGCGACCCACACGTTGTCGTTGCCGTCGACGGCGATCCCCCACGGCGTGCTCAGGCCGCCGCCGGTGAGCGGGGTCCGGTCCACCCTGCCGTTGCTGTGAATGAGCGTGACCGAGCCCTCGCCGGTGTGCTTGATGCTGCCGTTGGGGCAGGGAATACCGACCGTGGCGGAATTCGCCACCCAGATATTGCCGCCGGTGTCGGCGGCAATCCCCAATGGCTGGTTGAGCCCACCGCCGGTGATCGGCGTCCTCGCCGGCGTACCGTCGGGGTTGAGCATCGCGACCGAGTTACTGGCGTTGCCGTCGACGAACGCCTGGCCGCGCGTGTTGAACGCGACGTCGAACGGCTTGCTGATCCCCAGACCACCGAGGCTCGTAAACGCATCGGGGTTGCCGTGCGCGTAGCGGGTGACGGTGTCGTTGCCGCAGTTGGCGATCCAGATGTTGCCGTGGCGGTCTGACACCGTCCCCTGAGGCCAGCTGACGCCGCCCTGGGTGAAGCCACCCCAGGACGTGCCCGCCGGGCTCGGCGAAAGCGGCTTGCCGCTGGGCGTGAACTCCGAGACGCTGTTGTGGGGCGGCTGGTGGGTGCAGGCGGTCGCCGCGAACCCGAAGTTCCCCACCCAGATGTTGCTGTGCGGGTCGAACGTGATCCCGTAGCCGGCGCCGTTGACGCCTCCTCCCGAGTACGGCGAGCCGGGCGCGTAGCGGCCGGTCGGCGTGAGCTTGAACAGCAGCCGGCTTCCGCACACGGGCGCGGTCGGGCTCGCACTGTAGGTGTAGTTGGCGGTCACCCACACGTTGCCGTGCGCGTCGATCGCACTGTTGCCCGGGCCCTCGAGGCTGTGGCCGTCACCATAGAACCGCAGCGCGAGGATCCACGCGTCGGGGCGGCCGCGCGGGCCGAGCGCGGGCCGGTAATGCCCTCGCTGGGATCGAGCGAGCGCGAACAGCGCGCGCGCGTTGTGCGATGGGTTGCGGGCGATGTCGGCGACCGCCGCCAGCGTTCCCTTGGGGGCCGTGCCACGCGGCGGGGTAGCCAGCCGATACAGCCGGCCGCACCGCGCGTGCGATCGCACGCATCCCACCAGCATGTTCGACAGCGAGTTGAACGTCCGCAACGTCGAGGTCTGGGCACCGTTGGGTGACTTCGTCAGGACACGGCTCAGGCGGCCGCTGCGCACGTTCACGAGGTCGCGCGTCATCGCCGCGCCGTTGCCGGTGCCGGGAGCCCGGTCGAGGATCTTCGCTCCGGTGATGAATTGGGCCAACGCGAAGCCCGCCGCGACCGTCGTGCGTTCGTTGACCACGATCTTGCGCGGCACCGGCGCCGGGCCGAGGGCCGCCGCCAGCCGGACTCGGGCGCCGCGACCGGCGACCACGTACAGGATCCCCGCGGGCCCAGGCCGACTTCGGTACGAGATCGCAAACGAGCCATCGGCGCAGGAGCGCGCCGTCCCGAGAACCGTCGCCCGTCGCTCCCCGCGCGAAGCCGCGCGGTACAGGGTGACCCGGGTGAACGCGAGCGGTCTGCGGGCGCTGCGCAGCTCGCCTTTGAGCACGGCGCGGTGCGCGAGGGACGCCGCCGTGCACGCCGGCACCGGGCTCACGGCGGATGCGGCGGCGAGCGCCGGCGCCGGGTGCGCGCCGGCCACCAGGCCCGCGACAACGAGCGCGACAACCAGCCCTGACATGCCTGTCATGACACGCAGCACCGCCATTGACTTGCGGCGGCCGCCTGCCAGCTCGTGCTCGCGCATTCCGACGACTCCCCTGTCTTGATGTGACCGCCACGGTCACCGTACGCCGTCGATGCCGTGACCGACCGTCACAGCCACCGTTTAGCGTGCCTTGGCTCGGGCACACTACAACGGCAGCGGGAATGGCGCAGGCTCAGTGCCGCGCGAGTGCGACGCTGCACCAGAATTCGACAACTTTCGCGAGACAAGGTGTCAATCCCCCGTAAACGCCCCTCTCTCGACTGTTCTCTTGAGACCCGCGCGGAGCGGAGTAGGACGCGACGATGACGACGCTCGAGTTCGCGGTGCTGGCGGTGCGGGTCGGGGCGACAGATCGCGCCTAGGACCCGACGAGGACGTCGTCGAGCGTCCCCGACCAGGCATCGGCATATCCTGGGTGGAGTGACGGCCGTCGCTGACATCTCAACGCGCGAGGACTGCGAGCGGCTCGTGCGAGCGTTCTACGGCAAGGCGCTCGGCGACCCGATCATCGGATACCTGTTTACGGACATCGCGAAGCTGGATCTCGAGGCACACGTGCCGAAGATCGCGTCGTTTTGGGAGACCGTCCTGCTTGGAGCCCACAGCTATCGGGGCGGGGCGTTTGCGCCGCACGCGGTGCTGCACATGAAGGCGCCGCTACAGCGCGGGCACTTCGAGCGGTGGCTATGGCTGTGGCACGCGACCGTCGACGAGCTGTTTGCGGGCGCGCGGGCCGAGCTGGCGAAGAGCCACGCCAACCGGGTCGCGAGCGCCTTTCACGGCAGGCTGGAGGCGATGTCGGCGGCGATGGCGGTGCCGAGCGGCCAGCTTGTCGTCAGCCAGCACGGGTGACGACGGCCGCCCGTGCTCAGGATGGCCGGCTGATGCAGCGCAAGCCGATGTGGCTCGTCGAGCTGTCGATCGCCTGTCCCTGGCGGGCGGCGGGCCGGTGGCGCAGGCAATAGTTCGGCGCGCAGAGGTGCGAGCCGCCTTTGATCACGCGTCGCGGCCGGAGCTCACCCGTTTCGCGGTCGTAGCTGCCATCCGGATCGTCGATGCGGGGCTCGTGCGGCGCACAGCACGGCGAGGGCGCCTGCCTGGGGTGCTGGGAGGTGAAGAAGTCGGATGTCCACTCCCCACACGTTGCCGGTCATGTCGTACCGGCCGTAGCCGTTGGCTGGGTAGCGCAGACCGCCGCGTGCGGCGCGCTCCCACTCCGCCTCCGAGGGCAGGGCCTTGCCCGCCCACGCGGCGTAGGCGGCGGCGTCGGCGTGGGCGACGTGGGTGACGGGATGGCGCTCGCGCCCGGCGATCGTGCTGCCGGGGCCGTCGGGATGGCGCCAGCTCGCGCCGGGCAGCCATGCCCACCACCACCGTATGTCATCCAGGTCGACCGGGCCGG
>DASUHF010000086.1:0-18972 GCA_036273655.1 Solirubrobacteraceae bacterium | reverse complement strand
AGCAGCAGCTCGAGGTCGGCGTCCATCGAGGCCCCCTTGGGTCGGCGATGCGGGTGAGCACCGCCGATTTCGAGCTTGCTGCTCCTTTCTCCTCGAAAACACCCACAAACACGGCCTCGGCCGTGGAATCAATCATCTAGTGGTATCTGGCAGCGCCGGGGCATACGCTGACACCATCGGACCTCCTACGCAGGTCTGGCCCTGGCCCCGGGGGTGTTGTGAGCACCGCCGGGGCCGTCTGTTGATTACTACTGCAAGCTAACGGACGGTCCGGGACGGATCCGACTACTGCAGTAGGCTTATCGTATGGGCCGAAAGGTCGACGTTGAGGATCTCCTCGACGCGAACGGTGTCGCGGAGATCCTTGGCCTCTCTCACCGCAACACGGTCAGCGTGTACCAGCACCGCTATGCGGACATGCCGCGGCCGGTTCGCGAGTTCGGTGATCGGCGCGTGAAGCTCTGGCTTCGACCCGAGATCGAGCGATGGGCTGCCAAGCTCACGGCCGAGGGCCGCACTCGCCGCAAGCAGACAAGCGCTGGATCGGACTCGGCCTGAGAGTCCTTCTCCCGTTCGAGCGATGGCTCTTTCCGGCTGTTCACAGACTTGCCGACGAGGCGCGGGCCCCGGCTGCGTCAAGTCCCAGAGATCGGGGCGAACCGCACGACGGCGTTCGCCGTATGACTCCCCGCCCCCCGCGCGACCGCGTGAGCGACTCCGCTGTCGCCACGCGGGGACCCGCGTATGACGAGAACCAGGTCCGCGGTTCCCGGCCGGCGGGCACCCGCCTTGCCGTCCAGACGCAACTCTGGTCCCGGCTGAACGGGTTGCTCCACCATTGATCGCTCGAATCGGAGCTAGAGGGCCGCAGCCCTCTAGCTCATGCGGGCATCGCGAGGTCTACGGACTCGGTTTCGGGGATCGGCGCGTTGAGGGATTGACAGCGACTCCAATTTAGTGTTACTGTCGGTTATATGGAAGTGGGAGGGCGCACCCGGCCGTACCGGCAGGTGGCGCGGGCGCGGGCGCAGCGGCTGACGCGCGATGCGCTGATCGTCGCGGCGCAGACGGAGTTCTTCGCGGGGCGGTGGGAGGAGGCGTCGCTGGAGGCGATCGCTGGGAGCGCGGGCGTGACCAAGCAGACGTTGCTTCGCCATTTCGGCTCCAAGGACGGGCTGCTGGAGCGGGCGCTTGAGCGGGGATACAGCGAGGTTCGCGATCAACGGTTCAACACGCCGGTCGGTGATGTCGCCGCGGCTGTGGACAACCTGCTCGACCACTACGAACAGTGGGGCGAGCGAGCGATCCGGATCAGTGCCGTGGATGGACTTGGGGCGGTCGCCGCGGGGATTCGTCGCAGGGCGCGCCAGCTTCACTATGACTGGGTCGAGCACACCTTCGGCCCGTCCTTGCAGCGGCTGAGCGCGAATGATCGAAGCCGTCGTCGGGCCGCGCTGATCGCGCTCTGCGACGTGCATACCTGGTCGCTGCTCTGGCACGACCTCGAACTCCCCCGCGCCGAAGTCCGGGCAACTCTGATCGACGCAATCGAGAGACTGATTCCGGAGGTGACGAAGAAGTGAAGGTCCTGGCCTACACCTCGCCCGCGCGCGGGCACCTGTACCCATTGATTCCGATTCTCGACGAGCTCGCCCGCCGCGGTCACTCGATCGCGCTGCGGACGCTCGCCTCGCAGGTGCCGCTGGCATGCCGGCGTGGGTTCGACGCCGCGGCGATCGACCCGAGCATCGAGGCGATCGAGCACGACGACTACCTGGCCCGCTCGCCCCAGGGCAAGATCAAGCGCGCCGTCGCCACATTCGCGGCCCGCGCCGAGCACGAGGTGGTGGACCTGCGAGCAGCGATCGACGGCGAGCAACCCGACGCGCTGCTCGTCGACTGCATGAGCTGGGGCGCCAGCGCGGTGGCAGATGCCTGGGGCGGGCCGTGGGCGCAATGGTTCCCCTATCCGCTTCCGCTTCCCTCCCCCGACGTGCCGCCCTTCGGTCCTGGGCTCAAGCCGGCCGCCGGGCCCCTCGGGCGCCTCCGCGACCGCGCTCTGCGACCGCTGATCCTCGGATCCACAGCACGCGCCTTCCTGCCGGCACTCAACAAGGTCCGGACGGCCGTGGGGGTATCCCCACTGGACGATTTCGCACAGATGTTCACCACGCCGCCGCTGCTGCTGTACCTAACCGCCGAGCCGCTCGAGTACCCGCGCTCCGATTGGCCACCGTCGGTACGCATGGTCGGCCCGTGCTGCTGGGACCCACCAGCCGACTCCCCACCCTGGCTGCCCGAGCTCGATCGACCACTGGTGCTCATCACCACCTCGTCCGAATTCCAGGACGACGGCCGGCTTGTCACGACCGCGCTGGAGGCACTCGCGCAGGAGGACCTAAACGTCGTCGCGACGGTCCCCGCTCACCTACCGGCGACGACGGTCCCCGCGAACGCCCGCCTCGAACCGTTTGTGTCGCATGCTCCGCTGCTCGCGCGCGCGGCCTGCGCGGTCACCCACGGCGGAGCCGGAGCGACGCAAAAAGCACTCGCAGCCGGCGTCCCCGTCTGCGTCGTGCCATTCGGCCGCGACCAACTCGAGGTCGCCCGCCGCGTCGAAGTCGCAGGCGCCGGCACACGACTCCCCGCGCAGCGACTGAACCCCGACCGGCTGCGCGCCAAGATCCGCGAAGCGAGAACCAAGACACCCGGCGCGCGTCGCGTCGCCAACGGCTTTGCCGCCGCCGGTGGACCTGCAGCCGCCGCCGACGCCTTCGAAACGCTCACGGCATCCCATAACCCATACCGGCCGCAGCCCACCCAGGCAACGACCGGACTCGCCACCTGAACCGATCCTCGCCGGATGACTCCGCCGCGCGGCGTCGGCACCTGTGGGGAGGCTCCTGCTCCTGAGCTTGCTCAACAGTCAGCTCGGGGCAGTGCGCCGACCCATGCTTTCTGCGGGACGAGCATCTGGACCGAATCGGCGGCTTCCCTCCTAAGCGCGGATACCGGGACGAGTCGGTCGGAGGGCGGACTCGGCCTAGGAACCCGGAGAGTCCACGGAAGGTTCCCCGCGACCGTTGCCCGCTCCGGCCGCAAAAACCTCTCAGCGACAAGAAGTGCGCGACATCCAGGCACTTCTAGAGCGGGAGCGACGGGACTCGAACCCGCGACCTCCGGCGTGACAGGCCGGCGCTCTAACCAACTGAGCTACGCCCCCAACGGGGAGGAACCAGTAAAGCAGGGTGCGGCGTGCGGGCGTGTGCTCCGACGCACGAGCTCTGCAGGATCCGTTCGGGACGTCCGAACGAAAGCTGCGAAGTTCGATGGATGGCGAACTAGGCTCGGGTGTATGCGCTATCCGATCTCGATCCTCGACCTCGCTCCGATCGGCAAAAGGCAGACGCCGACCGAGAGCTTCGCCGCCAGCGTCGCGCTGGCTCAGCTGGCCGAGCAGCTCGGGTACGAGCGGGTGTGGTATGCCGAGCACCACAACATGTCGCAGATCGCCTCGTCAGCGACGAGCGTGCTGATCGCGCATGTCGGCGCGCAGACGTCGACGATTCGGCTGGGCGCCGGCGGGATCATGCTGCCCAACCACGCGCCGCTGGTGATCGCCGAGCAGTTCGGGACGCTCGAGGCGATGTATCCGGGACGGATCGACCTCGGTCTCGGGCGGGCGCCCGGCTCGGATCAGAACACGATGTTCGCGCTGCGCCGCGATCCGCAGTCGGCCGAGACGTTCCCCCAGGACGTGCTCGAGCTGCAGGGCTACCTGACCGGACGCACGCGGGTGCCGGGCGTCGACGCGGTCCCCGGCAAGGGCTCGAACGTGCCGCTGTACATGCTCGGCTCGTCGCTGTTCGGAGCAAAGCTCGCTGCCGCGCTGGGGCTGCCGTACGCGTTCGCGTCGCATTTCGCGCCGGCGGCGCTGCACGATGCGATCGCCGCGTACCGCGCCGAGTTCAAGCCCTCCGAGCAGCTCGAGGCGCCGTACGTGATCGCGGGCGTCAACGTGATCGCGGCTGACACGAGCGCGGCCGCCGCCGAGCAACGAGAAGCGATCCGGCGCACGCGCGCGATTGGCCTGTTCGCTCGCACGCGCGGGGTTCCCGCGTCCGAGCTCGAGCTCACCGACGCCGACGCTGATCGGCTGCTGGCCGCCGGTCTCGCCGCCCATGTCGACGAGATGCTCACCTATGCCGCCGTCGGCACCCCCGATGAAGTCCGCGAGTATCTCGACTCGTTCCGCTCGCAGACGAGCGCCGACGAGCTGATCGTGACCCACCAGGCGCCGAGGATCGAGGACCGGCTGGCGTCGGTCGCGCTGCTGGCCGAGGCGATGACGGCCGTCGCCGCCTGATCGCGACCTGCCAGGCGCACGGCCCCCGAGCAACCCCGGGGTGCGGCGCAACTTCGGGCCGCGCGCTGGGTTTAGGCGGGCGTAATCGATCGCCGCAGCACCGTGCTCTCACCCGGCCGTGGGTTCGGTGCTCGACGGTCGAGCGGCGGGGGCCCCGGCAACGTGGGTCCCCGCCGCACTCGTCTTACGGCCTACGAGCTGGTCGGCGAGGATCCGCACGAACGTCGTGTAGCGCTCCGGGCTGTGGGCGTCGGCGTCGGTCACGATCATCGCGCCGGCGTCCCAGGCAAAGCCCATGATCGCCCGCGCGGTGACCTCGACGTCGAGCTCGGGCGTCAGCTGGCCCGACCGCACGGCGGCGCGGACGACGTCCTCGATCCGGCCAAGCACGATCGCCCGGTTGGCCTCGACGTGCTCGCGGACGATGTCCGGTGTGCCCTCGAGCGGCAGCAGGATGATCCGCCACGTGCTGGGACGGTCCGCGACCGACTCGAAGAAGTGGGGGAGCCCGACGTGCAGCAACATCGCCAGGTCGACCTCGGGGTGCGTGCGCAGGTCCGGCACGACCTCCGCCAGCTGCGTGAGCGCGTAGCGCTCCTCGCGCTCGATCAGGGCCTCGATCAGCGCGCCGAGGTTCGGGAAGTGGTCGTAGATCACCGGCCGGGTGACGCCCGCCATGCGGGCGATCGCCTCGATCGAGACGCGCGCGTAGCCCTGCTCGAGCACGACCTTCAGCGCCGCCTCCAACAGCTGCTCGCGGCGTTGCGCGGGCGCCATCCGCGGCGCGTAGCGCCTGCGCGTCGCACCCGAGCCCGACTCGCCCGAGCCCGACTCGGCTGAGCCGGACTCGCCCGCCGGAGTCTCACCCGTCGCAGGTCGCATCCCCGCGCAGATTACCCGAGCCGCCTGTCCGGCTACGGCCGCGTAGCTCCCCGCGGCGGCGCTGCGATACGTCGCGTAGCTCCCCGCGGCGGCGCTGCGGTACGGTCGCGGCCGATGCGACCCGTGTTCGACGGACACAACGATGCGCTCACCGCCGACTACCACGACCGCTTGGCGTTGGGCAAGCCCGGCGGCCATCTCGACCTGCCACGGATGCGCGCCGGCGGCGTCCGCGGCGCGATCTTCGCGGTGTTCGCCGACAGCCCTGACGGCGATTTGCCCACCGATCCCGCCGAGGCCGGCGGCCACCGGCTGTGGGGCCAACCGCTGCCCGATCCGCTCGATCACGGCTGGGCATCCGGTGTCGCAACCCGTGCCGCCGGGCGTCTGGCCGCGCTCGAGCTCGCCGGCGAGGTGACGATCGCACGCACCACCGCGGACCTCGATGCCGTCCATGACCACCCGGCCCTGCCGCCGGCGGCCGTCCTGCACGTCGAGGGGGCGGAGGCGATCGACGCAGAGCTCGAGGCGCTGCCGTTCTGGTACGCGGCCGGGCTGCGTTCGCTCGGTCCGGTCTGGAGTCGGCCAAACTGGTTCGCCGAAGGAGTCCCGTTTCGCGCGCCGTCGAGCCCCGACACCGGCGGCGGCCTGACCGAGGCGGGCCGACGGCTGGTCGGGCGCTGCGCCGAGCTCGGCATCCTCGTCGATCTCAGCCACCTCAACGAACGCGGATTCTGGGATGTCGCGCGCCTCGATGCCGGTCCGCTGGTGGCCAGCCACTCCGGCGCGCATGCGCTGTCGGCGAACTCGCGCAACTTGACCGACCGCCAGCTCGACGCGATCGGCTCGTCGGAAGGGCTTGTCGGAATCGTGTACGGCCCGGCGTTTCTGCGCGAGGACTTCGTCGAGGCGCGCGACACGCCGATCGAGCTGATCGCACGCCACGCCGCGTACGTGTCAGAGCGGATCGGCCCTGAGCACGTCGCGCTCGGCTCGGATTTCGACGGCACCATGATTCCGGACGAACTCGGCGACGTCGCAGGCGTCCCGAGGCTGCTCGACGCGCTTGCCGACGCCGGCTTCTCCGGTGCCGAGATCGATGCGATCGCCTGGGACAACTGGCGGCGCGTGATCGGCGCCTGGTGGCGCACATGAGCCTGTCTGACTAAAACCGCGCTCGACGGCCCGCTCAGCGAGAGCGCCTGCCGCGCCGCCGGCGGTGCGACCCGCCCGCCTCGATCAGCTGCTCGATCACCTCGTCGTCCCAGCGATGGGTGCGCAGCAGCCGGTAGCGCTCGGCCGAGACAAGCAGGTAGGCCTCGGTCTCGGTCCGGTCGCCGATCAGGTCGGCCTCGCGCAGCATTGCCACGACCGGCCGGTACTCGTGTTCGAGCCACTGGTAAGCGGCCTCGGCGCGGCTGATCGACTCGTGACGCTCCTGACTGGTACGAAACCCCCACGCCTCGACGTGCTCGGACAGCCGCGCGTAGTCCCACGGGTCGTGCAGCTGAATCTCCGCACGTGCGGACTCGGGCAGCGGCACGCGCTCGTCGAACACGCGCTCCAGGCTCTTCATCGGCAGGTCGGCGGGCGTGATCGGCCGTTCGGTGCCGACCTTCGTGATCACGTCGGTCACGTACGCGTCGATGTCGGTGCGGCCGAGCGCGCGCGCGACCGACACGCGGTGATGGCCGTCACGGACGAAGTGCAGCTCGCCGATCCGCAGCAGGTCGACCGGGGGCAGCGACTCGCCCCGGCGGACCATCGCGGCGATGTGCTCCCACCGTGACCGCACCCGCCCCGACGTCGGCCGGAAGCTGCGGTCGAACTCGCGGGCGCGGTCGACCGAGCCGACGATCGTGTCCAGCGCCACCACCTGCAACCCGATCCGGCGCTCGGACACATAGCCGAGCGCCCCGATGACCTCCTCGTAGGGCAGCACCATGCGGACGTCGTCGGGCTCGCCGCGCAGGCGCGCGGCCAGCCGTGCCGCGACCGCGCGGCGGCGGGCCCGCATGAAGTCGTTCTGCGCGTCCTGGTCCGGGAGACCGGTCGATCGTGATGCGGGCACAGCGCCGGCCGCCCGCTCAGCGTTCGCGCGTCGCCGGGGTCAGCCGGTCGCCACCGGCTGCTCGGCCAGCAGGCTGAGCCCCGTCTCGGGGTCGAACAGGTGAAGCTTCTCGGCGTTGAACCACAGCTCGATCTCCTGACCCTGACGGACCCTGCTGGCCGCCTCAAGGCGCGCCACAACCTGGGTCCCGTCCTGAGTCGGGAGATCGGTGGTGCCGGCCTCCTCGGCGAGCTCCTGTAGCTCCTGTGCGGACACCTGCTCGGCCTGGACGGTGAAATACGCGTAGAACTCGGAGCCCATCGACTCGAGCACGTCGATCTTCGTGCTGAACGTCGTGCCGCGCTCGCGGTCGGCGATCAGCGCCGCATCGTCGAAATCGTCGGGCCGCAGGCCCGCGATAACGCCATTGCGCCCGCCGCCAGGCCCCGCTTGCAGGCGGCCGCGAAGCGCATCGGGGATGTGCACGTCGCCGATCGGCAGCTTGACGACGTCGCCCTCGATGTGCGCCGGCAGGAAGTTCATCGCGGGTGAGCCGATGAAGCCGGCGACAAACAGATTGTTCGGGCGGTTGTAGAGCTCCATCGGCGCGCCGACTTGCTGCAGCGCGCCTGCGCGCATGACCGCGATGCGGTCGCCCAACGTCAGCGCCTCGGTCTGATCGTGGGTCACGTACACGGTCGTGGTCTCGAAGCGCTGCTGGATCCGCGAGATCTCGGCCCGCATCTGCACGCGGAGCTTGGCGTCGAGGTTCGACAGCGGCTCGTCCATCAGGAACGCTGCCGGGTTGCGCACGATCGCCCGGCCCATCGCCACCCGCTGGCGCTGCCCGCCGGACAGATTGGCGGGCTTGCGGTCCAGATGCTGCTCGAGGTCGAGCACCTTTGCCGCCTCGGTGACCTTCTGGTCGATCTCGTCCTTCGGCACGCCGGCGAGCTTGAGCGCGAAGCCCATGTTGTCGCGGACGCTCATGTGCGGGTATAGGGCGTAGTTCTGGAACACCATCGCGATGTCGCGGTCCTTCGGCGTGCGGTCGTTGACGACGCGGCCCGCGATCTTGAGCTCACCTTCGGTGATGTCCTCGAGACCCGCGACCATCCGCAGCGCCGTCGACTTTCCGCACCCGGACGGACCGACGAGGATCATGAACTCGCCGTCGGCGATCTCGAGGTTCATGTCCTTGACGGCCTCATAGCCGTCGCCGTAGCGCTTGGTGACGTGATCCAGCTCGATCTCGGCCATTGGGGTTATCTCCTTGGGGTCCTTATCCCTTGACGGCGCCTGCTGTCAGGCCGGCAACGATACGCCGCTGGAACAGGAGCACGAGAACCATGACGGGTACGGTGACGACGACGGCCGCGGCCGCGATGTCGCCGATCGGCTGAGTGAACTGCGACAGGCCCGGGAACTGGGCGATCGCCGCCGGGACCGTCTTTGACGCGTTGGTGGCGGTCAGCGAGATCGCGAACACGAAGTCGTTCCAGCAGATCAAAAAGACGATGATGAACGTCGTTGCCAACCCCGGCATCGCCAGCGGCGCGATCACCTTCGTGAACGCCTGATACGGCGTTGCGCCATCGATCTGCGCTGCCTGCTCGAGCTCCCACGGGATCTCCCTGAAGAACGTCGATAGCACGAAGATCGACAGCGGCAGCGCGAAGACCAGATACGGGATGATCAGCCCTGGCCAGGTGTCGAACAGGCCGATCTGACGCCACAGGTTGTAGAGCGGCCCGACCAGCGACACCTGCGGGAACAGCGTCACCATCAGCGCGATCGCGAGGATCGCCTGCTTGCCGGGGAAGTCCAGCCGCGCGATCGCGTACGCCGCCGAGGAGGCGAACAGCACCGCCAGCGCGGTCGAGATCAACCCGATGCCGATCGAGTTGCGCAGCGCCGCGGTGAACACGCTCTGGCTGAAGATGTCCGAGTAGTTGTGCAGCGTCCAGTGGTGCGGGATGAACGAGCCGTCGGTCGCCGACTCCGGCGTCTTCAGCGACAGCATGATCAACCAGAAGACCGGTACCAGCGAGCAGACGATCACGACCACGAACGCCAGCGACCAGCCGGTGCGTTGGCGTGCCTGCACGTTCATCGATTCACCTCCGCGCCCGGGTTGGCGGCGGCGCCGAACCCCTTGATGAATATGAACGCGATCAACCCGACGATCACGAACAGCACGACCGACACGGCCGAGCCGAGCCCCAGGTTGAGCCGCTCGAGCAGCGTCGCATAGCTGAGCTGCGACAGTGACGCGGTGTTGTTCGCGCCCTGGCTGAAGATGTAGATCACGTCGAAGATCCGGAAAGCGTCGAGCGTGCGGAACAGCAGCGCGACCAGGATCGCGGGCTTCATCAGCGGCACCGTGATCTTGATGAAGCGCTGCCAGGTCGAGGCGCCGTCGATCTTGGCCGCTTCCAGCAGGTCGTCGGGCACGAGCGACAGGCCGGCCAGCAGCAGCAGCGCCATGTACGGCGTGTTCTTCCAGACCTCGGTCATGATGATCGCGACGTAGGTGCCGAACTGGTGACTGAGCGGATCGCCCGAGAGGCCGAGCAGCGGCGGGATCCAGCCGCCGAGGTTCAGCGACCACGAGTACTGCCACGCGTACGCGGCGACGACTGCGACGATCGCGTACGGGACCAGCGCGACCGAGCGCAGCAGCCCGCGGGCGAAGATCACCCGGTGCATCGCGATCGCGAGCAGCATCCCGAGCGTGAACTCGACCGAGACGCTGATCACGGTGATCACCGCCGTATGGATCAGGTCCATCCAGAACAGGTGCGCGCTGAACACGTAGCCGTAGTTGTCCAAGCCGATCCACGTGTTTTGCCCCGGCGCGTCGAGGCTGGCGCGCTGCAGGGACAGCACGATGGTGTCGACGATCGGATACCCGGCCACCGCGAGCATCACGATCGCGGACGGTGCGATCAGGCGATACGCGAGTCTGCGCTCGGCGCGGGACCGGTCCGACAGGCGCCGTTTTGGGCCGCGTCCGGCCTCTACGGCCTCTCTGGCCGCGGGTGCGGCGATCGAGTGACCCGTCATAGCAGCGACTGTCCCTTCAGTGCCGTCTTGATCTCGTTGCGCAATTTGTCCACGATCGTGTCGGGGTTGATGTCCGCGGCCGGCTGCAAGGTGTCCTGGATCGCCAGCGTGACGTCCTGGTACTGCGGCGTCTGCGGCCGGATCCCGTAGTGCTGAAGCTGGTTCTTGATCAGCTGGTGGAATGGGTAGGCCTTCTCGAACGACGGTTCGTCGTAGATGCTCGCGAGCACCGGCGCCAGCCCGCCCTTGATCGCGTCACGGATCTGGTTCTTTGGCTGGATCAGGCAGCGGACCGCTTGGAACGCGAGCTGTGGGTGCTTGGTGTGGCTCGAGACGCCGAGGTTGTAACCGCCGATCGTCGATCGTGCGGGCTTGCCGGGGATCACCTGCGGGAATGGCGCATACCCCATGTGCTTGAAGATCGCCGGTGCGGTCGCCTCGGTCCCCGACCACACGAAGGGGTAGTTGATCTGAAACGCGGCCACGCCCGCGTCGAACGCGTCGTTGCCGGGGCCTTCCTGCGAGGCGTTGAGTCCCGGATCGGCTCCCGCGGAGGTCGCCAGCCGCTTCATGATTTGCGCTGCGATCTTGGCGGACGGGCCGACGATGACCGTGTTGTTGGGGCCGACGATGCCGCCCCCGGCCGAGTTGACGAGCGAGTTGAACCAGACCGTCAGGCCCTCGTACTTGGCGCCCTGTTCCTCGATGTAGTGGGGCTTGCCCTCCTTGGCCAGCCGCTCGGCGTCATCGATCATCTGACCCCATGTCTTGGGCGGCGTCTTGACGAGGTCTTTGCGGTACCACAACAGCTCGGTGTTGGAGTTGATCGGCGCCGCCCACAGCTTGCCCTGGTAGGTGGCGGTCTTCAGTGGCCCAGCCAGCACGCCCTTGGAGACGGCCGTCCTGTTGGCGCCGGTCCACTGCCGGATCCAGCCGGCGTGGGCGAACTCGGCCGTCCAGTCGACGTCCATCGCGAGGATGTCGATCGACGGGTCGCCGGCCGCCAGCCGCTGGACCAGGGTCTGGCGCTGCTGGTCGGACGCGTTGGAGAGGAAATTGATGTTGATCTTGTAGGCACCGTGCGACGCGGCCGAGCAGTCGGCGGCGGCCTTTGCGAACGAGCCCGACGGCTCGGGGAACACCATCCAGTTCAGCGTGACCGGCCCGCTGCCCGAGGAACTGCCGCACGCGGCGATCGCGACTGCCGTCAGTCCCGCTGCAACCAGCGCGCCGATTCGTCGCAAAAGCTGTCCCTCCCTCTCGCTCTCGCCGGTTCTGGTCGAACCGGTGCCGTCGTACTACCCGGCCGGCTCGTTTAAATAACAGATAAGCGAGCGCCCGTGGTCGACACGCCGATGTTGTGGCGGTTCTCGCGTGTCAGGCTGACAAAGCGCGCAGTGACTCCAGTCGAACGGCGTCGGCAGCCGGTTCAGACGCCGATCATTGGGACCCCAGTGACGGTTGAGATGTCGTCCGATCACGACCGCGGCGACCGGCCCGGCTCCAGCCAGCTTGAGCGCCGCCGCGGCGCTCTGCGCGTTGGCGCCGGTCGTCCAGGTGTCATCGATCAGCAGCACCGGCTCGCCGTCCAGCGGCGTGGTCGCGGCATAGCGCTCGTCGCAGAACACGTGCGGCGTGACGGGCCGGTCGGTGCGGCGCAGCAGCCGTCGAAAGCGCTCGCTCGTGGGCTTGATGGTGTGCCCGACGAGCCGGTGCAGCGGATGCTCGTCGTCCTTGGCTCGGTCGTTGGACGGGACCGTCGTTACGAGCGGGATCGTGCAGACACCCAGCGCCCGCGCCACGCAGCGCT
This sequence comes from Solirubrobacteraceae bacterium, assembly GCA_036273655.1. Taxonomy (GTDB): domain Bacteria; phylum Actinomycetota; class Thermoleophilia; order Solirubrobacterales; family Solirubrobacteraceae; genus Palsa-465. The sequence continues at coordinate 6,798 of DASUHF010000086.1, read as the reverse complement.
CGTGTTCGGATAGGAATCGCCACAGGATTGCGGCCAGGTGCAGGCCGAGCTCGGTCGCGGCCGGCTGCGGGCCTCGCTTGTAGGAGAACAGGGCGTGGTGCAGCTGCTCGCCGGCGACGCTGTAGGAGATCGGCACGACCGCGTTGAGGCGCTGGCCGCCGTGCACGCACGCGTAGCAGCGGTCATAGCCGTCGGTGAGGTTGAAGCAGATCCGGCACACGCCGTCGCCCGGGCGCGGCGCAACCAGCACGTTGCCGTACGCGGCGGTCAGCGCGTCGACGGTCGGCATCCACTTATGGGTCGACGAGCGGGCCGGCGTCGGGCCGCTGCCGCTGCAGGGTGTCGATGATTGTGGCGGCGTCGGCGGCGACGTGCACGTTGGGGCGGTCGGCCAGCTCGCGCGCCCACGGCTGCTCGAGCAGCGCTCCGTGCAGGAACACCGGACGTCCGTGTGCGAGCGCCTTCCTGGCCTGGATGCGGGTGCCGCTGCGCTGTGTCGCCTCGACGATCACGGTGCCGCGTGTCAGGCCCGACATCAGCCCGTTGCGGATCGGGAATTGCGCCCGCGCGGCGGGCTGATCGGGCCAGAAGCAGGAGACGACCGCGCCGCTTGCGGCGATCCGTCGTTGCAGCTGTGCGTGGCCGGGCGGGTAGACGCGGTTGACGCCGGTCCCGATCACGGCCAGCGTGCGTCCGCGTGTTTGTAGCGCGGCTTGGTGCGCGGCGGCGTCGATGCCGGCGGCCAGGCCGGAGACGACGATGTAGCCGGCATCGCTGAGGTCGCGCGCCAGCGTGTCCGCGCGCTGTATGCCGTTTGCGGACGGGCGCCGCGAGCCGATGATCGCGACTGAGTGTCTGTCGCAGGCGAGCAGTTGGCCGCGCACGAACAGCAGCGCCGGGCGGTCGTGGACGGCGTGCAGGTTGGCGGGGTAGTCGTCGTCGAGCACCGAGATCAGCTCGATTCCGGCGGCCCTCCACCGCTCGACGTCGGCGCCGGCCTGGTGGAGGAGCGGACCCGGGTCGGTAGGCAGCAGCGTCGTCTGGTCCTCGCAGCCGTCGAGGACGACCCGCAGTGCCCGCTGGGCGTCGCCGGTGCTCGTCAGCAGTTCGGCGGGCGAGCGCTGGGCGGTAGGCGAGCGCGGGGCGGCGAGCGAGCGCCGGATGGCGGGCGAGCGCGGGTGGCCGTGCGCGCGGTGGCCGGTGACGGGCGCCAGTCGCAGCAACGCGACGACGGCCGCGCGGTCGGCGCTATTCGTCGTCTGCGGTGTCGTTGCCGGGCTGCCGGCGCGACGCGGCGAGGGCCGACGCGAAGCCGCTGCTCGACGCCGTCGTCCGTGACGGTGCCGGCTCGTGCTCGGCGGTCGGCGTGGGCTCGGCGAGAACGTCCTCGTCGGAGGCCGTGCCGGTAGCCGCGCCGGTGTCGGCGTCGTCGGTGGCGAAGGCCGACTCGGCGTCGTCAGTGGCGAAGGCCGGGCCGGTGTCGGTCTCGGGGTCCGGCGTCCAACCGGCGTCGTCGTGCTCCTCGACCGCTGTGGCGGACGGCTCCTCGTCGGCAAACGCCGGGCCGGTGTCGACGTTGGACTCGGTCTCCACGTACCCGTGCGGCTCGTGCTCGTCGCGATCGTGCGACTCGCCGTTGATCGCCTGACGGAAGTCGCGCAGTCCCGAGCCCAGCGTGCGGCCAACCTCGGGCAGCCGCTTCGGTCCGAGGACCAGCAGCGCCACCACGAGGATGAACAGCAGATGCGTCGGCTGGAGGATGTCTCCGACCATGAGCCAACAAGCGTACCGCCTCCGCGGCCCGGCGTCCGCGGTCTGCGTATGAGTCTCCTAAATCTGCGCGCGAGCGGCATCGTCTGGGTGCAAGAGCCTCCAGCCTGCGCGTTTGCACCCCCCTTGAGCGCGATTCGGGCGCAGCGCTCGACGCCTCATGGGCCGAGGGTCGACCCCTCCGCTGGGCTACGGCGACCGCGCGCTCACGGTCGGCGCGACGGTGGCCGCGGCCGTGGCCGTGGCCGTGAGCGTGAGACATCGCCAATCTGGCGGGCTGCCAAGCAGTTTGGACGATCGCGGTCCGCATAGGCGTAGACGGTCGCCAAGCTGGTCGCAGCGCGCGTCGTTTGGCGATCTTTGATGGCTTTTGGCGCATCCCCTGTCCCGGTCGCCTGCGGACCGAGGGGGAGGCGGCTAGTGCGAGCCGGTCGCCGGCGGCGCCGCGTCGGACGTGTCGTAGCGCGCCACGGTGAAGCCGATCAGCGTCGGTACCTGTAGCGCGTAGATCACGAGCGACAGCGTGAGGATCACGAGCGGACCACCCGTGAGGTGGTTGCGCACGAACGCGTACTCGATCATGCCGGCCGTGATCACGTACGCCAGCAGCGCCCAGCGCCCCACCTGGAAGAAGCGCTCCCAGGCAAAGTCGCGCACCCGTCGAAGCAGCACGTAGTTGACGATCAGCACGAGCGTCGAGGCGACGAGCAGCGCGATCGCGGGAGCGAGCGGCACGTGCTGCGGAATGTGCGAGGACAGGTAGATGCCGCCGGCGACGATCAGCCCAAGCGAGAGCATCCCCAACTCCGTGATCGGCGGGTAGCGCTGCTCGGTCATCCGGTCGCGACCTTGGTCATGATCACCAGCGTCGCGACCTGCATCGCGCCGATGATCCCCGCGCTGTAGATGAAGCGCTTCATCAGCCGTTCGATCACCTGCGGGTTGGGCCGCCGCTTCTTGAGCTCGACCAGGACCGCGATGTTCGCCGGCTCGAGCAGCCCGAGCGCGATGATCGCCATCACGCCGACGACGATGAAGCTCGCGACGAGCCAGCCGTGCGTCGGGCTGGCGCTCAGGTTCGTTCCCAGCTTGGTCGACAGCTGCCAGCCCGAGGCCAGCGCGACGGTCACGACCGTCGGCATGATCAGCACCATCTTCGGCATCAGCCTGGTCGTGAACTCGATCCGAGCGGGGATCGACATCCGGCCCATGATCGGCCCGAGCACGAGGCCCAGGAACAGGTCGATGATCGTCCATCCCGCGCCGAATGCCACATGCAGGAACGTGAGCTCCCACAGCTGGTTGGCCGCGATGCCGATGATCAGCAGGATCATCACGATCGCGACGATGACCAGACCGCGCCGCGGGACGATCTCGAACTCGAGCGGCTCCGGCGGTCCAGCTGGGTGCGCCCCGGCTGTGGATGGCCCGGCCGCTGATGGTGCTATCGATTCGCCCGTCGACGCCCCCGCGCCGGGCTCAACTGCCGTGCCCCTCATTGATGTGCATCGTAACTTGCCTGAGCCGTTCCGTCCAGGGTCGCCGCCGGCGCGGTCACGGACCGGCGAGACGCCCGCGCTCAGGGCCGGGTGACCATCAGATACACGATCGCCAGCAGTGCGAGCGCGGCCAGGTAGTTGCACGCGCGGGAAGCGGGATCGTCGAGCAGGGCGCGCAGACGCCCGCTCGGCGCCGCGTCGACGTCGGCCGTCCGCTCCGCGTTGGCCAGCGTCCGTGCCTGCCGGGGTCGGCGCCCGCCGAGCCCTCCGAGCACGATCGATGTAACGAACAGGGCCGCCGACAACCACACCCACTCGTTTCGGAAGCTCAGGTTCGTGAGGCTCGCGAGCCACAGGCCGCAGCCGCCCGCGACGATCGCGCCGGAGACGACGAGCAGCACCCCGGCGCGGGTCAGCGACAGCAGCATCGCGACCTCCGTGGCCGTCGACCGCCGCCGTGCCGCCTCGAAGCAGATAGCCGCCACGGCCATCCCGGAGGCGAACGCCAACGTCCCGAGCAGATGGAGGAAGAGGGCGACTTCGAAGGTGCTCGGCGTCACCGAGCGCGCCGCTGGGTCAGCCGTTCCCGCCGCGCCAGCGATCCGGGCCGGGGTGGTGGCCGCCAGATAAGCCGGTCCGGCCGGGTCAGCGGTTCCGGTAGTAGGCGGCGTTGATCTCGACGAACCGCTGCCACTCCGGCGGGACCTGGTCCTCGGGGGTGATCGCGTCGACCGGGCATGCCTCGACGCACGCATCGCAGTCGATGCATTCGTCCGGGTCGATGTACAGCTGCTCGTGATCGTTCCAGTCGGCCTCGTCCTGCGTGGGGTGGATGCAGTCGACGGGGCAGACCTCGACACACGAATGGTCCTTGATGCCGATGCACGGCTCGTTGATCACGTACGTCATCCGGCAATCTCCTGGGCAGATGGGGAAGAGCGCGCATGAGTTTACACACCGAGAATGTATAAATCATCGGTTGTTGGGCACGCTTGGCGCTCGCTGGTTGGATCAATGCCTGCGGCTCCGAGGGTGGGGGTGCCCGCCCACCGTGACGTAGATTCGGTTGGAGTGCGCGACCGCGTACGGGTAGTTGCCGGCCGGCAGCGTCGCGATCTGGAACCAGTAGCGGCGGTGGATCCGCGCGGGGCCGGCGCCGAACGTGTAGGTGGTGGTGAAGCGGCCACGGCCCTTGACGTGCTCGTGGACCCCGTAGGTGGTCTTCTCGTGGGCGATCCCGATTCGCAGACGGACGTTGATGCCGCTCTTGGGCAGGTAGCCGCCGAGGACCTTGCCCTTGATCCGCACGCTGTGGCCCCAGGCGATCCGACGCGGCGTGACGCTCTTGAGCTTGATCTTGGCGCGCACGATCTCCTTGATTTGGCCGGAGGCGGTTCCCTCGGTCGTTGGGTTTCCAGCGTAGGCGGCCTCGATGATCCGCGACGGCCCCGGTCCCAGCTTCGCCGACCAGGCGCCGTTTGCAGCGGTCGTCGTGGTCGCCGCGACGTGGAAGTGGTTCAGGCCGTTGTCGGGGGCGGTGAGGAGCTCGACGACCTGGCCTGCGAGCGCGGTCCCGTCGGTCAGCCCGAGCCAGCCGCTGACGGTCGTCGAACGGCCGTGGCGCACATGCTTCTTGGTCCTGCTCTTCCAGTGCGGCTGCACCACGACGCGCTTGTGCTCGATCTTTTTGCGATACACGATCTTGCCGTGGTGGCGGACGACCGTGCCGTGCCGCCGCTTGGGCACTCGCACGACCACGCGGACATGTTTGACCTTCGGATGGCACTTGGTGACCTTGCGGACCTTGTGCCTGGGCTTGGTCTTGACGCGGACCTTCTTGCCATCGCGATGCCTGGTGACCCAGTGCCCGGGGATGGTTACGCGCTTCTTGACCTTGTGGCACTTCAGCCCAACGTATTTGAGGAACCCGACCCCGAGCTCGGCCGGCTCCCCGATCTTCAACGACCACGTCTGCGTCGGCGATGCGCCGTGGGTCCCGTTGGCGTCGACCGCATTGTCGTACGCGGTGCAGCTGACCTGATGGCCGCCGATGCCGCTGACTGCGATTTGGGCGGTCGCGCCCGCATACCACCGGTTCTGGGCACCATCGACCGAGCAGGCGATCCCATCGATCCCCGACGGGCTCCCGCCAGCGCTCGCGGTCACATACTGCGTGCCCGCCGTCGTCGGCGCGTCGGTCGGTCCGCTCAGCGACAGCGTCGGCGCGCTGTTGTCCACATAGATCGTCTTCCTGTACTGGGCGATCTCACCAGCCGCATCCCAGCCCGCGATGTACAACGGCATCGCGCCCTCCCCATACGCGCCCGTGTTGATCGTGTCGCTGACCGCCGGCGCCGAGCACTGATGCCAGGCAGCGACGTCGCGCTGGGAGCTGGTCCCGTTCAACGGGATCTGGTTGAGCGTCGCGTTCAGGCCGCACATGCCAGATGGAGAGTTGCCCGAGAAGTTCAACGGCCACTGGCCGCGAACCCAGCCGTTGGTCTGCCATAGGCCGTTGGGAGCGGTCAGCGACGGGCCGGCGGTCTCTCGCACACTCAGCGACACCGAGTTGACAGATAAAGCGGCGACATCGGCTGGGGTTCCAGCCTTGCACGGGTTAGGACCGCAGACGATCTGGAACCCGAAGTACGGCGAGGCGAATCCCGACCACGTACCCGCGTTGCCGGTGGTATCGCTAAGCGGGGCGCCACCACCCTGCCAATAGACGCCCCCACCCCAGTCACCGCCGTCGTTCAGCCCAGTGGGATAGAGGGAGTTGTCGGGCACTGACGCGGCGACGACCTCAAGGCCGGCTGGTGCGTTTGCCTGCCATGCACCCCGGTGGCCTGGACTAGCTGAGACCGTTGCACTTGTCGCCAAGCCAAAGCCGGTGTCTCCGCCGGCGGCGGGGCACCCGCTGCCGGCCGTTGTGACCGAGCCGCCGGGAGGCAGCATCGCGGTGAACACGCCTTCGTTGTAGTACTGGCCGCACGAGTACAGCGTGTAATCCGCATTCGCGACGGAGGCACCGACGGCCATCGAAATCACAGCCGCGACGAAGGCAACACAACCGAACAGGTTTCTTCGGATGCCGGCGTTGCGCATGCCCTCCATCACCTCGACGTTCAGCAGATCACTGCGACGGCCGCGCCCGCCGGTCCAGCGATCTGCACCGCGACATGAGTCTGATAAGCGCCATGTACGCCTCCGACCAGAGTTGCGCTCGTGGCGACGGTCGAGAGGAGATCATCCTGCGCCGTGCTCAGCGCCACGCAACGAGCCGGCGTGTTCGGCTTCCAATAAATTGTGCCGCCACTTCGGGGTGCGCCAGCCGTCCAGCCGACGAGCTTGGCCCGTGGGTAGGAGTGGACAAGTCGACCGGCGCATCGATCTTGGCGTACATGCGCACGTACCCGCCGATCTGCTTGGAGAACTTCGGCGGCGCGACTGCTCCCCGCTTGATCTGTCGGTTGCCGACCGAGTTCTTCGGCAGCTTGAGCGCGGCGTAGGACGCACCGGCGAGCGCCAG
>DASUHF010000085.1:0-38131 GCA_036273655.1 Solirubrobacteraceae bacterium | reverse complement strand
TCGAATCCGCCGATCGGCGAGCTGTACGTCACCTCCAACAGCGTGTTCCAGCCCTGCAATGCCGACGACCAGCAGGTGGCCGGCGACCTCAACTCGGGCATGGTCGCCCTCGACATCGTCCACGAGGACCTCGAATACTGCATCCACCGGTCCGGCACGAACGGCGGCAGCGGCCGGATTCCCCACCCGGGGGAGGGCTACAACACCTACTTCCCCGTCCCGGCCGACAAGGCACTGAGTGACGTGCAGTTTCTGTACTGGTCCGGCGGCGCCGTGCCCGACTGCGTCACCACCGACTGCGTTGACACCAGTCCGATCGGAGCGTTCGCCTACCTCGAGGTGGCGAAGACGATCGATCCCTACTGCCAGAAGTACTACGGGCCGAGCTATCACCCGCTCCTGCGGCCCTGGGAGTACTACATCGAGAGCGGCGATCAGGGCAGCGACGTGCCCCAGGACGCCGAGGTGTTCGACCTCAACGCGGGCGAGTTGATCAATTCGGACTTGCAGCCGACGACCAAGATCTACGGGTGCGTTTCGTACACCACCCTCGATACCACTCCGCCGACGGTGAGCGCGTCGGCGACCACCGCCGACGGTCGGCCCTACACCGCAGGCACCTGGACCAACCAGAACGTCACCGTCAGCTTCACCTGCACCGACGAGCAGGGCGGGTCGGGGGTGGACCAGGTCAGCGGCCCGGTCACGGTCTCGGACCAGACCGCCGGGAAGACCGTCGACGGCAGCTGCTCGGACAACGCCGGCAACACGAGTCACGTGAGCTTCGGCCCGATCCAGATCGACAAGACCAAGCCGGTCATCACGGCCAGCGAGACCACCGCCGACGGCCAGCCCTACCAGCCCGGGACCTGGACCAGGCAGGACGTCGCGGTGGCGTTCCGCTGCGCAGATCCCAACGGCGTTGCGCCATCTGGGATCGCCACCGACACGACATCCGGCGCGACGGTGAGCACCGAGGGCGCCGACCAGTCGGTCACGAACGGCGGCGAGTGCATCGACAACGCCGGCAACGCCGCCGACCCCGTCACGGTGGCGCATATAAAGATCGACAAGACCGCTCCGCAGATCGAGATCTCGACGCCGAGCAGCCGCGCCTACCCGCTGAACGCCAGCGTGCTGGCCGACTACGCGTGCAGCGATCCACTCGCCGACGGCTCGACCCCGGGCTCGGGCGTCGCCAGCTGTGCAGGGCCGGTCGACCCCGGTAATGCGATCGACACCGCGTCGGTCGGACAGAAGACATTCACCGTCAACGCCAGCGACAACGTCGGCAACAGCTCGAGCAAGTCGGTCGACTACCAGGTGACCTACCAGGTGTGCCGGCTCGATCCATCCGGAGGTGTGCACCATGCCGGGAGCACGATTCCGATCAGGCTTGACCTGTGCGACGCGAACGGCAACAGCGTCTCCTCCCATGCGATCGTCGTCACCGCCGCCCAGGTCACCGCCGCCGACGGCACCAGTCAGCCGGCCCAGGACGCCGGCAACGCCAACCCCGGCAACGCGTTCCGGTACGCCGGCGGGCGCTACATCTACAACCTCGACACAAAAGGCCTGGACACGGGCGACTACACGCTGGATGTCACAGTGGCAGGCGATCCCGTCGTCCACCACATCGCCTTCCAGCTGAACTAACCCGAGCCACCCACCCACAGCGGGAAAGGAATCCATGGCACAGCACTCAGCAGTTCTCTGGCGCGGGCTCTCGTGCGCTGCCGCAGCGGCGGCGCTCGCACTGGCGGCGGCGTCCCCGGCGCTCGCCGCCCCCGGCGACTTCACGGTCAGCGGTCCGGCGAGCTTCCCGGCCGCGGTGGCGGTCGGCGACTCCGCCACGCAGAGCTACACGGTGACCAACCACACCGCGTCGTCGTGGGATTTCGGCGGGATTGGGTACCCGCCGGACGGCCTCACCGATTCCTCGTGGAAGGTCGACCCGTTCATCACGTGCCCGTCCAGTGGCACGGCCGGTGTGATCGCCGCGGGCGAGACATGCACCATCGGCGTGACGTTCACTCCCAACGCGGCGGGCACGCATTCGTTCAACTTCCAGCTCAACTTCTTCCCGCCCGGCGGCGGGCTCGGCGACCAAGCGAACATCGAGACGGTCAGCGGGACCGCCTACGAGGTCGCGCTCGGTCTCTCGCCGTCCGCCGGCCTCACGTTCCCCGACCAGCCGGTCGGCAGTCTCGGGCCTGCGCAGGCGATCACCGTCACGGCGCTGCGCCCGTCGACCACCGTGGGCTCCGCACGCGTCACCGGCGCCGCCCTCAACGACTTCCTGATCAGCAACGACGGGTGCGCTCAGACGACGCTCGCCGCCATCGACGACCACTGTACGATCTGGGTGCGCTCAAGCCCCACCGCGCTTGGGCCGAGTCACGCGGTCCTCGAGGTGACCGCCGGCTCGGAGACCGAGACGGTCAGCCTCGCCGGCAACGGCGTCCCCGCCGCTGCTGGCCCGCAGGGCCCGGCAGGACCGCAAGGCCCCCAGGGCGACCCCGGGCCGGCCGGTCCCACCGGACCGACCGGACCGACCGGACCGACCGGACCGACCGGCCCCACGGGTGCGACCGGACCCGCCGGACCCGCTGGCCACATCGTCTGCCGCGACACGGCCGTGGCGAAGGCGATCTGCCAGATCCTGTTCGCATCGGGCACGTGGACGACGAGCTCGACGGCGACGACAGCGCGCTACACCGTGCGGCGCGGCCACACCGTGATCGCGCGCGGCTCGCGTCGCATCGCCGGTCGCCGGCTAGTCGTGCGCCTCTCCCACCGTCTACGTCCCGGCCGCTATCGCATCACCATCACCGTCGGACGCGGGCGCCACGCGCACTCGTTCACCCAGACGGTCAGGGTCCGACGAAGCCGTCATGCCGCCGGCGACCACGGCCGGCGGCGGCGCCCACGGCTCGGATGACGACGCCAAGCCCGGGACGGCCGAGCGCCGCCAACGCGACCGCCCGGCGCCGAACCTGACGTGGTGAGACGACGCTCGTCGTCCGTAACGGCAGCGTCGACGCGAGCGGCGCGACGATTGAGAGTGCCGCTTCGCGGCCCGGCGACACAAGTCCTGGACCGGATGCGTTCAGGTGGTGTGGTGTCGGAGCTCGAGGCTGCGGCCGGCGTTAGCGGCCGCTTGGACGACGGCGGTGCTGGTCCTCTGAATTGCTGCGCCCTGCAGGCGGGCGGTGGGTCCGGTGACGCTGATAGTGAGTTCGTGCTCGATCGTGGTCTGGATGGCGCAAGCGATCGCAGTAACGCCTGGCTGTACGGCGTTGGAAACGACCTGTGGCGCGGCGCCGCCGGGGTGTGTTAAGGCTGCGCCTGCCGCGGTGTCGTGTAGTGAGACCAGGCGTCCGATCGATCCGGCGTGTCGCAGGGCGTGCCGGCTCTCAACCTGGTCGATGTACAGGGCGTCACTGCCGGAGCGGACGAGTAGGTTTGCGGTCTCCCCGGTTCGGTCGCGCAGGTTGACGAGATGCGGTCGTAAGGCGAGTCGGATGTCGTCAAGGAGTTCGCGGCCTGCGGCGAGTGTCGCCAGTCGCGGACCGAGTCGGTAGCGGCCATCGTCGTCCTCGACGACGAGACCGGCGGCGCGCAGCGCGGCGAGCGTGGTTTGAACGCGGACGGTCCCCAACCTGGCCTCCCGCGCAAGCTCCGCGGGCTGCGCGCGCCAGGCCGAGCCGTGAAACGTGGCGAGCAGCCTGACCCCGTCGTCGATCGTCGGCGCGGCGGCGCCGAGCTCACGGACGCGGCTGCCAATCACCCACCCGCCGCCGGGTGCCAACCGCTCGACGAACCCGCGTGCGGCCAGCACGTTGAGCAGCCGGTAGGCGCTTGACTTCGGGATCGCGCAGCGACGAGCGATCGTCATTGTGTCGATCGGCTGATCGGTGGCGCCGAGGAGCACGAGGATCTCAACGACGCGCGAGATCGATCTCGCCGCCCCGGCGTCACCCGTCGACGCTTCCCCATTTTGAGACGATTTCGACTTGAGATGCCTGCGCATCGGACGATAGCGTAGCAGCCAAAGCATTACTGCGTCCCGATATAGAGACAAGACAAATGAACGATTATGAGGTCCATCTCGTTGAGGAGTTGCGTGCCGGTCGGCTGACCCGGCGAGAGCTGGTGCGTCGCGCCGGCGTGATGGGGCTCTCGACATCGGCGGTCGGGGCGCTGCTCGCCGCGTGCGGACCGGGGGGCGCCGGATCGTCGAGTTCGACTGGTCACACCCGAGCGCCGGCGCCGGTGCGAGGGGGAAGTTTGAAGGTGAGCGTGATCGCCCCGGCGGCCGGAATCGACCCGGTGATGGTCAACGACTCCGGCGGGGTGATGACTGTCCAGCAGGTGGGTGAGTATCTGATCGCGACCGACGCGAATTTGCATCTGATCCCGCTGTTGGCGAAAGCCTGGAAGACCGGCGCGACCCCCGACGTGTGGACGTTTGAGCTGCGGCGCGGGGTGCGCTTTAACGATGGCTCTGAGATGACCGCCGACGACGTGGTCGCCACCTTTGATCGTCTGACCGACAAGTCCGTGGCGTCTGCGGCGCTTTCGGCGTTCGCTGGCGTGCTGTCCAACGGCCAGATTGAGCGCATCGACGCTTACACCGTGAGGTTTCACCTCGATCGGCCGGTCGCCAGCTTCCCATACTACGTGACCCAGACCGTCCCGCAGACGCTGATTCTGCCAAAGGGCTACGTGATCGGCAGCTTCGCAAAGCAGCCGATCGGCACCGGGCCATTCCTGCTTGAGTCCTATAACCCCCAGCAGGCAGCGACTTTGAGACGCAACCGACGGTACTGGCGCCGCGGTCTGCCTTTCTTGGATCGGGTGTCGCTTGACTACTACGCAGACACGACGTCGCAGTCTCTGGCCCTGCAGAACGGCTCGATCGACGTCATGGCGGAGACGCCCTACGGCGGTGATCAGGCGCTGTTCTCCGACCCGTCGCTGAAGGTGACGTTCGTTCCGTCCAGCGGCTACCGCGCGATTCACATGCGCACCACGGTCAAGCCGTTCAGCGATCAGCGCTTGCGTCAGGCGCTGGCGCTGTGCTTGAACCGGCCGCAAATTGTCCACGCGCTGTTTGGCGGGCACGCCACGTTGGGCGACGACCATGGCGTTGCCCCGATCTTCCCCTCCAGTGTTCCCATCGCCCAGCGCCACCAGGATTACGCCACCGCCAAGCGGCTGCTGGCCGCCGCCGGCTACCCCCGCGGGATGGCGTTGAAACTGGTCAGCGAACGCTACCTCGAGATCCCTCAGTACGTGCAGATTGTCCAGCAGATGGTCAAGCCCATCGGCGTGGACATTTCCCTTGATTTGATGCCCCAGGCCGCCTACTACGGCTCAGGACACAACCAGCCCTGGCTTCAGGTCCCATTCGGCTGCGTGGACTGGGCCGGCCGCGGGACCGTCTCCCAACTGCTCACCCCCGCCTACACCTGCAATGGGATCTGGAACGCCGCCAAGTGGTGCGACCCCAGGTTCGGCCGCCTGCTCAATGAGCTAGACGCAACGCTCGCGCTTGATCGGCAGCGCGCGATCTCGGCCGACCTGGAGCGGATTCAGAGCACCGCGGTGCCGGCGATCATCGCCTACTGGCTCAACGAGCCACGGGCGATGCGCCACCAGGTGCATGGGATCGCGCTCACCGACACCGCCAGCCTGAATCTCGCGCGCGCGTACGTCCGCTCATGACCGGCAACGCCCGCGGGACACGACGATCGCTTGAGCACGTCCGTGTGCTTGACCTTGGACGCGTACTCGCGGGCCCGTTTTGCGGGATGGTGCTGGCCGACCTCGGCGCGGAGGTGATCAAGGTCGAGCCGCCCGATGGCGATGTCGCGCGGCGTTTTGCGCCGGTTGTGGATGGCACCAGCGCCTACTTTCAGTGGGTCAACCGCAACAAGCTCGGGGTCACTCTGGATCTCCGCGACCCCGCAGGGATCCGGATGCTGCAACGCCTGGTCGAGCGCTGCGATGTGCTGATCGAGAACTACCGCCCCGGTGTCCTGCACCGACTCGGGCTGCCCGTCGAGATGATGCTTGAGCTCAACCCGCGGCTGGTCGTGGTCAGCATCACCGGTTTTGGGCGCGACGGGCCGCTCGCCGACCTGCCGAGCTTTGATCTGATCGCCCAGGCGATGTCGGGCATGATGGCGGCCACCGGGCCTGAAGGGGGCCAGCCAACGCGCTGCGGGGTGAGCGTCGGAGACCTCGTACCGGGCCTGTATGGCGCGATCGGCGCGCTGGCCGCCTTGCACGAGCGCAGCCTCACCGGCCGCGGCCAACACGTCGATGTAGCGATGCTCGACAGCCTGGTCTCGATTCTTGAATCGGTAGCGATGCGCGCCCTGTACACCGATGAGCCGGTGGTTGCATTGGGCAATGACCACGGCGTCACGATCCCGTTTGGCACCTACCGCGCCCGCGATGGTGCGGTCGCGTTGGTGTGCGGCGGCGACGCCAAGTTCGCGGTCCTCGCCCGGACGCTTGACCGGGAGCGATGGCTGACCGACGCCCGGTTTGTCACCAACGCCGCCCGTGTCGCTCACCGCCGGGCGCTCCGCGACGAGATCGAGAGGGCACTGGCAACGCGCACCGTCGATGAGGTGGTCGCGCAGCTGCGCGCCGTCGATCTGCCCGCAGCTCCGGTGCTTGAGGTGCGCGAGGCCCTACACCAGCCACAAGCGGAACACCGCGGGCTAATCCACGAGCAGCGGGATGGGTTTCGCACTCTGGCAAGCGCGCTTCGCCTGAGCGGGTCGGTTCCGCCAACCCCCGCGCCGGCATTAGGCGAGCACAACCAGCTGCTGCCCCAATGGGTCGCGGAACCGGCACGCTCCCAATGAGGCTCGGGTTCGCACCGGGGTCGTGGTCGGCGGTCGCCGGTGACGGGCTGGCGCTGGTGAGCATGGCAGAGCGGCTCGGGTTTGATTCGGTGTGGATCGCCGAGTCCTGGGGAACCGACGCCTTCACCCCGCTGGCCGCGATCGCTGCGCGCTGCCCGCGGATCCGCCTGGGCACCGGAATCGCGCAGATCGCGGCCCGCACACCTGCCATGACCGCGATGACGGCCTCGACACTGGACATGCTCTCAGACGGCCGGCTGCTGCTCGGGCTGGGCATCTCCGGGCCGCAGGTCGTGGAGGGGTGGCACGGGCAGCCGTTTGAACGGCCCCTGGCGCGTATGCGCGAACACGTCGCAATCGTGCGCGAGATCATGCGCCGCGAGCGGACCTTGGAGCACCATGGCGACTGCTACGACATCCCATACCGCGGCGCCGATGGACGCGGGCTGGGCAAGGCGCTGAAGCTCATCCAGCATCCGCTACGAGCCGAGGTGCCGATTTACCTGGGGGCGATCGGCCCGCGCAACATCACGCTCGCCGGTGAGATCGCAGACGGCTGGATCCCGCTGTTGATGTCACCCCAGCGATTTGACGATGTGCTCGCGCCGCCCCTGACACGTGGACTGCAGCGCAGCGGCCGCGCCCTCACGCAGCTCGACATCGCGCCACTCGTGTGGACAGTGGTCGGCGACGACCTCGATGAGTGTCGGCGCTCGGTCAAGCGCCGACTGGCGCGCACGATCGGAGGTTACGGCGCCCGCAGCGCCAACTTCTACAAGGACCTCGTTGTCCGCTACGGCAACGAAGACGTGGCGTCGCGGATCCAGACGCTGTGGCTGGGCGGGGAGCGCGAACAAGCCGCGGCGGCGGTGCCCGACGCGCTCGTCGACGAGCTCGCGCTCGTCGGTCCCGAACGCCACATCGCAGAGCAGCTGCAAGCATGGCAAGCATCGCCGGCCACCACCCTGATCGCCTATACCACTCAGCCCGAGGCGTTACGCACGCTCGCCAAGCTCCTGCGCTAAGCATCCCAATTCCGTCCTCCCAACACCCCATCGCCTATATCCCGATCGAGGCCTCGGACAACGACCACACGATCGAGCTCGACGGCTTCCGGCTGACGATCGAAGATCTCGTGCTCGTTGCACGCGACGGAGCACGGGTGCAGATCGCTCCGGCCGCGACCGCTCGGGTGCACCACGGACACCAGCTGCTCGTGCAGGCCGCCTGCCGCGGCATCCCGATATACGGCTACAACCGCGGTCCCGGAGACCAGCAGGGAGCGACCACGTTTGGCGGCGATCCGGCGTCGCCGGACAATCGCGAGCGACTGACCGCGCACAACCTAAAACTGTTCTGCCGCGGGGCAGCAAGCGGAGCTGGCCCAGAGGTCGCGCGCGAGGACATCGTACGCGCGACCATGCTCGCCCGTCTCAACACCATGCTCACCGGGCACAGCGGCGTCTCCCCTAAGCCGGTGCAGATGCTCGCCGCGATGCTCAACCGACGTCTGGCGCCCGTACTGCGGACGCACGGATCGGTCGGCCAAAGCGACTTCCCGGTCATGGCGAACGTCGCCGCGGCGATGGTCGGCGCGGGCTTGGCACATCTGGCCGGCAGCCGCATGACAGCGTCGCAGGCACTGCAGCGCGCCGGAATCGCCCCGCTCGCACCCGTCGACCGCGACTATGGCAGCGTGATCGCGTCAAACGCATACGCCGCGGGCCAGGCCGCCCTGCTCGTCGCCGACACCGCGCGGTTGCTCGACTGGGCCGACGTCATTTATGCGCTCAGCCTTCAGGCGCAAAACGGCAACGTCAGCCCGCTGCTCGAGCCCGTCCAGCGCACCCGGCCCTACCCGCACCAGCAGGCAAGCGCCCGGCGGATCCTTGAGCTGCTCGCAGGCAGCCACCTGCTTTACACCTCACCCCACCGGCGCCTCCAGGACCCGCTGAGCTTCCGCGACGTAAGCCAGCTACACGGAGCGGCACGCCGCGCCGCCGAGCTGCTGCACGCCGACATCCTCCTCCAGCTCAACTCATCTGACGACAACCCGACAATCGCCACCGATGCCCCCCACCACCCTCTCGAGAGCGCCCCTCAGGCCGCCACCTACCGCCTCACGACACCCGACGCCCACGGGATCGTCATGCCCAACGCCAACTACGACCCAACCATATGGGTGCAAAGCGTCGAGTTGCAGGCAATCGCTCTTGCGCGAGTGGCCGCTGGAAGCGTCCAGCGCGCCATCCACCTCCGAGACACCGTCCAACGGCAAGCGCCCAACCACGAAGACGAGGTGCAGGGCGACACCTACGCGATGCTCTCGCTGCTCGCCGAGATCGAATCGCTCGCCGCCCCTCACATCGGATCCCGGTCGACACTCGCCTCGGGCATCGAGGATCTCGTCACCTTCGCCGCACATGCCATCAGCCGCTGTTCAGAGATCGTCGAGCAGGCCCGCCGGCTGCTCGCCCACGAACTCCTCTGCGCCGCGCTGTGCATCGACCGCCGCCGCGACACCAAACACGACCTCCCCCTCGGGAACATCGGCGAGGCCACGCTCGCCTGGGTACGCCAGAGCGTTCCCCGCCGTCACC
Source organism: Solirubrobacteraceae bacterium (assembly GCA_036273655.1). Classification (GTDB taxonomy): domain Bacteria; phylum Actinomycetota; class Thermoleophilia; order Solirubrobacterales; family Solirubrobacteraceae; genus Palsa-465. The sequence goes on along the minus strand of DASUHF010000085.1, from coordinate 28,647 downwards.
CACAGCGACCCGAGCGGCCGCCCGCAGAAACACTGTATGAGCTGTTGGGTGCAACGTCGCCAGAACGCGCGCTCACCTGAGAGGGACAATTTCGGGGGCGCCCGGCATGAATGTAGGTCGATTCGGGACGGGATTCACATGTGAGCAGGCGCTTCGTGCTCGGAACGGGGCGTTGGACGGTGGGGCCAGGCTTCTGCGGGACGGAGGAGGGCCGCGTGAGGGGTCGCTCGCCGGCGGGGATGCCGACGAAACCACCGGCCGGATGGGGTGAGGCGATGCCGCCCTGGTCGGGCAAGCTGCTGGCTGTTCTGAAGGTCAGTAGCTCACCAAGGAGGGCGACATGCGCGCCACCGGCGCATTCTCGCGGCTGCTCGCGCCGGGTTCACCCGCGACTTCGAGGCGCTGGTGGCGTGGCTGGCGATACCAAGACCGAAAAGACGACGATCACCCGGATGGTGCGCATCGACTGGGCGACGGTCGGGCGGATCATCGAGCGCGTCAGCGCCGACGAGCTTGATCCTGACCGGTGGCAGAACCTGTTTGAGATCGGGATCGACGAGGTCTCCTGCAAACGCCAGCGCAGCTACCTCACCCTGGTCGCTGACCATCGCCGCGGCCAGATCGTGTGGGGCGCCGACGGCAACGACGCTGCCGCTGCCGATCAGTTCTTCGCCCAACCCCGCAGCGCACGCTGGCACGCGATCGAGGTGCTCTCGCTCGGCATGGGAACGGGCCATCCCAAACCGCGGTCGTACCGAATCCTCGCGACAAACTTGGGACAAATTTGGCTTGCTCAAAAACAGCCGTCAGCTAAAACACCCGCACTTCCAGTGTTTTCTGATGCCGCCGGTGGGATTCGAACCCACGACCCACGGATTAAAAGTCCGCTGCTCTACCAGCTGAGCTACAGCGGCGGCCGGCATGCATGATCGCATGACGCTGAAACGGAGCCATGAAATGAGAGCTGGACGCGTAGCCGTCGCGTGCGCTGACCGCCGCGCCGTGCACGACCTTCCGAACACCAGATCATCCCGGCCGGCACGCTAACACGGGGCGTCGCGGGGTACGCGGTCCGTGCGAGAGTCGTCCTGGACGTTCGGCGCAGTGGAACGTAGGCTGTCCGGTCGGGATGAGTGTCACGCGACACATACCAGCGCCCCGCCAGGCGGTATACGACGCCCTGCTCGACCCGGACGCGGTCGCGGCGTGGCGCGTCCCGGACGGCATGACGGCGGTCGTGCACGCGCTCGACGCGCGCGTGGGTGGCGCGTTCCGCGTGTCGCTGACCTACGACGAGCCCGGTGTGGCGGGCAAGACCACGGGGCGCACCGACACCTACCACGGGCGCTTCACCGCGCTTGCGGCGGGCGAGCGCGTCGTCGAGGTGATCGAGTTCGAGACCGATGACCCCACGCTGCAGGGCGAGATGACGGTGACGACGACGCTCGCCGACGCCGACGGCGGCACCCAGGTCACGATCGCCTACGACGGCCTGCCGCGAGGGATCGCGCCCGGCGACAACGAGGCCGGCACGCGCATGGCGCTCGACAGGCTCGCTGGGCTGCTGCGGGACCGGTAACGGCGCGCCTGCGTCTCAGGGGTCGGCGTTCGCGTCAGGCGGGCGGCGTGCGGTCGGCGACGCGCGACCGCCCGCGCACGACACGACGTTTGGACGGGTATTGAGGCGGGCAGCGCCGGCATCATGAGCGGCTCTGATCCACACCGAAACGGCCGGCGGGCGCAGCAGCTCAGTCGCCGCAGCCTGGCCCGTGACCGCGAGGGCGCCGGCGCAAGCCGCAAGACGGTGATCATCGCGCTGGCCGCCAACGCGTGTATCGCGGCGGTCAAGTTCGCCGGCGGGCTGATGAGCGGGTCGACCGCGCTGCTCGCCGAGGCGGCCCATTCGCTGGCCGACACGACCAACCAGGCCTTCCTGCTTGTCTCGATCCGCCTCAGCCGGCGGGCGCCGACCGAGACGCTGCCGTTCGGACAGGGTCAGCAGCGGTTTTTGTGGACGTTCGTGGCGGCGATCGTGATGTTCCTCGCCGGCTCGGTGTTCGCCATCGGCTACGGCATGATCCAGTTGCTCGCCGGCGGCGAGGCGTCCGGCGACTACGCGGTGGCGTGGGTCACGCTGGCCATTGCCGCCGCCGCCGAGGGCACCTCGTGGGCGCGCGCGATGCGCCAGACTCGCGCGGAGGCGAAGGCCGCCGGCAGGCCGATGCTGCGATACACGCGCGAGAGCCGCGATCCAAACGTGAAGATGGTGCTGTTCGAGGACACCGCGGCGCTCATCGGCATCGCGATCGCGGCCGGCGGCATCGGCCTCGACGAGCTGACCGGCCAGTCGATCTTCGACCCGGCGGCCTCGGTCGTCATCGGTGTGCTGCTGATCTCGGTGGCGATCTGGATGGGACGCGACACCAGCCACCTGCTCGTGGGCGCCTCGGCGCTGCCGGCGGAGCGCGAGGCCATGGAGCGCGTCATCGAGGAGCACGAGGATGTTGTCGAGGTCGCCGAGTTGCTGACGATGGTGCTCGGCCCGAACTCGCTGCTGGTGGCCGCTCGGTTCGACCTGCGCGACGACCTCGAAGCCGGACGCGTCGAGCGCACGACGACCGCGCTTGACCGGGCGCTCCGCGAGGCCGTGCCCGACGTCACCGAGGTGTTCCTTGACGCCACGCCGGGCGCTCCGAAGTCGAGCGGTTCGGCTGCGGACCCGGTGGCCTGAGGAGCGATTGTGGGCGAGGGGGACCGTCACCGGCCGCAGGCGAGAATCGCCCTGCCGGGCGAGCGGCGCTCGCCGACGGCCGAGGATGGCGACTTTCACCGTTCGATTCAGGGCGCGAGCGCGACGGCTTCGATCTCGACGTGCATCCGCGGGTCGATCAGGGCCGAGACCTCGACCATCGTCATCAGCGGGCGGATCGTGCCGAACACCTCGCCGTGGGCTCGGCCGACCTCCTCGGCGCGGGAGATGTCGGTGACGTAGACGCGGGTCTGGATCACGTCGTGGGCCATCGCGCCGGCGCGGGAGAGCTCGTGCAGGATCTTGCGGAGGATCTCACGGGTCTGGTCGTACGGGGTCTCGCCGAGCACGGCGCCGTCGCCGGTGACCGAGGTGGTGCCGCCGACGAGCACGAGCCCGTTGGCGCAGACCACGCGCGAGAAGCCGTACTCGACCTCATAGGGCGACCGCGGGTCGCCGCTCAGTCGCCGGGCGCGCGGCAACGGCTCAGCGGGCCATCAATGGCGGAAGTGGCGACGGCCGGTGAACACCATCGCCGCTCCGACGTTGTCGACGGCCTCGATCGTGAGCTTGTCGCGGACCGAGCCGCCGGGCTGAACGATCGCGCTGACGCCGGCCTCGAGGCCCACCTCGGCCGCGTCCGGGAACGGGAAGAACGCGTCGGAGGCCATGACGGCGCCGTGGACGCCATGCTGGGCCTTCTCCACCGCAATCCGGACGGCGTCGACGCGGCTCATCTGACCGGCACCGATGCCGATCGTGGCGCCGTCGCGCGCGATCACGATCGCGTTGGACTTGACGTGCTTGCAGACGATCCAGGCGAACGCGAGGTCGCGCCACTCGGCGTCGGTCGGCTGCCGCGCCGACGCGACCTCCATCTCGGCGCGCCGCTCGATCCCGGAGTCGCGATCCTGCACGAGCAGCCCGCCCGCCACCTGGCGCAGCTGCGGCCCGCTCGCGATCCCTCGGTGCTGGTCGTGGTCGTCGAGGATCCGCATGTTCTCCTTCGCCGACAATGTCTGCAGCGCGTCCTCGTCGTAGCCGGGGGCGAACAGCACCTCGATGAACTGCTCCGACAGGGCCGCCGCCAGCGCGGCGTCGACGCGCCGGTTGAGGCACACGATGCCGCCGAACGCTGACATCGGATCGCACGCGAACGCCTTGCGGTAGGCGTCGAGCAGCGTGTCGCCGATCGCGACCCCGCACGGCGTGTTGTGCTTGATGATCACGCACGCCGGCTGCTCGAACTCGGCGAGCAGCTGCTGGCCGGCGTCGAGGTCGAGCAGGTTGTTGAACGAGATCTGCTTGCCGCCGAGCTGGGAGACCTGCGAGAGCACGTGCGAGCGAGCGCCGACCTGCTCGTAGTAGGCGCCGCGCTGATGGGGATTCTCGCCGTAGCTGAGATCGAGCACGCGCTCGAACGCGCGCACGAACAGCGACGGGAAGTCCTCGTGCTGCTCCTGGAACCAGCGCGAGATCGCGGTGTCGTAGCGGGCCGTGTAGGCGAATGCGGCCGCCGCCAGCGACTGGCGCGTCGAGTGCGAGAGATGACCGCCGGTCTCACGCAGCTCGTCGAGCACCGCGTCATAGCTCTCCGGCGAGACGACCGGCGCGGCGTAGACGAAGTTTTTCGCGGCGGCACGGATCATCGTCGGCCCACCGATGTCGATGTTCTCGATCACCTCGGCGTCGGCGACGCCGGGCTGCGCCACGGTCCGCTCGAACGGGTACAGGTTCACGCACACCAGATCGACGAACTCGACCTGATGCTCGTCGGCGGCACGCGCGTGGTCGGGGTTGGCACGAACCGCCAGCAGTCCCGCGTACAGCTTCGGGTGCAGCGTCTTGACGCGGCCGTCCATGATCTCCGGGAAGCCGGTCAGGTCGGAGATCGAGCGGACCGCGACACCGGCGGCCGACAGCTGCCCGGCGGTGCCGCCGGTGGAGATGATCTCGACGCCGAGGTCGGCGAGGCCGCGCGCGAACTCGACGATGCCGGTCTTGTCGGACACCGACAGCAGCGCACGGCGAATCTGCGGTCCGGGGTCGGCCTCGGCGGCCAGCTCGACCGGATCCACGTCTTCCGTCGTTGCCATGAGCCGACTCTACCGCTCGGTGGTGGGGGGTGGGTGGGCGGGAATCAATACCCGGCGTGGGTTGTCCGGATCGAATCTGACCGCTCCTTGCGAGATCAGCCGCACGGCCTCCACGAGCAGCTCGTGCTCGATCGGATGCAGCCGCTCGAGCACCTCGTCGGCGTCGGTGGCGTCGGGCAGATGGACGGCGCGCTGCAGGATGATCGGACCGGTGTCGACGCCGGCGTCGAGGAAGTGGACGGTGACCCCGAACACCTTCACGCCGTAGTCGACCGCCTGCTGGACGACGTGCAGTCCCGGGAACGCGGGCAGCAGCGCCGGGTGGACATTGATCACGCGCTGCGGGAACGCATCGAGGAACGCGGGATCGAGCAGCCGCACGTAGCCCGCGCCGACGACCAGCTCGACGCCGAGCGACCGCATCCAGTCGGCGATCGCGAGATCACGGGCGCGCCGGCCGGCATAGTCGTCAACCTCGAACGCCCGCGCCTCGATGCCCGCCGCACGCGCCCGCTCGAGTGCCTGTGCGTCCGCGCGGTCGGAGCCGACGGCGACGATCTGGACGCCGTCTCGGCCGTGAGCGCGATCGATCAGCGCCTGCAAATTCGTCCCGGTCCCCGATGCGAGCACGCCGACGTTCATCGCCGCGCAGCGTAGTGCTCCACGCTTTGGCGTTCCCGTAACACGTGTGGTTACGCGAGCGCCGATCCTCCGCGGACGCCGAATCCGCCCCCGTCGCCGGTACCGTCACACGGATGCTCACCGTGATCCGCGCGCTCGCCGATGCCGCCGAGCAGCGCGATCGCGAACCCGCCCTGCAGCGCGCGCGTGACGCCTTCCGCCTGCTCGACCAGCGCGAGCGCACGATCGTCACGCCGCTCGCGCAGGCGATCGCGCGTGCCAATCCGGCCGACGTCTGGGCGGCACCGCTCGACGCCCTGCTGGGAGACGACCCGCTCGAAGCGCTGCGCGCGCTCGACGGGCGGCTGACCGACGAGCAGGACACGGCGTGCACGCCCGTCGCGACCGCGCTCACCGACGCGGCGAAGGCGCGGTCGAGCGGTGCCTTGCCCGAGCAGCTGCTGCACCGCTTCGGTCACACGAGCTTTCGCCCCGGGCAGCGCGAGGCCGTCCATGCGGCGCTGCACGGTCGCAGCACGCTGCTGCTGTTTCCGACCGGCTCCGGAAAGTCGCTGTGCTACCAGCTGCCCGCGATCGCGCCCGGCGACGGCCTCACGGTCGTGGTCTCACCGCTGATCGCGCTGATCTCCGACCAGCACAACCGCCTGACGCAGCTCGGCGTGCGCTCGGCGATGCTCGCCTCGACGCTGACCGCCGACGAGGCCGCAGCCGCGCTGCGAACGCTGCGGACGGATGCCCAGATCGTGTTCTGCGCCCCCGAGCGGTTCGCCAACGGCGCCTTCCGCCAGGCGCTGGCGAGCAGGCGGATCCGGCTGTTCGTCGTCGACGAGGCCCACTGCGTGTCGCAATGGGGACACGACTTCCGGCCCGACTACCTGCGACTGCGCCCGGTGATCGAGGAGCTCGGACGACCGCCGGTGATGGCCGCGACCGCAACGGCAACGCCGAGGGTGGCCGAGGAGATCGTCGCGCGGTTGGGGATGGCCGAGCCGCTGATCGTGCGGCGTGGCTTCGACCGCCCAAACCTCAGCTTCGACACCGTGCAGTTCGCCGGCGAGGGCGCCGTCGCGCGCAAGCGGGCGACGCTGTGCAACGGGCTCGCCGACGCCGGCAACCGTCCCGCGATCGTCTACTGCGGCACCCGCCGCGACACCGAGGAGCTGACCGCGGAGCTGCGCTCGCGCGGGCTTGACGCGGTCGGCTACCACGCCGGCATGGACGCCGACGCGCGCGCCGAGGCGCAGCGCGCGTTCACCGCGCGCGAGGCCGATGTGATGGTCGCCACCAACGCGTTCGGGATGGGAGTCGACTTCCCGTTCGGCGTGCGCAGTGTGTGGCACTGGGCGCTGCCCGCAAGCGTCGAGGCCTACTACCAGGAGGCCGGACGGGCCGGCCGTGACGGTCTGCCGGCTCGCGCCGTGATGCTCGCGATGCGAGGCGACCTCGGCCGGCTCGTGAAGTTCATTCAGGACGCCGAGCTGCGCCCCGAGCACGTGGCGGCGACGGTCGCGCGGCTGCGCAACGCGGCCGACGGCGATGTCGCGACAATCGACCCGCGAGCGCAGCGCGATCGCGACCGGGTCGCGCTCGCCGTGGCCGAGCGCTGCGGCGCGGTCGCGCTGCAGCCGGCGCCCGGCGGCCGGGTCGCGGTCTCGCTTGCCGGCTCGCTCGACATGGCCCGCGCGGCCCGCGAGTGCCAGGTCGCTCGCAACCGGCGCTGGGAGGCGTATCACGCGCTCAAGGCGTTCGCCTCCGACGACGATCGCTGCCGACGCCTGCGGCTCCTCGAGCACTTCGGCGATCCGAGCGCCCCGGCCCCGAGCGGGCGCTGCTGCGACGTCTGCGATTCGCTGGACTGGCTGCAGGTCGCCGAGCATGCGCCGACGCGACGGGCACGCGGTCGCGGCGGCAGCGGGGGTGGCACCGGCCGTGCGCTTTCGGCTGGTCCGCCCGTCGACGAGGCGGCGTTCGAGCGGCTCAAGCGCTGGCGGAGCGGGCGTGCTGACGGCAAGCCCGCGTATACCGTCGCCACCAACGCGGTGCTCGAGGAGCTGCTACGTCGCCGACCTGCCGACCGCGCGCAGCTTCAGTCGATTCATGGGATCGGGCCGACGTTCGTCGCCAAGCACGGCGAGTCGGTGCTGGCCGAGTTGAACACGATCCACTGAAACGCGAAAGGCGCCCGCCGGTCATGCCGGCGGGCGCCCACGCGCCCCGTCCTTGGGAGGGAGACCTACAGGACGTGGACCTTCTTGCAGCCGTGCTTGTGGGCGAACTTCGCGTTCCCAGCTCGCACGTATGCGGTGTTGTGGCCCGAGCCGCCGTTGGCGTACGCGTGCTTGCCACGTGCGGTCAGCCGATCGTTGCCACGAGCGCCGAACAGGAAGTCACGACCGGTGCCGGCCGTCAGCTTGTCGGCGCCGACGTTGCCGTACAGGTGGTCGTTGCCGTTGCCCGCGACGATCGTGTCGTTGCCCCCACCTCCGTTGAGACTGTCGTTGCCGTTGCCCGCGTGGATCCGGTCCTGGCCGCCGCCACCGTAGACCACGTCCTTGCCGTTGCCGACCGTGATCTTGTCGTTGCCGTTGGAGCCATAGACGCGGATCGGCGCTTTGCCGGCCTTGACGGTGTCGTTGCCGGTGCCACCGTCGACACACGTGTGGTTGCCGCTGGAGACGGTGACCCTGTCCCTGCCACCGAGGCCGAGCACGCGCTCGCGCACGTTGCGGACCGTGATCCGGTTGTTGCGGCTGTTGCCGACGACCGCATACTTCGGGCCGGCGCCGTTCAGGCACAGGCTCTTGTAACGATGGCGCGCGAGCGCCAGCGACATCACGTTGCCGCCGGTGATGTTGCCGGCATTGAAGACGATCGCCTTGCGGTTGTCCTCGCTGCCGGCCGGGATCGTGCAGGTGGCGCCGGCCGTCGGGGTGGAGCCGACCGGGCAACCGTTGCCGCCGTTGCCGCCGCCGTTACCGCCACCGCTCCCGCCACCGGCGCCGTTACCGCCACCGCCACCGTTATCGGTCGTGCCGGCGCACGGAGCGGAGCCGGATGCCGAGGCGGTGGCCGAGCCGGCGTCGAGCGTCAGGCCAGTGGCAACCAGCCCCAGCAGCTGCACGTGCAGCAGTTCCTCGGTCGTCGAGTCGCCGGTCGTGGTCTTCTGGTTGACCTGGATCGTCGCGACGCCTGGGATCGACAGGTCCTGGGGCAGCCCGCTGAGCGGAATCGTGTTGCCGTTGATCGTGATCACGTTCAGCGTCGAGCTGGCGCTCGGCACGAGCGCGTCGTTGACGCACGCGTACTCGACCTTCGCCTGAGACGGCGTCGTGATCGCGATCGACAGCCCTGGGGCGGTCAGGCTCAGCGCGTCGACGCTACTGGTCGCGGTCGCGTCGGTGTAGACCGTCGAGCCGTTGACCGAACGCGTCGTGAGCTTCGTGGTCGCCGAGGCGGGCCCTGCCGTCAGCCCAATCAGACCGAGCGGGTTGACCGTCGTCGCGTTCAGCGTCTGCGCGTCGTTGGCACAGGGCGTATTCGCCGCGTTTGCCGTCGTTGCACCAGGCAGCAGGTTCTGCCCGAGCAACGTCGCCTTCGCCGTCGTTGCCGTGCAGCCGAACGGATTGCCCGTCTGCGCGGATGCCGGCCCGGCGCCTACGGCCAGCACGCCGAACGCGGACAGCACCGCGGCGATGCCGAATAGTCGTTTGAACATCACGTAGTCCCCCTTTGCGCGTGTCCTCCGTAGCGCCCCCTGGATCGGCCAGACACGCCCGGAGATGGATCCTGTTGCTTTCGTCCGATTCGGCGTATCTACCGCACAAAAAAACAGAGTTTCGAACTACTAGACAAATGTCCTACGTGCGACAGTGAGCTTTCGTCAGTGTCTCCGCGGGATCGAGAGGATTAGCCGAGACGATCGCGACGGGATCGAGCGCGCGGCGCGGGCGGGGCGCCGGGACGCTTATCCGCACGCGCGCGTACGCCGATGCGCACGCGGCTCGCGGCGTTGCGCGTCCTGCGTCGTCGGTGCGCGCGGACCCGGCGAGCGTTCAGGCGCGCACGAGCGGCAGCTGGCGCTCGAGCGAGAACTTCCCGCCGGCCGACTCCGAGCGCTCGAGCGGGTAGTCGCCCGAGAAGCACGCGTCGCAGTGGCGGCCGCGGTCGCCGCCGACCGCCTCGTAGACGCCCTCGAGCGACAGGTAGTGCAGCGAGTCGGCGCCGATCTCGGCGCAGATCTGCTCCACGGTGCGGTTGTGGGCGATCATCTCCTCGCGGGTCGACATGTCGATCCCGTAATGGCACGGATGCTTGATCGGCGGTGACGAGATCCGCACATGCACCTCGGCGGCCCCGGCGTCGCGCAGCATCCGCACGATGCCGGGCATCGTGTTGCCGCGCACGATCGAGTCGTCGACGACGATCAGCCGCTTGCCCTCGACGACCTCGCGTAGGGGGTTGAACTTCAGCCGCAGACCGTGGCGGCGCAACTCCTGGCCGGGCTGGATGAACGTCCGCGCGACGTAGCGGTTCTTGATGAAGCCGTCGTCCTGCGGCAGCCCGGCGGCGCGCGCCAGCCCACGGGCGGCGGCGTTGCCGGAGTCCGGGATCGGGATCACGACGTCCGCGTCGACGGGCGCCTCGCGCCACAGGATCTCGCCCATCTTCGCGCGGGCCACCTGCAGCGGGATGCCGCCCATCCGCGAGTCGGGCCGGGCGAAATAGATGTACTCGAACACGCAGAACGCGTGACGGCGATCGGGCATCACCTGCAGCGACTCCAGGCCGCGCTCCGACAGCGTCACGACCTCGCCGGGCTCGACGTCACGGATCAGCTCGGCGCCGATCAGATCGAACGCGCACGTCTCCGACGCGATGCAGTAGCCGTCGGTCTCGCGCGAGCCGTCGGCCGCCACGATTCGCCCGATCGACAGCGGCCGCAGCCCCGCCGGGTCGCGGAACGCGACCACCGACTCGTCGGTCATCACGACCGTCGAGAACGCGCCCTGCAGCCTCGGCAGGACGTCGGCGAGCGCCTCCTCGATCGTGTCCGCGGGATGGGTCGCCAGCAGCGCCGCGATGATCTCCGAGTCCGACGTGGAGTGCAGCGGCACGCCGGCGCCGCGCAGCTCGGAGTGCAGCTCGACGGCGTTGATGAGGTTGCCGTTGTGGGCCAGCGCCAGCTCGCGCCGGTCGTCGCGGACGATCGGCTGCGTGTTCTCCCATGCCGACGCGCCGGTCGTCGAGTAGCGCACGTGGCCGATCCCGAGATCGCCGACGAGCGGGCGCAGCACGTGGTCGTCCTTGAACACCTGCGAGACGAGCCCCTGGTCGCGCACGGCGAGGATCGGGCCGCCCTGCGGCGCGGTCGCGATCCCGGCCGACTCCTGGCCGCGGTGCTGCAGCGCGTACAACGCGAAGTAGGACAGGCGTGCGACCTCGTGGCCGGGGGCGTAGATCCCGAACACGCCGCATTCATCTCGAGGTCCGTCGCGATGGTCGAGCGGGAGAGCCATCTTCTAAAAGCGCGGAATTTCAGCCTATCAACGGGGGTTACATGCCTCGCTGCAGCGCCGACGCGAGCTCGGAAACTGCGATCTCGAGCACGCCGTCGAGCGCGAGCGCGTCGCCGCCGACGGTCCCGATCACGTTGAGGTCCGCCAGCGCCTCGGCCGGCCCCGACACGACGAACGCGCGGCCGAGCGCCTCCGCGAACGGCTCCAGCCCCGGCGGCAGCGCGACCCGGGCGCCGATGCGGCCCGCCACGCAGCACTCCGCAAGCGCGACCGCGATGCCGCCCTCAGCGATGTCATGGGCGCTTGACACGGTGCCGGCTCGGACGAGCGCGCGGACCTGCTCGTGCGCGGCGCCCGCGGCCGTCTCGTCGAGCGCCGGCAGCGGCCCGGCGATACGGGCGCCGCGCAGCTTGGCCAGCTCCGAGCCCGCGTAGGCTGGAGCGAAGGAGCCGACAAGCGCGATCGCGTCGCCTTCGGCGGCGAACGCGAGCGCGCCGGCGCGGGCCGGCTCCGGCAGCGAGCCGACCATGCCGATCACCGGCGTCGGGTAAATCGGGCCGCTCGGCGCCTCGTTGTACAGCGACACGTTGCCGCCGATCACCGGGATCCCGAGCACCTGACAGGCGTGCGCGAGCCCGTCGACGGCCTCGGTCAACTGCCAGGCGACGTGCGACTTCTCCGGGTTGCCGAAGTTCAGGCAGTTGGTCAGCCCCAATGGCTGGGCGCCGACGCAGGCGAGATTGGCGGCGCACTCGAACACCACTTCGATCGCGCCGGCGCGCGGGTCGCACGCGACACGGCGGCCGTTGCCGTCGATCGCGACCGCGATCGCGCGATCGGTCGACAGCGCCAGCACCGCGGCGTCCGCCTGCTCGGGGCGGCGCACGGTGCGCGACTGCACGACCGGGTCGTACTGCTCGAACACGGTGCGGCGGGAGACGATGTTGGAGGAGCCCAGCAGCGCCAGCAGTGTCTCGCCGGGAGACTCGAGGCCCGTCAGCCGCGCCGGCGGCGGCTCGTACAGCGGCGGCCCGTCGGCGGGCGGCGGCGCCGGCTGCAGGTCATACAGCGGGCAGTCGTCGACGAGGATCGAGACCGGCAGATCGGCGACGACGTCGCCGCCGGCGAGGATCCGCATGCGGCCCGAGTCGGTGACCTCGCCGATCGCCGTCGCGCGCGTCTCCCACCGCTCGCAGACCGCGATCACATCGTCGAGTCGCTCAGGCTCGACGACGCACAGCATCCGCTCCTGGGACTCGGAGACCATGATCTCGAACGGCTCCATGCCGGGCTCGCGCAGCGGCACCCGGTCGCAGTCGATGTCGAGCCCGAGGCCGCCTTTGGAGGCCATCTCTGACGCCGACGAGGTCAGCCCGGCGGCACCGAGGTCCTGCAGCGACACGAGCAGGCCTGACTCCAGCAGTTCAAGCGAGCACTCCAACAGCTTCTTCTCGGCGAACGGGTCGCCGATCTGCACCGATGGGCGCTTGGACTCGGAGTCGCCCTCTCCGAACTCGGCGGAGGCGAGCACGGAGGCGCCGCCGATCCCGTCGCGGCCGGTGAGCGCGCCGAGCAGCACGAGCACGTTGCCCGGCCCCGCGGCCGCTGAGCGGATCAGGCGCTCGTGGGGCGCGAGCCCGAGGCACATCGCGTTGATCAGGCAGTTGTGCTCGTAGGTGTGCTCGAAGTAGATCTCGCCGCCGACGGTCGGCACGCCGATCGAGTTGCCGTAGTGGCCGATGCCGGCAACCGCGCGCTCGAGCAGGTAGCGGGAGCGCTCGGACTCGTCGGGCTCGCCGAAGCGCAGCGAGTCAAGCGACGCGATCGGCCGCGCGCCGACGGCGAAGATGTCGCGCAGGATTCCGCCGACACCGGTCGCCGCGCCCTGGAATGGCTCGACCGCGCTCGGATGGTTGTGGGACTCGACCTTGAACGCGACCCCGAGCCCGCCGCCGACGTCCACCACGCCGGCGTTCTCGCCCGGGCCCATCAGCACCGCCGGCCCTTCGGTCGGCAGCCGCCGCAGCAGCTTCTTCGAATGCTTGTAGGCGCAGTGCTCTGACCACATCAGCGACAGCATCGCCAGCTCGGTGTCGCCTGGTTCGCGGTCCAGCAGCGCCAGGATCCGCGCGTACTCGTCGTCGCTCAGGCCGAGCGCGCGGTGGCGGTTGTCGGTGACGCTCATCCGCGCGCCTACGCCGGAGCGGCGACGCGGTCGGCGACCTCGGCGCGGATCGACTCGAAGATCGTCAGGCCGTCGACGGACCCCATCAGCGGGTCGACCGCGTGCTCGGGATGGGGCATCAAGCCGAACACGTTGCGCTGCTCGTTGCAGACGCCGGCGATATCGCGCAGCGAGCCGTTGGGGTTGTGGCCGGGGGCGTAGCGCAGCAGCACCTGGCCGTCGCGCTCGAGCGCGCGCAGCTGGTCCTCGGGCGCGTAGTAGCGACCCGAGGTGTGCTTGACCGGGATCGACAGCTGCTGGGTGGGAGGGGCCGACGTCGCGCACGCGCGCGTGAACGGAGAGTCGGTCCGCACGACGTCGAGCGTCACCTGGCGAAACACGAACTTCAACTGCTCGTTCGGCAACAGCGCGCCGGGCAGCAGCCCGGCCTCGCACAACACCTGAAAGCCGTTACAGATCCCGAGCACGAGCCCGCCCGCCTGCGCGAATTCGGCGACCGACTCCATCACCGGCGCAAATCGTGCGATCGCGCCGGCACGCAGATAGTCGCCATAGGAGAAGCCCCCCGGCACGACGACGGCGTCGACGCCCTGCAGATCACGATCCGCATGCCACAGGATCACGGCCTCGCCGACGCGCTCGCACGCCATCTGCGCGTCGACCTCGTCGCAGGAGCCCGGAAAGCGGATGACGCCGAACTTCACTATGGGCGGGTCTCGGCCGAGGCGCCGTTGACGCTCTCGACGATCTCGAAGTCCTCGATCAAGGGGTTGGTCAACAGCCGCCGGCACATCTCCGGCAGCTGCTCGGCGTCGTCGACGTCGAGCTCGATCATGCGGCCGACGGCCACGTTGCGCACGCCGTGGAAGCCGAGCGCGGGCAGCGCGCGCTCCACCGCCTGGCCCTGCGGGTCGAGGATCCCTGCTTTGGGCTTGACGAGCACGCGGGCGCGCACCGCTGCACTACCCCTCGTCGGGGGCGCCGGTGCGCTGCAGCCACGCGGCGAACGGCGAGCCGGTGATCCGCTCGTAGCCCTCGATGTACTTCTGCTCGGTGCGCTGCAGGATGTCCTCCGGGATCGCGGGCGCCGGCGGCGTCTTGTCCCATCCGGTCGACGAGGCCCAGTCGCGGACGAACTGCTTGTCGAAGCTCTGCTGACCGCGCCCGGGCTCGTAGTCGTCGGCGGGCCAGAACCGCGAGGAGTCCATCGTGCACATCTCGTCGCCGATCGTCAGCGTCCCGTCGGCGTCGAGACCGAGCTCGAACTTCGTGTCGGCGAGGATGATCCCGCGCTCTCGCGCGTGGTCGGCGGCGTGCTTATAGAGCGCGATCGAGATGTCCTTGACGCGCTGGGCGAGCTCGCGGTCGCCGATCAGCTCGGCCGCGCCGTCGAAGTCGATCGCCTCGTCGTGGCCGACGTCGGCCTTCGTCGACGGCGTGAACAGCGGCTCGGGCAGCTGCTGGGACTCGACGAGCCCGTCCGGCAGCCGGATCCCGGAGACCGCCCCCGTCGCCTGGTAGTCCTTCCAGCCCGACCCGGTGATGTAGCCGCGCACGACGCACTCGACCGGGAGCATCTTCAGCTTCTTGACCACCATCCCCCGCCCGCGCGCCTCGGGCGGCACGCCGTCGGTGACCGAAACGAGGTGGTTGGGGAGGATCTCGGCGGTGCGCTCGAACCAGAACGTCGACAGCCCGGTGAGCACGTCGCCCTTGTGCGGCAGCGGTGTCGGATGTACGACGTCGTAGGTCGAGATCCGGTCTGAGGCGACGATCAACAGCTCGGACGGCGAGACCTCGTAGATCTCGCGGACCTTGCCGGACGCAAGCAGGTTCAGATCGGCGAGGGCGGCAGCCACGATCGCGATGCTAGCGGCCGCGGATGACGATCCGCGGCGCGGCATCTGCCCCGCGGCTCACGGCTCGCGGCCGCCCCGCCGAGAGGCGCTGCGGCAGCGACCGGTCGCGCGGACATCCACCTATGCCCCCGGGGCGCCGGTGGCCAGCTCCCGCTCGCGTGGCCGCCCTCGCTCGCGGGCGGGATCGCGCGTCCGCAGCAGCACGAGCGCCATCAGCGCTGCCGCGAGCAGCAGCCCTACCTCGACGCTGAACGCCGCCGAGAACCCGTCCGACAGCGCCTGCGCGGGACGCGCGCCGCCCGCGAGCGCGTGCGTGGTGCGGTCGGTGGCGATCGTGATCAGCGCCGCGATCCCGACCGCGCCGCCGATCTGCTGGGCGGTCGTCATCAGGCCCGAGGCGAGGCCGCCGTCGCGCGCTTGCGCGTCGCCGGTGCCGAGGCCGATGATCGGCACGAACGCCAGGCCGAGGCCGAAGCCGGTGACCGACAGCGCCGCCAGCACGTCCGGGCTGTAGGCGCTTGACGGCGTCAACCGCGACATCAGCCACAGCCCGCTCGCGCCCAGCAGACAGCCGATCACGACCGGGATCCGCACGTCGACGCGTTCGGGGAGCCGCCCCATCAGGCCCGAGGCGATCGCCATCGCGCCCGAGAACGGCAGGAACGAGACCCCGGTCTGCAACGGCCCGAAGCCGAGCACGCGCTGCAGATACAGCGTCTGGAAGAAGAACATCGCCAGCAGCCCGGCGGCGGCCAAGAGGATCACGAGGTCGGCGCGCAGCGCGAGCCGGCGACCGAGCAGCTCGGTCGGCAGCAGCGGGTGCGCCGAGCGGCGCTCGGAGACGGCGAACGCGAGGCCGAGCACCAGCGCCAGCCCCAGTCCGCCGAGCGTGCGCGCCGACGTCCACGCGTACGTGTCGGTCTGCACAACCGAGTAGACGAGTACGAGCAGCGACATCGTCGCCAGCGCGGCGCCGCCGACGTTGGGCAGCGGCCGGCGGCCGGCGCGGTCGTCGGCTCCGAGGACGCGCGGGATCGCGGCCAGCGCCGCAGCCGCGACGGGCGCATTGATGAAGAAGATCCAGCGCCAGCTAGCCGCCTGCACGAGCGCGCCGCCGGCGACGAGGCCGGTCGCCGCGCCGAGCCCGAGCAGGCCCGCCCAGACCGCGAGCGCGCGGCGGCGGGCCTCGCCCTCCGGCGACGCGGCGAGCAGCAGCGCGAGCGCGGCGGGCGAGAGCAGCGCGCCGCACACCCCCTGTGCGGCGCGGGCGCCGACGAGCACGCCGGCGCTCGGCGCCAGCCCCGAGATGATCGAGGCCACGCCGAAGCCGGCGAGGCTGAGCGCGAACATCCTCCGCGGCCCGAAGCGGTCGGCGAGGCGGCCGCCGACAAGCAGCAGCCCGCCGAACGTCAGCAGGTAGGCGTTGACGACCCACGAAAGGCTCGACTCCGAGAAGTGCAGGTCGCGGCCGATCGTCGGCAGCGCGACGTTCGTGATCGTGTCGTCGACCAGCAGCATGAACTGGGCGACGCAGGCGAGCAGTAGGACGAGCGTGGTGCGGGTGCGGGTCATCGCGATTTCTCCATCTGTAGAAGTCGTTCTACAGTTGTAGAAGGACGCCGCCGTTCTGTCAACCCCCCGCTGCGATACTCGAACCCCGATGGCCGAGCCCGACCGCCGCACGCGACTGCTGCAGGAGGCGAGCGCGCTCGTCTCAGCCGACGGCCTGGGCGCGGTCACGCACCGCAGCGTCGAGAAGGCGGCGGGCGCACCGCACGGCTCGGTCACCTACTGGTTCGGCAATCGCGACGGTCTGATCGCGGCGCTCGTCGACTGGATCTGCGAGCAGTCCGAGCGCAACGTCGGCGCGATCGCCGGCTGGGTCCAGGAGCAGCTCGAGGCCGGACGCCAACCGGACGTCGATGCGGTCGCGGCGGCGCTGGTCGCGTGGCAGGACGACAACGCGACCCTGCACCTGGCGCGGCTCGAGCTCGAGCTGCAGGGCGCGCGCGAGCCCGCCCACGCCGAGCGGATGACGCGCGCGGCGCAGAAGTTCTGGGACATGGGCGCGATGGTCGCCCGCAGCCTTGGCTCGACCGACCCCGAGCGCGACGGCCGGGCGATGGCGACGATGCTCGACGGCCTGCTACTGGACCGGCTGACCCACCCGCCGCAGGATCATGAGGTCCAGGTGGCGGCGCTGCGCTGGCTGCTGTCGGGGCCGCCGCCCGACGGCGCCTCCGGTGACCAGCCCGGGCCCCGGAACACGTAGCCGAGCCGTTCACGCCAGCCCCGCGCGGCTTTCAGGTCGCGGCCGATCGCGATGTACTCGTGAAACGCGACCCGGACGGGGTGGTGGGTCTCGATGTTGTTCGTCAGCCCGTAGCGGACGCGGCCGGCCTCGCCCTGGAACGTGCCGAACAGCCGGTCCCAGAAGATCAGGATGCCGCCGTAGTTGCGGTCCAGGTACTCCTCGTTTGAGCCGTGGTGGACGCGATGGTGCGACGGCGTGTTGAAGATCATCTCGACGGGCCGCGGGAGCCGGCCGACCCGCTCGGTGTGGATCCCAAACTGGTAGATCAGGCTGACCGACTGCTGCAGGACGATCATCCACGGCGGAATCCCGATCAGCGCCAGCGGGATCCAGAACGGCAGGTACGTCATCGGCACCCACGTCTGGCGCAGCGCAGTCGAGAGGTTGTAATGCCGGCTGGAGTGGTGGACGACGTGGCTGGCCCAGAACACCCGCACCTCGTGGCTGACGCGGTGAAACCAGTAGTAGGCGAGGTCGTCGGCGAAGAACAGCAGCACCCACGCCCACCACGCGTTCGACGGCACGCGCAGCGGCGTCAGCTCGTAGACGGCGGAGTAGACCGCGACCACGACGAGCTTCCAGCCGAGGTTGACGAACAGGTTGCCGAGACCCATCGACAGGCTGGTCGCCGTGTCGCGGACGTCGTAGCCGACCATCGCCTCGTCGTGGTCGCCCGTGTGATGGAAGCTGAGCCACTCGACCGCGAGCAGCGCCAGGAAGTACGGGACCGCGTAGAGGATCAGATTCACCATGGCAGCTGCGGATTGCGTGATCTGGCAAGCGCGGTTGCCAGTATCTCGTTGGGTGCGATATCTGTCAAGCCGAATTGCCAGATAACCTTTGCCCTGTGGCCTCAACGCGCCAGGCAGGTTCAGGCGAGCGCCGCTACGGCGGCAGGACCGCGGCCGAGCGCCGCGCGCAGCGACGCGAGCAGCTGCTCGACGCGGGGCTCGCGCTGTTCGGGACCGATGGCTACGCGGCGACGACGATCGAGGGGCTGTGCGCCCGCGCGGGACTGAACCCGCGCTACTTCTACGAGCAGTTCGCCGGCCGCGAGCAGCTGCTCGGCGCCGTCTACGAGCGCCACGTCGAGCAGGTGCTGGCGGTCGTGCGGCGCGCGATCGACGGTGCCGGCGACGACCGCGCGGCGCGGCTGCGCGCCGGTCTGCTGGCGTTCGTTGGGGCGACGCTCGACGACGAGCGCGGCGCCCGCGTCAACTACTTCGAGATGATCGGCGTCAGCCGCGAGCTCGACGCGCTCAGGCGGCGGGTGCTGGGCGACTACGCGGAGCTGATCGCGTCGCAATCGGCGGGCGCGCTCGGCGCCGACCTCGACACACGGATGGCGGCGGTGGCACTCGTCGGCGCGACCGACGGGCTGATCATCGACTGGCTGTCGGGCGACCGCGAGCGGCCCCGGGAGACGATCGTCGACACGCTGCTGACGATCTTCGGCCCGGTCGTCGGCTGACGGGCTGGGCACAAAAGCGAACTGACGGTTCGCTTTGATATCCAGCGCGCTCCGGGGCGAGGGGGGAACTGCCGCTTACGCGATCGCGTCCAGCCGCGCGACGATCTCGTGCGAGTGGCGGACGAACGGCCCGTAGTCGAAGATCGCATCGAGGTCGAGCCCGGCGCCGGCCGCGTCCGCGGCGAGCAGCTCCCGCAACGGCGTGCGCTCGTCAATTGCCCGCTGGGCGAGGCGCTGCACGATGCGATAGGCATCGTCGCGCGTCTGACCGGCCGCGACGAGCGCAAGCAGCACCCGCTGCGAGAACAGGGCGCCGTGCGTGAGCTCGAGGTTCTCCCGCATCCGCTCGCCGTTGACGACCAGCCCCTGCACGAGCCCGAGCATTCGCCGCTGCATGTGATCGAGCACGGTCGTGGCGTCGGGCAGCACGATCCGCTCGACCGAGGAATGCGAGATGTCGCGCTCGTGCCACAGCGCGACGTCCTCGACGCCGGCCGAGGCGTACCCGCGCAGCAGCCGCGCGAGGCCGGTGATCTGCTCGGACTTGATCGGGTTGCGCTTGTGGGGCATCGCGCTCGAGCCCTTCTGGCCGGCGCGGAACGGCTCGGTCGCCTCCGACAGCTCGGTCCGCGCCAGATGCCGAATCTCGGTCGCGAGGCGCTCGAGCCCGGCGCCGGCGAGCGCGATCGCCTGCAGCAGCTCGGCATGGCGGTCGCGGGCGACGACCTGGGTCGAGACCGGCTCGCGCTCGAGCCCGAGCCGATCCAACACCCGGCGTTCGAAGTCGGGCGAGGTCGCCGAGTAGGTGCCGACGGCACCCGAGACGGCGCCGACGGCCGCCTGGGCGAACGCATGCTCCAGACGGCGCGCGTTGCGGTCGGCCTCGAACGCGAACCCGGCGAGCTTGATCCCGAACGTCGTCGGCTCGGCGTGGATCCCGTGGGTGCGCCCGACGCTCAGCGTGTCGACGTGCTCGCGGGCGCGCGTGGCGAGCGCGACGACGAGCGCACGGGCGTCCGGCAGCACGAGCTCGGCGACGTGCTTGATCTGGAGCGCGAGGCCGGTGTCGAGCACGTCCGACGACGTCAGCCCGTAGTGGATCCAGCGGCCCGTAGGCCCGGCGGACTCAGACAGGATGTCGACGAACGCGGCAGTGTCGTGGTCGGTGACCTTCTCGCGCTCGTCGATCGCCTCGACCGTGAACGTGGCCGCGCGGATCGCCTCGAGCTCGGCTTCGGTCGGGCCGTCCATCTCCTCGCAGGCGGCGACCTCGACCTGGCGCATCGCCTCGAAGTGGGCCTGGTCGGACCAGGCGTCGCGCAGCTCGCGACGTGTGTAGCGGGCGATCAACGCGAGGTCTGAGCCGCGGCCTTGGCGGCGACCTTCGCGGCAGCCTCGGGACTGGCAGCGGCGCTCGCGGCCTTGGCGGCGATCGCGTCGGACCCGCAGCGCTCGGATGCCGTGAGGATCGTGTCGAGCAAGCCCGGGAAACGAGACTGGAGATCGTCGCGGCGCAGCCGGTTGAGCCGGGTCGTGCCCTGCTGGCGCTGCTTGATCACGCCCGCCTCGCGCAGGACCTTGAAGTGGTGGGTGCAGGTCGACTTCGTCACCGGCAACTCGAAGCTGCCGCATGTGCACTCACCTTCGCCGCGCGCAAGCTCGACGACGATCCGCAGCCGTACCGGGTCCGACAGCGCGTGCAGCACGGCGCTCAGCTCGAGCTCCTCGCAACACGGGTGAGCAATTGGTTCGGCGACGTTGATCGACATTGCCCCTCTCAATATAGGACGCGCATCAGCCTTGTACGAAGGTCGTCGTACAACCTGCTAATGTACGGCAGGCATCGTACAACGAACGCTGGAAGGCGTACCGATGAGCAACACCCAGACTTCTCTGCCCCCCACGACCGAGACCCCGGCGAGCACGCCCCGCGAGACCCGCGGCGCCGCCGCCGTGATCGCCCAGTACATCAAGGACCTGACAACCACCGCCACGCACGGTCCTCGCGCAGCAACGGCCTAACGCCGCTGCCCGCGAGCGCCTTCGGGCGGCTCTCTCCCTCAGCGCAGGGGCGGCGAGCACCACGGACGGTGCCCCGCCCCGGCGCGCTTTTGTCGACAGCGGTCAGGCGTCGAGGATGCGGGCCGCGAGCACGGCCGCGTTGCGCGCGTTGTCGACGCCGACGCAGGCGACCGGCACCCCGGGCGGCATCTGCGAGATCGACAGCAGCGCGTCCAGTCCGCCCGCCACCGACGTGCGGCTCGTGAGCGGCACGCCGATCACCGGCAGCTCGCTGTGTGCGGCGACGACGCCGGGCAGCGCCGCCGACAGGCCGGCGCCGGCGATGATCACGCGGATCCCGCGCAGCTTCGCGTTCTTGGCGTAGTCGGCGACCACGTCGGGCTCGCGGTGGGCCGACATCACGCGCGTCTCTGACTTGATGCCGCGCTCGGCCAGCTCGGTCTCAGCGCGCTCCATCGCCGGCAGATCGCTCTTCGAACCCATCAGGATCGCGACCCGGGGCGCGTCCACGTCGAGCTCCTCGATCTGGGCCTCGGTCGACGCCAGCGGCGTCGGCTGCGCGCGTGCGGGCGCATCCGCCGGTTCGCCGGCCGCGCCGATCGGACGGAGCCTGGGATCGTCGCCGGCGGTGCTCATCGACTCGGCGAGGCGGCGATGTCGTGCCGCAGTTGCATGCCATCGAAGGAGATCATTTGCGCTGCAGCATAAGCGTCCGCGCGCGCGGCGGCGGTGTCGTCGCCGAGGGCGGTCACGCTGAGAACGCGGCCACCGGCGGTGACCAGCACGCCGTCATCGCGGCACGCGGTGCCGGCATGCGTCACCAGTACGCCGTCGGGCACCCGGTCAAGGCCGGCAATCACATCCCCCGACGATGACGACGCCGGATAGCCGGCGGACGCCAGCACGATCGTCACCGCGGCTCTGGAATCCCAGCGGGGCGGCGCCGCGGCGGCGAGTCCGCCCGGCTGCGCGCACGCCTCGAGCAGCCCCAGCAGGTCGCTGCGCAGCCGCGGCAGGATCGCCTGAGTCTCGGGATCGCCGAAGCGGGCGTTGAACTCGATCACCTTGGGGCCGGCGACGGTCATCATCAGGCCGGCGTACAGCACGCCGGTGAACGGTGTCCCGCGCCGCGCCAGCTCGTCGACGACCGGCTGGTGCACGACCGCGCAGATCTGCGCCGCGCGCTCGTCGTCGACGGCCGGGACCGGCGAGTAGGAGCCCATGCCGCCGGTGTTCGGTCCTTGGTCGCCGTCGAAGATCCGCTTGAAGTCCTGCGCCGAGGCCAGCGGCAGTGCCCGCTCGCCGTCGCACAGCGCCAGCAGCGACAGCTCATAACCGCTCAGGTGCTCCTCGACGACGACGCGCTCGGTGCCGTAGCGGTGCTCGACCAGCAGCTCGGTCAGCGCCGCCCGCGCGGTCGGCTCGTCCGCCGCGATCGTGACGCCCTTGCCGGCGGCCAGCCCGTCGGCCTTGAGCACCGTCGGGTACGTGCCGCCGATCGCGGCAAGGCCGCCGTCGACGTCGGCGACGACCTGGTAGGAGGCGGTCGCAACCCCGGCGGCTTGCATCACTTCCTTGCAAAACGACTTCGAGCCCTCCAGCCGCGCCGCCGCGGCGCCCGGGCCGAAGCAGCGCACGCCGGCCTCGCGCAGTGCGTCGGCGACGCCCGCGACGAGCGGCGCCTCGGGGCCGATCACGACCAGTGACGCGGCGAGCGAGCGCGCCAGCGCGACGACCGCCTCGCGGTCGGCGGCGTCGATGCCCGCGACGACCTCGGCGTCGGCGGCGATGCCCGCGTTGCCGGGCGCGCAGATCAGCTTCGGCGCGCGCGGCGAGCGCGCCAGCGTCTGCACCAGCGCGTGCTCACGGGCGCCGCCCCCGAGCACCAGCACGACGTCGGTCACGCGATCAGAGCGAACCGATGAAGTCGTCGACCGGGATCGCGATCATCGTCTCGTAACGAGCGCTTCCCCGGGATGCGAGCTCCATCGAGACGCGGGTGATCGTCTTCTCGTCGGGCGCCTCGATCACGTTGACGAAGTCGTACTCCCCGAGCGTGGCCCATTGCGCCTTGACCTCGGCCCCCAGTTGCGCGACCTCGGTATTGACCTCCCGAATCCGAGCGGGGTTGTTCTTGATCGTCTGAACCCCCTCCGGGGTCAGCTTCGTGAGCATGATGTAGGTCGGCATCCGTCGTCTCCTCGATTCGCGCGTGTGCGGCTGGGGGCATAACGTATCTTGCCCCGCCGCTCGGGCCTTGGCAGGAGTCGCCGACCGTGGACAGCGGGGGCTCGGGGGGCTTTCAACGTCCCACGCGGGCCCTCGCCGCGTGGCGAACAATTTCGACTATGGATGAGACAGGCCGCGTCTGGGTCCGATCTCGTCGCGCTGCTACCTGGGCTTCTACTGCTCGGCCAGCGGGGCCGAGGGGCACGATCTCCGAACGGGCCGCGATCGCGATGGCCGAGTTTGCCTGCAAGGAACCGGACACGGAAGTCAACTGTGGTCGATCGACTTCCGCACCGGTGAGCGCTAGGTCTGGGTCGACGGCGACGCCGATCACAACAACCCAATTTTGACCGGCGTTGAGGTCACTCTCGACCGACCTTTACGGGAGACCCGCGCCTAACATCTGGCTGCCGTTCATGTCTGACCGACGACGCCATCGATTCGAATGAGGAAGCTGGAGACGGTCGATCGGGCGATGCAGCTCCTGATCGCCTTTGATGGGGCACAGGAGCGGGAGCTGACGGTGGGGACGCTGGCCTCCCGCCTGGGGATCCACCGCAGCTCGGCGTCGCGGCTGGCCGCGACGCTGGCCGAGCGGGGATTTCTCGAGCGGACGCCGGGCAACGACGCGTTTCGGCTCGGTCCGATGCTCGGTCGCCTGGGCCTGCTGGCGATTGGGGAGCGAGGCGTGCTGAGTGAGTCCCGGCCAGTGATGCAACGGCTGGCCAGGGAAACCGGTGAGACGGTCGTGCTGTCGATGCTCGAGAACGGCCAAGCGGTCGACGTGGCGCAGGTGAGCGGGTCCTACCTCGTTGGCTCGCGCAACTGGATTGGACGCGGCAGCCCGCTGCACGCCTCCTCGGATGGAAAGGTGTTTTTGGCGTTCGCCGATCAGCCGGCCGGCCGTCGGCGGCTCGCCGCCCTGACCCCGCATACGATCACCGATCGCAGGCGGCTGGCCGAGGAGCTGCAGCGCGTGCGCGAACGTGGCTGGGCGTCGGTCGAGGGCGAGCTTGAAGAGGGGCTAAACGGCGTCGCCGCACCGCTGTTTGACGGCGCCGATCGTTGCGTGGCGGCGATCAGCATCTCCGGGCCGGCCTATCGTCTGAGCTCCGAGCGTCTGGCCGACGTCGCCGCCGGCCTGCTGGCGGCCACCGCCGAAATAGGCGGGCGTCTCGGTCACGTTGTCGGGCCGCGGCGTTGATACTTGTATCGAGCAGCGGAGGCGTCCGGCCCTACAGGGTGAGCACGAGCTGGCCGTCCACGACGCTCACCGGATAGGTCCGTGCTCGCACCTGCGGGTCGGCGAGCGCTTGGCCGGTGGCGATCTCGAACTCCCAGCCGTGCCACGCGCAGCGGATGAGTTCCCCTTCGCGCCCGTAATCGAACGTGTACGCGTCGGTGGGAAGCGTGGTTCCGCACACCCGCCCCTCACACAGCGGTCCGCCCTTGTGGGGGCAGCCGTTGTGCAGGGCGTGGAACCGGCCGTGCACGTTGAAAACGCCGATGCTGCGTCGCCCGACCTCGACGATCCGCCGCGCGCCGGGCGGCAGCTCACTGGCGGGGAACAGGACGTGGCGGCGCTCACCCGGTCCACGGGGGAGCGTCGATGCCTCAGGCGTGCTGACCATCGACGAGCGCCTCCTTGGCTTGTGTGGGCTCCTCACCCGACGGGATGCGATAGAGCTCGCGCGCGTTGGTGTCGAGGACGGCAGATCGCCAGTCGACCGGCAGCTGCAGGGTCGCTGGGGATTCGAAGTCCCAGTGCGGATAGTCAGAGGCAAACAGCAGCATGTCGCGGGCACCGATGTCGGCCAGCGCCGGCCACAGAGACTCTCGGTCTCGCGGCTGCTCCAGCGGCTGGGTGGTCAGCCGGACATGGTCGTGGGCGTACTCGCTGGGCAGCCGCCGCAGCCACGGTGTCTCCTTGCGCAGCGCGCGATAGTCCTCGTCCAGCCGCCACAGCAGGGCCGGCACCCACGCGATCCCGCACTCGATCAGCACCAGTCTGCTCGACGGCCACTTCTCGAACACGCCGTGGGCGATCGTGCTCGCCAGATGGCCCATTCCGGTCTCGCACAACAGGGCGTGCGTTTCCCAGAAGAACGTCGGCGGCCCGCAGCCCGTCGGGCCGCCATTGATCCCTGCGTTGCCGCCCAGATGCACGGCGAACGGAAGTCCCACCTCGGCGCATGCGTCCCAGATGGGGTGGTAGAAGGGGTCACCGTACGGACGCTGCGCACCGCTGGAGACGAGCGCCTGCACGATCCCTGGGTGATCTCCGAGGCGGCGAATCTCCGCCGCCGCGCCCTGCGGATCCTGCGGCGCCACCACCAACGACCCCCTCAGTCGCCGATCGCGAGGCAGCCACACGTCGACCAAGTAGTCGTTATAGGCGCTGGCCAGCGCCTGCGCGTAGTAGGGGTTTGCGAGCGTCGAAACCTCGATCGGCTCGTCGCCGGTCAGGACCGCGTAGTCAACCTGGTGACGATCGAGCAACTGCTCACACATGAGCTCGTAGTCGGATCCCGCGTTACCTCCGCCGGGGGGCACCGCGTCGGCCCGCTTGAAGTCCTCGGGATGCAACCACGCACGATGCGCGGCGGGGAACGCCGGCCGCGTCCCGGGGACCTCACCTCGGTCAAACCACTCCCGGAAAGCCGGAGCGATGTAGGGGCGCAGCTCCTCCACCGTTCCCCACGTGTTATGCACATCACAATCGAACAACAGGACTCCGGGTCGGGCGCCGAAATGGCAACGTGGTGACGATAATGCACAAAGACTTGGTCGTCAACGGGCACCACACACCGAGAAGAACGTGTTCGCCTGGTCGCGGCGCCTGCCCCACTCGTGACCGCGACCACACGATCGGCACGCTCCTCCACGAAGTTAGGCGTTCGCGTAACCCCGTCCGTTACGCGAACGCCAAAGTTCGCGCGCACTGATGAAAAGCGGCGCCGGCCCCGGTCCTTGTTAGGGAACGTTCCCTAACGCGGGCGCTGGGTCCGGCGCCGCCGTGGTTCTGGCTGAGTCAGAGAGCTAAGCGGTGGCGACGGCTTCGGTTTCGGCGCGAGCGGACTCGAACGTCAGCTCGCCCTCGGCGGTGCCGACGAGCACGGTGTCGCCGGGCGTGAAGCGTCCCTCGAGGATCGCGAGCGCGAGCGGGTCGACCAGTCGCTTCTGGATCACCCGCTTGAGCGGCCGCGCGCCGTACGTGGGGTCGTAGCCGAGGTTGCCGATCAGGGTGCGGGCCTCGTCGGTCAGCTGCACCGCGATGCCCCGCTCGGCGACGCGCTCGAGCACCCGCGCGACCTGCAGGTCGACGATCTCGGAGATCTCCGATCGTGTCAGCGACTCGAACTCGACGATGTCGTCGAGGCGGTTGATGAACTCCGGCTTGAAGTTCGCCTCGACGCCGGCACGGCCGCCCGGGATATTCGACGTCATGATCAGCACGACGTTCTTGAACGACACGGTGCGGCCCTGGCCGTCGGTCAGGCGACCGTCGTCCATCACCTGCAGCAGCGCGTTGAACACGTCGGGATGCGCCTTCTCGATCTCGTCGAGCAGCACCACCGAATAGGGCCGGCGGCGGACCGCCTCGGTCAGCTGACCGCCCTCGTCGTAGCCGACATAGCCGGGCGGCGCCCCGACCAGCCGCGACACCGAGTGCTTCTCCATGTACTCCGACATGTCGATGCGGACCATCGCGTCCTGCGTGTCGAACATGAACTCGGCCAGCGCCCGCGCCAGCTCGGTCTTGCCGACGCCGGTCGGGCCGAGGAACAGGAACGTCCCGATCGGACGATCCGGGTCCTGCAGGCCCGCGCGCGAGCGCCGCAGCGCTGACGCGACGGCCTCGACCGCCTCGTCCTGGCCGATCACGCGGCGGTGCAGCCGGTCCTCCATGTGCACGAGCTTCTCGATCTCGCCCTCCATCAGCCGGCTGACGGGTACGCCCGTCCACTTCGAGACGATCTCGGCGACATCCTCGGCGTCGACGTCGTCCTTGAGGTATTTGAACTCCGGCGCGCCGCCATTGACCGCGTCGGCTTCGGCGGACTCAGCGTCGGCGAGCGCGCGCTCGAGCTCGGGGATCGTGCCGTACTGCAGCTCCGCGGCGCGGCCGAGGTCGGCCTCGCGCTGCGCGCGCTCGAGCTCGGTGCGGGCGTTCTCGAGCTGCTCCTGAACCTCGGCGACGGCGCCGAGCGAGTCCTTCTCGCGCTGCCATTCGGCATGCATCCCGGCCGAGCGCTCACGCTCCTCGGCGAGACTGCGCTCCAGCTGCTCGCGGCGCGCGGCGGTGCCGGCATCGTCGTCGTCGCCGAGCGACGCGAGCTCGATCTCGAGCTGCATGATGTGCCGGTCGACCTCGTCGATCTCGGTCGGCTTCGAGTCGATCTCCATCCGGATCCGCGATGCCGCCTCGTCGACGAGGTCGATCGCCTTGTCGGGGAGGAAGCGGTCGGCGATGTAGCGGTGGCTGAGCGTCGCCGCGGCGACGAGCGCCGAGTCCTGGATCCGGACCTTGTGGTGGACCTGATAGCGCTCCTTGAGGCCGCGCAGGATCGCGATCGTGTCCTGCACCGACGGCTCGCCGACGTACACCGGCTGGAACCGGCGCTCGAGCGCGGCGTCCTTCTCGATGTGCTTGCGGTATTCGTCGAGCGTGGTCGCTCCGACGGCCCGCAGCTCGCCGCGGGCGAGCATCGGCTTGAGCAGGTTGGCGGCGTCGACGGCGCCCTCTGCGGCGCCCGCGCCGACGATCGTGTGCAGCTCGTCGATGAACAGGATCACCGTGCCATCGGCGTCGGCGATCTCCTTCAGGACGGCCTTGAGCCGGTCCTCGAACTCGCCGCGGTACTTCGAGCCGGCGACAAGCGCGCCGACGTCGAGCGAGACGACGCGGCGATCGCGCAGGCCATCGGGCACGTCGCCGGAGACGATCCGCTGCGCCAGCCCCTCGGCGATCGCGGTCTTGCCGACGCCCGGCTCGCCGATCAGCACCGGGTTGTTCTTCGTGCGGCGGCTGAGCACCTGGATCACGCGGCGGATCTCGTCGTCGCGGCCGATCACCGGATCGAGCTTGCCCTGTGCGGCGGCCTCGGTCAGGTCGCGGCCGTAGCGCTGCAGCGCCTGGAACTTCTCCTCCGGGTTCTGGTCGGTCACGCGGTGTGAGCCGCGGACCTCGCTCAGCGCCTTGAGCAGCTCGTCGTGTCCGGCGCCCGCCCCGCGCAGCGCGTCGCCGGCGCCGCCGGGATGGCCGGCGAGCGCGAGCAGCAGGTGCTCGGTCGAGACGTACTCGTCCTTGAGCTCTCGCATCTCCGACTCGGCGGCGCGCAGGATCTGCACGAGCTCGGAGGACCCGGCGGCCGGCTCCTCGCGGCCGCCGGTCGTCAGCGTCGGCAGCGCGTCGAGCCGCGGGCCGAGCGCCTGGCGCACGGCGGCAGGATCGACGCCGAGCTTGCGCAGCACCGGGGCGACGACGCCGCCGTCCTGCTCGCGCAGGACCGCGAGCAGGTGCTCGGGCATCGTCTGTGGGGTGCGCCGCTCCTCCGCGAGCT
>DASUHF010000084.1:0-35171 GCA_036273655.1 Solirubrobacteraceae bacterium | reverse complement strand
ACCCGGTCGCTGCACGGTGTCTAGTGGCCGCTCCCGCAAGTACGTCCGCATTCGAGGCACGCCTGGCGGAGCGAAACGTACCTACGGGACCGACCACTAGCGCAGGATCCCGGTATGTCCCAACGAGTAGCGGCCTGGTTGGGGCCACACACAGAGGCCGTGTGGTCCCTGGCCGACCGGTATCGTCGCCCGCAGTCGTCCGGTCCGTGTGTTGATCGCATAGACGACGGCGTCGTAGCGGCCGCTGAGCCATAGGGTCCGTCCGTCGGCCGACACGCCGCCCATGTCCGGGCTGGCCGGCAGCGGAAGCTGCCAGGTCGTGATCACCCGGCGGGTCTTGAAGCTGATGACCGAGATCGATCCGGCGGCGCGGTTTGAGACGTACAGGACCCGGGCGTTCCGGCTGGGGTAGAGGCCGTGAGCTCCGGCTCCGGTCTTGAGAAAGCCGGTCACGCGGAAGCTGTCGGGATTGATCTCCCACAGCCCGCCGTTGTCCATATCGGCGACGTACAGCGTGCGTCCGTCGGGCGAGAGCTTGACGTCCTGCGGGGTGGAGCGGCCGTGGGCTCGTCAGTAGTGTCCGCGGCGCTTCCCCGTCTCCTGGCATCACGACGGTTCGGCGGTGCTCGACCAGGCGGAGGTGAACGATCCCGACGGCGTAGGGGGCCCAGCTGGCGCGGTGACCGTCGAGGGGGATCTCGTGACCCGGCCGTTTGCGGCGTCCGGCATGCTGCGAGCGGGTGCGGTCGGGTGCCCTGGCCTCGAGATCGCGGAGCGTCCGGGATGGTGCGCCGCTTGCCGGGCTTGGATCGGGGAGCCGGTGGAGCCCACGCGCCCTGAGTTGCCTGCAGAATCCGCGATCACCCAGATCGCGACGCCGATCGCGGCGCTCAGACAGGCGACCGCGAGCGCGACCCGCCAGCGCTTGCTCGCCCGTCGACGGGTGCGCGCGGCGGCGATGCGCTGCCGCTCGAGCGCGTCCGTGCGACCGTTTCGTGGCTGGTTGTCGGGGGCTCGACGTTGGACACATTCTCACCGATCGTTTAGCGGGCCCATCGCGCGAGCCGCTGACCTGGCGTGCACGATGTTGATTCTGCCTCAAGCTCGCGTAGCCCACCGCAGGCCTCGTGAGCGCTCGACCGGTGCGAACCCAGGCCGTTGGAAAGGTAGGACAGGAGCTGGTCACAGGGATCTGCCCCGCGGTTGGGATGATCGCGTGGCGGCCGTCGACCGGCTCGCGGCGTCGATTGATTTGCCGTTGGCCGACGCGAGGTACGACGTCGTGCTCTCGAACTACTGCCTGCATCACCTCGCCGACGATCAGAAGCTTCTGGCGCTGTCGGAGATCGCTCACGTCCTGCGACCGGGCGGCCGGCTCGTGATCGGCGACATGATGTTCGAGATCGGCGTGCGCACGGCCCGGGACCGGGCGGCGATGGCCACGTTCGCGCGTTCGCAGCTGCGGCGCGGCCCGGCGGGGATCGTCAGGCTCGCCCGCAACGCGGCGCGGCTGCTGCACGGCCGCAGCGAGCACCCAGCAACCGCCGAATGGTGGGCGAACGCGCTGCGCGCGACCGGATTCGTCGAGGTCCGTGCGTGGCCGCTGGCACACGAGGGCGGGATCGCCGTCGGCTGCCGCCCTCGCCCGCGGGCCGCCCGCGCGACTCCTGAATCCAGATGACGCAACGTACGGGTAGCCACCTGGCGGCCGCTGCCGTGATCGCGACGACCGCGCTTGGGGTGGTCGGGTGCGGTGGTGCCAGCGCGGTATCGAACGTCGTCCGCTCGCGCCCGAGCGAGCTCTACACCGTCGCGCTCAGCGGCCGTGCCCAGCCGCGCGGGGGAGCACGACATGGACGCGGCTTTGCGATCATCGCGTTCCACGGGCGCAAGGTCGTTTGCTGGCGGTTCGCGCACCTGCACGGCTTCACGACCGCGACGCACGCCGCGATCTACGCCGCAGCGGCCGGCAGCACCGGGCCGGTCGCGATCGCGCTGACCGGCCCGCCGCGACTGCACCACCGCGGCTGCATCGCCACAACCGCGGCGACAAGCGCGAAAATCGTCCGTGACCCCCGCCGCTTCTATGTCGACGTCTTCGCCGCCCGGTTCCCGCATGGAGCCGTACGCGGCCAACTCTGACCACCAGCGTCCACGGACTCCATGTCGGCCGCGGTCGCACGGCGATGGCTGAGGCTGGACGCTCGCCCCAGCGTCCCGTCTCCAGCCTCATCGACCCGTCGCCGGACCGCCTCGGCTCGGGTCACCTGCGTGTCCCCCGACTGCGCAAGTCTCCGAGAACCTGGCGCGCGCTCCTCGCGTGGATCGATACGGCCAAGGTACGGCCGGTCGGTTTCCACCTCATCCGGGGGACGCCCGCATCACGTGTTCGGCCTTTTCGTGAGCGACGACGATTCTGACTGCGCTCAGACCTGGGTCTTACCGGTGACGCGGATGCTGAAGCCCTCGCATGCAGGCGACAGCGATGACCGGCGCTCCACCGACAGCACACGATCACCCCACCGACTGGCGACCGCTGGTTCTGCTTGTCGAGGACGAGCAATCGATCGCCGAGCCGTTCTCGCAGGCGCTCCGTCGGGCCGGGTTCAGGACCGAACTGGCGCGGACGGCGTCCGAGGCGCTCGCGTTCGCGGCAGCCCGCGGCCCCGATGTCGTCCTCCTTGACCTGACGCTGCCCGACGGCGACGGGCGCGACGTGTGCCGGCAGCTGCGCCGCGACTCAGCGGTGCCGATCATCATGGTCACCGCCAGCGCCACCATCACCGATCGGATCGTCGGCCTCGAGCTGGGCGCCGATGACTACGTCGTCAAGCCGTTCGCGACCGCCGAGGTGATCGCGCGGATCCGTGCGGTGCTACGACGCCGCCAGTCGCCTTCGAGCGAGGTCCCGGACACGATCTTGGTGCAGGATCTGCGGCTCGACGTGGCCGCGCGGCGGGTGTGGCGCGGCGAAGTTGAGATCGTGCTCACACGTAAGGAGTTCGATTTGCTCGCGCGCCTCGCGCGCGACGCCGATCGGGTCGTCACGCGCGAGCAGCTGATGACCGACGTCTGGGACGTCAACTGGTTCGGCCCAACCAAGACGCTCGACGTCCACATCGGCTGGCTGCGGCGCAAGCTCGACGACGATCCCCATGTGCCGACCTACATCCGAACGGTGCGAGGCGTCGGCTTCTGCCTGTCGACCGCCGCGAGGAGATGATCGATGAGCCTTCGGGCCCGGCTGCTGGCGGCGATCACGTACGTGTTGCTGCTGGCGATCGTGGCGTACGGGGTGCCGCTCGGGCTGACGTTGTCGGCCCGGGTCAACGCCGAGGTCCGCAGTCAGGCGCTGGCCCAGTCCTACCTTGTCGCGGCGACCGCGGGCCACCTGCTGGGCCGATCGGCGCGCGTCGAGCTCGCGACGCTGGCCCGGAGTGCGGCGACATCGATTCGTGGTCGAGTCCTGATCGTCGACCGCAACGGCCGGGTGTTGGCGGACAGCGCTGGACCGGCGCAGCTGGGCGTCAGCTATCGCAGTCGTCCCGAGATCGCCGCAGCACTGGCCGGCCATCCGATCCAGCTGCAGCGGGCGTCCCGGACGCTCAGCACGGAGCTGTTGGCGACGGCGCTGCCGATCATCAGCGACGGTCGTACCGCGGGCGCGGTGCGCGTCACCGAGAGCGTGGCGGCGATCGATCAGGCGGTCCGCCGCGTGGAGCTGGCGATCTTGCTCGTCGGAGGGATCGTGCTCGCGCTTGGACTGGTGGCCGCGAGCGTGCTGGCGGGACAACTCGCCGGGCCGCTGCGACGGCTGGAGGACGTGGCACGTCGGGTAGCACGGGGTGACCTGCGGGCGCGCGCGGCCGTCGATGGCAGCCGTGAGCAGCGTTCGCTGTCGCGCTCGTTCAACCACATGGCCGACCGGGTCGAGGCGCTGCTGACTGCGCAGCGTCGGTTCGTGGCCGACGCATCACACCAGCTGCGCACGCCGCTGACCGGGATGCGGCTGCGGCTCGAGGAGGCGCGTGCGCTGAGCTCGAGCGCCGATGTCCACGCCGAGCTCGACGCGGCGATCGGCGAGCTCGACCGCCTGGCGAGGACGGTCGAGCACCTGCTGGCGCGCAGCAGCGCCGGCCAGCGGACGACGGCCGCGACCACCCTCGAGCTGGAGCTGCTCGCACGCGATGCCGCAACGCGCTGGAGCGCGATCGCGCGTGAACGCGCGATCACCGTCGTCGCACGCTGCGAGCACGAGCCCGGGATCATCTGGGCTGACCGCGGCGACGTCGAGCGCGCGCTCGATGCGCTGGTTGAGAACGCGATCCGCTATTCGCCGGCAGAAACGACGGTGACGATCGCTGCGGCTCCGGGGCGAATCGAAGTTCGCGACCGCGGGCCTGGGATCGCCCTCTCGGAGCGCGACCGCGTGTTCGAGCGCTTCCGGCGTGGCGGCGCCGGACTCATGGGACCTCCCGGCCACGGCCTTGGGTTGCCGATCGCGCGTGAGCTGGCGCGTGGCTGGGGTGGTGAGATCACGATCTCCGGCCGGCCCGGCGGTGGAACGACCGCCACGCTCGCGCTGTCCCAGCACACGGCGAGGGATCGGCCCGGCGAAGGCTTTGCCAAGGCTTAGCTGAGCACCGGTTACGGTCGAGGCGAGGATGTCAATCGCACGCCGAACCATCGCCTGGGCCGTGGTGGCACTGCTGTGGATCGCGCTTGCGGCTGCGTTGACGCTGTTCGTCAGCCGGCTCGCCGCGCAGCGGATCGGGTTGGCGTCCGAGCCGCTTTCGATGCTCGGCGGTCTGGCGCCGCCGAGCGCCGGACCGGCCGCCAAGCGAGGCGCGGCGGGCGCACGCGAGCGCGGCAACGAGAGCGCCACCGACCGCGCCGGCGCGGACTCACGGACAAGTGCCGCGCCCGCCGCCGCGTCGTCGGCGTCGCCCGAACGCGACGGCGCCGACGGCGCAACCGGCGGCGACGACTGATCCACCCGACGCCGGCCCGCTCGGGCCCGCGCCACTACGGGTAGATCTGCTCGCCGCTGGCGCGATCGATCACGCGGATCGCGGCGCTCGGACACGCCTCGGCGGCCGCGAGCAGCAGCTCGTCCGGCCCATCGCCGATGACGCGCGCGACGTCGTCGAGCTCGAATACCTCCGGTGCGAGCTCGACGCAGTCGCCGTGTGCCGCGCAGGCGCGATCGTCTATCTCCGCGATGTATGTCATGACAGTCCCTTCTGGATTGTTTGTCTAGCCACGGGCAGCAAGCGGGGCCGGTTGACGAGCAGCACGGCCACCGCTTGTCCGGCGCGGAGGAAGGTCGCGGTGAAGCAGCGGCGCTCGCGATCGCCGTCGAACACGATCCGGTCGGCGCCGCGCGCCTCGCCGACGTACTGGATCCGCAGCCCGTACTGGTCAGTCCAGAAGCTCGCCGGCGTTGCCGGCCTGGAGTCGAGGCCGAGCATCGCCAGCGCCGCCTCGGTGCCCTGCCGCGCCGCCGCCTCCCAGTGCGCGCCGGCGATGCGGCGGCCGGTGCCACGGTCCAGCGTCGCGGCGGCGTCGCCGGCGGCGTAGACGTCCGCAGCGGCCGTCGCGCCGCGGGCGTCGACCGGCACGCCACCGGCGCTGTGGAGGCCGCTGTCGCGCAGCCACTCCACGTCGGGTTGCACACCGGCCGCAACGACGACATGGTCGGCTTCGACGAGCGAGCCGTCCGACAGCCGCAGCGTGCGGATGCTGCCGTCGCCCTCGACGGCATCGACGGTCACGGCGCTGCGCACCGTCGCTCCCTCGCGCTCGTGCAGGTCGGCGAACCAGCCGCCGAGCTGCTCGCCGAGCACGCCCGCCAACGGGTACCGCGCCGCCTCGACCAGTGTCACCGGGAGGCCCTGGCCGCGGGCGGTCGCAGCCAGCTCCAGGCCGACGAAGCCGGCGCCGATCACCGCCAGCGCCGCACCCGTTGCGAAGACCTCCCGCAGCCGGCGCGCATCGTCGAACGTGCGCAGCGTCGACACGTTGTCATACCTGTCGAGCAGCGCCAGCGTGCGCGGTCGGGCGCCGGTCCCGATCAGCAGCCGCTCGTAACGAAGGGTCGACCCGTCCGACAGCCGCACTCGGTGCTCGCCGGGGGCAAGGCCGGTCGCGCGGACACCGACCAGCAGGTCGACGTCGTGATCTTGGTACCAGCGCTCGGGCCGGTACGTCAGGGTCTCGTCGCGGCTGCGGTCGACGAGCAGCCGCTTCGACAGTGGCGGGCGGTCATATGGACGCATCGCCTCGGCGCAGATCAGCCTGATCGGCCGTTCGCAGCCCTCGCGGCGCAGTGTCTCGGCGCAGCGTTGACCGGCGAGCCCGCCGCCGACGATCACGATCCCGCCGTGTGGGGACGTTGCGGTCATGGTCGCAGCCTGCGCACGCCGGGTAAGGAGACGGCAAGGTGAGGGTGAGATCACGCGGGTCTTTGCCGAACCTTTGCCGCCGCTTTGGGCAGCGCTGACGATCCTGCCGCCACAGTCGATCGCGACCCAACGACTGGAGGCTTTTCGACATGGGCAGGCTCTACCCCCGGGCGATCGGAGCAGTGGCGGCGCTGATCGCCGCCGGCGCGGCGGGATTCACGCTGCGATCCCAGCAGCAGGCCGCGTCGACCGTCGCCGCGCGCAACCCGGCCGCCGACGTCCGCACGCAGGTCATCCGCCGAACGATCCACATCACCCGCCACGCGCGGGCCGGTCACGCGGGCGGCCATGGCAGGGATGCGTCCGCGCGCTTCGGACACGGCGGCCCCGCCGGCCGTGCGGCCGCCGCAGCCCGACCGGGCCCGACCACGCGTACGAGTCGCGGGCACGCCGCCGCTGCCACCAGTGCCACCGCCGGCGCCGGCGCGCCCTCGGTCACGACGCGGACCAGCGCGCACGGCGGCGCCACGGCGACCGGCTCGCCGGGCGCGGGCACGATCGGCAGCGGCTCGTCTCCGGCCGGTGCTCCGGTCACCACGCGTACGAGCGCGCAGCCGGCGCCGTCGAGCGCGGGCTCGACCGCCCCTGCCGGCTCGGCGCCCGCCCCCGTCACGACGCGCACGAGCGCGCGATCGGGACAGCCCAGCGCGGGTTCGGGCAGCTCGGGGTCCAGCGGCGCTCCGGTCACCACGCGCACGAGCGCGGGCGGCGGATCGAGCTCCGATGGCAGCGGCGACCACAGTGACGGCGCCGACCACGGGGGGAACCATGGCGACTGAGCGGCCGGCACACCCAGGACGCAGTGCACCCGGCCCGGACCGATCGACCGTCGCGACGCTGACCGTCGCCGCGTTCCTCGCGGTGTTCGCGGTGCTCCTGCAGCAACTGCCGAGCACAGCCGGCGGCACGCCGGCTGCACCGTTGCTGCGCAAGGTCTACCGGACCACGGTGGTCGAGACGGTCCGCGGCAGCCGCGCCGGCGGCGCTCCGGCGATCACGCGGTCGGTGTCGAGCTCCGGCGATACCGCAGCGGCCCCGGCGCCGCCGGCCAGCCACAGCTCATGACAGCGGCAGAGCTCGATTACACGTTCCGCGCGATGGGCTCAGACATCCGGCTGGTGATCGGAGACCGGTTGCGCGCCGCCGCTCCGGAGCCACTGCACGCCGCCGACCGCGAGCGGGAGTTCATCCGCCGGTTCAGCGATCGGCTGTCGCGGTTTCGATCTGACAGCGAGCTCTCGGCCCTCAACCGTGACCCGCGTTGGTGCGTGCCGGCGTCTGCGCTCCTGCGGGCGGCGGTGACCGCTGCGGTGTGGGCGGCCGAGCACAGCGGGGGATTGGTCGACCCGACGCTCGTCGGCGCGCTTGAGCGCTGCGGCTATGACCACTCGCTGGACGGCGAGGCGCCGGCATCGCTGGCCGAGGCGCTCGCGGTTGCTCCCGCCCGCCGGCCGGCGCGACCGCACCCGGCCGCCCGCTGGCGGGCGATCCGCGTCGACGAGGAGGCCGGCACGATCACCCGCCCGCCGGGCGTGATGATCGACACCGGCGGCACTGGCAAGGGGTTGTGCGCCGACGCCGTGGCGCTGCGGCTCGCCGGCTACGCGCGGTTCGCGGTCGACTGCGGCGGCGATGTCGCGATCGGCGGGATCGGCGCCCAGCTGCACCCCTACGAGGTCGTGGTCGAGCACCCGCTGACGCTCGCGCCGATCGGTGCGATCGCGGTGGCGCGCGGCGGTATCGCGACCTCCGGGCTCAACGTCCGGATCTGGCGCGGCGCGGACGGCGGCTACGCCCACCACCTGCTCGACCCCAGCAGCGGCCGGCCGGTGTGGAGCGGCCTCGTGGGCGCCACCGCGCTCGGTGCCGATGCTCTGGAGGCGGAGACGCTGTCGAAGATGGCGTTGCTACTCGGCCCCGCCGGCGCCCGCGAGGTGCTCGCGCAGCGCGGCGGCGTCGTCGTTCACGACGACGGTTCCGTCGAAGCGATCGGCCCGGTCGCGGGGTCCCTGAAGCCGGCCGCCGCGCCCGCTGAGGCGGTCACGCCCGGATGAGCGGCGGGTCGCCGCTCTCCTACATCTGGTGGCTGGTCTCCGATGCGGCGGGGATCGTCGCGCTCTTGCTCGTGTCTGCATCGGTCGCGTTGGGTCTGGCGATGGCGGCCCGCGCGGTTCGTCGCCCCGCGCCGAGACGGATCGCGATGCGCCTGCACGAGCAGCTGGCGCTGGCCGCGCTGGTGTCGATCGCCGTGCATGGGCTGGCGCTGCTGGGGGACCACTGGCTCAAGCCCGGGCTGACGGGTATCGCGGTGCCGTTCACGCTTCACTACAAGCCGGGGTTCACGGGGCTGGGCATCATCGCCGGGTACTTGGCGGCCCTGCTGGGTCCGAGCTTCTATCTGCGCCGGCGGATCGGCGCGCGGCGATGGCGCCGGCTGCACCGCGCGACCGTGCTGGTATGGGGGCTGTCGGTCGTGCACGCGCTCGGCGGCGGCACCGACGCAGGGCGACTGTGGCTGCGGTTGGTCGTGCTGGCGCCGCTGGTCCCGATCGCCTACCTGCTGGTGGTGCGGGCGCTCGACCCGGGCCGCGGTCCTCCCCGGACCACGAAACCGGATCGCCTCACGGCCGCGACCGCGCGTCGAGGGTCGGCGGCCGATACCCCGGCAGCTCGATCGTGAAGCGCGCCCCGCGCTGCTCGGCGACCGGCGACCGCGCGACGATCGTGCCACCGTGCGCCTGCACGATCGCGCGCGCGATCGCCAATCCCAAGCCGGTGCCGCCGGCGTCGCGCGCGCGGCCTTCGTCGACGCGGTGGAAGCGCTCGAAGATCAGCTCGAGCTGGTCGGGTGGGATCCCAGGTCCGGTGTCGGTCACCGTCAGCTCCAGGTGCCGGTCGTGAGCGGCCCGCGCGACGACGAGGATCGTGTCGCCCGGTTGCGTGTGGGCAACCGCGTTGCGTACGAGGTTGCGAACCACCTGGGTGAGTCGATCGGGATCGGCCATCACCGTTCCGCCGATCGACCGCAGCTCGAATCGGCGCTCGCCGAACAGCGGCAGATCCCGACGAACATCCTCGAGGAAGTCCCCGACGTCGATCGGACGCGGCACGATCAGACCGCCCGCCTCGGCGCCTGCAAGCGTCAGCATGTCGCCGATCAGCCGGTCGAGCTCGTCGAGCCTGCGCAGCAGCGTCATCGTGCTCTGATGCCGAGATCGTGCGTCACTGTCTCGGTCGATCAGCTCGACCTGCGCGCGGATCACCGCCAGCGGCGTTCGCAGCTCGTGCGAGGCGTCGGAGACGAACTCGCGCTGGCGATGGAACGCCTGCTCGAGCCGGTCGAGCATCGCGTCGAACGCCCGTCCCAGCACCGCGACCTCGCCACCCCCGACGACGAGACCCGCGCGCCGGCTCAGGTCGCCCGCGTTGGCTGCCGCGGCGACCGATGTGATCCGCCGCAACGGCGCCGCGATCACGGCCGCCAGCGCTGTGCCGGCGATCGCCGCCAGCACGACCGCGACGATCGCGATCAGCACGAACGTCCGACGCATGCTCGACTGCGCCCGCGTCACCGGCGTCAACGGGCCGGCCACCCGCAGCGTCCCGGCCGTGCGCGTGGCGGCGTGAATCGGCTGTGCTAGCACGCGCATGCTCCCGGCCTCGGGAACCGCTGCGGTGTGGATCCCGGTCGCGGTGCCGAGCAGGCCGCTGTCGGGCCGGTCGTTGTGATCGCGAGCCTCGTCGAGGCCGACGAGTTCGGCGTTGTTGGTGACGGTGCGGCCGCCGGTCACCTGCACCACCGTCACCAAGGACTCGGCGTGGTAGCGCTGGGCGGCGATGAACCTCCGCGCCGCGGCCTCGAGCTTGACCGGCGTCGACAGGTCGGTGCCGCGAGTCGATTGGCGCCACTCGACGGCCTGTGTTCGGAGCTGCGCGTCGATCTGTGCCCGCAGCCGCGATGACGTGCCGCTGTACAGCGCCGCGAACGTGGCCGCCACCGCGATCGCGGTGGCGATCGCGATTGCGAGCGCCATCTGCGCTCGGAGTCCACCCGCTGCCAGCCGCCGGATCACGTCATGCCAGCAGCCGGTAACCGATGCCGCGGACGGTCTCGATCGGAGCGACGGCGCCCGCTTCGGCCAGGCGCCGGCGCAGGTAGCCGATGTAAACCTCGAGCACCTTCGTCCCTGGGTCGAAGTCAAAGCCCCACACCGCGTTGAGGATCTGCTCGCGGGACAGCACCTGGTCGGGATGGCGCATCAGATAGGCGAGCAGCTCGAACTCCCGCGCGGTGAGGCGGACCTCGCACCCGTCGCGGGCGACCCGGCGGGTGCGCAGATCGAGATGGATGCCGGCCGCGTCCAGCGCCGAGGACCGTCGCTGCCCGGGCGAGCGCAGCGCCGCGCGTACGCGCGCCAGCAGCTCCTCCAGCGAGAACGGCTTGGTCACGTAGTCATCGGCGCCGCGATCGAGCCCTTGCACCTTCTGCTCCACCGCCGCGCGCGCGGTCAACACGATCACCGGCAGCTCCGGCAGCCGATCGCGGATCCCGTCGAGGACGCTCAGGCCCGGACGGCCCGGCAGCATCAGGTCAAGCAGCACCAGCGCGTAATCGCCCGTGAGCGCCGCGGCGAGGCCGGCGTCGCCGTCGTGACACACGGTGACCGAGTGACCCTCGGCCTCCAGCGCCCGGGCGATGAACCCTGCCAGCGTCCGTTCGTCCTCGATCACCAGGATCCGCATCGTGAACGACAGTAGGTGCGCAAAACCGTCGCTTCATCCGTAGTAAGCCGGTTCTGAACGTGCGCTTACCGCCGTCTTGATCAGTCGGCGGATGCTCGTGCCATGACCGATCGAACCCGTCCAACGGCGACGTCCAAGCGACAGAGTCGGCGACGGTCCCTCTACCGACATGTGCTCAGCCTGGCGGTGGCGGCGATCGTCGCCGCATGGCTGCCGTTCTCGGTGATGTACGTCAGCGCGGTGCACCGCCCACCAGCCCCGGTCGCGACCCTCAGCGGCCCGTCTCATGGCGCCACGCGGCTCGTCACGACCGCGTCGGGCGCGACGAAAGTGGTCTCCGCCAGCGCCAACGGCAGCCGAGGCGCACGCGCTCCGGCGACCGCTCCGCTCACCGCGCCGGTCTCGACCCATGCGTCGTGAGCGACACACATCGGCCTGCAACAGGCCCGACCGACGGACGATCAGCACCACATGACCGCCGGCGCGCCCAGCCACGAGCTGTTCTGGTTCGCCAGCCGGGCGCTCGGAGTCGTCGCATTCGCGATGCTTGGCGTCACCGTGTCGGTCGGCCTGTCGATCGCCGGCAGGCTGACACACCGGCCCGGGATCGCCCCGAAACTGCGCCGCTTTCACGAAACGGCAGCGCTCGTCACGCTCGGACTGATCGCCGGTCACGCGGGGCTGCTGCTGGGCGACCGATATCTGCATCCGGGTCTGACAGGGATCACGATCCCGTTCGCGATGCACTATCGGCCCCAGTTCACCGGGCTCGGGATCATCGCCGGCTGGCTGGCGGCGATCCTCGGACTCAGCTTCTACGTGCGTCGCCGGATCGGCCCGAAGCTGTGGCGATTCCTGCACCGGTTCACGGTTGCGGTGTACCTGCTG
Organism: Solirubrobacteraceae bacterium; assembly: GCA_036273655.1. Taxonomy (GTDB): domain Bacteria; phylum Actinomycetota; class Thermoleophilia; order Solirubrobacterales; family Solirubrobacteraceae; genus Palsa-465. The sequence goes on along the minus strand of DASUHF010000084.1, from coordinate 23,076 downwards.
GCGATCGTGCACGTGCTCGGCGCCGGTACTGACGCCCACAGCCCGTGGATGCTCGCAACCGTCACCGGACTGACGATGCCGGTCGTGTTCGCGTTCACCCACCGGATGCTGTCCGGGTTCGAGCGGCGAACGCCAAGTCGTGCGTGACGTGCGCACGTCGGCATCTGGAACGCGGCGAGACGAGCTCTTCGCGATGCGGCTCGTCCCTGACGGTCATCGGTGGTGCACCCGGATACGCTCGCGGTGGCGCAGGGGGATGCTGCCCTCATGTCCAACGCACGCCGCGGCGAAACCAGCTTCGGCCATCGCAACGGGGGGCGTGCGGTCGTCGCTGTCGGGTTGGCTCGCGACGCGGCCCAGGCCTCACGCTTGCGCGACGATGGCGGGACTAGCGGGCGGCAGACAGCGCAACCGGTCGCCCGGCGACCGCTTGCGCTGGTGACCGCGTGGCGCGCTGTCCTGCACTACCTGCTCACAAGCGCCATCATGCTCGCCACCCGGCAGCTGCGCTGGCCGCGCCAAAACGTGGGCCGAGTCGTGCGCTTCGCCGACGGCACCAGCGCCACGGTGTACCGCGAGACGGTCGCTTGGCACGCGCCGGAGGATCCATGCGTTCTCGCCGTCTGCTTTCGGCTGCGCGGGGTCCGTGGACGCGGCCACGCATGGTTCAGAACCGAAAGCATCCTCAACACGCCGTTGTTCGTCGGTTTTCCGGGGTTTGTCTCCAAACTGTGGCTCGCCAGCGACGGCACTGGCCGCTACCGAGGCTTGTATGAGTGGGACGGCGTCGATCGAGCCGAGCATTACGCGCGGTCGCTCTGGCGGGTGCTTCAGCTCGGTTGTACGAGCGACTCAATCGACTTTCGCGTGTTCCCCGGGGTCACGCGCGACGCGGTCCTCGCCGATCCCGACCTGCTCGCGGGCTACGACCACGACGAGCACGACCCGTGGTGGCGCATCCTCGCAACCGCCGGTGCGGAGGCTACTTCCACACCCGACACCCGCAGGCCGCACTGCAGCCACCAAGCCGCCCCGCGCGTGCGCCGGACCACGGGCGCAGACAGCTCGTAGCCACGCCCGATGTCTGCGATCCGCACTGAGCGGCTGTGCAAGCGCTACGGCGATGCGCTTGCGGTCGACGCGCTCGACCTGGACGTCCGCGAGGGCGAGGTGTACGGCTACCTGGGACCGAACGGTGCGGGCAAGACGACCACGATCCGGCTGTTGCTCGGCCTGCACCGCCCGACTGGCGGCAGCGCACACGTGTTCGGCCTCGACTGCTGGGCGGACCCCGTGACCGTGCACCGGCGCCTGGCGTACGTCGCCGGCGAGCCCAACCTGTGGCCATCGCTGACCGGCGCAGAGACGCTCGAGTTCCTTGGCCGCCTGCACGGCGGCACCGACCGAGCGTACCGTGCGAGCCTGGTGCAGCGCTTCGAGCTTGACGCCGACAAGCGCGTGCGGGCGCTGTCGAAGGGCAACCGCCAGAAGGTGGCGCTGATCGTCGCGCTCGCCACCCGCGCCGACCTGTTGGTGCTCGACGAGCCGACCGGTGGGCTTGACCCGCTGATGGAGGCGGTGTTTCGCGAGTGCGTGACCGAAGCGCGCGGTCGCGGGCAGACGGTGTTTCTGTCCTCGCACATCCTCAGCGAGGTCGAGGCGGTGTGCGACCGGGTCGGGATCCTCAAGGCCGGGCGCCTCGTCGGCCAGGGCACGCTGGACGAGCTGCGCCACCTCGGCGCGCACACGGTCGAGGTCACGTTCGCCGGAGATGCGCCCCGGCTGCCGGCGCTGCCGGGCGTGACCGTGACGACGGCCGGACGCTCGGCGCTGCGCTTCGAGGTGACCGATGCGATCGCGCCGCTGCTCGGCGCACTGGCGGGCACGCCGGTGCAGTCGCTGACCAGCCGAGAGCCGTCACTTGAAGAGATCTTCTTGCACCAGTACGGCGATGGCGACGGTCGCCGCCCGCGCTGATGCCGTCGCCGCCGCGCCGCGGGCGGGCGTGTTCGGCGCGCTTCTTCGCCGGGGGCTGCGTGACGGCCGCACCCGCACGCTTGGCTTCGCGGTCCTGTTCGCAGCCGTTGCCTGCCTGCAGCCGCTCGCCTACCGCCACGCCTACCCGACGGCCGCCGACCGCGCGTCGTTTGCCGCGAGCTTCGCCCACAACAAGGCGGTGGTGCTGTTCTACGGCGAGCCTCACGATCTGCTGACGGTCGGCGGATACACCGCCTGGCGGGTGGGCGGGATGCTGGCGATCTTCGCCGCCGTATTCGGCGTGCTGGCCGCGGTGCGCGCGCTGCGTGCCGAAGAGGAAGCCGGACGCGCCGAGCTGGTGCTCGCCGCGGCGGTCGGCCGCGGCACGGCGTTCTCGGCCGCGATCGGCGCCGTCGCAATCGAGATCGTGGCGCTGTGGCTGGCGACGTTCGCCGGGCTGGTCGCCGGCGGGCTGCCCGCGGGCGGCTCCGCGTTCCTGGCGCTGGCGATCGCCTGTTCGGCGGCGGTGTTCGCCGGCCTGGGCGCGGTGTCCAGCCAGCTGGCACCGACCCGGCGCGCCGCGCTCGAGCTCGGCGTCGCGGTCGTCGCGTTGTGCTTCGTGCTGCGGGTGATCGCCGACACCGGCAGCGGCACGGGCTGGGTGAGGTGGGCGACGCCGCTGGGCTGGGTCGAGCAGCTGCGGCCGTTCATCGGCGCGCAGCCGCTGGTGTTGCTGGCGCCGGTCGGGTTCTGCGCCGTCGCGGTCGCGGTGGCGTGGCGGAGCGCGGCGGTGCGAGATGTCGGCAGCGCGCCGTTTGCCGCCCGTGATCGTGGCCGACCCCGGCTGGCGCTCCTGTCGTCGGCCGCCGCTCAGGCGTTGCGCAGCGAGCGCCTCGCGCTTGCGGCCTGGGTGGTCGGGATCGGGTCGCTGGCGCTGGTGATCGGCATCGTGTCAAAGAGCGTCACGTCGCTCGGGATCTCTGAGCGCCTGCAGCGCGCACTTCACGACCTGGGTGCCGGGTCGGTCCTGACGCCGAAGGCCTACATCGGCTTTGCGTTTGGCTTCTTCGTGCTGGCGGTGAGCCTGTTCGCGGTCTCGCAGATCGCCGCCGCGCGTCACGAGGAGATCGACGGGCGCCTGCAGACGCTGCTCGCGTTGGCGCTTGCGCGCCGCCGGTGGCTGGGCGGGCGCGTGGTGCTGGCCGCGGCCGGCGCCGTTCTGCTGTCGCTGTGCGCGGGAGTCCTCGCCTGGCTGGGCGCCGTCTCGCAGGGTGTGGCCCTGTCGCTGCCGGCGATGCTCGAGGCGAGCGCCAACTGCCTGCCGATGGCGATCCTGTTCCTCGGCGTCGGCGCGCTGGCCTACGGCGGTCTGCCGCGCGCGGGCGTCGGGCTTGCCTACGGGCTGCTGTTGGCGGCGTATCTCTGGCAGCTGTTCGGGGCGCTGCTCGGCGTGCCACGATGGCTCGTCGACGCCACCCCGTTCGCGCATGTCGGCGCCGTGCCGGCGGCGGCATTTCAGCCGGGCCCGGCCGCGGTGATGGTGGCGGTCGGGCTTCTGGCCTCGCTGGCGGCGGTCGGGCTGTTTGAGCGGCGCGACCTGACCGGTGTGTGACCCCGCCGGGGGCGGGTCAGCCGCGCAGTGCGCGCAGCGCGTTGAGGATCACGGCGAGGTCGATCGCCTCCTGCAGCAGCGCCCCGGCGACGGGTGGCAGGTAGCCGGCGGCGGCGACGCCCATCGCGGCCAGGCTGAGTGTCATGCCGGCGAGCACGCTCTGGCGCGCGACGTGCAGCGCGCGGCGCCCGAAGTGGACCGCGTCGGCGACCCGGTCGACGCGGTCGACGGTGATCACCGCGTCGGCGGTCTCGGCGGACACGGTCGCGCCGGCGGCGCCCATCGCGATCCCGACGTCGGCCAGCGCCAGCGCGGGAGCGTCGTTGACCCCGTCGCCGACCATCACCACCGGCCCCAGCCCCGGGGTGGCGCGGATGCGCTGCACGACCTCGAGCTTGTCCTGCGGTGAGAGCTCGGCGTAGACCCGATCGATGTCGAGCGCGCGCCCTGACCGCTCGGCCACCGAGCGGCGATCGCCCGAGACGACCGCGACCTGGCGAATGCCCTCGGCGCGCAGGCGCTCGACGATGCGCTGCGCGTCGGGGCGCAGCTCGTCGGCCATCACGATCACGCCGCCGACGTGCCCGTCGACTCCGACGGTCACGTGCGCCTCGCCGGACCCGCGGCCGGCGAGCAGCGCCGCTGACGCGAGCTCCTGCGCTGGCAGCCCGCGCTCGTGCAGGAACGATCGGCTGCCGACGTCGACGGCGCGGCCGTCAATCGTGCCGCTGATCCCCTGCCCGGGCTCCTCGCGGACATCGACGGGGACGCTCAGCGTCAGGTTCGCGTCGCCGGCGGCTTGCACCAGCGCCTCCCCGAGCGCATGGGTGGAGAAACTGTCGAGCGACGCCGCCACGCGCAGCAGTTCGTCGGCGCCGAAGCCGTCGACTGGCAGCACCTGGCGTAGCTTCGCGGTGCCGACGGTGAGCGTGCCGGTCTTGTCAAACAGCACCGTCTTGGCCTGGCCGAGCGCCTCGATCGCCGGGGTGCCCTTGACGATCACGCCCGCGCGCGCGGCGCGCGAGACCCCGGATATGAGCGCGATCGGCGCCGCGAGGATCAGTGGGCACGGCGTTGCCACCACGACGACGGCGAGCGCCCGGATCGCGTCGCCGCTGGCCGCCCACGCGGCGGCGGCGATGAGCAGCGTCGCCGGCAAGAACACGCCGGCGTAGCGGTCCGCCATGCGCACGAACGGCGCCCGCTGTGCCTGCGCCTGCGCGACCAGGCGCACGAGCGCGCTGTACGCGCTATCTGCCGCCGGCCGGGCGGCGCGCAGCTCAAACGGCGCACCGGCGTTGGCCGAGCCGCTCAGCACCGGCATCCCGGCGCCGACCGTCTCGGGCAGCGGCTCGCCGGTCAGCGTGCTTGTGTCAAGCACCGCCTCGGCGCTCAGCACGGTGCCGTCCACCGGCACCACCTCGCCGGTGCGTACGACCACCACGTCCCCGGCCTGGACGTGCTCGACCGCGACCGTCTCGATCGTGTCGCCGAGTCGCAGCTGCGCGGTCGTGGGCGCGCGCTTGACCAGCGCGGTCAGCTCGTGCCGTGCGCGGCTGGAGGCGACGTCCTCCAGCGCCGCGCCGCCGGCGAACATCAACCCGACGACGATCCCGGCCAGCTCCTGGCCGAGCGCCAGCGAGCCCACCATCGCCACCAGCGCGATCGTGTCCACGCCCATGTGGCGGTCGATCACGACGGTGCGGACGACCTCCACGGCCAGCTCGGCTGCCAGGAGCGCGACCGCCGCCGCCCAGATGTCGCCGGCCGCGCCGTGCGCTCCGGCGACGGTCGCCACGCCCCCGGCCGCGAGCGCCGCCAGCGCAAACGCCGCCAGCACAGGCGCGCGATGGGCGATCAGCCGGCTCATCTTGCGTTCACGATCGCCCACTGAGGCGGGCCGGTGATCCGTAGACGTCCGCGAGCGTGACGTGTCAAACCCCGGCTACAGCCCGCGCTCGCGTCGGCGATCATTAACCCCATGTCCGTCGACGCTGCCTCGCCGTCGGTGCTCCTGTGTTTCGACGGGTCCGAAGGAGCACGAGAGGCGATCGCTGCGGCCGGCGACCGTTTCGCACCTGGCGGCGCGGTGGTATTGACCGTGTGGGAGCCGCTTGCGCTGTGGGAGCCCTACGACCCGGCGACGATCCTCACCGCCCCGATCGCCAAGCTCGCCTCCGAGGCGCTCGACCTCGACGCGGTCACCGAGGAACTCGCCTCCGAGACGATGACCCGCGGGGTTTCGCTGGCGCAGGCAGCGGGGTTCGCCGCCGAAGGGAGAACCGTGCGCGGCGCGCCGTGGCGAACGATCTGCGACGTCGCACACGAGATCGACGCCGGCACGATCGTGGTCGGCGCCCGCGGGCGCTCGCGCGTGCAATCGGTGCTGCTGGGAAGCGTCTCATCCGCGGTCGCCGTCCACGCCCACCGACCCGTCCTGATCGTTCCCCTTCACCGCGAGCAAGACGATTGATCGTCTCGGCGGTCCGAGAGGCGCAGCACACGATGAGATGCGTGATGCCAAGGACCACTGGGTAGCGTTGGGGTGTGCGCTGGTGTTGCCCTCCACGCCATGGATGCAACGCTCCTGAACGTCGCGAACCGTGCGCTTTGACCATCTGCGATGCGTTTGCCGGCGACGAGCCGGAGGCGGCGCTTGCGGTATCACGCTGGTCCTCGCTTCAGGATGCGCGAACACACGACGGCAACCGCGCGGGCGAGTTGCGCTTCCGCCGCCGCGCCTACGCGCGGGCGCGTGACCGTGCGCTCGTAGCAGTCGCGATGCGTTGGTCGTCGGGTCGCGGACCGTCGTCGACGGCGTCGCGGCCCGGCCGGGCGGCGGGGGTGAGGACGCCGGGATTGGTCCGGGAACCATCAGACGACGCTCGGCCGCGCGGGGCGGCGCGACGTTCCGCTCGGCGCCGGAAGCCGCGTGCTGCTCACAAGCCGGGTTACATAGTCGGGTAGGCAGACGGAACGGCCGACATCGAGCGGCGCCTGCGCCAGACATGTGCGACATCCACGCCGCTTGTCGCGACGCCGCCGACCGCTATGGAGGCGCGGGTGACGATCTCGCCGGCGCCAACATCGCCGGCTTCGAGCGAGTCGCCGACGCGATGCTCGCCCACGGCGTCATGTGACGACGCGATAGCGGCGTCTGCGGGCGGTACTGTGCGCTGATCGCGTCGGGCACCGAGATCACATCGGGCGGGCTGAGCGAGGTCGAGGCCGCGAGGCGTCTGGAGCTGCGGGGGCCGGCTCCGCGCCGGCGCTCGAGCCGCTCGTACGCGAGCATCGTGCGTGCGAATGCGGTGACGATCCCGAACGGGATCCTGTTGCTGTTCGGGGTGCTGACGATCGTGTTCGTGTCGTGGCGCGATGCGCTCTTTGTCGGGATCCTGGTGTCGAACGTCGCCGTCGGCTCGTTTCAGGAGATCAGATCCAAGCGGGCGCTGGACCGGCTGGCGGCGCTGGTCGCTCCGGAGGCGGTGGTGGTCCGCGACGGGGTCGACCGTCGGGTGTCGGTCGATCAGATCGTCGTCGGGGACCTGGTGCGGCTGGCGGCGGGTGATCAGGTTCCCGCCGACGGCACAGTCGTCACCGCCGACGGGCTGGCCCTGGATGAGTCCAACCTGACCGGCGAGTCCGAGCTGGTGGTGCGTGGAGCCGGGGAGTCGGTGTGGTCCGGGTCGTTCGTGGTCGAGGGTGCGGCGTTGTTCGAGGCGACCGCGGTCGGCGTCGACAGCCAGGCGGAGCGATTGACGGTGACCGCCCGGGCGTTTCGTCATCCGCGGTCGCCGCTTGAGCGGGCGAACGATCGGCTGCTGTTGTGGCTGGTGGCGCTGTCGGTTCCGCTCGCGGTCGGGCTGACGGTGTCGGTGTTCGCGCGTAGCGAGTCGACGGCGACGCGGGTGCAGGCGCTGACGGCGGGGATCGTGAACCTCGTACCGGAGGGGCTGATCCTGCTGATCAGCGTCACCGCCGCGGTGTCGGCGTTCAAGATGGCCCAGCGGGGGGTGCTTGCGCAGCAGCTCAACGCGATCGAGTCGCTGGCCTCGGTCGAGGTGGTGTGCACCGACAAGACCGGCACGCTGACCGAACCGACGCTGCGGGTGGTGTCGGTGGTGGCGGCGGCGGGCGTCGACGAGGCCGGCCTCGCGCGCGAGCTGGCGACGTATGCGGCCAGCGCGCCGTCACGCAACCTGACGTTGGAGGCAGTGGCCGACGCCGGCCTGGCCGACGTCGGCGGCCGTCGCGTGGTCGGGCAGGTGCCCTTCTCCTCGCGGCGGCGGTGGAGCGCGCTTGACCTCGGCGATGAGCGGCTCGTGCTCGGCGCCCCGGAGCGGTTTGCCGGCGCCTCACCGGCGCTGGCGGCGCGCGCCCGCCAGGAGGCGAGCGCGGGGCGGCGGGTGCTGGCGCTCGGTCGCAGCCGGGCGCCGCTGCCCAGCGACGGGCCCGACCCCGAGTTCCCGGACGACCTGCAGCCGCTGGGGCTGGTCGTGTTGGCCGAGCAGCTGCGGCCGAGCACGGTCGAGACGGTCGCGTTCTTCGCCGACCAGGAGGTCGATCTGAAGGTGTTGTCGGGCGACGCGCCCGCGACGGTCGGCGCGATCGCCCACGACGCCGGCGTGCCCGGCACCGCGCCCGCCCTGGACGGCGAGGCGCTGCCGTCGGATCCGGTGGCGCTGCGGGAGGCCGTGCTCGCGGCGCCGGCGGTCGGGCGCATCTCCCCGGAGGGCAAGCGGGCGGTGATCGGCTCGCTCGCCGACAGCGGTCGCTACGTCGCGATGGTGGGCGACGGCGTCAACGACGTGCCCGCGCTCAAGCAGGCGCGCCTTGCGATCGCCCAGGGATCCGGGACGCAGATGGCGCGCTCGGTGTCCGATCTGGTGCTCGTCGGTGGCGACTTTGCGGTCGTGCCGGGGATGGTCGCCGAGGGTCGGCAGATCCTGCGCAACATCCAGCGCGTCGCTCGCCTGTTCGTGACCAAGACCGTGTTCACCGCGGTCGCCGGGCTTGCGGTCGCGATCCCAACCGGCGTGTTCCCGCTGCTGCCACGGCAGTTCACGATCGCCTCCACGGTCACGATCGGCATCCCCGCGTTCCTGCTCGCGCTCGCGCCGAGCTCGGGACCGTGGCGGCCCGAGCGCTTCCTGCAGACGGTCGCGCGCTTCGCGATCCCGGCTGGAATCGCGATTGGGGTCGGCATCGTCGCCGGCTACCTGCTCGCGCGCTACGGCTTCGATCTCGGGCTCAGACACGCGCGCACCGTGGCCACCGGCATCGTGGTCGTGTGCGGGCTCGCGGTCGTGCTCCGGCTCGAGACCGAGCGTGGGCGTCGCCGCCTGGCGATCGTCGGGCTGTGCGCGGTGATGTTGCTGCTGTTCGCGCTCGCGTTCGTGGTCCCGTTCCTGCGGGAGTTCTACGAGCTCGCGCCCCCAACCGGCGCGGCCGCCGCGGCGTGGGCGGTGGGCGCCGGCGTCGGGGTCGGCATGATGCTCGTCGCCCTGCGGATCCTGAGGGTCTGAGCGCTCCAGACGCTGGCCGGCTCGCCCGATGATCGCAACCTGCGCGACGATTCAGCCGGTGAGGAGGTGCGGGCGGTGACGCCGGAGACGGCCGCGACGGCTCGCTCGACTCGGTGGCGTCTCATGTGAGTGGCGTGCTGCGTTGACGTCGCTGGCCGGTGCGCGCGCGCCGGACCCGCGATGGTCGCGGCACGATCACAATCGAGCAGCCGGCGTCGGCGACGAGCGTTTCGCCGACCGCGCCGCTGACCAGGCGCGCGACCGCGCCCCAGCGACGCGAACCGACGACGAGCAGGTCGACCGCGTCTGAGAACGCGCGCAGCTCGTATCCGGGATCGCCAATGGTGACCGACACCTCTGGAATGACGTCAAGCCGAGCCGCCGCGTTCTGCGCTTCGGTCAGCGACACCTGACGCTCCTGCTCGAGCATCTCGCTCCAGCCCTGCAGGAGGGGCGAGCCCTCGAGGCCGAACGGACCGCTGGTGTCCTCCACGACGCGGCGCACCACGAGTCGTGCGCGTTCGGCGGCGGCCAGCTCGCCGGCCACCGTCAGCGCGGCCTCGGACTCCGGTGCGCCGTCGTATCCGACGCCGATCGTGCGCAGCTCGCCGTCTTGTTCGTGCAGGCCGCGGGCTGCAACGGCGAGCGCGAACGGCGCGTGGTGAAACAGCTGGCGGCCGCGGCGGCCGATCGCGACGCGCCCAGGCCTGGCTGAGGCGCTCGACCCAACGACGACGAGATCGGCTTGCGCGCGAGCGGCCCAGCGATGCAGTGCGCGCGGCACCGACGTGCCCGTGATCGCGTCGATGCGCGCGTCGCACGCGAGCAGATCGCGATCGTGGCGCAGCGCGCGGGTCGTGGCCGCGCGCAGGGTGTTGCGGTCGGAGACGCCTGCGACGGGAAACAGCGGCGGGCAAACGACGCCGATCAACGTCAGCCGTGCGCTGCTCGCGGCGGCGAGCGCGGCCCCGAGCACGGCCGCGTCCCGTCCCTCGCGACCCCCGTCACAACCGACGGCGACGTGCTCGAACATGACCAGTCTCCGATCCTCTCAGACCGGGCTCGCCGCGGTCTGGGTGTGCACGTGCTCGCCGCGCCGCGCATGACGCCGCTGCGCAACCGACGGGGACGGCGCCACGACCACGGTGCGATCGGCGTGTTGCAGCACGGCGTGCGAGACGCTGCCGAGCAGGAGCGATCCTCCGGCCTGGGCGATCGCCGCCCTGGCGTCGTCGGAGCCGTCGTAGCCGATGAGGATCATGATGGGTTCTCCACGGTCGTGGTGAGCGTCACCCAGCATGCCCGGCAGTCAGCGGCTGGGCATCGGTGTTGCCACGGACCGGGGCTGCGGGTCAGACCGGATGCGCTGGCCGTGGCCGCGACCTACCGTCGACGGCGACAAACCGGTCACGACGCAGAGGAACCGCTATGCCCATCCCCGAGACACCACTGGCCCGCGTCAGCGTCGCCGACGCCACGCACACGGGCATCCTCACCACCGACCCGGACACGCGGCTGACGGTCGTTGCGCACCTGATGGCCGAGCGCGGCGTCCACGCGATCGCCGTGACCGACGCCGATTATGCGCGCCGGCCGCTGGAGTTCGTGACCGCGCTCGACATCTGCGCCGCCGCCAGCACCGACGGCCGGATCGCCTCCGAGGTGGCGAGTCCGCTGCGGGCCATCCGTTCTGACCGGCCGGTCGAGGACGCCGCCCGGCTGATGGTGCAAGACGGCGTCGAGCATCTCCTGGTGGTCGACCCGTCCAGCGGCCACGCCGAGGGCATCATCTCATCGCTGGACATTGCGGCCGTCTATGGGCGCCGCGCGCCGGTCTGAGCGGCTGGGCCGTGCGTCCTCTCGAGACCCGTGGTCGACGCTTGAGCACACCGAGACATACAACGAAGGGAACGACATGAGTGATGATCGCGACCATCGGGACGGCCGGTTCGAGGTTCTCATCGCCGGCGGCGGCGTCGCCGGCCTTGAAGCCGCGTTCGCACTCCAGCAGCTGGCCGGCGAGCGCGTGCGCGTGCGGGTGATCTCCAGGCGCGACGAGTTCGTGTACCGCCCGCTGGCGATCGGCGAGCCGTTCAACCGCAGCCACGCGCCGCGCCATCCGCTCCGGGCGCTGGTGGAGCGAGCCGGCGCGGAGCTGATCAACGACGCGCTGGAGCACGTCGACGTCCCGCAACGCCGCGTTCACCTCGCCAGCGGCGCGCAGCTGCCCTACCACGCGCTGCTGGTCGCCACCGGTGCCTCCAAGAAGTTCATCTACGAGCACGCCAGCAACCTCGACGACGCGCACATCGACGACCTGCTGCACGGGCTTGTCCAGGACATCGAGGAGGGGTACGTCCGGCGCCTGGCGGTCGTCATCCCCGCGCCGCTCCCGTGGCCGCTACCCGCCTACGAGGCGGCGCTGATGGCATCCGAGCGCGCGTGGGACATGCAGGTTGAGCTCGACGTCGTGCTCGCGACTCCAGAGCGGGCGCCACTAGACGTGTTCGGAGCGGTTGCCAGCCGCGGTGTGGCTGCGCTGCTGCACGAGCGGCGCATCGAGGTCATCACATCCTGCACCTGCGAGGTTCCCGGTGCGCAGGCGGTGCTGGTCCATCCGGCCGGCCTCGAGCTGCAGGCCGATCGGATCATCGCGCTGCCGGCGTTGACGGGACCCAGCCTCAGTGGTCTTCCGCATGACGGCGGCGGGTTCGTGCCCGTTGACGAGTACGGGCACGTCCGCGGCGTCGACCGCGTCTGGGCCGCCGGCGACTGCACCGACGAACCGCTCAAGCACGGCGGCATTGCCGCTGGGCTTGCGGACATCGCCGCGGAGTCGATCGCGACGATGGCCGGCGCCCATTTGCACGGCCGCACGTTTATCCCGATTATCGAAGGCATCCTGATGACCGGCGGTGCGCGGCGCTATCTCCGCGCCCGGCCGGCGTGGCCGGGGGCCAACGGCGAATCGGTGTTCGAAACCCTGCCCCCGAGTTCACGACCGCCCAAGATCCACGCGCGCTACCTCGGTCCGCAGCTCGAGAGCGACGTCGTGTATCGATGACTGCCATCGGCGGGATCTCAATGCCGCTACCGGCTCCGCCTGCCCGGGTCATTCGATCACTGGAGCCGAGGCGGGCGCTCGTGCTCGCCGACGCCACGGGGTCTGCGTGTGGGCATTTGCCGTGGAGCCCGCCGACCAGCTGCGGACTCGCCTCATCACCCGCTCCACCGGCGGCTACGAGCATCTGCTAGTGGGCCTGCTGCTGAGGCTCGTGCTGCGCCCGATCCACTTGGGGATGCAGCGCCAGCAGCTACTCAACCTCAAGCGCCGGGCCGAGACGGCGGCGTGGGCCACGCGCCCCTTGTGCCGCCCCGCGTGCCGGCGTCGTCGGCTGACGTGAAAACGGGCCGGCCATCGGCGCGCGCCCGGAGCCAGCGGCGCTTATCCGCCGGTCGTCAAGACCTGGGCGATGTCGAAGCTGGAGACCATTCCGACGGGCATTCCCGAATTCCCGGCTACGACCACGTGGCTGGTGTCGTGCTCGACCATCAGCTCCGCAGCGCGCGCGAGCGTTTCATCCGCGCCGACGGCAACCGGCGCGCTCGCCGCGATCATCGCCGCCGGCTCGGCGTGCGCGCCGCGATGCAGCGCACGCACGAGATCCATGCCGGTGATCAACCCGAACGTGAGGTGCCGACTCGAGGGTGCGATGCCGGCGATGGCGACACAGTGGATTCGCCGGTCGGCCATGGTCCGCGCAACGGTCGCAAGCGGCGCATCGGCAGCGCAGGTGGCGAGGCCCGGGTGCATGACGTCGCCGACCCGTGTCTGCAGCAGCGGGTCGGTGATCAGCGGCCGGCGGACGGCGGCAGGCCAGCGCACTCGGGCGGGGCGCGGGGCCTCACGTCCGAACGTCGCCGCGACGTCGAAGCTCGAAACGACCCCCACGGGCGCATCCGTGCCCGGATCGGTCGCCAGCACATGTGTCACGTAGCGCTCGGCCATCATCGCGACCGCCTCGTCGAGGGTGGCGTCGACGCACACGGTGTCCACCGGCTCGCGCGCGACATCGGCGGCGCTCGCCCGCGGCCGCCGCAGTGCGGCTCGCACGAACTCCAGATCGTTGAGGATCAGCGGCGTCGGTCGGTCGCCGGGGGCGAGCATGACCGCGTGGATGCGGTGCCCGACCATCAGCGCCGCGATCCTCCTCAGGTGGTCTCCCGGAAGGCACATGACCACTCCGGGGCGCATCGCGTCACGCACGCTGACGCGAACGAGCGGCGACGCGATCGGTGACCGTTGGTCGTCGATGAGCGTCGCGGCGACCTTCACATCGGTCATCATGATCGCTCCGGTATCTCGGTGGCCGTCGGAGCTGTGTTGAGTTGCCGCTGCTCGCATGGATCACAGCCTTGCAGGCAGGACCGCCTGCGCACATCCGTAGGATCGTCGGATCGGGCAGCGTGTAAATCCGGAACGAGTCCGGGACCCTCATTTCGGTGGCGGCGAGCCGCTCGAGCCCCCCGGCTGCCTTACGCCCCACTCGCCGCTGGACTGCTGCGCGTAGCAGTCTCGGTGAAAGCAGGGAGGCTTGTCGTCGTCGTTCTCCAACCACGACGAGGCGGCCAGCGAGGTGTCGACCGGTCCGGACCTACCCTCGAGCACCAGCGGCTCGTACGCGCCGATGACCTCGCCACACAAGTCGCATCGCACGCGCCACGGCGGGTCGGGCCTCACGGTCGTCGACCGTCCCGCATACGCAATGCTCCTCGTCGCTGATCTCGACGCGGCCCGTGCGATCCCGGCGGAGAAGCCAGGTCGGCGCGACAGAGCCGTCGAGGCTTCGTCGCAGCTGTTGTGGCGCCCGCACGTGCGCATCTACAGCGCACCGCGCCGCGGACACCGGTCGCGCGCGGCCATCGAAGCGTCAGGCTCTCCTCAGTTCTCATCATCTTCGAGCATACGAGCGGCACGTTCGACAGAAAGCCGGGGCAAGACGCGCGTCGGATGGGGCGTACTACTGAGCTGAAAGCGCCCGGGGCCGCGGGCGACGGTCGGCGATCGCTGACACGCGTAGGGCCTCATGCGTCAGCCTCGATGCGGAGCGGTCGCTGCCCAGTCGCACATGGAGCTATCGGTGGACGTCGGCGAGCGCCGCGCGGGCGGCGGCGTCGCCGGGGACGCCGTGGACTGCGCCACCGGGGAATGTCGCGGCGCTGGCGAGGTACAGGCCGGTGAGCGGGGTGCGGTACGGGTTGAGGCCAGGGACGGGGCGGAAGATCACCTGTGGCAGGCGGTAGCTGCCGCCGCCGACGTCGCCGCCGAGCAGGTTTCGGTTGCGGCGCTCAAGCTCGCCCGGGCCCATCACGTGGCGGGCAAGGATCCGGTCTTGAAAGCCGGGGGCGAACCGTTCGACCTGCGCCTCTATGCGCTGGACGTGTCGGGGCAGCTCGGCGTTCCAGTCGATTCCGGTTCGCGGCGCGTGGGTGTAGGCCCAGGCGGTGTGCTTGCCCTCGGGCGCGCGCGTCGGATCTGCGAGCGACTGCTGTCCGAGCAGCAGGAACGGGCGTTCGGGCAGGTGGTGCCGCGTGGCGGCGATCGTGTCGATCAGCTCGTGCGCATCGCCGGCGACGTGCACGGTGCCGCCCTGGCGTGCTTCGGGGGCCTGCCACGGGATCGGCGCGTCCAGCGCCCAGTCGAGCTTGACCGTCGCCGGTCCGTACCGGTAGCGGCCCAGCAGCGTGCGGTAGCGCCGCGGCAGCGATTGGCCCGTGAGCCTGATCAGCTCGGTGGGCATCACGTCTGCCAGCACGATGTCGGCGTCGATCGACTCGCCGTCGACGATCACGCCGCTGACGCGACCGTGTCCGGCGGTGATCCGTTGCACGAGCGCGCCGGTACGGAGTTGACCGCCGCGCTCGCGCAGGTAGCCGACGAGCGCGTCGGCGAGTCGTTGGGCGCCGCCTTCGGGGCTGGGCCAGCCGACGGCATGTCCCATCAGGTTCAGGTAGCTGACCGCGATCGCGCTGCCCGCGGATGTCGGCGGCACGTCGCCGTGCCCGGCTGAGCCGTACAGCCACGCTCGCGAGCCATCGCCCGCAAACAGCCGGCATCCCAGGCGTGCGGCGGACTCGGGCACCAGCCTGCCAAAGCGCGCGGCGCCGAGCGGCCCGAGCTGGCCGACCAGGCCGATGGCGCCGCGCAGCGGCGGAAAGCCGGCCAGCATCGTCGCTCGGATCGCGTCAAAGCCGTCGAGCAGCGGCGCGGCGAACGCCGACCAGCGCTCCCCGTCGCCGCGGTGGCGGCGCTCGAGGCCGGCGGCGGTGCGGTCCAAGTCGCGGTACAGGGCGATCGCGTCGCCGCCGGGCAGCGGATGGGCATAGCAGGCATCGGGGTGGACCCACCGCAGTCCGTGGCGCTCGAGTCCCATCCGCGCGAACACCGGGGAGGCGACCGCGGCCGGGTACACCGAGGAGAACGTGTCATGCCAAAAGCCCGGCAGCGTCAGCTGCTCGGTGCGCACTGCGCCGCCCGGTCGCTCGGCCGCCTCCAGCACGGTCACCGGATGGCCGGCCTCCGCCAGTCGGATCGCGGCGGCCAGCCCGTTTGGGCCGGCGCCGATCACGACCGCCGCCCAGGCGCGGCTCACGAGGTCTGCTGCGCGAGCTGGTGCAGCATGCTCAGTCTCGCGACGCTTCCCTGACCCCAGAACGCATGCTGTGCGTCGCGTCCCGCGATCCGGTAGGCCTGATCTAGATGCCACGGCATCGGATCCCAGGTGCCGGCCGCTTGCACCCACGTGCGCCCCTGGTGCGTGTAAAGGATCAGTCGGTTGTGCCCGGCACCCATGAAGTGCCCGCGATGGGTCGTGAGGTCGAAACCGACCAGCGGCTCGCCGCCTTCGGGGACGGCGCGGGGCTCGTGGGTGCCGTAGCGTGCCAGCCCGTCCTCCAGCTCGTCGACGTAGCTGTGCAGCGCGTCGGGGTCGTCGGGTGTCACGAGCCGCGTGATCGTGACATATCCGCGGGTGAAGATCGGTCGCCCGGACGCGGTCCCGGCCGCGACCTCGATCTCGAACGTCTGCTGCGCCAGTCCGCCGGCGCGCAACGGCGTGAAGCGTCCGACCTCGGAGGCGTAGTCGGGCCACGTCTCCGGATGGGTGAGCGCGTCGATCACCGCGTCGGGCGATGGCATCTCGACCGGCGGGTAGGTGTGCCAGGTCTGGCGCGCAGGCGGCGCCGACTCGGGCGTCAACGGTCCCAGCCGCGCCAACGCCAGGCGGCGGGCCGGATCGTAGGAGTCACGCTCCCGTGCGGTCTCGAACGCGATGCCCCAGCCACGGCGCGCATCGTCGGCGTACGCGCTTGAAAACCAGTCGCCGATCAGCGCGCCGGCGCCGTCGAGCAGTTGCTCGCGGCTGAGCAGCCCGCGGCCGGAGGGGACCTGGTCGAACCGGTGACGACCGAACGCGCGGTGAAACGCCCGCAGGTCCGTGAGCCGCAGCCGCCGGCCCGGCCGCTTGCGATACCAGTACGTCGTCAGCACGCAGAACGCCAGCCGCAGATCATCCACATCGCGCTCCTCGACCGGATGTCGGTAGTAGCAGGCGTTGAGGAAGTCCGTCACCCACCCGGCCGCGTCCCGGCCGGCGATCGACGAGCCCGTCATCCGCGCAAACCGCAACGGCCCACCCGGTTTGGCGGGCGAGGTGGGCTTCACGGGCGCATCATCGAGATGCTCGGGCACCCGCTCCAGTTCCTGCGTTGCCAATGGCTCCGTTCCCGTGCTCTGCTCAGACATCGCACACCTCCGTTCCACGCTTGCTCGCCGAAGGACATGATCGCCTGCTCGCAGAGGGGCGAGCATCCGTACTTTCGCCCGAGATGATGCGGGCGACACCCGATCCGGGCGGCCCGTCGCGCCCAATGCGCAGCGCAAACGCCCGGGGAGCACGGTGCTTGGACGTCGCCGGCTCGACGGCGGCTGAGCGACTACCGACGGCCGCCTCGCCAGCGGCGCGCAGCCATCCATCACCCGGTGGCTCCGCACGTGGCCTCGACGGCGCGGCGGAGAACTACCGATGCGCGCCGAGTGGACCCCACCTACCGTGCCGAGCGACAACCGGTGCGAAACGAGGTGATCTGGATGTTCAAGCAGGTGGTGTGGGCGAGCGACGGATCCGATGCGGCCGATCGGGCGCTGGAGCTGGCCAGAACGCTGGTGCAGGACAGCGAGGGTGAGCTGCTGTGCGTGCACTGCAAGGAGATCTTCGCCGGCAGGGGCGGCGCGTTCACTGCCAATGTCGACGAGGACAAGCTGCAGGAGAAGATCGAGGCCCAGGTCGAGCAGCTGACGCACAACGGGATCAAGGCGACGCTCGAGACGGCCGCTACCCCCGTCGGCGGCGCCGCTCATGTCATCGCCGATGCCGCGCAGGAGCGCGACGCCGACGTGATCGTCGTCGGGACGCGAGGCAGGACGCCGCTGGGTGGTCTGCTGCTCGGCAGCGTCACCCAACGACTGCTGCACATCGCCCGCTGCCCGGTACTCGCGGTCCCCGCCGTCAACGGTTTGGCGCGCGACTGATCTGGCGCGGGCGCGCACTGACGACCGCCGATCGTCGGATTATGCGCTGAGATCAGGATGGATGCGGACGACCGCGAACTACCCGCAGCTGGTGCTCACCCCGCGCCACACGCGAGGTTGACTCGACACGCGTGACGGACGGCGGTCGAAACTGCTCGACGACGAGCCGGGTTCGTCCACACAGCCGACAGCCGACAGCCGCCCTGGACAGCTGGGCGACTGCCCGCGAGCGATCGCGCACACAATCGGCCCCTGAGCGGGCCGGACGCCGGCCGCTTTTGGCAGTGTCATCAGCGACTTGCCCTGGGCGGCGCGATCGCACGTCCGCCAGCCATTACCGCAACTGGGCGCAGACGCCGCACAACTCCGGCGGTTTCGTGTTTCACCCCTGCGCCGCTACTGGCCGCTGGTAAGACCGGTGGTGTCGACGTGGCGACCGGCCGGGATGCTTGCGGAGTGGAAGCACCCGCAGGTCGACCCATAGGCCTCTCGCGGTCTTTGACGACCCGGCCGTTGTCGAAACGCGACTTCCAGCCTGTCGAGCGCCGATGCCCGAGTTCGGCCGCTGCGACCAGCCGACCCTGCCGCGGCTCTCCCGCGGTCGGACCACACATGACTACTCAGATATCTGTCGTAGGTTCTGCTGGCACAGCATGGGACCGGCTACGGTCGTCGGCCGTCCATCGACTCGTCACTCTGGATCAATCCACCCAGTCTGTAAAGGGAAAGCAGATGGACTACGACAGCCATAACACCGATCTCGACTTAGAGCAGACGAGCCCCGCCCGCAACAGACGCAGTAGGATCGCGTTGGCGGTCATGAGCGCGGCGGCCACCGTCTTGGCGTTGATCGCAATCGACGTGGTCTTGATCAACGGGGCGCAGGCAGTGCCCCCACGCCCGATCGCGCACGTCGTCAAGGTATCCGGGGGGCCGGCGGTTCAGGCCGTTGTGTTCCTCACCGTATCGCCCGAGCTCAAGCCCGGCCCCGACGGCAAGCTGCATGACGCCTTCAGCGTCACCAACTTCGAGGTGCGCGCCGGCCACGCCGTGAAACTGGTCATCAACAACGCCGACGACGCCCCACATAGCATCACCGCCCCGGCGGCTGGGGTCAATATTCTGGTTCGCCCCGGGACGCATACCTACACGCTGCTCGTCCGCAAGACTGGCCGATTCCAGTGGTACTGCTCCCAGCCGTGCGATCCATTCGCGATGTCGCATAACGGCTATATGCGAGGCTTTATCACGTCAGTTTGACGCCGCGCGAGCGACCCGCGCGCGGTCGACCGGCCGAACCTGACCCGCGCGGGAGGGGGCTGGCGCCGCTTGCCGCGATCACTCCGCACTCGCGGCGGCGCACGTGGGCGACGTTCTGAGCGATGATCGGCCGCAACCCGAAGTGGGTCGCCTCCCAGATTCGGGCACGTCAACCCGAAGTTCACGTTCTCGGTCTACCAGCAGGTCGCCACCCGACGCTACATCGACGAGCAGGCGGTGTGGACGCTCATACGCCTCGCTGACGAGCCCGCTGAGCGTGGCTCCGAGCCGGCAGGTCACGCGCCTTCAGCGCGGCGACCCGCGAGCCCCAGGCCGCATCGAGACGGGCGAGTTCGATCTCGACGTCGAGCGGCTCACCGAGCCCGAAGCGTCTTAACCCCGCGGACGATCCGCATTTTCCGACAGCCTCACGGCCCGGCGCTCGTCTGAATTAACCCGGCACGGTGATCTGTCAAACGCGGCCGACCCCGCGACGCTTCCCACACGGCTCAGCGGCGCCGCGACTTTAGGACCGCTTCAGTGCCGTGCCGGTCAGCTAGGGCACGTCCGCTTTCGCGTGGTGACGCGGTCGTCTGTCGTCGAAGTCGACCGCTGACGTGGAGGGGAGGGGGAGAATCCGCCACGTCGTGGCTATTAGCACCGGCGACCGCCTCTCGAACCATCGCCATCACGAGATGCTCGGTGTAGCCACCGAGGAAGCTCTGCTCCGCGCCTTCGAACAACGGCTCGGCAGTGTGCTTGATGTCGCAGCGACGCTCGAACTCCGCTGCCTCGCCATTCCGGAGAGGGGCATGAGGCTGCGAAAGCCGAAGGAGGTCGTGATCGCTCTGACGGAGAGCGCGTCTGGCTTCTGGATCCTCGAGACGGAGCGCGCTGGTTCTCAGTCGGCCGCGTGCTGGGGCCGCCTGCTTCGGCGCCGCGTGGTCAGTCACTGGCGTCCGGCGGCGTCGGTGTCTGCCACCGCGCGGTTGAACCGCGCGACCGCCGTCTCGAAGACCTCCCATAGCTCGGCGGCCCGCGGCGCCCCCCGGAAAGGAAGTCGCCGCGCCGTGCGGGTTTGCGGGCGCTCGTGAGTAATTAGGAGCGCGTGTTCGGGCGACGCGATCGGTCCTGGCGCTCTCGCGCGAGACCCGATTGCGCCATATAGATCCAACACGAATGCGTCTAGAGGTTGTGCCCATCGGAGACAAGGATGCACCCCGATGTTCACAACCAAGGGGGAGCAAGGCCCGCTCACTCCAGACGAAGGAGACGTAGATATGAGTACCTCGTTGTTGGATCCCATTGACGCCAGCAAGCTGGAGATGGCCCATGTTTTGAGCACCGACGATGACTCGGTGAACTGGTTGGCGACGTTCGCTGCTTACGGCGGCAACGGCGCGGATGACACCGTCGTCGTGCCCTTCTCAATCGAACCAGGCGGGCACCTGGGCTGGCACACTGACAGTCTCGAAGAGACGCAGTACATCATCGCCGGCAGCGGCGAGCTGCAGCGCGACGATGGCACCTTCCCGGTCGGCGCAGGCAGCATCTTCATACTGCCGAAGGACGTGCGGCACGACCTGCGAAACACCGGCACGGAGCCACTTCTGGCCATCGCCTTCTTCTCCGGACCCGCGCTGACGCAGGTCTTCGACGACAACATGCTGCCGGCCCACGGCCATGTGCTCACCAGTCCGAACGTCACGAGCTAGCGGCGAAACATCGTCAGCCCGCTGCAGTCCTAATTGAAGCGGCCGCGGGTGCCTCGCCGATCGCATGGACGATCGCGCCCGCCAGGATCGACCTGGCGCCGATCCCCTAGGGGGTACCTTGGGGCGGCGTGGTGTCGCTGCGCGGCCGCCTGTCGACGGCTCATACTGGGCGGGCAGATCCTGCGGGCGGTTCACCATCCGCCTCGCGGCGGGTAGGCGGCCGCGGCAGCGGCGGCGGCCCTGGGCCGCCTCGTGGTGGCCGTGGGCGCGCTCAGCGAGGGCGACTATCAATACGCCGAGGTGTGTCGAAGCGGCGGTCATCGCCTCGGCGAGCCGCTCCCCGGTGATGCTGTCGACGCCGGTGGCCGGCGAGGCCGGGCACCGGGTCGTGTGCTTGCGCGAGCAGTCGACGGACGACGTTTTTTCCAACGCGCCCGCCTCCACCGATGCCACGATTTTCATGTACTTCCTTCCTGTTGGGTTGAGGCTTCGACGCTCGCTAAGATGCGCACGAGTCGCATCCGTGGCGGTTTCCATCGCTCGCCGTGCGGCTGCAGCTGCCGCGCAGTGGTCGGCCAGCCGTCACGGCAGCAGGCGGTGCAGGAACAACGTCGACTGATGTTCGCGGTGGTGGGCGCGGACGTGTCGCATGAGCAAGGTCGGCACGGCGATGAGGCCCGCGAGGACCGCGACGTCCGCTCCGATGGCTATGACCGGCACGACCACCACGACGGCCAGAATCATCAAGGGCGCGGCGACGAGTAGCCCGATAAAAACAACCGGGCAAGCTCGGCGATGCGCCGCCCGCCCCCCGTCGCTTCAGCGGCAGCGGCTCCGTGCTGACCTCGACGGGCGCCTGGTGCCCGGTGAGTGATGGATGTGTTCGCTCTGGTTCATGACGACGATGCCGGTCGAGCGCGCGAGGTGTCGCGTCCGGGTGGGTCTCCAGTCCGGATGGGTCTCCAGTCCGGCACCCAGTCGGACCGACGGCTTAGCCGCTGAGGTGCTTCAGCCGAGATCCGGAAGCGGGGGTGGAGCCCGTGCGCAGCGCTGCCGGCCGACCCCGGTGAACCCCCCGGTGGCTCACGGCCAGATTGTAACCGTATAGATCGGACACGACGTCGTCTAGAGGCTTGCTCCCGCGGGGACAAGGATCCACCCGAGTCCAAAAAGGAGGAGAGCAAGCTCGCTCACTCCACCGGCGAAGGAGACTAAAAATGAGCACCTCTAGACCCGAACGCTGGGCACGGTTGCGCCTAGTTCTCGCGGGCTGCGCGGCCGCCGCTATCGGAGTGATGGTGTTCCTGGTCACCGCGACCCCGGGCGCCTCAGCGCGCGGGCACGGCTCGCGCGCGTTCCGATCGGAAGAGGTGACCAGGCCTGTCATCGTGCTTGAGCACGGCTCGTGGGCGGACGCATCCAGCTGGAGCCGGGAGATCGCGCGACTCCAGGACGACGGCTACACGGTGTACGCACCGCCGAATCCCCTGCGCGGCCTGCCGTCCGACTCCGCCTACCTGCACGACTTCCTCACCGAGAACCCTGCGTTGCAGGGGCGGCCAATCGTGCTGGTCGGTCACTCCTACGGCGGGGCAGTGATCACCAACGCCGCAGTGGGCGCTCCCGACGTGAAGGCGCTCGTCTATGTCGACGCGTTCATTCCCGATCAGGGCGAGACCCTGTTGGACCTCGACACCGGCTCGTGCCTGGCCGGCAACCCCGCCGATCTCTTCGATCTGGTGCCGTATCCCGGCGGTCCCCAGGGCGACCTCGACGCCTACATAAAGCAAAGCCTCGTCCCGAGCTGCTTTGCTACCGGCTTGCCGGCTGCGCAAGCTGCGCTGATCGCCGCCACGCAACGGCCCATCGCGGCTAGCACGCTCTCGGAGCCCTCCGGGCCGCCGGCCTGGAAGGACTTGCCCTCATGGGCCGTGGTCGGTACCGGCGACAAGGTCATCCCGCCCGCCAATCAGCTGTTCATGGCTCACCGCGCCGGTGCTCACATCACCGAGGTGGACGCCGGGCACCTGTCCCTGATCTCGCGGTCGCAAACCGTTACCAACGTGATCGAGGACGCCGCTCGGGCCACGAGCTAGCGAGCGCAGTGAACCTGCCAGGGGCCCGCGCGCGATGAGCGCAGGGCGCCGGCGCCGTCACCGTCTCGCCTGCTCGAAAAGGACTTCCAGGCGATCTCTTCCGGCTGAGCGCACCTTGCGGCGTCCGCCGGCGTCGACGGGCAACCAAACACCGCGACTAGTGTCGTGAAGGTTTAATTCGTGGGTAGTTAGGGTATGCGGGTCGCATGCCTTCTCCTATCGCAGTCTCGATCGAGCTCACCGACGGTGAGCGTGAGCAGTTGGAATCGTGGTCGCGTCGGCGGACGACCGCGCAGGC
>DASUHF010000083.1:0-58571 GCA_036273655.1 Solirubrobacteraceae bacterium | reverse complement strand
GCGCTGCAGCGGGAGTTCGGCGACCGCCGCGAGCAGCTGCTGCAGGCACGCGCGCAGCGCCGGCAGCGCCTTCACGACGGCGAGGAGACGCTCGGCTTCCTGGACGAGACGGCGTCGGTCCGCGACGGCGACTGGCGCGTGTCGCCGGTGCCCGACGCGCTGACGCAACGGTGGGTGGAGATCACCGGCCCGACCGACCGCAAGATGGTGATCAACGCGCTGAACTCCGGCGCCGACGTGTTCATGGGCGACTGTGAGGACGCGACCTCCCCGACCTGGCACAACATCGTGATCGGGCAGCTGAACCTGCGCGACGCGATCGAGGGCACGATCTCCTACGACGGCTCCGACGGCCGCCACTACGAGCTCGGCGACGACCCCGCGACGCTGCTCATGCGCCCGCGCGGCTGGCATCTGCCCGAGCGCCACGTGCTCGTCGGCGGCGAGCCGGTCTCGGGCTCGCTGTTCGACTTCGGGATGTACTTCTTCCATTCCGGGCCGCGGCTGCTGCAGCGCGGGCTGGCGCCGTTCTTCTATCTGCCCAAGCTCGAGTCGCACCTGGAGGCGCGGCTGTGGAACGACGTGTTCTGCTTCGCGCAGGACACCGTCGGTCTCGAGCGCGGCACGATCAAGGCGACGGTGCTGATCGAGACGCTGCCGGCGGCATTCGAGATGGACGAGATCCTCTACGAGCTGCGCGAGCACTCCTCGGGGCTCAACGCCGGCCGCTGGGACTACATCTTCTCGGCGATCAAAGTGCTTGCAGACGACCCCGGCAAGGTGCTGCCGGACCGCTCCGACGTGACGATGACGGTCCCGTTCATGCGCGCCTATGCGGAACTGCTGGTCGCGACCTGCCACCGCCGCGGCGCCCATGCGATCGGCGGGATGGCGGCGCTGATCCCGTCGCGCGCGGACCCCGACGCCAACGAGCACGCGCTCGCCGGCGTCCACGCCGACAAGGAGCGCGAGGCCGGGCAGGGGTATGACGGCACCTGGGTCGTGCATCCGGATCTGGTGCCGACCGTTCGCGAGGTGTTCGAGCGTGAGCTCGGCGGCGCGCCCAACCAGCTCGACGTGCTGCCGCCCGTCGACGTGTCGGCCGCCGATCTCGTCGCGCTGCAGGACACGCCCGGCGAGATCACCGAGGCGGGGCTTCGCCTCAACGTTTCGGTCGGCTTTCAGTACGTGTCGTTCTGGCTCGGCGGCCGGGGCGCCGCCGCGATCAACTCGCTGATGGAGGACGCCGCCACGGCGGAGATCTCCCGCACCCAGTTGTGGCAGTGGGTGCACCACGGCGTGACGCTGAGCGACGGGCGCACCGTGACCGCTGAGCTCGTCCGCCAGGTGCTCGACGAGGAGTCCGAGAAGATCCGCGCCGCGGTTGGCGAGGAGGTGTGGCAGGCGGGCCACCCGCAGGACACCCGCCGCGTGTTCGAATCGGTGGCGCTGACCGAGCCGCTGATCGAGTTCCTGACCGTGCCCGCGTACGCGCTGCTGGACTGACGTCCGCGGACGGACCTGACCAAATTGTTGAGCTATTCGCGGATTTTCGGACACCGGATCACTGGTTGCTAGGGTCTCCCAGCGATGTCGAGCGCACCCACAGAGCCGCTGTCGCAGCGACTCGCGGCCATCCGTCAGCAGCTGAAGCTGCTGTCGGACTATCTTTGACCCCGCTGCCCTGACACAGCGCGTCGATGCGCTCGAACAGGAGCTGGGTGCGCCGGGCTTCTGGGATGACCAGGAGCGGGCGGCCAAGGTGTCGGCCGAGCATGCCCGCATCTCCCGCCGGCTGAGCTCGTTCCGGGAGCTCGAGTCAGATGTCGAGGACCTCGAGCCGCTCGCTGAGCTGGCCGAGGAGGACCCGGAGATGAGCGCCGAGCTCGAGGAGCAGATCGCGTCGGTCCAGCAGCGCCTCGACGAGCTCGAGGAGCAGCGCCTGTTCTCGGGTCGCTACGACGCCGGCGACGCGCTCGTGACCGTGAACGCGGGCGCCGGCGGTACCGATGCCCAGGACTGGGCCGAGATGGTGCTGCGGATGGAGATGCGATGGGCCGAGAACCGCGGCTTCGACGTCGAGCTGCTCGAGGTCTCGCCGGGGGAGGAGGCCGGGATCAAGTCCGCCACGTTCCGGGTCAAGGGCGAGAACGCCTACGGCCTGTACGGCTCCGAGAAGGGCGTGCACCGGCTCGTGCGGCTGTCGCCGTTCGATTCCGCGCACCGGCGCCAGACGAGCTTTGCGGGCGTCGAGGTGTCGCCGGTCGTGGAGGAGTCCGCCGACGTGCAGATCGACGACGACGACCTGCAGGTCGACACCTACCGGGCGTCGGGCGCCGGCGGACAGCACGTCAACAAGACCGACTCGGCGGTGCGGATCACGCACAAGCCGACCGGGATCGTCGTGCAGTGCCAGAACGAGCGCTCGCAGTCGTCCAACAAGGCCGAGGCGATGGCGATGCTGCGCTCCAAGCTGGTCGAGCGTCAGGAGCGGGAGCGGCGTGACGAGATCGCACGCGAGCGCGGCGAGGCCCAGGACGTGAACTTCGGCTCGCAGATCCGCTCCTACGTGCTGCATCCGTATTCGATGGTCAAAGACCACCGCACCGACTACGAGATGGGCGACACCGCCCGCGTGCTCGACGGCGATCTCGACGGCTTCATCCGTGCCTATCTGCTGAAGGAGGCGAAGTGAGCCAAGCCGATCCCCTGCGTCCGCGGACGCTGCCGACCGCCCCGTACCTCGAGGCGCTCGTCTCCTACGGGTTCCGCGGCTCGGTCCGCTTCCACGTCCCCGGCCACAAGGGCGGTCCCGGCGCCGACCCCGGGCTGCGCGCGGCGATCGGCGAGCGGGCGCTTGCGCTCGACATCGCCCAGGACATCGAGGGGATCGACGTCGGCCCCAAGCCGACGCCCTACGAACAGGCCGAGCAGCTGGCAGCCGTCGCCTACGACGCCGGCCAGACCTGGTTTTTGACCAACGGCGCAACTCAGGGCAACCACGCGCTGATCCTGGCGCTGGCGAAGCCCACCGACCACGTGCTCGTGCAACGCAATTCCCATGCCTCGATCGTCGACGGGCTGGTGCTGTCGGGCGGGATCGCGAGCTTCGTCGCCCCCGAGTACGACGACGAGCTGGGGATGGCGCACGGCGTCACGCCCGAGGCGCTCGCGCACGCGCTCGATCGGGCGCCCGACATCAGCTCCGCGTTCATCGTCTCGCCGACGTACTACGGGATGGCGGCCGACGTCGAGGGCTGCGCCCGCGTCTGCCACGACCGCGACGTCGCCCTGATCGTCGACTGCGCGTGGGGGTCGCACTTCGGCTTTCATCCGGGGTTGCCCGATTCGCCGCTGCATCTCGGCGCCGACGCCGAACTCGCGTCGACGCACAAGATCGTCGGCAGCCTGACGCAGTCGGCGATGCTGCACGTCGCCGCGGACGGCCTGATCGACGCCGACGAGATCGCCCGGTGCGTGCGCCTGGTCCGCTCGACGAGCCCGAACTCGCTGCTGCTCGCGTCGCTTGACTCGGCTCGGCGCCAGCTGTGGGCCCACGGCGAGGCGCTGCTTGACCGGACGATCGCGGCCTCGATGCGCGCCCGCGAGGCGATCGGCGCGATCGATGGGATCGAGATCGTCGGCCCCGAGCTCGTCGGCCGTCCCGGGATCGCCGGCTGGGATCCGCTGCGGATCGTGATCGACGTGCGCGGCACCGGCTGCACCGGCTACGAGCTGGCGGCGGAGCTGCGCTCGCGCTACGACATCTACATCGAGCTTGCGACGCACGCGACGATCGTGCTGGTGCTCGGGCTCGGACAGCCGGTCGAGCCGCTGGAGCGCTTCGCGCACGACTTCGCCGAGACCGTGCGGATCCTCGCGCGGCCGGGCGAGGGCCGCATGCTCGCGACGCCGCCGGCGCCGACCGAGCACCAGACCGTCGTCCCGATCCGCGACGCGTTCCTCGGACGCGGCGAGGCGGTCGCCGTCGACGAGGCGATCGGGCGGATCTCGTGCGAGTCGATCGCGGGCTACCCGCCCGGGGTGCCGTCGCTGTTGCCCGGCGAGCGCGTGACCGAGGAGGTCGTCTCCTACCTGCGCCAGCTGACGGCCGCCGGCGCGCGGCTGCACGGCGCCGCCGATCCGACGTTTGCGACCGTTCGGGTCCTGACCGACGCCGCGCCCGCGGCGGGCGCCAATGGCGCCGCCGCGAGCGCGGAGGTCACGGCGTGACGGCGCCCGCGGGCGCGTGCGTCAGGGCGTGACCGTTCGCGCGGGGGTCAGGGTGTGACCTTGTACACCAGGCCGAGGCCAATCTCGCCGATGTAGAGCGAGTGGCCGTTGGTCCCGAGGCCGACGGTCGGCGCCACGAAGCCCGTCACGACCTTCTTGAGCTTGCCGCCCGTGACCGGCATCGAGAACACCTCGCCGGCCTTGCCGGTGGTGCCCAAGAACGAGGTCATGTAGAGGCGCTTGCCGATGATCGCCATGCCCATGATGTCGGTGTGGGGCTTGAACAGCCTGAACGGCTTGGTGAAGCCCTTGCACGCCTTCTTGCTCGTGAAGTTGCACTTCGGGAAGCCGTAGTTGTCGCCCTGCTTGACGCGGAGCACGCTGTCGGGCGGATTCTTGGCGCCCTTGTCCTGGCCGAGGTTGGACACCAGCGGCACCTTCGAGCCCTTCGGGAACGCCATCTGCCACGGCTGCCGCATCCCGCGCGCGTACACCTTCAGACCCTTCCCGTTGGCCTTCATCGAGAGGATGCTGTACACGAACGGTGTCTTCGCCGGCCCGTGGTCGTTGCCGTTGGTGAGGCCGACGTCGACCCCCAGCAGCAGCCGGCCGTTGGGTGCGAACGCGATCCCGTTGGTGCCGTCAAAGCCCTTCGGCGCCGTCCAGATCGCCTTGCGCTTGCTGAACGAGGTCCCATGGAACCCGCTCCAGCGCTGGACCTGCCACTTCGGTCCCTGCTTCGTGATCGTGCCGCCGGCCACGTACAGGGCGCCGTTGTGCCATGCCAGGCCGGAGACGAAGTTCGGGCTGCCGGGGAGCTTGATCCCCTTGCCGCCGCGGAGCAGGTAGACGCCCCCGTTAGGGACCTTGCTCGTTTCGGCACCGCCGTCGCCCTCGAACACCTTGCCGGCGCCGACCGCGAACGAGGTCGGCGTCTGCAATCCGGACGCAACCAGCTTCACCTGCTTCCCGCCCGCCGCTTTCGGCGGCGGCGGCGGACCGGTCGGGCCTGTGGCCGCCACGGCAGCGGCCGCACCAATTGACAACGTCGCTCCCGCCGCGGTGGCGAGCACGAGCGCTCTTGAGCGCATCTATTTCCCCCTGTGTGTCAGGTCCCGGGCACCGGCGAGCGCCGGGCCCCTTCCAAGAGCCGTACACCGTAGCTGATCGGTCGCACCCTGTGAACCGGGGTGTTCAGGACGGCGTGAACGGTGGGCGTTCTATCCTCGCGCCCGTATGGACACCGCGCTCGTCGACGAGACCGCTGCAGCGGTCGCCCGAGCGCTCGCCGAGGACATCGGTTCCGGCGATGTCACGACCGCGGCGACCGTCTCGCCGGAGGCACGGGCCGTCGCGATGATCACGCAGAAGGCGCCGGGCGTGATCTTCGGGCTCGATGCGGCACGGCAGGTGTTCGCATCGCTGGACCCGACGGCCCGGCTCGAGGCGCTCGTCGCCGAGGGCGTGTGGCGCGAGCGCGGTGAGGTCGCGCGCGTGACCGGCGGCGCCGCGGCGCTGCTGACGGGGGAGCGGACCGCGCTGAACTTCCTGCAGCGCCTGTCCGGCGTCGCGACGATGGCGGCGAGCTGCGTTCGCGCCGTCGCACACGCGGTCGCTCAGGACGGACCGGTGATCCTCGACACCCGCAAGACGACGCCCGGGCTGCGCTCGCTGGAGAAGGCCGCGGTCGCGGCCGGCGGCGCGACCAACCACCGCGCCGGCCTCTACGACGCGATCCTGATCAAGGAGAACCACTCGGCGCTGGCCGGCGGCGTTGCGGCGGCCGTGCGCCGCGCCCGCGAGCTTGCCCCGGAGCTGCCGCTCGAGGTCGAGTGCCGGTCGATCGCCGAGGTCGACGAGGCGCTGTCGGCCGGGGCGCTCTCGATCCTGCTCGACAACATGACGCCCGACGAGCTGCGCGCGGCGGTCACCCACGTCGGCGGTCGCGCCACGCTCGAGGCGAGCGGCGGCGTCACCCTGCAGACGCTGCAGGACGTCGCGCGCACCGGCGTAGACTTCATCTCGGTGGGTGCGATCACCCATAGCGCCCCGGCCCTCGACCTCTCACTGCTGTTGGAACCATTGCCATGAGCCTTCCGGTCCTCGGCGCCGACGACGCGCCGCTGATGCTCGAAAACATCCCCGCGCTGCAGGACGAGGTCCGCCGCCTCGCCGCGCAGCGCGGCGCCGTGATCCTCGCCCACAACTATCAGTTGCCCGAGATCCAGGACGTCGCCGACTACGTGGGCGACTCGCTCGGCCTCTCACAGCGGGCAGCCGCTGCGGATGCGAGCACGATCGTGTTCTGCGGCGTGCACTTCATGGCCGAGACCGCGTCGGTCCTGTGCCCGGACAAGACCGTGCTGATCCCCGACGTCGATGCCGGCTGCTCACTGGCGGACTCGATCACGGCCGCGCAGCTGCGCGAGTGGAAGGCCGCGCATACCGCGGCGGTTGTCGTCATGTACGTCAACACGACCGCCGAGGTCAAGGCCGAGACCGACTACTGCTGCACGTCGGCCAACGCCGTGCAGGTCGTGCAGCACATCCTCGCCGAGCATGGACAGGACACCGAGATCCTGTTCGGGCCCGACATGTTCCTCGGCGCCTACGTCGAACGCACGCTCGGCCGCCCGCTGCACGTCTGGGACGGCGAGTGCCACGTGCACGCGGGGATCAAGCCCGACGACATCGCCGCGGTCCGCTCCGAGCACCCCGACGCGGAGTTTTTGATCCACCCCGAGTGCGGCTGCTCGACGAGCGTGATGGAGTACGTCGCCGCCGGCGACGTCGCCTCCGACGGCGTGAGGATGCTGTCGACCGGCGGCATGCTCGGCTACGCGCGGGCGCTCGGTTCGCGCGAGGGCCCGTCGCCTCGCACCGCGATCGTCGCGACCGAAACCGGGATGCTGCATCCGCTGCGGCTCGCGGCCCCCGACGTCGCCTTCGTCGCCGCCAACGAGTCCGCCTCCTGCCGGTTCATGAAGATGATCACGCTGCCGAAGCTGCGCGACGCGCTGCGCGATGGCGTCCACGAGGTCAAGGTGGCGCCCGAGATCGCCGAGCGGGCGCGGCTGCCGATCGAGCGGATGGTCGCGATCGGCTGACAGCTCGCCGCGCGGCGCGCCGGGCCTCAGTCGTTCCGTGGTGACAGCAGCGCCGGCTCGGCGTGGCCGTGCTCGGCGTCCTCGTACAACAGCAGGCCGCGCTGCACGACGTTGGCGATCAGCGGCATCGTCGCCCGGCGCCGCAAGAACTCGGCGGGCGTGTAGCAGTGGATCTCCGCGCGGTCGCCCATCTCCAGCGCGTCCCACAGCGACGTCGCCTGGTACACCCGCTCCAGCCACGGGATCCCGTCGAACCAGGCCGAGACGAGCACGACCACGTACTCGGGCCCGCGCTCGCGCTGCTCGGGCGCGCCGCGCAGGTCGTCGACCCGGGCGCCGCCGAGCATCACCACCTGCAGCGGCCAGCGATCGCCGATGCGGGCCAGGTACCGTCGCAGCTCACGCGTGTTCAGCACGCGGGCGGACTGCTGCACGAACTGCACGGTCTGCGATTGTCGATCTCGGCGGGCGCGCCGTCAATATTTGGCGATCGCCGCGACCATCTTGCCCTCCAGCCAGAAGCCGGTGGCGTTCTCCGGTCCGTCGATCAGGATCGCGAACGCCAGCTGGTGACCGCCGCGCGCCGAGCAGTATCCCGCGAGGTTGGTGACGTCGGCCAGCGACCCGGTCTTGGCGACGCAGTGGCGGGCCGCCGCGGTCTTGCGGCCGATCGACTGCACGGTGCCGTCGACCCCCACGGTCGGCAGCGTCGCCTCCAGCTCGTCGCCGATCCGCGTGTGCCACAGCTCGGTCTCGAGCTGCACGATCTGCTTGGGCGAACTGCGGTCCTGGCGGCCGAGTCCGGAGCCGTCGTAGATCGTCGGATGCAGCCCGTAGCGGGCCGCGATCGTCGCCGCGATCACCCGCGCGCCCGAGGCGATCGTGCCGCCGTGGCCGTAGCGGAGCCCGAGCTGCTTGGTGAACACCTCGGCGAACAGGTCGTCGGAGGGGACGTTCATCAACCGCAGCATCACCGACAGCGGCGGTGATGGCGCCGTAGCCAGGATCTGCGCGTGCTCGGGGGCAGTGCCATCGTGGCGCCCGGCGACGGCCTCGATCCCGAGCGTCCGCATCGTCTGCACGAACTCGTGGGCGGCGAACGTCGCCGGGTCGTAGTGGGGCATCACCGTGCCGTGGTCGTAGGTCAGGGCGCTGAGCTGCCCGCCGAAGTCGGGCGTATCGGCCTTGTAGTCGGTGATCAGACCGCCGCGGCGGTGATCGAACAGCGACTCGTCGCCGAACACGCGGCCGGTCACGCGGCGGAGCCCCTGACGCTTGAGCTGGGCGATCAGCTGCGTCGGGGTGGGACCGTAGCCCTGGTTCCAGACGTGGTTGAAGGTCGCCTCGCCGAACGTCGGATCGCCGCCGCCGTGCAGGTAGAGGTTGCCGTGCCACACCCCATGGGACTCGTGGCCGGCGCCGAGCACGGTCGTGTCCAGTCGCGCGTCGGCCCCGAGCAGGCTCAGCAGCGTGGTCGTTGTCCACAGCTTCTCGACCGACGCAGGCGGCCTGCCGTACCCCGGATGCGACGCGTACAGCTCGCGGCGTTGAGAAAGGTCGTAGACGAGCGCACCGGAGTGCGGGCCCGCGACCCGCAGCCACTTGTCCAGCGATCGCTCGAGCGCGCGCTCGGCGGCGGTGGGCGGGCGGTCCGAAGCTGTCTTTGGCATCCGCGGCGGAGTCGGCGGCGACGCCGCGGCGGCATCGGTCGCCGTCGAGGTCCCGGGTGCGGGCGTGGGGGTCGTCGATGCCGTCGTGCTCGCGTGCCGGTCGCGTGCGTGGCCCCGCTGCGCCGTGGCGTCGGCGCGGGTGGCCGACCGCCCACGAGCGCGGTCGTCGACCCTGCCCGCGAGGGCGAGCACGACAACGACCACGACGATGATCAGTGCCGCAACCGCGGCGACGCGCTGTTTCAGGCGGTCTCCAGCTCCTCGACGGTGTGTGGGCCGACGCAGGCGACCGACAGCCGGTCTTCGATGCCGGCGGCGACGGCGCGGACCTCGTCGTAGGTGACCTGGTCGATCAGGTCGATCGCGGCGTCGGTGTCGACGTCCTCGCCGTACACGATCGTCTGCTGGGCGGCAAAGCGGGCGACCGCGCCGGAGTTCTCGAATGCGATCGCGCGGGCGCCGGCCGAGAACGCCCGCGCCCGCTGGACCTCGGCCTCGGTCGGGCCCTGTTCGCGCAGCTCGGAGACGATGTCGCGCATCCGCCGGTATGCCTCCAGGCACTTGCTCGACTCAAGCCCCGCCGACAGCTGCACGATCGGCACATCGGCGTACACGTGGGGACTCGCCGAAACGGAGTATGCGAGCCCGCGCTGCTCGCGGATCTCGTCGAACAGGCGCGAGCCCATCGAGCCGCCGAGCAGCGTCGCGTAGACCATCAGGGCGGCCCGGTCGCGTGGCGACGAGACGTCGATCGCGGGCCGGTAGGACATCCGCAGGTGCGACTGGTTGGAGGTGCGATCGTCGACGAGGACCCGCGGCTGCAGAGCGGGGGCGGCCTCGTAGGGCTCGGGCTCGGGCGCCGCCTGGAAGCGCTCGAACAGGTCCTCGAGCTCGGTGCCGCCGTCGAGCGCCTCGAGGTTGCCGACCGCGAACGCCGCGCCGACCTGCGGCGACCAACGCCGGCTGCGGAAGGCGACGATGCCGTCGCGCGTGAACGTGTCGCGCAGGTGCTCGGTCGGCCCCAGCACCGTGCGTCCGAGGGGGTGGTCGCCGAACACCGCCTCGTCGATCAGGTGCTCGGCCAGCACCGCCGGCTGGTCGTTTGCGCGGGCGATCTCCTGGACGACGACGCCGCGCTCGCGGTCCATCTCTTCGGCGTCGATTCGCGGCCGCGCGACGAAATCGGTGAGCAGGTCGGCGGCCTCGAGCAGCCGCTCGGCGCGTGCGGTGATGTGGAACGCGACGAGGTCGTGGCTCGTGTAGGCGTTGAGCACCGCGCCGATCGACTCGGCGGCCTCGTTGACGTCCCGGTAGTGCGGGTATTTCTCGCCGCCCTTGAACACGAGGTGCTCGAGGAAATGAGCCATCCCGTTCTCCTCGGAGCGCTCGGTCCGGGCGCCCGCGTCGAACGCCGCCAGGAGCGTCACCGAGCGGGTTCCGGCGATCGGGATCCGGTGCACCCGCAGGCCGTTGGAGAGTGTTGAGATCGTGGTCTGAGCCATCTGTCCGGCCAACGGTATCGCGCCGCGGCGACGCGTCTGCCACAGCGCCGCGGGCCTCTTCCCCGCGCGCGCGGGAACCTGTGGCAGCGATTCTGCAAAACCCCTTGCAAGCAGGTTAAATCCGGGACACGCGCTGCCGGCGGACGCTACTGTGCCCGGCACCTATGGCTATCTCATCACGGCAGCAACGGAGCCGGGCGCGCCGCCGCGCCGTCACGGCATCGGATACCCACGCCCGCTCGGCGTCGGCCACGAAGGCGACCCGTCCGATCATCGAGTTCCGCGACGTCACCAAGCTGTATGCCGGCGACGTCGGCCTGGAACGCGCGACGTTCTCGATCCAGCGCGGCGAGTTCGTGTTCCTCGTCGGCGCCACCGGCTCGGGCAAGTCGACGCTGATGCGGCTGCTGATCAAGGAGCTCGAGCCGACCGACGGGAGGATCCGCGTCGCCGGCCACGATCTGGATTCGATTCACCGCAAGAAGGTCCCGTACTTCCGCCGCAACATCGGCGTCGTCTTCCAGGACTTCAAGCTGCTGCCGAACCGGACCGTGTACGACAACGTCGCCTATGCGCTGAAGGTGACCGGCGGCACCCGCAAGGAGATCCGCGCCAAGGTGCCCGACATCCTGCGCCTGACGGGCCTCTCGACCAAGCTCCACAACCTGCCGACGCAGCTGTCGGGCGGCGAGCAGCAGCGCGTCTCGATCGCGCGCGCGTTCGTCAACCATCCGCCGCTGCTGCTCGCCGACGAGCCCACCGGCAACCTCGACCCGGACACCAGCATCGACATCATGCGTCTGCTGTACCGGATCAACCGCACCGGCACCACGGTGCTGGTCGCCACCCACGACCAGGCGATGGTCGACAAGATGCGCCGTCGCGTGCTCGAGCTCTCCCGCGGGCGGGTCGTCCGCGACGAGCCCGCCGGCCGCTACACGCGCGACGAGACCACCCGCGATCTGGCCAAGCGACTGCGCGCCCCGTCGATCAAGCCGCCCGGGGTGGAGTAGGGGATGAAGATCGGGTTCTTCCTGCGCGAGGCGATCCGCGCCACTCGCCGTAGCTCCGCGTCGAGCTTCGCCGCGCTCGCGACCGTGCTCGTGACGATGCTGATGCTCGGGGTGTTCATCCCGATCGTGCAGGCCACCAACGGCGCCGCCAACACCGTCCGCAGTCGCGTCGAGGTCGACGTCTACTTCAAGTCCTCGGCGACCAAGGCCGACGAGGTCCGCGTGCACCAGAAGATCGAGCAGATCGCGCACGTCAGGAACGTCAAGTTCGTCTCCAAGCAGCAGGCCCTTCGCCAGCAGGAGAAGGCCGACCCGGCCGCCTACAAGCTGCTTGGAGCAAACCCGCTGCCCGACACGTTCCAGGTGATCCCGACCGACCCGCAGTACGTGCTCTCGATCCGTAACGCGCTGTCGCCGAACGGGGGCACGATCGATCCGTCGGTGCAGAAGGTCTCCAACAAGCGCTCGGACACCAAGAAGATCCTGCAGGTCACGAACCTCGTGACGATCACCGCCGCGGTGCTGACGGTGCTGCTCGTGGTCGCCTCGGTACTGCTGATCGCCAACACGATCCGGCTGTCGCTGTACTCGCGCCGCCGTGAGGTCGAGGTGATGAAGCTCGTCGGCGCGACCGACTGGTTCATTCGCTGGCCGTTCGTGATCGAGGGGGTGGTCGTCGGCGCTGCCGGCGCCGCGCTCGCGCTCGTGATCCTCGCGGTCACCAAGGTACTGGTGCTCGATCCGCTGGCCAACAACTGGACGCTGATCGCTGCGCCGAAGACGATCCCGTTCATCGCCCTGATCGGCGTGCTGATGGGCGCCGGCGTGCTCGTCTCGGCCATCGGTTCGGGCCTGTCGCTGCGCCGCTTCCTGCGAGTCTGACCGCGACCCCCGGGCGCCGGAGGCGCAGGACGCGCCGGGTACCCTCGGAGACGATGCTGTACGGCCGTCGACGCCCACGATGGTTGATGCCCGTGCTCGGCTCCGCGGGCGTCATCCTTGCGCTTGCGGTCGGCCTGTGGTTCGGCGGCCATCCGAGCTGGCTGCCGGCGCCGCTGCGCAGCGCGTTCACCTCCGAGAGCTCGCAGGACAAGCTCGTCAACCAGGTGCTCGGGCTGCTGTCGAAGGAGTACTACCGCAAGGTCGACACGAACACGCTCGTCAACAAGGGGCTGTCGCAGATCGTCGCCAGCCTCCACGACCCGTACTCGCACTACTACTCGCCCAAGCAGTACAGCTCGTTCCAGCAGCTGACCGACCCGCATCTGAGCGGGATCGGCGTCAACATCCACGGCACCCGTAAGGGCGTGCGGATCCTGCAGGTGTTCGACGGCACGCCGGCCGCAAACGCCGGGCTGGCGCATGGCGAGCAGATCGTCGCGGTCGGATCTGAGTCGCTGGCGGGCCCGCACCCGAAGGTCAACGCCGACCGCGCCGCGCACCTGATCAAGGGCCCGGCCGGCACGAACGTGACGATCACGGTGCTGCGCGGCAGGCGAACGTTTACGAAGACGCTGACCCGCGCCGACGTGATCGTTCCCGTCGCCGACTCGCGACTGCTGACGTATCACGGCACGAAGGTCGGGTACGTGGCGCTGGCGCAGTTCTCGCCTGGCTCCGCTCAGGAGGTGCGCCAGCAGGTGCAGAAGATGCTGCACCAGGGCGCGCAGACGCTGATCCTCGACCTTCGCGACAACGGCGGCGGGCTCGTCGAGGAGGCGGTGCGGACCGCGAGCATCTTCATCCCCTCGGGCACGATCGTCTCGACCAGGGGCCGGGCGGTGGCCCCGCAGGTGTATCTCGCGACCGGCAACGCCATCTCGACCTCGATCCCGATGGTGGTGCTTGTCAACCGCGACACGGCCTCGGCCGCTGAGATCGTGACCGGCGCGCTCAAGGACCACGCCCGCGCGACCGTCGTCGGGACCCGCACCTACGGCAAGGGAGTCTTCCAGCAGATCGAGCGGCTGCGCAACGGCGGGGCGCTGGACTTCACCGTCGGCGAGTACTTCACCCCGAACGGCACCAACCTCGGGGCTCCGAGCGTGAGTGAGGGTCGCAGCGTCAGCCGTGGCCGCGGGATCAGGCCGCAGGTGTACGTCGCCGAGCCCGCCAACTCGAACGTCGACAAGCAGCTGCAGGTGGCCGAGAAGACCGTCGTCGCCAAGCTGCACTGATGCGTTCGCTGCTCGATCTCGTTGCGCCGCGGTGAGCGACCGGGGCGGCGAGCCGCGGACGGCGCCGCGGGTCGCGATCATCACGCGGCAGGGCAAGTTCCTCGTCGCCGAGCCGTTCTTCGCGTCCGGACCGCGGCTGGCGGTCAGCCGCGACAAGCGCTTCGACATCGGCGACCTCGTCGAGCTGTCGGTCGACGGCGGCCGTTCCGGGACGGGCTCGGCCTCCGGGCGGCGTGGCGGGTCGCGGCGGCCGCGGGTGCTGCGGAGGTTGGGGCGGCCGGATGTGGCGCGCGACGTGATCGAAGCGCTGATGCTCGACCGCGGGCTCGACGGGCGCTTTGACCCGGCCGTCGGGCGCTTTGCTCGCGAGTCGTCCGAGCGCGAGGTGTCGGGCGACGGCCGCCGCGACCTGCGCGAGCTCGACACGTTCACGATCGACCCGGTCACCGCGCGCGACTTCGACGACGCGATCTCCGCCGAACCACTCGCCGACGGTGGCTGGCGCGTGTGGGTCCATATCGCCGACGTCTCCTACTACGTGACGCCGCGCTCACCCGTCGACCGCGAGGCCTACCGCCGCGCCACCAGCGTCTACGTTCCCGGAACGGTCGAACCGATGCTGCCCCAGTCGCTGTCCAACGGCGCCTGCTCGCTGGTGCCGGGCGACATCCGCCCGACGGTCACGGTCGAGATGACGATCGGCGCGGGTGGCGTTCGCGGCTCGTCGGTCTACCGCTCGCTGATTCGCTCAGACGAGCGGCTGGACTACGACCGCGTCGATCGGATCTTCGCCGGCACCGAGCGCGCGGTTTCGCCGTGGGCGGCGCCGCTGGAAGCCGCACGGGCGGCGGCGCGCGCGCTCGCCTCGCTGCGGCGCGGGCGCTCCGCGGTGGTGCTCGAGTCCGCCGAGCCCGAGTTCCGCTTCGACCGCCGCGGCGACGTGATCGAGGGCGAGCCGACCGTGCAGACCGAGTCGCACCGTCTGATCGAGCACCTGATGATCGCCGCCAACGAGCAGGTCGCGCAGCTGCTGGAAGAGCATCGGGTGCCGACGCTGTACCGGGTCCACGAGCGGCCCGAGTCGGCGGCCGTCGACCGGCTGATCGAGCAGCTGGCGTCGCTCGGTGTGCCGACACCACCGGTCCCCGACGGCCATCTGTCGGCGACGCAGGCGGCCGCGATCGTGTCGGAGGCATCGGCGTTGGTGTCCGAGTGGGTCGCGCGCACCGGCCGCGCCGGTCGGGCTTTGAACTCGCTCGTGCTGCGCGCTTTGAAGCAGGCCTACTACAGCGATCGCAACCTGGGACACGCGGGACTGGCGTCGCCGCGCTACTGCCACTTCACGTCGCCGATCCGCCGCTACCCGGACCTGATCTGCCACCGCGGCGTGCTCTCGGTCGTCGCCGGCGAGCCGACGCCCGACGGCGCTTGGGTGCGCTCGGCGGGGCCGTGGACGTCGGATCGCGAGCGCCGCGCGATGACGATCGAGCGCGACGCCGATGACGTCGCTCGCTGCTTTTTGCTCGAGGGGATGCTGGCTGGAGAAGCGCGGACCGAGGACCGTGTGTTCGACGGCGAGGTCGTGGGGCTGATCGGCGCGGGCGCGTTCGTGGCGTTCGGCGAGGGCCTGCGCTACCAGGGGTTGCTGCCGGTGCGGCGCCTGCGCGGCGACTGGTGGGAGCTCAACGACGAGGCGACGATCCTGATCGGCACCCGCAACGGCGGCGCGATCCGGCTCGGCGATCCGTTGCGGGTCCGCGTCGGCCGCATAGACGCGCCGCGGGGTAGGGTGGATCTGCTCCCGGTCGACGCCGGGACCGACTTCGACGAGAGCAGCTGAGACCGACATGGCCAAGGGCAGAAAGCGCAAGGCAGCACCGGGCGACGTCGCCACCAACCGGCAGGCGTCGTTTCGCTACAACCTGCTCGAGCGCTTCGAGTGCGGGATCGTGCTCGAGGGCACCGAGGTCAAATCCCTGC
The DNA here is from genome assembly GCA_036273655.1 of Solirubrobacteraceae bacterium. Classification (GTDB taxonomy): domain Bacteria; phylum Actinomycetota; class Thermoleophilia; order Solirubrobacterales; family Solirubrobacteraceae; genus Palsa-465. Next base: position 42,889 of record DASUHF010000083.1, on the reverse strand, counting down.
GCGACGGCGGCGCGCAGCTAAAGGACTCCTACGCGACCGTGCGCGACGGCGAGGTCTGGCTCTACGGGCTCTACATCCCGCCGTACGGGCCCGCGGCGCGCGACAACCACGACCCCGAGCGCCCCCGCAAGCTGCTGATGCACCGAAATGAAATCGAGCGCCTCGCGGTGCGCGTCAACGAGCGCGGGCTGACGCTCGTCCCGACCCGGATGTACTTCGCCGGGCCGCGTTCGCGGGCGAAGGTCGAGATCGCTTTGGCGCGTGGCAAGGACCTGTACGACAAGCGCCAGGCGATCAAGTCGCGCGACACCGCCCGGGAGATCCAGCGCGAGCTGCGCGAGGTCGGCCGCTGACTCTCGGCTGGGCATAAAACGTTCGCATAGCGAACGTTCGATGCCCAGCTCCGCCGACGAAGCGCGCGAGCGGCGGGGCCTATACTTGTCAACGACATAACCCACGGGGACGACAGGCTTCGACGTGGTCGGATTCGTGGGGGTGGTTGCGAGTCGAGGTCCCGGGAGGCCTCGTAAAACACCCGGGAAAACCATAAGTGCGGACTCTCACGAGTACGCGCTCGCCGTCTAAGCACTAGCTAGACCGTGAGCTTCCTGGCCTTCCGCTCGCCTGCGGCGGATCAGCCGGGATCAAGCAGCAGGCTCACCCGGTGAGGATCGCTCCGACCGATCCGGGGACATCTTCAGGAGCTGGTCCCCCACAACCCGGCCGGCGAGGCGAGTGGGGGATGAGATCAGAGCGCCGGCTACGCTCGTAGACGTCACCCTGCACGCGACCGCGGACGCGGGTTCAATTCCCGCCGTCTCCACCTTCGCAAAGAATTCGAACCGCCCTCCGCGCCTGCGGAGGGCGCTTCGGTTAAAGCGAGCGCGTCGATGCTCGTGACCGCTCGGTAGTACCGGCGCCCGATGTCCGGCGTGGCCGGTTCGAGGCGGACTGGTCCGAGGATGTTCCGCAAGGCCGGTGCTGGGCCGGTGGTGCGCTGCTCGAGCACGTGCCGGAGATGAGCCGCGCGGGCTCACCGCTGCGCGGAGGATGCGGCTGTGCTCGTCGTCGCCGGGCCGCACTCGCGATCGCGGCAGAGGAATCGCGCGGGCCGCCGGGCTCGGGCGATACCTTGCTGGGAAGGACTCGTCCCTTCTCAAGCGAGTCAACGATGAGAGCGACCACCGGATCAGCGAGTTGAACAGCCCGGGTCGTGGTCGATCCGACACGAGCGGACTTACCCGGTAGCGATCGCGCAGGTTGGCTTGCTCAGCCCGAACTTCCGTGGAAAGCCGCCGCGTCCGAGCCCGCCGGATGAGATTGTCGTCGGTCGGCGGTGTTGGCGAGGTCGGCAGTCACCTCGTGGACGCCGCCGAGTCCGATCGGGCTGTGGTCAGCGTGTCAGCCCGCGGCTGGCCCGGGCCATGAGCATGACGGCGGGTACGAACACGCCAAGTCGACTTCGGCCGTCACGCCCGATGTGCAGCCGGTCTTTGTTGTTACTCCTCCCGATGGTCATCGCGCTGGAAAATAGCTTCGCGGCCGCGCGTCGCGGTGTGGAGAGTGTCAGGTCCCCCACTCATAACGAAGCTCGCTTCGGCGCATCTGGGGCGGGTAGAGGAGGACGACCCAAAACAGGAGGCAGCAGACATGCTCACGATCATCGAGAGCGAATCCAACACATGGACCATAGTCGTAGTCGACGACGATCTTCGGATCTATACGCGTGAGGAACCGGGGCAGTGGCGCGGGCTCACCCTGAGCGACTCTGATTCGATCGATCAAGAGAGGAGCTTGATGCTGGAGGAGCTCTACCTTCAGCGGAGCGAGGAGTCCGAGGATGGAACCGAAGACGACTCCGACGATCCAGAAGACTTCGACGAGGAAGACTCGGAGCCAACCGACGTTGAGGACTCCGAGGAAGAAGAAGAGGAAGGGGAAGGCGAAGCCGAAGAGGCAGAGAAGCCAAGCCCGAGGCGCTCCAGGACGCCGGCTAACCGCGGAGGCGGATCAAGAAGCCGTAAGTAGGATGGGGCGACATCGAGCGAGCGCAAGGAGTTGCGAAGACTCCGGCGCGCGAACGCGCGGCTCGAGCAGGAGAAGGAGATCCTGGGACAAGCGGCCGCCTTGTTTGCCCGGGAGGAGATCTCGTAAGCACGTTTGGGTTCATCGCGACGGAGAAGAGCCGTCACCCCTACGTGGCTTGATCGTGGTGCTGTGGCGCGCCGGCGACCACGCGTGGTGCGTCGGTATCACCTGGCATGGCCGAAGGTCGGAGGTGCGGACGTTGTCCTCGGCGGTGGCTGGGACGGTGGATCGCGCCCGCCGGTCGTAGCCACGGTCGCCTACAACGACTCCGACAGCGTGAACTCGGGCTGGTTCGTCACGATGGCAGACAGCAACAGCGGCATCAGCTCTTCGTTCGCGGCCGTGGCCGAGTGCGCACCGGCTGGCGGCGCCACGGTCGCTCTCGCCCGGCCGTCGCCTGCCGGTCTGCGCAAGCTGGCAGCGACGCACACAAGCGACGTGGCGAGACGACACTGAATGAGGTAGGTTCAATCGGTTCGACGGCTGGCACCGCTGGTGGTCTGGTAACGGTGTCAACAGCAGGCGGGCAGATAGTCGATAGGCAGCACCCCTACGGACCTGGCCTGTCAGGTCCGCGTCCTCGGATGTTTTTTCGTCACGGGAGACATCATCCTGGGCGGACGGGCGGCTAGTCGGTGGATGTCACAGACGGCTACCGCGGGCTTCGCCACATCGTCTGGCATCACTGGAACCGGCGTTTTGCATCAGGTATGGGCGTACTGTATAGCGTCGTGCACCGGGCCCGCCGATACATCGCCTGTCGCGGCGTGACCGTGAACGGTCATCGTGTGATCCGAGCGAATGTCTGCCCTGTACGGCACTGTGACCCGTATTTGGGACGCTGGCGAGTCGCCGCTTCCTGGCTATACGCGAGTGCGGTTAACGATGGAAGTTCCTGACGGACTCGAATTCGCGTATTTCCACAACGGCGCAGCGACCAACAGTGGGGCACCAACAAGTGTGCCCTTCTCAGCTTTGATGGGCGAGACATCAACATCGACCAATCTGTCCGCGCCGGGTGAAAACAGTTTTCAACCGGCGATATAGGGTCAACTTTCGAGCGGCGGTGACAAAATCATCGGAGCGGACTGCGCAGTGCTCGCCGTCTGCCAGCAGAGCGTCAGGGTGCTCTGGCCGTAGGCCCGATGAGCCGCGACTGACCGAACCACGAATCTGGGTCACTCTCGATTCACGCTTCGCGTCGTTTGCGGGCGGCGGGTTTCGGCCGGACGCGGCAGCGGTCCGCCGCCGACGCGCTGCCAAGGCCGGGCTTCGCCGAGGCGAAGCATCTGCTGGCGATCGCTTTGAGGTTCGAGTCGGTGCCGATCTGTTGATCGCTTCGGTCGAACGCGAGCACCCAGCCGACGAACTCCGGTGTAAGTGCGCTGCCGCGATCGCGAGTGCGGCCCCGGCGACGACGAGCACAGCCGTGCTGGCGCTGGCGTCCGGGGCCGGCCCAGATGAGTAGTCGACGAGCTCGGGCGGTGCGATCCAGAGGGCCGGTCCCCGCGATCATGGTCGGAGCGGTCCACTGAGTGAGGAAAACAATCCCCGTCTCTCAGCGCGATGGCTGGATGCTGCTGGCGAGAACCTCGACACCAGAGGCGCTCGTACGGCCAGAGCGACCTGGCGGAGCGCGATCACCTCCCACGCGGATCGCGCGGCCGCGGTCCGACTCCGGGACACGCGTCTGCCCTGCGTGGCCGCGGTCGGTGTGGCAGGGAGCGTCGATCTCCAGATAGACCGGTGTTGAACTCGCATCGACGGATCAGCGCGACGACTGGGAGCGCGGCCGCGGTTCGAATTCTTGCGCCCGCGTCCATCGTTCTCAAAAAATCCCTGCTAATTAGCGGGCTTTTCGAATCCGACGGGCGAACGATACATTCGTCGTCCGCGGGTCGTCGTCGCCGAGCACGTCGGCCATCGTCTTGGCGCGCTGATCGATGTCCCAGTCGGCGTAGATGTCGCCGGTGGTCTGGATCGAGCTGTGGCCGAGCAGCTTCTGGACTGCCTTCAGGTTCCCGGTGTGATCGAGCACCCTCTGTCCGGCGGTGTGCCGAGCCTGAACCTGGTTGGGTAGACCCCCGAGCGCGGGCACGATCGGGAGCGCCGGGTCGCGGTGGAGGCGACCGCGCATGATCTGAAGGCGGAAGAAGTCCCGCACGATGGAGACGGGCTGTTGGTGAACGGATCGTGTCCGAGCGCAGGCGCGAGGTTCGAAGCAGTGTCCGAGCTCGTACCGTCGCTAGCCTCGTCGGCTCTCCCACCCACAGACCGACCCAGGACCCCAACGTGATCGATACCGACATCGCAACCCACATTCGCAACCAGATCGCTGAGCTCGACGCTGAACGTGAGGCGCTGACCGGCGCCCTCGCCGCTCTGGATAACGGCGGCGCCGCAGGCGCAAATTCCAAGCCGACACGGCGACGCCGACCGGCTCGCGGCGTCGCTGCCGAGATCGCAGCGCCGGCCGCCAAGGTTGTCCCGCTCGGGAAGATCCTGCAGTTGCTCACTGACAGCGACGGCCAGACGACAAGCGAGCTGGCCAAGGCGACCGGTGGCGATCAGAGTCGAATCCTGGAGCTGCTCAAGGAGGCCGAGACCGACGACAAGGTCAAGCGCAGCGGGCAGCGCCGAGCCACGCGCTGGCATCTCGTCACCGCTTAGCCCGCACGCTCAACCAGTTGCGGTCGGAGACGTAGGCGTACGCCGCGTGCGTTTCGCGCATTGCACTGACCACCTGGTCTGGGGAGCGAGTCGTCGCGATGCCTATGCATTCTCGCCAGGACGACCGGAGCACCGGAGTGCCCGGTTGGCGACAAACGGGCGCCTGGCGTGGGCGCGACCGCGACTTCTTGCGCTCCGCGCCTCAGGAGGCCCCGGGTCGCGTGTGATGCTTGTCCTAGAACGCGAGCGGGGCTTGCGGCCGGGCAGTCTCGAGTGCGAGGCGCGATGGTGGCACGGTCTCGCTTGGGTGATCTACTGATCGAAGTGGCGTCTGCGGGCCCGAGGACACTGCAAGCAAGGGTAACGAGGGACCGAAATCGGGGCGCATTTTGCACAGGTTTTGTGCCAAGAGCTGTGCATTGACAGCGCATAGATGCTGTGCTAGGCATATCGTTGGAGGGCGAAGCCGCAGGGGCTTGCCTGTGGACCGGGAGCAGGTTTGGCGAAGCGATCGCCAAGTACTCGAGGCCCATGGCCGAGGAGCAGGAGTCCGCCACGGCCGGAGCCAGTAATGCCCTGCTCCGGCCGGGTTCGTCGCCACATGCCGGAGCAGAGCAGAGATCCACGCTTGGGCACTCCCGTCTGTCAGGACGCCTTTAGGGCGTCATTGAGCTTCGACGAAGGAGCACATTGGTGTGATCTCTCGCCGCGCATTCTAGTCATGTCGGTGGGCGCGGTGGTGGTCCTGCCAGGAATCTGATTGGCGGAGTGTGGTGAGTCGTGGGTGAAGCCGGTCGGCTTGACACCGGCTTTAACGCCCAACCCCACAGAAAGAGTCGACAATGAGACATACCTTACGTCGCTTAGCCATTGCGACGGTTGTTGTCGCGGCGGTCGCGTTCCCAGCTGCGGCTTTGGCTACATCGACTACAACCATCAACCCTGCCAACGCCCCGACGGGAACGCATCTCCAGTCGGGGACAATTGGCTGCTCGGTCAACTCGACGACCCTCCTGGTGACGTGTAGCACGTTTGAGCTCGCCGGCGTAGGCGGCGCGAACGCGACGGGCGCGCTGGACGCTACCTACACAGCGACGGTGCAATGCCGCAACCACGGCGGCCAGATCGTCGACGTTAAGTCCCAGGCCGAAAGCGCGCCGACGACGACCGGTAGCCTTTCCCCCAAGAACGGGAGGCTGACCGTCCCATCGCTGAACTCGGGGCCCGTGCCGTCGGCAGCGGACTTCGAGGCGATGGCGACCTGCCCGAACGGCAACTGGACCAAGGAGCTGCTGAGCGGGACCGTTACGCTCTCGAGCTTCACGTATACGCTGACGTTCGCCGGGCTCTCGGGGCCGTACATCACGATTACGGGCAACGACCCGTAGGCCGTTTCATAGTCAGATAACCACTCGATACGAAAGGGCCGGAGCCTCTCCAGCTTCGGCCCTTTCGCTGCGCTCTGGCGCGGGTGACAAGCAGCCCATCGTCGCCGAGCTCAACGGGCACGCGGAGGCTGACCCCACCAGCACGCTCACGCGCTTCGTCGCTGAGGCCGAACGCGTAGGTAGCGCACGAATCGGCACCGGTCCCACGGCATGATCGCTGCCGCGTGAATCCGCTCGCGCCGGCGCGCCTGTCGAGCCGAGCCTCGCCTCCGCGAGATCGACGATCGCATTCGTAGTCGACCGCCCAAGGCTGGACAAGTCCTTCGCGCGGGGGAGCGCTCGTCGGTCACGGCAGCGCTCGTAAGTGCCTGGCCGCGCACGCGGTGACCAGTGCGCGGCTGGGTAGGCACGATCGCACTGACGACGGTCGGCGGCGGGGCGAATCCGCTCCGCATAGACCTGGTCGGACTGTCAGCTCGCGCGAAGCGCGCAGGTGATCGCGGACGCTCCGCGTCGCCAGAAGCACTCGACCTCATCGAAGCCCGCTTGGCGCAGCGCGCCCAGCTCCACTTCGAGCGGGAAGTAGCGATCCTCGTCCGACCACGCGGCGAAGTGACCGCGCGCCTGCGAGTCGGTGATTCCGTGCTCGCTCATCCGATGCGCCCAGCGATCGAACACCAGCGCGTTCAGCCGTGTGTCCTCACTCACCGCGGCATCCAGATTGAGCAAGACCCCACCCGGCGAAAGCGCGTCGTGGATCGCGCGGTACAGCTCAGTCTTAGTCTGCAGATCGTGGACGTGGTGTAACGCCAACGACGCGACCACCGCGTCCGCGCGAGGCAGCGGGTCGAGAAAGGTGCCCTCCTTGAACGCCACTCGCTCCCCGTAAGCAGACAGCCGTCGGTGGGCCTCGCCCAGCATGTCCGGATCCACATCCAGAACTGTCACGTGGACTCCCGGAAGCCCCTCGAGCACCGCGGCCGATAAGGCGCCCGTACCACCACCGAGATCGAGCACATGCCCACCGGCCGGGGCGAGAGCGGCAAGCAGTTCAACGCCGGTCGCGAGCATGTCGTCGTAGTACGGGATGAACCGACGGATCTGGACGTCGTAGCCGTCTGCATCGATGTCGAGATGCCGCTTGACCGAGTGAGCGTGGCCACCGGACACGGCACGATCCTAGCGGCCCGGAATTCGAATCAACGTCGCGCTCGCGTGACTTTCTATAAGACGGTGCCATGACGTGCGAGTGCTGCCGCGACGCACGAAACCACGGACGGCGCGAGCGACGAGCAGCTCAACGCGGTTCGACATGGTGGTCTCAGAGGCCGTGACAGCGCCGTCAGGCGCGCGTATCCAGGCTCGTCCGGTCCCGTCGAGGCCAACGCCGCGATCGCGTCCGCCGAGTTGTGGCTCCTCGTCGGCGACGACGGTTGCGGGCTGCGCGCCCACCTGCAAGCAAGGGCCACGGCGTAGGACCTGCGCTGATCGCACTGCTCAGGACGGGTTGACGATCGCAAAGTGCCCTGAAGCGGGATCAAGAAGCTGCATCCGATTCAAACTCACCGACGGCGTCGACCGCGGTGCCACGCAACCCGCCCACGGTTGGGCGAGCGACGGTCAATCGCGCGGATCGGTCGCCTCGGCGACGGCTCCGGCAGCCCCGCCCTTTGCGACGACAACGTAGGCGGGCGTCGCCTCGATCACAGTCTCAACCTCGGGACGCTCATGCCCGGGGAACACCAGAAACCGATGCGGACGGGCGCGGACCTGCTCGTACTCAGCCGGCGTCAGCTCGACCAGGCGCTTGCAATCCAACTGCGCGCACTCGCAGCGATAGGCGGTCCGCTCACCTTGCTCGCCCGGCCATTGGCCGCTCTCGATGGCTTCATTGATCCGACGTGCCAGGCCCTCGTTCGCGGCCAGGAGCCGTTCGCGATCACGATCCACACGCTAATTCTCTCAAAGCGGTCTGCTCGAAGGCGCAATCGAGAGCGACCTCGAGGCTCGTCGCGCGTGGGACAAACTGCAGCTGCCCGGCGCCGAGCCGGCCGGGCTCCTCCTTTGCCGCCAAGCAGCAGCGCGGAAGCGGGGTCTGCGGTCGGCAAGGGAACACCGCTCATGTTGCAAACCGGCGGCGAGCGAGGGTTCAATCGAGGCGGCCGCGCTGCTGCAGGTAGCCCCGAGGAGCAGTGCTCGACGACCAATTGGCCGCACAGAGACCATGCGGAGCCAAGATGCTGCGCTATGTCTTGCCCGATCCGCTCGGCTGATCTCTTGCCCCGCGCGCCATCCGCGCCACCGCGTGAACTTGGCCCTCAGCCTCGACGATCAGTTCGATGCGGACAAGGATGAGGCTTGCCGTTGTCCAACGCTCAGTGATCTCAGCTATGACGTCAAGAGCGGTGTTCCCGATGATCTGCCCGTCTTCATAGCTGAGAGCATTTTGGTCCATCGTGGCTTCGGCCCGACCCGGATGGCACCCGGTGACCATGGGCACGAGCAACTCGCCTAACGCCGCCTCCGACTCAGCGGCGTGTGTCACACTGCAATAGTACTCTTCCACCGCGGCCCGGCCGTTCCGATCGTGGGCTGGAGTGATGGCGGCACGCGACCCGCTCACCCGGGTGGTGATAGACCGCATGCTTCCTGGTGTCTCGACCCGCAAGTACCAAGTGGTGGGCGAGGAGGTCGAGCAGGAGGCGAGCTCGACGGCGAAGAGCATGGTGTCGGAGCTGTTCATCGAGCGGACCCGCACCGCGCTGGGTGACCTGATGGCGCGCCGACTGGACGACGTTCGCCTGGCGGTGATGATGCTCGACGGGCTGGAGATCGCCGATCGCACGCACGTCGTCGCGCTCGGGATCTCGACCGAGGGCGTCAAGATCCCGCTCGGGCTCTGGGAACGCAGCACAGAGCGCGCGAACCGCGACGCGGTCCCGTAGCGGCGGGTGGGAAGTGCTGCGTCGGGCCATTCCCATACAGATCCAGACCGCCCCGGGGACTGGATAGCACGTAATATAACCCGTAATGTTGACAGTCCCGGACACCGGCATGACCCGGTCGATCGACGAGGTCGCGGAGGACCTGCCGGCACGGGTTGCGGTGCTGACGCGCCTGTTCCTCAAGCGGACGGGGATCTCGCGGATGGAGGCCGGGGTGCTGTGGGCGGCCGCCGCCGGGCCGCGGCGGATCACCGAGCTGGCCGAGCGGGAGGGCTGCACGCAGCCGGCGATCACGCGGCTCGTCGATCGGCTGCAGGCGCGGGGCTGGGTGGTGCGCGAGCCCGATCCCGGCGACGGGCGCGTTGTACTCGTGTCGTTGACCGCGGAGGGACGGGCGGTGGCCGACCGGCTGCGCAACGTATACCGCGAGATGCTGCACGGCGAGATGAGCAAGCTGGCCGAGGAGGACGTGCGGGTACTCGACCGCGCGATCGAGATCCTCGACGAGTTGATCGCGCGGCTGCGGGAGCGACAGCCATGAGCCGGGAGCGCGGCGCCGAGTCGGCGCGGTCCAGCAACGGCGCGCCGAGCCCCAAAGCGAGCACGACGACGCGTGCGGCGACGAACGGCCGGCCGGCGCACGTCGACGACGGCTACAAGTGGATCGCGCTGTCGAACACGACGCTGGGGATCCTGATGGCGACGATCAACCAGTCGATCGTGATCATCGCGCTGCCGGACATCTTCCGCGGCATCCACCTCAACCCGCTGGTGTCGTCGAACACGAGCTATCTGCTGTGGATGCTGCTGGGGTTCATGGTGGTGATGGCGGTACTGGTCGTGTCGCTGGGCCGGGTGGGGGACATGTTCGGCCGCGTGCGGATGTACAACTTCGGCTTCGCCGTATTCACGATCGGCTCGATCCTGCTGTCGATGACGTGGATGCAGGGCTCGAGCGGCGCGATGTGGATGATCGTGATGCGCGTCGTGCAGGGGATCGGCGCGGCGTTCTTGTTTGCCAACTCCTCGGCGATCCTGACCGACGCGTTCCCCGCCGAGCAACGGGGGCTGGCGCTGGGGATCAACATGGTGGCGGCGATCGCCGGATCGTTCATCGGCCTCGTGCTCGGCGGCGTGCTGGCGCCGGTCGCGTGGCGACTGGTGTTCCTGGTGTCGGTGCCGGTCGGCGTGTTCGGCACGGTGTGGGCCTACCGCAAGCTGCAGGAGCGCGGCCTGCGCGTGGAGGCAAAGATCGACTGGCTCGGGAATTTGACGTTCGCGGTGGGGCTGATTGCGCTGCTGGTCGGTATCACGTACGGGATCCTCCCCTACGGCGGGCACAGCATGGGGTGGACGGCGCCCGGCGTGATCGGATCGATCGCCGGCGGGCTGCTGATGCTGGCTGTGTTCTGCGTGATCGAGACGCGCGTCGCGCAACCGATGTTCCGGCTGCCGCTGTTCCGGATCCGGGCGTTCAGCGCCGGCAACGTCGCCGGGCTGTTCGCCGCGATGGCGCGGGGCGGGCTGATGTTCATGCTGATCATCTGGCTACAGGGGATTTGGCTGCCCGAGCACGGATACAGCTTTTCGCAGACGCCGCTGTGGGCCGGGATCTTCATGCTGCCGCTGTCGGCCGGGTTCTTGATCATCGGCCCGGTTGCCGGGCGCCTGGCCGACCACTTCGGAGCGCGGCCGTTCGCGACCGGCGGCATGATCCTGTCGGCGATCGGGATGCTGCTCCTGGTCGTGCTGCCGGTCGACTTCGCCTATTGGGAGTTCGGGTTGGTCGTCTTCTTGATCGGCCTCGCGATGGGTCTGTTCGCTGCCCCGAACCAGACCGGGATCATGAACAGCCTGCCACCGGATCAGCGCGGCGCCGGCGCGGGGATGGCGGCGACGTTCATGAACTCCGCGAGCGTGCTGTCGATCGGGATCTTCTTCTCGCTGATCATCATCGGCTTGTCGGCCAACCTGCCCCACACTCTCTATCAGGGGCTGATCGTGCACGGAGTGCCCTCCGCCTACGCCACGAAGGTGTCGCACCTGCCTGCGGTCGGCACGCTGTTCTCCGCGTTCCTCGGCTACAACCCGATGGGCACCACGCTCGGGCCTGAACTCGCACACCTGCCCCACCACCCGGCGACGTACCTGACCGGGCACCGGTTCTTCCCGACGCTCGTCTCGCATCCGTTCTCCTCCGGGCTGCACGAGGCGTTCTACTTCGCGGCCGCGTGCTGCCTGGTCGCCGCGATCGCGTCCTGGTTGCGCGGAGAGAAGTACTACCACGCCGAACCCGAGCCCGAACCAGAACCAGAGCTGGCCGTCGCCGAGACGACGTAGGGTCACGGCGGCCGGATGAGGCGACCGGCATAACCGCAAACAGCAGCGTTGGCGGATCGTCACCTCGCGGGCGAACCGGACCGCGCCGGCACAGGCCAAACATGACGTTGACGTAAGGTGCTTGCTGGTAGAATCTGACGTCCGCGTCAACTTCGCGCGGCGATCAACATGCCGGATGCCGCTTCGCCAGCTGCCCGACATCTTCCGCGGCATCCATCTCAACCCGCTGACGCCGGGCAACACCGACTACCTGCTGTGGATGATCCTCAGCTTCCTGATCGTGACCGCGGTGCTCGTGGTGAGCCTCGGCCGGCTGGGCGACATGTTCGGCAGGGTGAAGATGTACAACCTCGGGTTCGCGGTCTTCACGGTGTCCTCGATCCTGCTCACCGTGACGTGGATGCACGGCTCGGCGGGCGCGATGTGGATGATCCTCATGCGCGTCGGGCAGGGGATCGGCGGCGCGATGCTGTTTGCCAACTCCTCGGCGATCCTCACCGACGCGTTCCCCGAGGACCAGCGTGGGCTTGCGCTCGGCATCAACCAGGTCGCTGGGATCGCCGGGTCGTTCATCGGCCTGATCCTCGGCGGCGTGCTGGCGCCGGTGGCGTGGCGGCTGGTGTTCTTCGTGTCGGTGCCGATCGGGGTGTTCGGCACGATCTGGGCCTACCACAAGCTGCAGGAGCGCGGGGTGCGGCGCGCGGCGAAGATCGACTGGTGGGGGAACCTGACGTTCGCGGTCGGGCTGATCGCGGTGATGATCGGCATCACCTACGGGATCCAGCCCTACGGCGCGCAGCGCTGGACATCGCGTTCACGTTCGGCGCGGTCGCCTGCCTGATCGCCGCGGGCGCGTCGTGGCTGCGCGGCGGCAAGTACCACTACCGCGCGCCCGAGGCCGCCAAGGACACGGCGGGCAACGCCGGCGCGGGCACCGGACGGGTGCACGCGAACGGGAACACGCCTGTGTCCGGCGCGTCCGTGACCCTCACCGCCGCCACCGGACACATCGTCGGCATCCGCCGCGCCCGGCCCGACGGCACGTTCGCGCTGGAGCCGCCTGCGCACGGCCAGTACACCGCGACCGTCACCGCCGACGGCCACCGCCCCGTCAGCGCCAACCTGCAGATCGGCGCCGAGCGGCCGGCCATGCTCGAGTTCGAGCTCGAGACGCAGCGCTGAGCACCGACACCGGACGCGGCGGTCCGCTGCATCGAGCGGCACCGGCAACTGTGACCGGGTCATCCGAGCTCCCGTGAGGATCCGCCAAGCCTCCCACGCGCGAAGCGAGGATGGCGTTCGGAGCGCGGGGGTCGCGCACCGACAGCCAACTCATCTTCTGATGCGCCAATTTGGCTGAAACTGCAGGTCTTCGTCGGCCGTGGCCCGCCCGCGCGGGGGAGGGGTGCGTCGAGCCTGCGGCAAACGCCGTCACTGCTTAACCCGCTGACGCCAGCGACCGCTCGTTCTGATGCTGCGGCGCTTGCGCCTGGCGGACCGCTGTCACAGCCCTACGCGCTCCGTGGTCATATAGGTAGAAGCAAACAACAAAGGACACGGAGACCATGCAACCACGTATCGAGAACCCGGTGATGACGTACCCGCGCGCGATGAAGGGCCTGCAGCTGCTCGGCGAGGCGGCGAAGCAGGCGGGGCTGCCGCGCACGACGGCGCTGCTCGTCGAGCTGCGCGCAAGTCAGATCAACGGCTGCAGCGTGTGCGTCGACATGCACTCGCGCGAGCTGCGGGCGGAGGGCGAGCCCGACGAGCGCATCCTGACCGTCGCCGCGTGGCGCGAGACCCCGTACTTCACCGACGCCGAGCGCGCCGCGCTCGCGTTGACCGAGGCCGCGACGCGCCTGGCCGATCACCACGATGCCGTCTCCGACGAGGTCTGGGACGACGCCGCGCGCCACTACGACGAGCCGCAGCTCGGCGCGCTCGTGCTCGAGATCGCCGCGATCAACGCCTGGAATCGCATCAACGCCACCACCCGGCAGATCACCGGTGACTGGGTCAACCAGTGGATCCCCGGCGCCGGCGAGACCGCGCACGCCGCCTGACCGGTAGCTCCAACCCCGGGAGCGTCAGCGGCCGGATGAGAGCAGCCCGGCGAGCGCCGCGGTCGGCAGCGCCGGGCTGCGGTGGTCGTCGCGGCCGATCATCGTCTCCGCGGCGACCAGCGCGTTGAGGACCGCCTCCTCCGTCGCCTGCGCGACCGCCTCGTACAGCGGGTCGATGTGCTCCCAGGCGAGGAACGCGATCGTCGCGTACGGCGAACCCGGTGCCGCCGCTGGCTCGGACACCGACAGCCGGCTGGTGAGCCCATCGGCATCCGCGGTCGACAGCGCCAGGAAGATGTCGCCCGAGTAGTGCGAGCCGGTCGTGCCGGTCCGCGCCAGCCCCATCGGCGCCCGGCGCGCGAGCGCCTGGCACTGCCCGGGCAACAGCGGCGCGTCGGTCGCGATCACGACGATCACGCTGCCGGCGCCCGGCGGCGCCAGCCAGGCGGGGTCGCCTTCGGGATCATCGTCGGCGAGCGCGCGTCCGACCGGCACGCCGGCGATCACGAGCTCGTCGCGACGGCCGAAGTTGGCCTGCACGAACACGGCGACCGTGTGCCCGGCGCCCGCGACCTCGACGACCCGCGATGCCGTGCCCGAGCCGCCCTTGAAGCCGTAGCAGGTCATCCCGGTGCCGCCCCCGACCGAGCCCTCCGCGACCGGCCCCGAGCGGGCGGCGTCGATCGCCGCGACCGCGTGCTCGGCGCTGACGTGGGCGCCGTTGATGTCGTTGAGGTACCCGTCCCAGGTCTCGGCCACGACCGGCAGCATCCACTGCCTCGCGACCGCCGGGTGGTGCTGCACCATCCACGCGACCGTGCCCTGGTGGCAGGGCCCGACCGCGTGCGTGTTGGTGATCAGGACCGGCGAGCGCACGGTGCCGGCCTCCTGGATCCAGGTGGTGCCGGTCATCTCGCCGTTGCCGTTGAGCGTCGACCAGCCGGCGGCGCAGACGCGGTCGGCGCCGGCGCGACCGCGGGGCAGCAGCGCGGTGACGCCGGTTCGCACCGGTCCGGCGCCGACGCGTAGCGGGCCCTCGCCCTCGATCAGCGTGACGTAGCCGACCTCGACGCCGTCGACGTCGGTGATCGCGTTGTGGGGCCCCGGCCGCCCGTCGAGCGGGATCCCGTGGTCGCGGGCGCGGGCCGTCACCGATGCCCCGTCAGCGGCGCAGGAACTCGAGCAGTGCCGAGTTGAGCTCGTCGGGATGGGTCCAGCCGATGTTGTGTGGGCCGTCCGGCACCTCGACCACCGTCAGGTCCTTGATCAACTGCTCGTCACGGAGCCGCATGGCGGTCGCCTCGAACGGCAGGATCCGGTCCGCGGTGCCATGGACGACGAGCGTCGGCACGTCGATCTTCGGCAGGTCCGCGCGGAAATCGGTGAGCCAGGTACCGACGCACGCGTAGCTGGCGTACGGGGACGCTCCCGCGGCGACCTGGAAGGCCCCGCGCAGCGCGGCATCGCCGATCCGGTCCGGGGCGAGGACATCGGTGTTGTAGAAGTTCGCGAAGAAGTCGTCGAACCACTTGTAGCGGTCGGCGACGACCTGCTGCTTGATGCCTTCGAATACCTCGCTCGGAACGCCCTGCGGGTTGTCGTCGGTTTGCAGCAGGAACGGCGGGATCACGCCGAACATCGCCGCCTTTGACACCCCCGCGGACCCGTAGCGGCCGAGGTAGCGCGTGACCTCGCCGGTCCCCATCGAGAACCCGGCGAGCACGACGTCCTGGTCGAGCGCGAGGTGATCGAGCAGCGCCTTGAGGTCGGCCGCGAACGTGTCGTAGTCGTACCCGGTCGTCGGCTGACTGGAGCGCCCGAAGCCGCGGCGGTCGTAGCTGATGCAGCGATAGCCCTCGGCGAGCAGCACCCGCTCCTGGCGCTCCCACGAGTTGCCGTCCAGCGGGTACCCATGGATCAGGACGATCGGCTTGCCGGTCCCGTGATCGTTGTAGTGGATCGCGATGTCGGCGCTGTTCTCGGTGCCGACCTTGACGTATGGCATGTGGGCCTCCCGGGGTGACGCGATGAGCGGTGCGGCCGGCGGCCGCCGGCTGCCCGACCCTATCGCCGTGGATGCGGCTCAGTCGACCTCGGCGAGCGGCACCGCGGCCTCGGCCGTCGCCACATGGAACGAGAAGCTCTGCTCCAGGTACAGCCGCACGTTGTCGGCGTCGTGGCTGAGGTAGCCCAGCGAGAGGTCCTGTCCGGACTCGAACAGGAAGTCCTCGCCGCGGAGGCTGAGCACGACCCCGCCATCGACGCCCGGCGCCCATACGATCGGGCCGCCCTGCAGGATCTTGGCGAGGTGGTCGCGGAGCGGGTAGCCGCCGTGCTCGGCGGTCTCGGCCACGCGGCGGAAGCAGTCGGATCCGAGCGCGAGCGCGTACGGCCCCTCGATGCCGGATTCGAGCAGCATCTCGACGGCGCCCGCGACCGGGCGCGGATAGCCGTCGGCGTGCTTGCCGAGCGTCAGACCGCCATGCGGCGAGGCGCCGGTGATGCCCGTGATCGACGCCTCCGGCCAACCGTGGAACACGGCCTTGTTCTCGGCGACCGCCATCCGGTGGGCGGCCTGGTCGAGCGGGGCGAGATCGGCGTCGGCGGCGCCGCGATCGTCGTCGCGCAGCTCCTTGCGGGAGATGTCGAACTCGGCGCGGACCTCGACGAGCGGCAGCACCCGCCGCTGCTGCGCGGCGACGCCCTGGCACGGAGCCGCGGAGACGTCGGCGACACGGCCGAGGTTGGTCGCCGAGTACTCCCAGCCGAGCGGGCCGGCGAAGTCGACGAGCTTGCGGGCCGCGAGCGGGACCGAGAGCCGCTCGCGCGCCTCGTCGTCGAGCAGCTTCCAGTTGCCGTCTGAGATCGGCGCATGCGATCGCAGCAGGTGATTGCTCATCGAAGCGCCTCCTTCAGGCTGCCGATGCCGAGCGAGCTGGAGCTGCCGCCGTCGCCGGCGTCGTCGCCCTCGAGCGCCTCCTCCTCGGCCTCCTCGCCGCGGTCGACGATGTCGCCGCTGCGGAACAGGATCCCCTGGGCGATCTGTCGCCACACCGGGTTGCGGCGCAGGAGGAACTCGAGGTCCATGCTGAAGTGCTTGTACTCCTCGCCGATCGCGTCGCGCATCACCGCGATCGCGTCCGGGTCGGTCTCGAGCGCGAGCCGCTGCTGGTACCAGCCGATCGCCTCGGCTTCCTCGGTCAGCGACGCACACAGGCGCGCGAACGTGCGGGTTGCCTGTGGAAGCTCCTCAGGCGGCTCGTGGTACTGATCGAAACCCATCTCGTCTCCTGGTCGCGTGATCGATCCTCGCAACGCTACCCATCCGCGGCCGACGACACCACGCCGCGCCGCTGTGGGATCATGCGGCGGTGCCGATCGACCGTGAGCCAGTGGTCACGTCCGTACGTCGTGCGCGCACCGAGAGTGGACGCCGGTCAGCGCCGCCGGGGGCCGCTCGAATGCCGCAGGACGTGCGGACGGGGCCACTAATGCTGGAGATCGCCGACCGCGTGCCGACCGCGCCGGTCGCCGCAACGGGGCTGATCGGCGGCTTCGCGGTCGCGGTTGCAAGCGGCTCGCGACCGCTCGGCGGCGCCGTGATGGCCGTGCTCGGGATCGGCTGCATCGCCGTGTGGCTGCGTCGCGACGGTCGCGCCACGGCGGCGAGGCTGACCGCGACCGGGCTGGCGGCGTTCGCGATCTCACACGTGCTCGGGCTCGTGATCGGCGCCTGGCCGTCGGTGATCGTCGTCTCGGCCGTGACCGCGGCGCTGTGCTGGCGGCTGTCTGACTCGCACCGGGCGGCCGTGTCGGGCGGCGCCCGCGCGAGCGCGGGCTGAACACGGCGCTAGCCGGCGGCGACGCCCTCGATCAGCTCGGCGGCGACGGTCGTCCCGGACCGCATGCGCAACCGGCGCCCGGCCGCGTCGCAGCGCTCGCGCAGCCGCTCATCGCGCAGCAGCGTGTCGACCGCGGCCCTGAGCGCATCGGGTTCGAACCCGTAGGTGGGCAGCCGCAGCCCGTAGCCGGTCTCGTGCACGCGCTGCGCGTTGTCGTGCTGGTCCCAGAAGATCGGCAGCACCAGCATCGGCTTGCCGAACCACATCGACTCGGTGACCGTGTTGTTGCCGCCGTGGGTGATCACCGCATCGACATGGGGGAGCACCGAGGTCTGCGGCAAGAACTCGGCTCCGGCCATGTTGTCGGCCACGTCGTACTCGTCGTGCCGGGGGCCGCGGCTGACGATGTAGCGGTGCGGGGTGTCGGCGAGCGCAGCGACGAGCTCGCGCATCAACTCGACGTCGGCGGAGCCGAGCGACCCGAGGCTGAGGTACACGAGCCGCCGGCCATCGGTCGGCGGCGGCTCCCACGGCGCGTCGGTCGCGCGGACGCTGGTCTGGAGGTTGTGCCAGTTCGGCCCCAACGGTTGTGACCGCGGGTAGTCGAGCTCGTCGGGGTAGATCGTGAGGTTCAGCCAAGGCGACTCGTGGATCATCCGAAGATCGGGCAACGGTGGCGCGCCGCGCGCCACGCAGTACTCCGAGAAGCCGGCGTGGAGCTGCGCGACCCGGGCCGCGTACTCGGCGCGGAACGCCGCCGCGGCCTCGCGATCGTCGAACGGCAGGCCGCTGAACGCAGGCGGCAGCGCCGGATCGTCGATCTCCAGGGGGTTGCAGGAGACGATCCGGACCCACGGCCGCCCCGACGCCGCGATCGCCGGGAACGCGCACACGTTGTCCTCGACGATCACGTCGACGTCGAGCTCTGAGAAGATCTCCGCCAGCCGCTCGTCGACGTAGCGGGCGCCGTCGAGCAGCGCCTGCCAGGTCGGGATCACGAACCCGTCGAGCTGCTCGGTGGTCGTGCCGCGGAACACCGGCGCGGTGTCGCGGATGAAGTCCTTCCAGAACTGGCCGGGGACCTCGGGTTCCGCCGGGGCCGGCCCGAGTCGCATCAGCCGCTCCTCGAACCCCTGCTCGGCCAGCGTCCCGGCGAACGACTCCTCGATCACGAACACGACCCGATGACCGCGCGCGCGCAGCACCGCGCCGATGCCGACGCAGTTGTTGGTGGGGCCGAACGCGCCCTCGGGAAAGAAGACGACCGTTGCGATGGGCGGCGAGACTAGTGGACCCATCCGCAAATCGTGCGGCATTCGAGCCGGGGCCGGGCGGGTCCAATTCCGGGCGGTGTCCTCGGGCCTCGATGTGCCAAAGGCACACCTTCGGACCAACGGCTTCGCCGTCGGTGCCCTGCGTCCTAGCCCGGCATCCAGCAGTGACACCTCTCGGTGCACGCACGACTTACGGACCGGCCCACGGGCGCAGCTGCGAGACGGTGAACGTGGCGCCGTCGGGCGCGGCGAGGACCGCCCGCCGGAACGGCGGGGCGTCGTGCGGCGGCGCGACGACGCTGCCGCCGAGTCCGGGCGCCGCGTCCGCGGCGGCATCGGCGTCGGCGATCCAGAAGTCGACGCTCCACGCGGCCGGAGCGTTTGGGTCGGGGACGGCGGCCATCGCCGCGACGACGTCGCGGGGCACCGGCTGCTCGGCCTCGCCGCCGACGTAGCCCGGCAGCCGGAACAGCGACACGCCGGGCCCGGCGTCCGCGAACGGCTCGGTGCGCCAACCGAACACGTCGCGGTAGAACGCCGCGGCGCGCTCCGGCTCGGGCGTCGCCAGCAGGCTCATCGCCCACGCCGACGGCTCGTTGACGATCGCCGCGCCCTGCCTGACGCCTGCCTGCCAGAGGGTGATCGCGGCGCCGGCCGGATCGGCGACCACGGCGAGGCGCCCGGCCGGCGGCGCGTCGATCGGTTCGACGATGACCGTGGCGCCGGCGTCGCGGGCGAGGCGCGTCGAGGCGTCGACATCGTCGACGGCAACCTGCGTGTTCCAGGCGATCGGCGTGTCGGGCGTGGGCAGCGAGCCGATGCCGGCGACCTCGGCGCCGCGGGCGCGCGCGACCCAGTACTGGCCGGGCGGGTCGGTCGGCATCTGGCCGGGGCCGTCGAACTTCCAGCCGAAGATGCCGTCGTAGAAGCGGCGGGCAGCATCGAGATCGGGGCTGAACGTCTCGACGAAGCACGGCACGCCCGCTGGGTAGTGGTCGAATCGGGTCATCGTTCAGTCTCCTCCCGGTGGTTGCCCCCGGTGATCGTGGGGTGGTCGTTCACGCTGGTCATTGCTCGCCTCCTCGGGAATGGTCGACGGGGGACGACAGGTGTCGCGCCTGCTCGCCGGTTGGCTCGTCCATGTGCACGCCACGGGCGCGCTCGGCTCGTGAGCAAGTCGCCCCGGTGGGCCTGCCTCGGCCAACTTGGCTGATCCGATCGACCACAGTGGTCAGCGTTCGCCATCGCACGTGCGGCACGGCTGGATTGGCGATCTGCTCACGACGCCGGCCCGCGGTCTTCATTGCGGTCGTTCTGGACGAGAGCCAGGCGTTGGTCCACTGTTCATCGCTGCCGCAGTGACGAATGACGGCTTCGTATGCCTTGTGTTTGCCGATACTCGTGCCATTTCGACGTACCAGTTGGAAAATCCAAGTGGTACGGTGCTAGAATCCAAGCACAGGGGACGATGACCGTCAAGCGCAGATATCGAGATTCGTGCGGGATCGCCCGCGCACTGGATGTCGTTGGCGAGCGGTGGACGTTGCTGATCGTGCGCGAGCTGCTGCTCGGGTCCAAGCGATTCACCGATCTGCAGGCGGGTCTGGGACGGATCGGCCCCGACATGCTCGCCGCGCGGTTGCGCGAGCTCGAAACGCAAGGCCTGATCTGCCGTGGGTGGCTGCCGCCGCCCGCGGACCGCACGGTCTACGAGCTCACCGACCGGGGGCGTGCGCTGGAGCCGGTGCTGCACGCGCTCGGCCGCTGGGGCTCGGCGGTCGAGCTCGACGACATGCCGCCGCCGCTGAGCCCGGACGCGGCCGTCGTCGCGATGCAGACGATGTACGAGCCCGGCCCGCCATCCCCGCGCGGTGCGATCGCGTTGCGGCTCGGCACCCACGACTTCGAGCTGCGGCCTGAGCCGCGGCGGCTCGCCGCGGCAGCCGGGCGCAGCGCCGCGCCGCAAGCGACGATCGAGACCGATCCGGGGACGCTGGCGGCGGTCCTCTGGCACGGCCTCGACCTTGACCGGGCGCTCGGCGATGGCCGCATCCGGATCGACGGCGACGAGCGGCTCGTACGGTCGCTGATCGACCGCTACCGATGAGCCCGCGGGGCACTAACCTGACCGTTTGCGATGGCATACACGACCGCCGAGGGCAGGGAGCGGGTACTCAGTGACCTCGCGGTCGCGATCGAGCAGATCGCCGAGGCGCTGGCGGCGCTCGGCGAGGCCTACGAGCAGCTCGACGAGCACAACGCCGACGTGCTCGAGGCGCAACTGTTCCGGCCGGTTCAGCATGCCTACGGTCGGGCGCGCAGGACCTATTCGGAGTTCGCTGCGCGCGCCGGGCAGCGGCCGCGGACGTTCGCCCCGCACACCCCCGGCGTGCAGTCGCAGTCGGTGCAGGCGCTGATCGAACGCGGCGTCGACGCGTCGCGGGACGCCGATCAGGCGATCGCCGACCTGCAGGACTCGATGCTGCCGGTCGAGGTCGGCGACCCGGAGCTGCGCGCGGGGCTGGCGGCGGTCCGTGAGCTGCTCGCGACCGTGCCGGTCCGCGCCCGCGCGCTGACCCGCACCGTCGGCCGCTGACGCGATAACGTCACCGCCGCCGCACCGGCCGACGGAGGAGGAGCGGGAATGACGAGATCGCGCGGGGTGGTCGTGCTCGTGCTCGTGGTGGGCGCGTTGCTCGGCGCAGCGGCCGGCGCGCACGCGGCGAGCCTGCACGCCCGCGGGAGCGTCGAGCAGGCGTACGCGACCGGTCTGCGCCCCCGCGCGCGGGCGACGCTCCTGCGCCACGGCAAGGTGCTGCGCCGTCACCGGGCCGACCCCCAGGCCGGGGTCCTGTTCTCCGGGTTGCGGCCAGGTCGTGGCTACCGGATCCGCAGCGGCTCGCGGAGCTCGGGGTCGCTGACGGTGATGAGCGGGCGCGACGCGCCACCGAGCACGAAGACCTACCGCCAGACGATCTCCGCGCAGCCCGGCCAGGGCGAGCTGACCGCGCCCGACGCGGCGAACTACCAATACCTGACCACGCGTGACGGCACCAAGCTTGCGATCGACGTGCACACTCCGGGCGGGCCGGGGCCGTGGCCGACGCTGGTCGAGTACTCCGGCTACGGCTACGCGACGCCATACGGCGCGCCGCAGTCCGGGCTCGGCTCCTACGTGACGCTCCTCGGCTACGCGGTCGTCGACGTCAACATGCGCGGCACCGGCTGCTCGGGCGGCGCGTTCTCGTACTTCGAGCGGCTGCAGGCGCTCGACGGCTACGACGTGATCGAGACGATCGCGCGTCAGCCGTGGGTGCTGCACCACAAGGTGGGGATGCTCGGGATCTCCTACGGCGGCATCAGTCAGCTGTTCGTCGCCGCGACCGACCCGCCGGCGCTGGCGGCGATCGCGCCGCTGTCGGTGATCGACTCGACCCAGACGACGCTGTACCCGGGCGGGATCCTCAACACCGGCTTCGCGCTGACGTGGGGCCAGCAGCGGGTGCACGACGCGCTGCCGGCGTCGCCGACGGGCGGGCAGCCGTGGGCGCTTGAGCGCATCCGCCAGGGCGATCGGACCTGCAATGCCAACCAGGCGCTGCACGGCGAGGCGACCAACCTGATCGCCGAGTCCCGCCGCAACGCCCACGACGTGCCGTCGGTCGCCGACGCGCTGGATCCGGTGACGTTCGTCGACAAGATCAGGGCGCCGTCGTTTGTCGTCTGCCAGTTCACCGACGAGCAGACCGGCGGCCACTGTCCGGCCCTGGCCGAGCACATGACCGGCGCCCGGCGTGAATGGTTCACGTTCACCAACGGCGCCCACATCGACTCGCTCGACCCCGACACGCTGACGCGGCTGATCGACTTCTACGACCTGTACGTCGAGCGGATCGCGCCGCCGGTGCTGTCGCCCGCGGTGCGGGCGGCGATCGGCGGCGTCCTATATCAGGCCGAGATGGGGATCTCGGGGATCTCGCTGCCGCCCGACCCGGTGCAGGGGTTGTCGAACTACCGGGCGGCGCTCGCGAAGTTCGACGCGCAGCCCGAGGTGCGCGTCATGTTCGACAACGGCGCCGGCAAGGGGCCGCTCGACAGCGGCCGGCCCGGCGACCCGTACCCGGCATTCCAGGCCGGCTTTCGCTCGTTCCCGATCCCCGGCACGCGCGCACGCTCCTGGTATCTGGGCATTGACGGGTCGCTGACCGACTCGCGACCGCGGCGCGCGCGGGCCGACCGCTTCACCTGGAACCCGCGAGCGCGGCCCGCGACCGACGTGCGCAAGCCGTCGCCGCAGGAGAGCGGGCCGGGCGGGCTGTGGACCGCGTCGCCGGACTACCGCTGGACGTACAACCCGGCCGGCACGGCGGCGTCGTATCTGAGTGCGCCGCTGCGCTCGAACGTCGTCGCGATCGGCGCCGGCGCCGTCCACGTCTGGGTCAGCGCGTCGACGCCCAACGTCGACCTGCAAGCGACCGTGTCCGAGGTCCGGCCGGACGGGACGGAAACGTTCGTGCAGAGCGGCTGGCTGCGCGCCGACGAGCGCAGGCTGGGGTCGGGCAGCACGCTGCTCGAGCCGCTGCCGACGTTCGCCGCCCGCGACGTGGGGCCGCTGCCTCGCGGCCGCTTCGCTTCGGTCGCGATCCCGCTCTACTACGAGGGCCACGCCTACCGGCGCGGCTCGCGGATCCGGCTGACGATCTCCGCGCCCGGCGGCGACCAGCCGATCTGGGCGTTTCGCCGCACGAGCCCTCGCGGGAGGGCACGGGTCCTGATCGCCCACTCACGGGCGATGGCGTCGCGGCTGATCCTGCCGGTCGTGCCCGGGGTGCGAGTGCCGGCGGGGCTGCCGCCGTGCCCGGGGCTGCGCGGGGAACCATGCCGGGCGTATCGGCGGTATCGGGATACGTCGGTGCGGCTGCGGGGGTGACCTGGTGTTTGCCCGGGTAGGCGATGCGGGGCGGACGTAAGCGGCGACGGTGAAGGGGAGGGGGCCGGTCGCGGTGCATGAGTTTTCCGCCAGAGTGGGCGGCGCCGAAGAAGGATGGCGATCGATCCACGTAGGTCCGGCAGCGGCAGCCAAGTCGGGTTTTGGCGGCGCCGTTTGGCGGAAACTCAGGTGCCGGTCCGGCCGGAGCCGACGACCACGCGGCCCGGACGCTCAGCCGGCGACGACGAGTCGCAGGCCGGCGTCGTAGGCGTCGAGCGCACGCAGGTGGCCGTGGCGGGCATCCCAGGCGCCGGACTCGAGGTCGGCGGCGAGCCGGGCGGCGGCGCGCTGCACGATCGCGGGGTCCATCCGCGCGAAGCCCGACGTCGAGGCGCGCGCGTGGGGGTCGAGCACCCGCTCGGGATGTGCCCAGAACGAGGCGAACGTCCAGTCGGGGGTGTCGGCGGCGACCTCGACGGCGTCGACGCGGGGGTTCGGGCAGCCGAGCCACTCGGCAAGGCGGTCGAGCGGCGGGAAGATGCGCCGGTCGAGCTCGGCCAGCTCCGGCAGGTAGTCCGCGACCAGCCACATGCGGGCGCAGACGTCGGCGTCGAACGTGAGGATCACGATCGTGTCGCGGGCGACGCGGCGCAGCTCGCGGACGCCGCGCTCCTGCTCGTCGTCCCAGTGGTGGACGGTCAGGATCGCCATCGCGGCGTCGACGCTGGCGTCGCGCAGCGGCAGCGTGCCGGCGGTCGCGCGGATCGCGGGGGCGAGCTCGGCGGGACGCTGGGATGCCATCACGTCGCTGGGCTCGATCGCGATCACGTGCCGGTCGCGCGGCTCGTAGGAGCCGGCGCCGGCGCCGACGTTGACGACGGTCCGCGCGTCGCCGAGTGCGGCGTCGATCAGCGCGTTGATCCGAGGGTCCTCGCGGCGGTTGGTCGCGTAGCCGTGGCCGATCCGCTCGTAGCGGGTGCCGCTGCCCATCGCACGGTTATACCGCCGGGTCGGCGCGGCCGGGCCTCGCAGCGGCGACGACGGGACCCGCGCGAGGCGCGCGGGTGGGGCTCAGGCGGCCGGCTGGCTCTCGGTGGCCGGCTCGCTCTCGACGGCCGACTCCTGCTCGGACTCGGGGGCGGGCGCCGCCTCGGCGGCCGCGTGTGCGCCGACGGCGCCGAGCGCACCGAGCACCAGCGCCAGCAGCGCCCACTTCGCCCCGGACCTCTCGATCCCGAGCGCCGCGTCGACCGACGGGCTGCCCGGGCCGGTCTCGGCCAGCGCCGCGGCGGCCGCGATCAGCACCGCGTTGTACTCGTAGCCCTGGTCGACGTTCCACGGTCCGTTCTTGAGGTGGACGCGGTTGATCGCGGTAAGCATCGTCGCGATCAGCACCGAGCTGGCCAGCGGCGTCGCGGCGCCGAGCAGCAGCCCGGTCCCGCCGGTGGTCTCGGCGAGGCCGGCCGCGGTCGCATGGCGCTTGCCCGGTCGCAGACCGAGCGACTCGAACATCCCGGCGGTGGCGTCGAGGCCATGGCCGCCGAACCAGCCGAACAACTTCTGGGTTCCGTGGGCGACGAAGAAGCCACCGACGACGAGGCGGAGCAGGAGGCGTCCAATCTTCATGTCCGCGACGCTAGCAAAACTGGTTGCGCGCGCAACCGACTCCTTGAGGGTGGCAGCGGGGTGGCCACTCCCCGGGCGGTTTCCGAGGAGTATCGTCAGCCCGGCGGAAGACCCACCTTGGAAGGAGAGGGATGAGCGGCACCGTCAACGTACGCCTGAACGTCAATGGCGTCGAACACGACCTGGAGGTCGAGCCGCGGCTGCTGCTGGTGCACGCGCTGCGCGATCGTCTCAACCTGACCGGCACGCACGTCGGCTGCGACACGTCCAACTGCGGCGCCTGCACGATCCATCTCGACGGCAAGGCGGTGAAGTCGTGCACGGTGCTCGCCGTCCAGGCCGAGAGCACCGAGATCACGACGATCGAAGGGCTGGGCTCCGAGGATCACCTGCACCCGATGCAGCAGGCGTTCTGGGACAACCACGGCCTGCAGTGCGGCTACTGCACGCCCGGGATGATCATGGCCGGCGCCGCGCTGCTGGCCGAGAACCCGAGCCCGACCGAGGAGGAGGTGCGCCACGGGCTGGAGGGCAACCTATGCCGCTGCACCGGCTATCACAACATCGTCAAGGCGGTGCTCGACGCGGCCGTCAAGTCAAGTGAGGTGACGGCATGAGCGTGCAGGACGCACCGGCCCCGAGCGGCCATGTCGGCCGCGAAGTGCCCCGCAAGGAGGACCCGGCGCTGATCACCGGCAAGGGCCGCTACGTCGACGACATCGCGCTGCCCGGGATGCTGTGGGCGTCGTTCGTACGCTCGCCCGAGGCGCACGCGAAGATCGTCTCGATCGACGCCTCGGCTGCCGCGCAGCGGCCCGGAATCCGCGCCGTGTTCACCGGCGAAGACATGGCCGACATCGGCGGCCCGCTGCCGCTGGCGTGGGCGCCGCCCGGCGTCGAGATCGCAAACCCGCCGCACTGGCCGTTGGCGCGCGGCGAGGTCAACCACGTCGGCGATCCGGTCGCGGTCGTGATCGGCGACGAGCGCTACGCGGTCGTGGACGCGGCCGAGGACGTGCTCGTCGAGTACGAGTCGCTGCCGGTCGTCGTCGACCCCGAGGCCGCGATCGCGGGCGCGCCGTTCGTGCACGAGGAGCTTGGCTCCAACCAGGTCCACAAGTGGACGCAGGCGGGCGGCGACGTCGAGGCCGGCTTCGCGGAGGCCGACGTGATCGTCGAGCGACGCGTGGTCAATCACCGGGTCACCGGTGCCCCGATCGAGTGCCGCGGCGTGCTCGCCGACTACCGGGCCGGCTCGCTGACGCTGTACAGCGCCACCCAGGTGCCGCACTTCGTGCGCCTGTTCATGGCGCTGCTACTGGGGCTGTCCGAGGACCAGGTGCGCGTGATCGCGCCCGATGTCGGCGGCGGCTTCGGCCAGAAGCTGCAGGTCTACGGCGAGGAGCTGACGGCCTGCTGGGCGTCGCGCAAGCTCGGCGTCCCGATCAAGTGGATCGAGACCCGCACCGAGAACATGGCGGTCGGCCACCAGGGCCGCGACCAGATCGCGCGCGTCCGCATGGGCGCCACCAAGGACGGCAGGATCATCGCTTGGCACGTCGAGATCCTCGCCGACCTCGGCGCCTACAACATGCTGCTGACGCCGCTGATCCCGTCGCTTGGCGCGTTCGTGATGGGTGGCTGCTACGACATCCCCAATGTCCGCACCGACATCATCGGGGTGTTCACGAACAAGTGCCCGACCGACGCGATCCGCGGCGCGGGCAGGCCCGAGGCCGCGCACATGGTCGAGGTCACGCTCGAGCAGCTCGCGCACGAGCTCGGGGTCGACCCGGTCGAGATCCGGCGGCGCAACTTCATCCCCAAGGAGCGGTTCCCGGCGGACGTGGCGACCGGGGTCACCTACGACTCCGGCGACTACCACGCGTCGCTTGACAAGCTGCTGCAACACGTGGATCTGCCGGCGTTCCGCGCCGAGCAGGTGAGGCTGCGCGAGCAGGGCATCTATCGCGGGATCGGGTTCTCGACGTGGACCGAGATCTGCGGGCTGGCGCCGACGCGTCTGTTCGGCCCGACCGGGCTCGGCGTGCAGGCCGGGTTCTGGGAGTCGGCGCTGGTTCGCGTCCACAACACCGGCGCGGTCACCGTCTACAGCGGCACTTCGCCGCACGGCCAGGGGCTCGACACGGCGTTCGCGCAGATCGCCGCCGACAAGCTCGGCGTCGATTTCGATGCGATCGAGGTGATCCACGGCGACACCTCGCTGGGTCCTGAGGGCCGCAACACGTACGGCTCGCGCTCGCTGGCGAGCGGCGGCGAGGCGGTCGCCAAGGCGGTCGACAAGGTCGTCGACAAGGCCAAGGCGATCGTCGCGGCGCAGCTCGAGGCGGCCGCCGAGGACATCGAGGTCGTCGACGGTCAGTTCCGGGTCAAGGGCTCGCCCGACAAGGGGATGGCGCTTGCGGACGTCGCCGGCGCCGCGTACGTGGGCGACGTACCCGACGGGATGGAGCCGGGGCTTGAGGAGACGACGTTCTACCACCCCGACAACTACGTGTTCCCGTTCGGCGCGCACGCCTGCGTCGTCGACGTGGACCCGGACACCGGCAGGATCAAGGTGGTCCGCTACGTGGCCGTCGACGACTGCGGCAATCCCGTCAACCCGCTGCTGATCGACGGCCAGATCCATGGCGGCGTCGTCCATGCGATCGGCCAGGCGCTGTACGAGCGAATCCAATATGACGCCGAGGGCCAGCTCGTGACCGGCACATTCGTCGACTACGCGCTGCCGACCGCCGCCGAGATCCCGAGCTTCGAGACCGACCGGACGGTGACGCCGTCGCCGGTCAACTCGATGGGCGTCAAGGGCGTCGGCGAGGCCGGCACGATCGCGGGCTCGGCGGCCGTCACCAACGCGGTCATCGACGCGCTGCGCCCGCTCGGCGTCGACTACATCAACATGCCGCTCACCCCGATGCGGGTGTGGGAGGCGATACGCAAGGCGGACGGCACGGAGGTCGCACGATGATCCCGGCTGCATTTGACTACGTCGCGCCCGACTCGCTCGACGGCGCGATCAAGGCGCTCGTCGACGGCGGCGAGGACGCCAAACTGCTGGCCGGCGGCCACTCGCTGATCCCGCTGATGAAGCTGCGGCTGGCGGCGCCATCGCTGCTGGTCGACATCCGCAAGCTGCCGGGGCTGCGCGGGGTCCAGCGTCAAAACGGGAATTGGCGGATCGGCGCGCTGACCACCCACTCCGAGCTCGAGTTCTCGCCCGAGCTGGGGGTCGTGGCCGAGGTCGCGGCGACGATCGCCGACCGGCAGGTCCGCAATCGGGGAACGATCGGCGGCTCGCTGGCGCACGGTGACTCGGCCTCCGATCTGCCCACGGCGATGTTGATCTGCGAGGCCGAGGTCACGTTGCAGGGCTCCTCGGGCCAGCGGACGCTCCCGGCCGCCGACCTGTTCCAGGACTACCTGACGACCGCGGTCGGCGCCGACGAGGTGCTGACCGAGATTCGCGTGCCGGCGCTCGACGGCTACGGCCACGCGTATCAGAAGTTCACGCGCCGGGCGGAAGACTGGGCGATGGTCGGGGTATGCGCGGCCGTCAAGGTCGCCGACGGGGTCGTCGCCGACGCCCGCGTCGGGTTGACGAACATGGCGTCGGTGCCGCTGCGCGCAACCGCGGTCGAGGACGCGCTGCGGGGTCAGCCGGCGACCGCCGAGTCGTTTGCGGCGGCCGCCGAGCAGGCGGCCGACGGCACCAACCCGCCGGCGGACCTCAACGCCAGCTCCGAGTACAAGCAGCACCTGGCGCGCGTGCTGACCCGGCGCGCGCTGTCCGAGGCCGCCGGCGAATAGAGCCCACTAGCATCGAGCGGGATGTCGCTGGCGCAGCCCCGCACCGAGCCGCTGAAAGGCGTGGGTGCCGCCAGCGAGGCGCTCGCGTCGCAGGGATACCTCGCCGACCGGCCGCTGGCGCTCGCGGTGTATCTGGCGTCGGCGCTGGAGCAGCCGCTGCTGCTGGAGGGCGAGGCGGGCGTCGGCAAGACCGAGGTCGCGCGGGCGCTGGCGGCGGCGACCGGCGCGCGCTTGATCCGCTTGCAGTGCCACGAGGGGATCGACCTGCACCACGCCGTCTACGACTGGGACTACTCGCGCCAGTTGCTGGCGCTGCGGGCGGCCGAGGGCGGCGTCGACGCGGGCGAGCTGTTCGGGCGGCGCTTTTTGCTGCGACGGCCGCTGCTCGAGGCTTTGGAGGCCAGCGCCGACGAGTCGATCGTGCTGCTGATCGATGAGGTCGACCGCGCCGACGACGAGTTCGAGGCGTTCCTGCTCGAGTTCCTCGCGGACTTCGCCGTCACGATCCCCGAGCTGGGGACGGTCTCCGCCGCGCGGCGGCCGCTGGTCGTGCTGACCTCCAACCGCACCCGTGAGCTGCACGACGCGCTCAAGCGCCGCTGCCTGTACCACTGGATCGACTACCCATCGCCGGAGCGCGAGCGCGCGATCGTCCGCTCGCGGCTGCCGGAGGTGCCCGAGGCGATCGCCGCGCGGGTCGTCGACGCGGTGGCGCGGCTGCGCGAGCAAGGCGATCTGTACAAGCAGCCGGGGGTGGGAGAGACGATCGTGTGGGCGCAGGCGCTGCTCGCGCTCGGCGACGACGGCGACCTCGAGGAGACGCTCGGCGCCGCCCTGAAGGTCCACGAGGACGTGCAGCGGGTGCTCGAGCGCAAGGTGCTGGAGGGGGTGTGAGCCTCGGTCTGGTGGGGGACTCGATCTCGATCTCGGGCTCGGTCACGGCCGCGGCCGACGAGCTCATCGCGCGGCTGGCGGAGCTGGCCGCCGCGCTGCGCGCGCGCGGCGGCCGCGTCGGCGTCGGCGAGCTGCTGACCGCGGTCCGAACGGTGGGCCTCGTCGACGCGAGCTCGCGCGAGGACGTACGGCTGGCGCTGCGCGCGGTCCTGTGCTCGCGGCACTCGGACCTGGAGCGCTTCGACGAGGCGTTCACCGACGTGTTCGGCGCCGGGTGGGCTGCGCCCTCCGAGGAGATCCCGCTGTCGGAGCTGGGGGCGATCGAGCGTGCGGCGCTGCCACACGCTGCGTTCGGCGACCCGCAGACCGCGCGCGAGCCGCAGGACGGCGCCGACGCGGTGCCGGCCGCGTGGTCCGAGGTCGAGCTGCTCCTCGAAAAGGACTTCGCGCGATACACGGACGCCGAGATAGTGCTCGCGCACGAGCTGATGCAGCGGCTCGCGCGCCGGCACCCGATGCGGCTCTCGCGCCGCACGCGCCCGTCGCGACGTCGGGGCCACACCCCCGATCTGCGGGCGACCGTGCAGTCCTCGCTGCGGACCGCCGGCGAGCCGATCCACCGCCGATGGCGAGCGCCGACGCAGCGGCCACGCCAGCTGGTGCTCGTGTGCGACGTGTCGGGGTCGATGGCGCCCTACTCGCGGATGCTCTTGCAGTACATGCAGGCGTCGGTCGCGGCGCGCCGCCGGGTCGAGGCGTTCGCGTTCGGTACGCGGCTGACGCGGATCACGCAGGAGCTGGACGGCCGCGACCCCGACCTGGCACTCGAGCGCGCGACCGCCGCCGTCTCGGACATGTCCGGCGGGACCCGGATCGGCGACGCGCTGGCGACGCTCAACCGGGTCCACGGCCGCCGGCTCGGCCGCGGCTCGGTGGTCGTGATCCTGTCCGACGGCTGGGACCGCGGCGACCCCGACCAGCTGCGCGCGGAGATGGCCCGCCTGCGGCGCGCGGCGTTCAAGCTCGTGTGGCTGAACCCGCTCGCGGCCCACCCCGACTACGAGCCGCTGACGCGCGGGATGCAGGCGGCGGTGCCGCACACCGACCGGCTGCTGGCCGGCAACTCGATCGCCTCGTTGCGGGAGCTGGCGGAGATCCTGGAGCAGATGTGAGGACCGCCGAGCAGCGCGAGTGGGAGGGGCGCTCCGAGATCCACGGGCCACGGTTCGCCGACAGTGCCGATGGTCCGGCGGTGCGGCTGGTCGCGTTCGGCGCGGTGCCGCTGTCGGCCGCGCTGACGCGCGCGGCGCGCACGCTCGACTGGGCGCCGTACGTGGTCGACCCGCGGGCGCGGTTCGCGACTCCCGAGCGGTTCCCCGACGCCCAGCGGGTGCTCGCCGCGTGGCCTGCGGAGGCGTACGAGCAGCTGGGCGGCCTCGACGAGCACACCGCGGTCGTGGCGTTGACGCACGCGCCGGAGCTCGACGACGAGGCGCTCGCGCTGGCGCTGCGCTCGCAGGCGTTCTACGTCGGCGCGCTCGGCTCGCGCAACAACCAGCGTCGGCGCCGCGAGCGGCTGGCGGCGGCCGGGATCGGCGACGCCGAGCTCGCGCGCCTGTCCGGGCCCGCCGGGCTCGACCTCGGCGGCGCCACCGTCGCCGAGGCGGCGCTCGCGATCCTCGCCGAGGCGGTGGCCCTGCGGCACGGGCGCGGCGGTGCGCGGCTGTCCGCGTCCGAGGACGCGATACACGTCGGCGGGCGGCCGTGATCGCCGGGCTGGTGCTTGCCGCCGGCGCGGGCACGCGGTTCGGAGACGGGCCCAAGCAGCTGGCCGAGCTGGACGGGCGACCGCTGTTGGAGTGGTCGGTCCGGGCGCAGTGCGACGCTCGTGTACTGGACCGGGTGGTCGTGGTGTTGGGTGCGGCGGCGGACCGGATCCGAGAGGTGGTGTCGTTCGGCCGCGCCGAGGTCGTCGTCTGCGAGGAGTGGCGCGCCGGCCAGTCGGCATCGCTGCGGCGCGGGCTTGCGGCGGTCGCGGGCGCCGACAAGGTCGTCGTCACGCTCGGCGACGCGCCGCTCGTGAGCGCCGCGCTGATCGAGCGGTTCGCCGCGCAGCCGGCGCCGGTACGCGCCGTCTACGACGGCCGGCCCGGCCATCCGGTCGTGCTCGGGCCAGAGCAGATCGCGGCGATTCAGGCGGTCGGCGGCGACGCCGGCGCGCGCGAGTTGCTGCGCGGGGCGCCCGAGATCGAGGTGGGGCACATATGCTCCGGACGCGACGTCGACACACGGGAAGACTTGGAGGAGGTCCGCAATGAAGCTCGAGCAGTCCTTTGAGGTCTCGGCCCCGCTGCAGCGGGTCTGGGAGGCGCTGATCGACGTCGAGCGAGTGGCGCCGTGCCTGCCGGGCGCGGCGGTCACCGGGCGCAACGACGACGGCAGCTACAACGGCGAGTTCAAGGTCAAGATCGGCCCGACCTCGGCGGCCTACAGCGGCAAGCTGCACATGGAGTCGGTCGACGAGCAGGCACACAACGCGACGATGCAGGCGGCCGGCACCGACAAGCGCGGGCAGGGCGGCGCCAAGGCGACGATCGAGTCGTCGGTCGAGGAGGTCGACGCCGGCACGACCAAGGTCAACGTCGCGACCGATTACCACATCACCGGCCGGCTGGCGCGGTTCGGGCGCGGCGGCATGATCGAGGAGATCTCCAACCGGTTGCTGCGCGAGTTCGCGACGCGGCTGCAGGCGATGCTGGCCGGCGACGAGACGGGCGCGGCCCGCGAGCCCGGCGAAGCCGGGGCATCGGTCGCCGGCACGGCCGGGGCCGCCGCCGCGACGGCGACCGCGGCCGGCACGGACGACGGCGGCCGCGAGGGTGGCGGCGACGACGGTGGTCGCCAGGCCGGCGGCGACCGCGGCGGCGCCGCCGAGAGCGATGCCGCGCCCGCGGAGGTCGCCGAGGCCGCCGACGAGCCGCCGGTCCCGCAGGCGGGGTCCAAGGGCGAGCCCGCCGACCCGGCACATGCGTCGGAGGCGACCGCCGACTCGGAGGCCTCGGGGCAGCCGGCGAGCGCCGGCGAGGATGAGTTCGCGCCGCCCGCACCACCGCCGCCGCCGTCGGGAGCCGCGGCCGGCGCCGCGCCGCCACCGCCTCCGTCGGAGACCGACGGGCCGCCGGCGCCGCCACCGCCGCCGTCGGGCGCGGCGGCACGGCCGGCGCCTCCTCCTTCCGGAGCCGCGGGCGCCGGGCCGCCGCCTCCTCCTCCCGCCGGAGCCGCGGGCGCGGAGCCGCCGCCACCGCCGCCACCGCCCCCATCCGACAACGAGCCGATGCAGGGCCTGTCGCTCGTCGGTGGCGCGCTCGTCTCCCAGGTCAAGAGCAACCCGGCGCCGTTCGTCGGCGCGCTCGTCGCGCTGCTCGTCGTGTTCCGGCTGTTGCGCCGCCGCGCGCGGGGCTGATCAGACGCGGGCGCAGACGGAGTCGACTCGCTACCGGGTGTTACCAAACACACCGACCGGTACTGCCATCGCACAACCGGAGCCGGCCGGGCGCTCCGTTCATTTCCGGTCGGCGGGTTCCTCGAAGCTCGCGGCCGGCAACATCGCGACCAGCTCCGATGGGTTGATCATCGGATGCGTGCGGTAGTAATGCGCGCGGATCTCGTCGAAGTCGACGGTGGCGGCGACGCCGGGCCACTGGTACAGGTCGCGCGCGTACGGCCACAGGTACTCGTACTCGACGAGCTTGCGGATCGAGCACTTGAAGTGGATTTGGTACACGGCGTCGAAGCGCACGAGCGTCGTGAACAGGCGCCAGTCGGTCTCCAGCGGCTCGGGCCCGAACAGAAAGCGGCTGTCGGCGAGGCGCAGGTCAAGTTCGTCCAGCGTCTGGAACAGCGTCATCACCGCGCGCTCATAGGCGTCCTGCCTGGTCGCGAACCCCGCCTTGTAGACGCCGTTGTTGACGTTGTCGTAGATCAGGCGATTGAGCGCGTCGATCTCGCTGCGCAGCCGCTCGGGGACGAGCTCGACGGGGTGCGAGGCGAGCGGTGAGAACACCGTCGACAGCATCCGCAGGACGTCGCCCGACTCGTTGTTGACGATCGTCGCGCGTTCGCGGTCCCACAGCACCGGGACCGTCGCGCGGGCGTCGTAGTCAGGGTCGGATGCGCGGTAGGCCTCGCTCAGGTAGCGAAAGCCGTTGGCCGAGTCGACGTAGCCGCGGTCGGTAAAGCGCCAGCCGCGCTCGTCGCGAATCGGATCGACGTACGAGACCGAGATCGCCTCCTCGAGGCCCATCAGCGCCCGACCGATCAGCGTCCGGTGCGCCCACGGGCAGGCACGTGCGACGTACAGGTGATAGCGGCCCGCCGCGACCGGGAACTCGGTCGATCCGTCGTCCGAGACGAATGCTCGGAAAGTGGAGTCTTGGCGACGGAACGATCCGTCATCGCCACGCTCGGCACCGAGCGAGAATGCACCCGCTGACGTGCCCATCGAACGTCAGCCTAGCGGCCAGCGGGGCGGTGCCTTTAAGCCGGTAGTGTTGCCGACGGATGCCCGAGTCATCCCAAGCGCAGCTCACGGAGCGGTTTGCGGCGCTGCATCGGCCCGGTCAGCCGCTGCTGCTGCCGAATCCCTGGGACGCGGGCTCGGCGCGGCTGCTGGCGTGGCTCGGGTTCGAGGCGCTGGCGACGACCAGCAGCGGCGCTGCCGCGACGTTCGGGCTGCGCGACGGCGAGATGGGGGCCGAGCGAGCGCTCGCCAACGCCGCCGCGATCGTCGAGGCGACCCCGTTGCCGGTGTCGGCCGATCTCGAGGACGGCTTCGCCGACGGCGCCGAGGGGGTCGCGCGGACCGCGCGCGGCGCGATTGCGGCGGGGCTCGCGGGGTTCTCGATCGAGGACTACACGGGCGACGACGCGGCGCCGATCTACGACGTCGACCGGGCCGCGGAGCGGGTCCGGGCGGCGGCGGAGGCCGCGCATGCGGGTCCGGCCCGGCTCGTGGTCACCGGGCGTTGCGAGAACCACCTGCACGGACGCGACGACCTCGCCGACACGATCGCGCGGCTGCAGGCCTACCAGGAGGCCGGGGCCGACGTCCTGTACGCGCCCGGGCTGAGCGACGCCGACCAGATCAGGTCGGTGGTCGAGTCCGTCGACCGGCCCGTGAGCGTGCTCGCCCGCGCGGGCGTGCCGCCGGTGCCGGAGCTGGCGGCGCTCGGCGTCGCGCGGGTGTCGGTCGGCGGCGCGTTCGCGTTCGCGGCGCTCGACATGCTCGTCGAGGCCGCGCGCGAGCTGCGCGACCAGGGAACCTACGGCTACGCCGCGCGCGCCGCCCCCGGCGCGAAGGCGGCGGCCGAGGCGTTCGCCGTATCCGCGGCACCGCGATAGCGACGGCCGATGAAGCTCAAGTCGCTGCTCCGCGTGCCGTCGTTCGTCAGCCTGATGCTGGCGTACACGCTCAACGAGCTGGCGTGGTCGGTCGGGACGCTGGCGCTGGCGTTCCTGGTCTACAAGCGCACCGGCTCGGCGCTGGGCTCGACCGGGTTCTTCCTGCTCTCCCAGGTCGTCCCGGGGTTCGTCGCGCCGCTGCTGATCCCGCGCCTGGAGCGGCTGGCGCCACGACGGCTGCTGCCGGGGCTGTACTGGCTCGAGGCGGTGCTGTTCGCGATCCTCGCGTGGTTCACGAGCCGCTTCGCGCTCGCGCCGGTGCTCGCGCTGGTCCTGATCGACGGCGTCGTCGCGCTGATCGCCCGTTCGCTGGCCGGCGCGGTCCGCGCCGACATCCTCAAGCCGCTCGGGCTCCTGCACGAGGGCAACGCGCTCACCAACACGGTGTTCTCGGTGTGCTTCCTGGTCGGGCCGCTGATCGGCGGCGCGGTCGTCGCGTTCGGGGGCACGGTGTCGGCCCTGCTGGCCAACTGCGGGCTGTTCGCGGTGATCGGCGCGGCGCTGGCGCTGACGACGCTGCCCGCACATGCCGAGCCCGAGGCGTCGTCGCCGAAGGGCAGGCTGCGCGCCGGTATCGCGCACGTGCGGTCCGATCCGCTGCTGCGCAACCTGCTGTCGCTACAGGGGGTTGGCGTCGTGTTCTTCACGATCTCGACGCCGGTCGAGGTCGTCTACGCCGAGCACACGCTGCGCGTCGGGGCCGACGGCTACGGCGCGATCGTCGCGGCGTGGGGTGGCGGCGCCGTGCTCGGCAGCATCATCTACGCCCGCTGGGCACGGACCGACATGCGCGTGCTGATGACGGGCGGGGCGCTGGTGATCGCGGCCGGGCTCGGGGTGATGGCGGTCGCCCCCGGGCTGGTCGTTGCGCTCGTCGGCGCGGCGCTGGCGGGGATCGCGAACGGGATGCTGTCGACCGCGTTCATGACCGAGACGCAGGACCGGACGCCGAAGGACTGGATGGCGCTGGTGACGACGTTGCTGCAGTCGATCCGCCAGATCTCGCCGGGGCTGGGGATCATGCTCGGCGGCGTGCTGGCGTCGGCGGGCTCGTCGCGGCTGGCGTTCGCGGTCGCGGGCGCCGGTTGCCTGCTGTTTGCGCTGGCCACGTTCGTGCTGCTGGCGCCCGCGCGCCGCGCCACCGGCGAGGCGCGACGCGCCGGCTCGCGTGCGGTCGACGACGCCGCCGGCCCTACGGACGAGTCGCCGGTAACCGTCGGCGACGGCGGCGTCCGCTCGCCGAGCTCCGAGATGCCGATCGGTGGCTGAGCGGCCGACCGACCGGGAGCGAACACGATCCTTCGCGCCGCCTGCATCGACATCGGCTCGAACACGACGAGGCTGCTGGTCGCCGACATCGAGGGCCGCCGGCTGCACCCGGTCAGGCAGGAGCGCGTGTTCACGGCGCTCGCGCGCGACCTCGAGCGTGACGGCCGGATCGAGCAGCGCACGGTCGACGAGCTCACGGCGGTCGTCGCCGATCAGATGCGCACCGCCCAACGGCTGGGCGCGACCGAGCTACGGGCGGTCGCGACGGCCGCGGTCAGGCGCGCCGCAGACGGCCGGCGGCTCGTGCGCAGCGTCGGCGAGCGCACCGGCGCCGCGATCGAGATCCTGTCGGCCGCCGAGGAGGCGCGGCTCGCGTTCGCGGGCGCGGTCGGGATGCTCGAGCGGCCGCCGAGCGGGCCCATCGGCGTGGTCGACGTCGGCGGGGGCTCCTGCGAGATGGCGGTCGGCGAGGCGAGCGGCCCGGTGTCGTGGTGGGAATCGGTGCCGTTCGGCTCGATGTCGCTGACCGATCGCTGCCTGCCGTCGGACCCGCCCCCGACGTCTGAGCTCGACGAGGCGCGGGCGCTCGTGCGCGGCGCCGTCGCCGAAATCTCGCCGCCGACGCCCCGTCGTACGCTGGCCGTCGGGGGCTCCGCGACCTCGCTCTGTCGCGTCACCGGCCCGTTGCTGGACGGCCCCGCGGTCGCGCGGGCGCTCGAGCTGCTCGGCGGCGAGCCGGCGGCGGTGCTCGGCGAGCGGATCGACGTCGACCCGCGGCGGGTGCGGCTGCTGCCGGCGGCGCTAGTGCTGCTGGAGGCGATCGCGGCGCGGTTCGGGGCGGCGCTTGCAATCGGGAGCGGCGGGATCCGCGAGGGGCTGCTGCTGGAGACGGCGGGCCGGGGACGGGCGGCTGAGGGGCGGCTTATGGGCGGCTGAGCGGGCGGCGCGGCCTACCAGCCGCCGCGCCAGTCGGCGCTGTGCTCGCGGGCGCGCTGGGCGTCCTCGCGAGCGTGTCTGCGCTTGTCCAGTCGCCACTGGATCAGCGAGAACGCGACGATCACCGCCGGGAAGAACGCGATCGTGAAGAACATGACGTCGGTGACCATCGAGTCGCTGGTCTCGCCCGCCCAGCCCTGGCCACCGTTGTCGCGGACGGCGGCGAACGCGCCCGGCGCTACCACGAGCAGCAACACCGAGAACGCGGTCAGCGCGACGATGAATCGAATGCGACGCACAGCGGCTGACAGGCTATCCGATCCTCGGACGGATCGCGCCCGACCGGGCCGTCGGTGGGCGGCGACCGACGTCCCCCGATCCCGCGCCGGCGCCGCCTACCATCATGGCGATGGCGGTCGTGATCGCATCCGATCTGGGCAAGGACATCGCGGGCGAGCCCCTGCTGCGCGGGGTCTCGTTCAAGCTCGAGCGCCGCGATCGCATGACGCTGTCAGGACGCAACGGCGCCGGCAAGACGACGCTGTTGCGGATGCTGGCGGGCGAGGCGGGCGTCGACGCCGGCGAGCTCGTGTTTTCCAAGGACGTCAAGGTCGCGCTCCACGACCAGCGGCCGCCGCGCGAGCGGTCGCTGTCGTTGCGCGACTACATCCTCTCCGGCGCGCCGGAGCTGGTCGCGATCGAATCCGAGCTGGCCACGCTCGAACAGGCGATGGCCGACGGCGACCATGCCGAGGCGACGCTCGATCGCTACGCGCGGGCGCAGGCCCGCCTCGAGCACGCCGGCGGCTACAACTGGCGCGACCGCGCGCTGCAGACGTTGCACGGGCTCGGGTTCCGCGACGACGCGGACCTGGAGCGGCCGCTGAGCACGTTCTCGGGCGGCGAGCTGACGCGCGCGTCGCTGGGCCGGGCACTCGCCGGCGACCCCGATCTGCTGCTGCTCGACGAGCCGACCAACCACCTCGACATCGAGTCGCTCGAGTGGCTGGAGGCCCATCTGATCTCGCTCGACGCCGCGATCGTGCTCGTCGCGCACGACCGCTGGTTCTTGGAGGCGGTCGGCACCTCGGTGCTCGAGCTGGAGGCCGGTCGGGGCAGGTTCTTCGCCGGCAGCTGGCACCAGTGGCGCAAGGAGCGCGCCGCCCGCGAGCTGGCGCTGGGCCGCGCGATCGAACGCCAGCAGGCCGAGATCGACCGGCTCGAGCGGTTCGTGACGCGCTTTCGCGCGGGCACCCGCGCCCGGCAGGCGCAGTCGCGCGCCAAGAAGCTTGCGAAGATGGACCGGCTGTCGCGCGACCCGTCCGACGGCGCGGCGCTGCAGTTCGCGTTCAAGACCCCCGAGCGGACCGGCCGGGTCGTGATCGAGCTCGAGCACGCGGAGCTGACCACCGGCTCCGCCGGCGGTGCCCCGGGCGGCAAGCAGCTGCTGCACGACGCCTCTATGTGGCTGGAGCGCGGCGAGCACGTCTCGCTGGTCGGCGCCAACGGCACCGGCAAGACGACGTTGATCGAGACGCTTGCGGGCCGGCGGGACCTTGGGACCGGCAAGCTGCGGATCGGCCACAACGTGCAGATCGGCTACCTCTCCCAGCACGCCGAGGAGCTGAATTCGATCCCGCCCACCCACGCACGCACGGTCCTCGAGGCGGCACAACGGCTGACCGGGCTCAAGCCGGGGCCGACGCGGGCGCTGCTCGGCCGCTTCCTGTTCTCCGGCGAGGACGCCGAAAAGCCCCTCGACGGCCTCTCGGGCGGCGAGCGGCGGCGGCTGTCGCTGGCGATCCTCGTCAATTCCGGCGCGAACCTGTTGATCCTCGACGAGCCCACCAACCACCTCGATCTCGAGAGCCGCGAGGCGCTCGAGGCGGCGCTGGCCGTGTTCCCCGGATCGTTGCTGCTCGTATCCCACGACCGCGCGCTGCTGGATGCGATCGGCAGCCGCACGATCGAGCTCCACGACCACGAGCTGCACAGCTACGTCGGCGGCTGGCCCGAGTACCTGCGCGTCCGCGCGGAGCGCGAGGCAAAGCCCGCGCCGAAGCGGGCTGCCGCGTCCAAGCCCAAGCCGAGCTCCCAGCGACGGCCGGCCGCCGGCAACGGCGCGCCGAAGGCAGACGGCTCGCGGTCGAATCGATCCGGCGGCACGCGCAACGGCGCTCGGGTGCTGGAGTCCGAGATCGAGGCCGCCGAGGCGGCGCTCGCGACGATCGAGGACGAGCTGTCCGATCCGGCCGCCTGGTCGACGCCGGAGGCGACCGTGCGCTCGACCGAGCGCCACGAGGCCGCCAAGGCGCTCGTCGCCGAGTTGTACGAGCGCTACGAGTCGGTCGCGGGCTGATCGCGCAGGCGCAGCGGCCGTCGCGTCGCGAGCGGCGTACGCTTGTGGTGTGAGCGGGACCCTCAAGCACGTGCGCAACGTCGCGATCGTGTTCGCGCTGGCGGCGATCGTCGCGATCGTCCCCGGTGGCGGCACCGGCGCCGACGTCGTGCTGCAGGCGGTGTCGGTGATCTTCCTCGCCGCACTCGTGTGGGTCGCTGCGATCTACTACCGCGAGAACCGCGTGACGCTCATGTCGCTCGGCAACGCGCGACGGGCGGTGCTGTACGGGGCGATCGCCGTGCTTGCCGTCACGCTGACGGCGACCAACCGGCTGTGGCAGACGAGCGCCGGCTCGGTCGCGTGGCTGGTGCTGATGGGCGCCGCGCTGTACGCGGGCGGGGCCGTGCTGTGGTCGATGCGCCGCTACTGACGGCGGTCGGCCTGCTCGCTCGAGCATGTATCGCCGGGGTTCGCCCGCGGCGCGCGTAGACTGCCGCGGCCGTGAGCCGGGCTCGACGAGACGTGGTCGCCGACTGGGCGATGGTGGCGGCGGCGGTACTGCTGCTGGTGTCGCTGTTCCTCGTCTGGAGCCATCAGCTGTCGCCGGCGATCGTGCGCCGGTACGGCGCCACCGGCACGTTCACCGGCGTGCCGCGCGCGCCCGATGCCTGGCAGCTGTACACGGCGGCCGACGTGCTGCTGGCGCTGGTCGCGGCGGCGCTCGTGGTCGCCGCGGTGTGGGGCGACCGGACGCTGCGGATCGTGCTCGTCGTCGCCGTCGGGGTCGCGATCGCGTTCGTCGCGCACGCGGTCGCGGTCCCGCCCACGAACGGCGCCGACGTGTTCGACCCCCGCACCGGAGCGTACGTCGCGACCGGCGCGAGCTCGGGGCCGGGGGAGGCGCTGGCGCTGGCGGCGCTGGGGGTGGCCGTGGCGGCGCTGCTGGTGTCGCTGGCCGCCGACCGGTGACGGCCGGGCAGCGCGGATCCGGTCGACGTCTGTGGGGCGAGGCCCGCCTCTAACCTGAGCGTCGATGTCGCTGTACGCCGCCGACCGTCGCCGCGAGCTGCCGGATGAGCCCGGCGTGTACCTGTTCCGGGACGGCCGCGGCAAGGTCATCTACGTCGGCAAGGCGAAGTCGATCCGCAAGCGAGTCGCGTCGCACTTCTCCAATCCGAGCACCAGGGCCGGACGCGAGATCCTCGACATGATCGAGCAGGTCGAGGCGCTCGTCGTCCACACCGAGTCCGAGGCGCTGCTCGTCGAGCAGAACTTCATCAAGCAGTACAAGCCGCGGCTCAACATCCGGCTCCGTGACGACAAGTCCTATCCGTACATCGCGATCTCGCTCGACGAGGAGTTCCCGCGCGTGTACTTCACGCGCGAGCGCCACCGCCGCGACCGCGCCTACTTCGGGCCGTACTCGAACGCCAAGCGGGTGCGCGCGACGCTCGAGGTGCTCGGCAAGGTTTTCATGTTCCGCTCCTGCGATGGGCCCGAGCCCGGCCGCCGCTCCGGGTCGCCGTGCCTGGACTACTACATCAAGCGCTGCGAGGCCCCGTGCGTCGGCTACGTCGACCGCGATGGCTACCGCAAGGCGATCGATGGCGTGATCGCGTTCCTGTCGGGCCGCTACAAGGAGATCGAGCAGCGACTCGAGTACGAGATGCAGCTCGCCTCCTCCGAGCAGCGGTTCGAGGACGCCGCGCGCGAGCGCAACCGGCTGCGCGCGATCCGCTCGCTGCTGGAGCGCCAGCGCGTCGCGCACGAGGGTTCGGGCTCCTACGACGCGATCGCGGTCGCGAGCTCGGAGGGCGAGGCCAACGCGCAGGTCTTCCAGGTGCGCGACGGCGTGCTGTCGGACCGCCAGAGCTTCTACCTGGACAACGCCTCCGACGCCACGATCGCCGAGGTCGCCGAGGCGTTCGTCCTGCAGTACTACGCCTCGGCGATGACCGTCCCGCCGTTGCTCGTGATCCAGCGCGAGCTCGGCGAGGCGGAGTCCGTGGACGCGCTGGCCGACGCGCTCAGCGCGCGGCGCGGCGGCCACGTCGAGATCCGCGCGTCCGAGCGCGGCGACAAGCGGCGGATCCTAGAGCTGGCCGAGCGCAACGCGCGGCTCGCGATCGACCAGGAGAAGCTGCGCTCCGAGCGCCGCCGCCAGCAGCGCGTCGAGGCGCTCGACGGTCTCCAACAGGCGCTCGGTATGGACACGATCCCGCTGCGAATCGAGTGCTTCGACATCTCGACGCTGATGGGCACCAATACGGTCGCGTCGATGGTCGTGTTCGAGGGCGGTGCCCCGAAGAAGTCCGACTACCGGCGCTTCCGGGTGTTCACGGTGGGCGACGCGGCCCGTCGCGACGGCGACGACGGTGGCGACGGCGACGGGCGGTTTGAGTACGGGCCCGACGACTTCGCCTCGATGGAGGAGATCCTCGGTCGCCGGATCGCGCGGTGGGAGAGCCAGCGCGACGTCTCGCCGCACGACAAGGAC
This sequence comes from Solirubrobacteraceae bacterium, assembly GCA_036273655.1. GTDB lineage: Bacteria > Actinomycetota > Thermoleophilia > Solirubrobacterales > Solirubrobacteraceae > Palsa-465. Next base: position 498 of record DASUHF010000083.1, on the reverse strand, counting down.
TACGACCCAAGCTTCGCGGCGCTGCCGAACCTCGTCGTGATCGACGGCGGCAAGGGTCAGCTGGCCGCCGGCGTCCGGGCGCTGCAGGGCTTTCGCGAGCGCGGGGTCACGGTGATCTCGCTCGCCAAGCGGATCGAGGAGGTGTTCATCCCGGGGCGGGCGGAGCCGCTCGTGCTCGAGCACGACACGCCCGAGCTGCAGCTGCTACAGCGCGTCCGCGACGAGGCGCACCGGTTCGCGATCACCCACCACCGGATCCGCCGCGACAAGGCGATGACCGCGTCCGTCCTCGACGAGCTGCCGGGCGTCGGGCCGGCGCGCAAGCGCGCGCTGCTGACCCACTTCGGTTCGCCCGAGGCGATCCTCGCGGCCAGCCGCGAGGAGCTCGAGGCGGTGCCCGGCGTGCCCGGCAAGCTCGCTCGCGACATGTACCGCGAGCTGCACAAGTCCGGCGTGTAACGGACTTCGGCCTCGCCGGTTTCCGCTCTGGGCTGTCTG
>DASUHF010000082.1:0-2190 GCA_036273655.1 Solirubrobacteraceae bacterium | reverse complement strand
GACGATCATGCCGCCTTCGCCCACGCCGCGGAAGTTGACGTCGGCGTCGAGTGGCACGGTCTCGAGGTGCTCGATCTCGATGCGGGGGATGTCGCAGGCGGTCGGCATCAGGTAGTCCATGAACGTGGCCGACTGGAAGCTACCGTCCTCGCCGTACGCCGATCGTTCGAGCAGCACCGCGCCGATGCCCTGCGCCACCCCGCCCCGGATCTGGCCCTCGACCACGGCGGGATTGATGAGCGCGCCGCAGTCCTCGACGGCGATGTACCGCTCGACCTTGACCAGGCCCGTCTCGGCGTCGACGTCCACGATCGCGCAGTGCGTGCCGCCGGACCAGCCGCCTTCGCCGCCGTCGAACGTGGCCTCGACCTCGAGCCTGGCGTCCACGCCGGCATCGAACGACCCGGACGCCGCCCGCCGCGCGACCTCCGCGACGGCGACCGCGCTGGCCGGGTCGCCACGGACCCAGACGTTGCCGTCGGTGATCAGGAGGTCCTGCGCGCTGGCCTCCATGAGATGCGCCGCGAAATCGAGCACCTTGGCCTTGAGCTGCCGGGCGCCGTGGAGCGCCACGCCGCCGGTCATGGTGGCCGACCGGCTGCCACCGGTCAGGCCGAACGGGACGACGTCGCTGTCGCCGACCACGACGCGTACCTGCTCGAACGGCACGCCGAACTCGTCGGCGGCGATCTGGGCCAGCGTCGTCTGGTGGCTCTGGCCGTGCGGCATCTGGCCGGTGAACAGCGCGACGATGCCGTCTTCGGTGAGCTGGAGGCGCATCGACTCCATGCCCATGGGTCCGCTCGGCCCCTCCGGCGAGCGCGGGCCCGGAGCGGCCTCGATGAAGGTGGCCACGCCGATGCCGAGGTAGCGGCCCTGCGCTCGTGCCTCGGCCTGGCGGCGCCGGAACGCGGGCAGGTCCACGAGCTGGGCGACCCGCTCCAGTGACTCCCTGGACGTGACTCCCACCAGCGGGCGCCCGGTAATCATCATGGCCGGCGGATCGGTGCGCGGGGCGACGTTGCGCAGCCGGATCTCGACCGGATCGAGGCCGAGATCTTTCGCGACGAGGTCCAGGACGCGTTCCCGCACGAACGTCTCGGACGCCCACGGCCCGCGGTAGGCGACGTAGCAGGCCTTGTTCGTCGTGACCGCGGTCGACTCGAAACCCATGGCCGCGAGCTGGTACGGACCGGGCAGCATCGCCTCCATGATGTCCGGGACCATCGCGCCCATGCCCGGGTACGCGCCCGTGTCGACGACCATCTTCACGTCCAGCCCGAGCAGGTCGCCGTCGTTGCTGACCGCGGCCCGGACGTCGAAGCTCTCCTCGCGCGCCTGTCCCGACGCGGTGAGGTTCTCGCCGCGGTCCTCGACCCACTTGACCGGCCGGCCGACGGCACGCGAAGCAGCGGCCACGGCGAGCTCTTCCCGTGACGCGCCGATTTTCAGGCCGAACGAACCGCCGATATCGCCGGCCACAACGCGCACCTTGTCCTGCTCCATGCCGAGACGCATGGCGACGGCGATCCTCGTGACGTGAACGCTCTGCGTGGCCGCGTGCATCGTCATGACACCGGAGTCGGTGTCGTAGCTCGCGACGCAGCCGCGTCCCTCCATGGGCACGTTCTGATGCCGGTGCACGTCGATGTGGAAGTCGATAACCCGGTCAGCGCTGGCGAATGTCGTGGAGACGTCGCCGAACTCGTGGCGCGAGTGCAGGCGGGCGATGTTGTCACCGAGGTTGGCGAACAGCGGCGGGCTGCCAGGGTCGAGCGCGAAGGCGGCATCCACGACCGGCGGCAGGTCCTCGTACTCGACCTCCACCAGCTCGCAGCCGTCCTCGGCGATATAGCGGCTCTCGGCGATGACGACCGCCGCCGGATCGCCGACGAGGCGCACCTTGTCGGTCGCCAGCAAGGTGAACTCGGGGGTTGGTCCCGCCCAGCCCATGAGGGCCATCAGGGCGTCCGGACCCGGGACCGTCATCGCCTCGAGTTCCGCTCCGGTGAGCACCGCGACCACTCCGGCCAGCGCCCGCGCCGCCGAGACATCGACCGAGAGCACGCGAGCGTGAGCCATCGGCGAGCGCACGAACGCGGCGTGCAGCATCCCCGGCAGCTTGATGTCGTCGACGTACCGGCCCGCGCCCGTCAGGATGCGCGGGTCCTCCGAACGCTTGATGCTGGC
>DASUHF010000081.1:0-3457 GCA_036273655.1 Solirubrobacteraceae bacterium | reverse complement strand
GCCGGGTTTCGGCGATGCGCTAGGCGCGACGCGGAGCGGGCTACTGGGGGAGTCGCTCGCGGATGCTGCGACGCCCGTCGTAGCTGCCCCAGCGGAAGCCGGTCTCGTGTGGCGCGGGCGGGAGCGGCGGGCGCGGGAGTTCACCCGTGCTGACGTGCAGGTTGTACTCCACGGGGGCGAGATCATTCGGACCGTCGGGATGGAACAGTGAAGCGAGGTACTGGAGCTGCCCCCGTCCCGGACCCTGCTCGAACATGCCGCCGCCATAGGCGCGGATGCCGTGCGCCTCGCAGTGGTCGTAGGTCTCGAACAACCGGCGAACGCTGCCGAAGCGGGCGGGCTTGAGGTTGAGGAGGCGCGGCCGCCAGGGCAGGGCGGCGATGTCGGCAATCGAACGGATCGGCACGTCCCACGTGATCCGCTCACGGTGGCGGTCGAGGAGCTCGATCGTGTCGTCGACCACGGCCGGATCCTCGATCCAGGCTTCGGGCAGCGCCTCGAACACGCGGCGGTAGAGGTCCGCGTCGGGGTCCATCGCCACCGCCGCGTTGCGGTAGAGCCCCTTCAGGTCGACCACCTCGACGGCGGCGAGCGATGCCAGCTCCGCCAAAAGCCCGTGATCCCAGCTCGGCGTCGCATCGAGCTTGAACCGCAGCGACGCATCCCTGCCGCGCAGCGCTCGGAGCGCGGCGAGGTCCGAGGCGTCGGCGACCCGCGTCGACACGACGAAGTTGACGGCCTGCGCGACACGACCGACGACGTCCTGGAGCGAGCGGTGACTCTGGCGGAGCGCCAGGTCGAGCGCCGCGCTCTCGAATGCCCAACGGCGGTAGTCACGGGCAGTCTCCCGGATCGGCTCGACCGGGAACAGGTCCGCCAGCCCCAGCAGCGTCGAGAACTCGTCGAGCGTGCGGCGCCCGCGCAGCCATGACAGGTCGCCCGCACGGCGCAGCTGCTCGATCTGGTCGATCTGGTCCCAGGTGATGTCCTCGCCCAGGCCCTCGTGGCCGCCGCCGGTCAGCCGGACCACGATCGAGACCTTGGTGAAGCCGCCCGAGGTGTCACGCACCAGCGGCAGCAGCTCGCAGCGGTCGATCACAAGCGGCAGGTCCGCGACGCGCGAGTACGTCGCAGCGGAGCTTGTCGCCGGATCGGTACCGCCTGCGGGGCGCGCCGGCTCGGTTTCGCGAACGGACATCGGGCGCGCCGTCAACTCGACAGGGTCTCGAGCCGCCCAACGCGCATGGCGCGAGCGTACCGGCTTTCGGTCGGGCCGCAGCCTTGGTTCCGGCTGAGGATCTGTCACGGCGGATCGCGCCCGGTTAGCATGCTCCAATGGGGACCGGGCGCGCGTTGTTGCTGATCGCCGACATCGGCGGCTACACGGAGTACATGCAGTTTCACCGCAGCGTGCTCGGGCACGCCGAGGCGGCCACGAGTCGCATGCTCGACAAGGTCGTCGACGCCGCGAGGGGCTTTGACCTGATCGAGATCGAGGGCGATGCGGCCTTCCTCTCGCGCGACGCCGACGGGCTGGACGCCCCGGCGACGTTCTCCGCCATCACGCAGGCAGCCGTCGCCATGCACCGCGCCTTCCACGAGGAGCGTCGTCTCGTCGAGCTCAACGTGTGCCCCTGCGAGAGCTGCGCGCAGACGAGCGCGCTGAAGCTGAAGTTCGTCGCGCACGTCGGTGAGGTGGCGACCCAGACGATCAAGCGCCGGCGAAAGCTCGTCGGCCTGGACGTGATCCACGTCCACCGCCTGCTCAAGAACCACGTCCAGGTGCCGGAGTACCTGCTCGTCTCCGAGGACCTCTACCGCACCGATGGCACCGAGCCGTCCGAGCCGGCGATGCAGGAGATCGAACAGGACCTCGAGGGCATCGGGCCGGTGCGCTCGTACTTCATGGACATCGAGGACATCGCCGCGCCGCTCGCGCCGCTTCCGGACCCTTCGTGGCCTCGCCGCATCGGCGGCACCTTCGGCATGGTCGGCCGCGGCCTGCCGTACGTCCTTCGCCTGCGGCGCCCACGGCTGTCGGCTTCGGCCGGGTGACTTGAGCCGAGCCGGCGCTACCCCGCGACCGTCGCGCCGGCAGCCGGCGGGCTCGCCGCAAGCGTCGTCGGCCTGCCCAGCGCCTCGCCGAACTGCAGCCGCTGCATCGGCGCCTCGCACGGGTTGCCGTCGCAGACCCACATCGTCCTGGTCGCGGGCTCGAAGATGACCGTCGCCACCGTCCGGTAGGCGGGCCCGTTCTGCACGCGCGGATCGGGATGGCAACAGACGCCGAGCGGAAACGTGTCGTGGTCGGCCAGGATCGCGCGCAGCGACTCGGCGTCGAATGCCGAGCGGTCGGCGATCAGCTGACGCAGCCGCGCGAGGCGGAACGGGCTGTCGGGCATCACCTGAAAGCCGACGTCTGAGACGTCTGCACGGGGATTGACGAAGTGGTTGGTATGCAGCAGCACGTCGTCGTCGGGATAGCCGAGGAAGATCTGGCCGAGATCGCCGGGGGCCGTCTCGAAGTCGAGCACGACGCGGTCCTGGGCGACGATGTAGTTGGCCGACGACGCGCGCGGCGCCCGCGAGAGCGTCGCGAGCGCGTCGCTGGCGGTCTCTGAGTCGAGGATCGCGCGCAGCAACACGTGGTAGGGGACGCCGGGGCTGCCGGTGTCGCGGTCGCACACCAGCGCGTTCGTCGTCAGCGCGATCCCGGCGGAGTTCATCCCGGCCTTCGCGAGCAGGCCCGCCTCGACGACCGTCACGAAATCGGGTCGCCGCGGCTGGGCGACCTCGAGCAGCACCAGCGTCTCGGCGGCGCCGACGAGCCAGTCCCAGTTCTGCGCGGTCAGCAGCCGGCCGTCGCGGGTGCGTGACGGCGCGACCGCGATCGAGGTGCACTCGGGCGGGATGCGCGCCTCCTCGGTGGCGTCGCGCGCCATCGCCGCGAACATCACCTCGGTCCGCACGTTGATCGCCAGCACGTCGGCGAACTCGAGGCCGGCGCCACGCGCGATCCCCTCGAGCTCATCCACGTACTCGCGGTCGAACGCGAGGATCGGTTCGCGAAAGCGCCCGGCATGCTCGCGGACCTGCTCCCAGTCCCAGCCGGCGTAGTGCGCAAACGCTTCGCCGTAGATCTCGATGCAGCGCGCGATCAGCTCGCGCGCCTGCTCGCCGTACTGCTCGCCACGCTCGAGCGCGGTTCCCTCGACCCGGATCCGGTGCAGCATGTCGGCGTCCTCTCGCAGTTACGGCACGCGATCGGCGATCGCGGCGCAGGTGTCGATCCGCACGTCCTCGTGTGCGGCTACGAACGAGATGAAATCATCGAGGATCGCAAGGCGGCTCGGACGCCCGATGATCTGCGGATGCATCGTGAAGATCGCGGAGGCGCCGAGCGCCGTGCATCCCGACCTCGTGGCCGGCGGCGAGGATCTCGCGCGCTCGCCCGGGG
>DASUHF010000080.1:0-48290 GCA_036273655.1 Solirubrobacteraceae bacterium | reverse complement strand
GGGGCGGTCGCCGTGCGATGATCGCGCGCGGCATTTCTGGGGCTCGAGCACAGTGGAGGGGATCATCGGACTGAGGGCGATGGGATTCAGAGCGGCGGTGGCGGCGGCCGCCGCGGCTGCAGTGGTGGCGGCGCCGATCGTGTCGTCGGCGAACGGGCGCGGTACGCACATCCGTGCTGCCACGGGGGCGGCGACGTCGTCTGTGGCCGGGGCGCCGATGTCGCGCACGGAGCGGACGTGGATCAGGCGGACGATCGCCGGCATGACGCTGCGCGAGGAGGTCGGGCAGCTGTTTGAGATCAACGGCTACGGCGAGTCGGTGAACGGCACCGACCACGCAATGGTCGCGCTCAACCGCAGGTACTACCGGGTTCGCACGATCGCCCAGCTGATCCGGCGCTATCACCCCGGCGGGATCATCTACTTCAACTGGTCAAACGACCTCGCTAAGCCGTCGCAGGTCCGCAGGCTGTCGAACGGGATCCAGCGGGTCGCGCTCACACACGGCGCGCGCGTGCCGATGATCATCAGCACCGATCAGGAGGGCGGCGAGGTCGAGCGGATCGAGGCGCCGGGGACCGTGTTCCCGGGCAACATGCCGCTCGGTGCGACGCGCAGCAGTTCGCAGGCGCGCCGGGCGGGCCGGATCGCCGGCGTCGAGCTGCGCGCGATGGGCATCAACGTCGACAACGCGCCGGTCGTCGACGTCAACGTCAACCCGCTCAACCAGGCCGACGGGATCCGCGCCTACGGTGACCGCCCGTCGCTCGTGTCGGCGCTCGGGGCCGCGCAGGTGGCCGGCTACCAGACGCACCAGGCGACGGCCGGGGTCGGGGCCACCGCCAAGCACTGGCCCGGGTTCGGTGACGCGCCGATCAACTCGGACACGGGTATCGCGGTCTCACCGCAGACGCTCGCGCAGGTCAAGCGTACGAACCTGCCGTCGTTCAGAGCCGCGATCAAGGCCGGCGTCGACCGGATCATGGTCACCCACATCCTGTTCCCGAAGGTCACCGGGCGCAAGATCCCGACCAGCCTCAGTCGCTTCTGGGTGCACGGGCTGCTGCGCGGCTACCTGCACTACCGCGGCCCGGTCGTCACCGACGCGCTCGATGCCGTCGCGGTCAAGCGCTTCACGCCGGCGCAGGTGGCGCTCCGGGCGCTGCGCGCGGGCGACGACGAGCTGATGGAGATCGCGCAGACGCCGACCGACACCGCGCCCGCCGATCTCGTCAAGGCGTACCCGGCGGTGCTGCACGCGGTCCGCTCGGGCGCGATCTCCAAGGCGCGCCTCGATCTCTCCGTCACCCGCATCCTCGCGCTGAAGTGGCGGCTCGGCCTCGTCCGGCATGCGCTCGCGACGCCGGACCGGATCCATCGCCTGGTCGGAACGCCCGCGCACCTGGCCGCGGCGCAACGGGTCGCCGACGACTCGATCACGCTGCTGCGCAACAGCGCCGGCGTGCTGCCGCTGCGCACGACCCCGGGGGAGCGGGTGCTGGTCACCGGCTTCGGGCAGACGACGACCGCGACGCTCGGCTCGGACCTGGCGGCGCACGGATTGGTGGCCAAGGTGCTTGACACCGGCTCGACGCCGACGCGCAAACAGATCGCGCAAGCGGTGTCCGACGCGGGGGGCAACGACCTGATCGTCGTGACCACGTTCAACGCCTGGGCGGCGCCGTCACAGCTGACGCTCGTCGACGACCTGCTGGCGACCGGCAAGCCGGTGGTGGTCGCGGCGGTTGGGACGCCCTACGACGTCGCATACCTGCCGTCGGCGCCGACGTTTATCACCGGCTACGGCTACCAGCCGGCGACCTTGAAGGCGCTCGTCGCCGCGATGTTCGGGCGACTTCGGCTGACGGGACGGCTGCCGGTGACGATCCGGCAGCCGCCGCCGTCGACCAAGATGCTGTACCCGTTCGGCTTCCGCCTCGGCTTGCCCTGATTTACGCGGTTCGTCGGTCCGGTCACGGCCTGGCCGTGGCTGGCGGCCGCGGCGTGGCCGCCAGCGCGTCAGGACTCGTGCCGGCGCTTCTGGGAGACGGCTCGGATCAGCTGCGCCTTGCCCATCTTCGAGCGGCCGTCGATGTCGAGCCGCGCCGCCTCGCGCCGCAACTCGGTGACGGTCATGGCTCCGGCGCCGCTGCCCTTCTCGCCGCGCGTGCCTCGCTTGCGAGCAGCGGCCTTGGCACCCTCGCGTCCCATCGCCGAGCGTGTTTTGTCCGGCAGGTTGGCGAGCGATCTGCTGGATCGAGCTCCCTGCTGGGCCTTCTTGACGTTCTTGCGCGCCGCCGCGCGCTGCTTCTCGGTTGCCATCACGTCGAGATGGTCGCCGCGGTCACCCGGAGAGTCGCGAGCGCAGCAGCTCCTTGCCCTGTTCGGCGCCCTTGCGGCTCTCGCCCTGGGCGCGTCGGAAGAAGTCCGCGAGCTCCGAATCGCCCTCGCGCTCCGCATCCTGGATGTAGGTCTCGAGCCGGAGCGCGTTGCTCAGGCACGCCTCCGTGAACCAGATGATGTTGTAATCCTTGTCCTTGGTGCCGGTCGTTCCACCGGTCTCTTGCGCCACGGGAACCTCCCTGCGTTGAGGTGAACACCTGTCTCGTGTCTCGTTCGCTTCCCTTCGACCGCGGCGCGAAACGCAAGCATCGGCGTGTCGATGCGTTTGCTTGCGGCATCGCCGGGTATCGCTCGTGGTCGCGACCGATGGCACTCGTGCTCGTCGCTCGCTCTCTCCTCCCTCCCAAGGCGGCGGTCACCTCGTCTCTCACCGAGCGCGGGGCCGTCGCCTGTCGCGCCTATCGGGACCGCCAGCGGCCGACGATCGTGGGCTTCAGCGTGCGCCACGGGGCTCGTCAGGTCGTGCCGTCGATGATCGGCAGTCGATCGATCAGCCCGCTGATCTCGAACAGCCGTCGCACCTGTCGGGCGCCGACGATGATCGCCAGCCGGACGCCGTCGTGACGCGCGCGCTCGGCGAGCTCGACCGTGCCGTGCAATCCGCTCGAATCGATGAAGCTCAGCGCGGTGAGATCGAGCACCACGCACTCGGGCTTTTGATCGAGCGCAGTGACGAGCACCCGGCGCGTGGCTGGAGTCGCAGTGAGATCCCACTCACCGGCCAGCTCGACGATCGTCGTGGTGCCCACATATCGTGTCGTGAACTGCAGATCCGGCAGATCTCCGGGTGCACGGCTGTCCACCGTTGCGGCCATTCGGCGCCTCCACTGTCGTTATCGCTTCGTGGGAGGGACCGTGCGCTCCATCCTGAAGTACGCAGCCGCCGTCCTGCCTCGCAGACCCGCTCGACCGAGGTCACAGTCATTCGGGGGCCTGGACCTTAGCGCTCACGCCGGCAAAGTCGACCTCGTTCGGGTTGGAATACAACCCTGGCGACGAGCTACGTCGACAGGTGAGAGCCGATGGCGCGCAGGACGCCGGCGCGGTTCTTGTGCGCGCGCTCGTACGCATCGATCATGGCAAGGTCGACCTGCGAGAGGCCGCTCAGCCGTTCGGTGATCTGCTCGACCGTGAGGTTGTCGTAACCGGCGAGCGGCAGATCGTCCTCGCTCGCGACAGCGCCCCTGACCTCTCCTTCGGCCTCCGCCACCCCCGGGACCTTGCGCGCCGCCCCCGCCGAATCCCGGGCTGCCGCATCGACCTCGCGTGCGGCCGTCCGGACGGCGTCCGCGGCACCGGTCGTGGTCGCGTCGAACGACGGCTCGCCCTCGACCTCGGCCCCGACGACCGCGTCGGCCAGCCGTGGAAGCTCCTGCATCACCCGCGCGAGCATGCGCTGCTCGTCGGCGCGGATGTCGGCCGCCATCTCCGCGGTCTGCCGGTCGCCGGCGCGACGCGCCACCTGCTCGATCGCGGTGTAGGTCGCGATCTCCAGCGACTCGCTGGCGCACGCGTCCTTGGCGTTCTTGAGCACCTTCTCCTCGCCGCGGGTGCCGCGCAGCAGGTCGAACGGCGCCTTGCCGAGCGCGACCGTCTGGCCGAACACGTCCTCCCAGAACCCGACGATCGTGGTCACCGGGTTGAACCCGGGGTCGAGTGCCCGTAGACGGTCGCCGATCAGATCGGAGTGGCGTCGCGTCTCGTTCAGGTGGTTTTCGATCGCCGACCGGTACGACCCTCGCGGCGTCATCGCGATCTGTGCCTGCAGCACGCGCACGAGCGCGTGCTCCATTGCGCGGGCCTCCATCAGGTACTGCACGAGCTTCTGTTCAGGCGTATCCATAGATCACACAACTACCCGCGCCACGGCATCGTCATCACCGCGCTCGTGCGTATTTCCGGCGACCGGGGTTGACGACCGCCGCCGGCGGCCTATGTAGAGGTGCAGAACGGGTTGTACATAGAACCGCGACTCATCGGACGGGTGGAGGCCCGGGCCGGGTTGATGAGGGCCGCTGATCAACGTCAGGCGGCCACTGCCTCGGGCGAGGCCGGTGAAGGGTCCCGGACCTCCACCCCCTCATTGGGTCGCGCTGGCATGCGTAAAGGAGGTGAAGGTTTCGATGTCCGTTCGGCGTCGTTGGCGGGTCGCAGTCGTCAGACGGGCGCTGCGCGGGCCGCACGCGATCGTCGTGGCGTGGCCGCGGCCGACCGGCTGAGGGATGATCGCCGTCGAATGATGGGGACGATCGCCGCCAAGTGACGGAGCGCCCGTGGGGATGATCGAGATCGCGGACGAGATCACCGACCGAGAGAGCGAGCTGCTGGCGACTGGGTCCGAGCGGCCGCGTCGGCTCGATCGCGAGCTCGCCGTCGAGCTCGAGCGTCCGCGGCCGTACGGCGAGACGAGCTCTGCCGGCTGCGCTCGGCCGCGATCCGCGGCGCGGAGGGTTGAATGCTCGCGGCGGCGTCCCGCGGGAGCGAACAGCGCTTTTGCAGTGTTGACAGGGGCGTCGTTTCGGCCTATTGCTGATCACGAGAGGGTTGATCGACGGGGGTCTCCAAGGGAGGTTTCAGATGGCACTGATCCGCTTTGAGCCGCTTGGTGAGCTCAACACGATCCAAAACGAAATGAACCGGCTGTTCAACACGTTCTTCGACCAACCCCAGGCCGGGCGCAGCGCCGGCGAGCGGCGCTGGAGCCCGGCGATGGACCTGGTCGAGACCGCCGATCACTATCTCCTGCACGCCGACCTGCCCGGCGTCCGGGAGGACGACGTCAGCGTGCAGCTCGAGGACAACGTGCTCACGATCTCCGGTCAGCGCACGGCCGAGCACGATGATCGCCAGGGCTACTACCGCCTCGAGCGCGCGTTCGGCGCGTTCTCACGATCGCTCACGCTCCCTGAGGGGGTCGAACCCGACAAGGTGCAGGCGCGGTTCGATCGTGGCGTGCTGCAGGTGACGATCCCCAAGCCCGAGCAGCGCAAGCCTCGGCAGGTGCAGATTCAGCTGACTCGGTCAGACGAGGGGCCGGCAACGATCGAGGGGAACGAGACCGCCGAGCCCGCAGCCACGGACCGCGGGCCCGAGCTCGCGAGCGCCTGACCGGAACGCGCGACTCGGCGCCCTTTGGTGTCGCGGACCGCGGGCAGCACCGCCGCGGTCCGCGACACGCGCGACGAGGGGCGTCCGCCGTGTCCTGGCAGCGGACGCGCCTCTCGTCCCTTATCGCGTGTCGGTTGTCGTCGGCTACGCGGCGGCCGGCGCGATCTCGCCGACCTCGAGCGTCACCGGCTGTTCCGATCCGATCTGCGCGACCACCCGGGCGCCGTCGGCCAAGGTGCCGTCGAGGATCGCGCGGGTCAGCTCCTTCTCGAGCGTACGGCGCAGGTGGCGCTTCAGCGGCCGGGCGCCGAACTCGGGGTCAAAGCCCTCACGCGCCAGGCGCGCCACCAGCTCCGGTGCGACCGCCAGCTCGATGCCGCGCTCCGCGCGCAGCTGGTCGGCGATCCGCTCGACGAGCAGCTCCCCGATCCGGGTGATCTGCTGCTCGGAGAGCGCCTCGAACGTGATGATCTCGTCGATCCGGTTGAGGAACTCCGGCAGGAACGCCCGCTTGGCGGCCTCCAGCATCCGCTCGCCGGACTCCGGCGTCGCTGACGTATCGGCCGTGAAGCCGATGCCGCGCTTGGCCTGACCGGCGCCGAGGTTCGAGGTCATCACCACGACCGTGTTGGTGAAGTCGACCGTGCGGCCCTCGCCGTCGGTCAGGCGACCGTCGTCGAGCACCTGCAGCAGCACGTTCCACACCTCCGGATGGGCCTTCTCGATCTCGTCGAGCAGGATCACGCTGTACGGTCGCCGACGCACCGGCTCGGTCAGCTGGCCGCCGTCGCCGTACCCGACGTAGCCGGGCGGCGAGCCGATCAGCCGCGCGACCGTGTGCGGCTCGCGGTACTCGGACATGTCGATCCGGACGAGCGCCTTCTCGGTCGCAAACAGCCGCTCCGCCAGCGCCTTGACGAGCTCGGTCTTGCCGACCCCGGTCGGTCCCATGAACAGAAAGCTGCCCAACGGCCGGTCCGGCTCGGCCAGGCCCGCCCGCGCGTGGCGCACGGTCTCGGCAACCGCCTGCACCGCGGCGTCCTGGCCGATCACCCGCCGATGGAGATCGTCCTCGAGCGTCTCCAGCCGCTGCAGCTCGCCGGCGACGAGCTCGCCGACCGGGATCCCGGTGCGGCCTGCCACCACCTGGGCGATGTCGCGCTCGCCGACAACCCGGGCTGCGGCGTCGCCGGGCTCGGGGCGCGCCTCGGAGCCGTGGTCGTTGGCAGCGGTGCGTGCCTCGGCTGCGCGCAGCTCGGTCAGCTGCCGCTCCAGCGCGTCGATCCGCGTCTTGATCTCGGCCGCGTCCTCGTAGGCCTCGGCGTCGACCGCGGCCTGCTTTTCGGCGCTGAGGCGCTCGATCTCGGCCCGCAGCCTGCTCTCGTCCGAGCCGGCGTCGCGCAGCCGCACGCGGGCGGCGGCCTGGTCGACGAGGTCGATCGCCTTGTCGGGCAGGTGGTACTCGCTGATGTAGCGGTCCGACAGCCGCGCCGCGGCCTCCAGCGCCGCGTCGGAGATGTGGACGCCGTGGTGCTCGGCGTAGCCGTCGCGGATCCCGGCCAGGATCTCGATCGTGTCCTCGACCGACGGCTCCTCGACGATCACCGCCGAGAACCGCCGCGCGAGCGCGGCGTCGCGCTCGATCTTGCGGTACTCCGCCATCGTCGTCGCACCGATCATCCGCAGCGTGCCGCGCGCGAGCTTCGGCTTGAGCATGTTGGCCGCGTCCATCGCGCCTTCGGCGCCGCCGGCGCCGAGCACCGTGTGCAGCTCGTCGACGAACAGGATCACCTGTCCGTTTGCCTGCTTGACCTCGGCCAGCAGGGCCTGCAGCCGCTGCTCGAAGGCGCCGCGGAACTGCGTGCCCGCGACCATCCCGGCCAGGTCGAGCGCGACCACGCGCACGCCGTGCAGCGACTCGGGCACCTGCGCGCGCGCGATCCGCAGCGCCAGGCCCTCGGCGATCGCCGTCTTGCCGACGCCGGCCTCGCCGATCAGCACCGCGTTGTTCTTGCGCCGGCGGCTGAGAATCTCGACGACCTGCTCGACCTCCTCGTCGCGGCCGATCACCGGATCGACCCGGCCCTCGCGCGCATCTGCGGTCAGGTCGTGGCCGAAGTGATCGAGCGCCGGCGTCTGCGAGCGCCGCTGCGCCGACGGGTCACGCTGACGCAGCGCCTGGCCGCGCTGGCCGGGCATGGCCGGGGTCGCGCCGCCGAAGCCGCCCGCGCTGCCGAATCCGCCGGGCGCGCCGAAGCCGCCCGCGCTGCCGGATTCACCCGGCGCGCCGAAACCGCCCCGGGCGCTCATTGCCTCGCGCATGCACTGCTCGCAGACGACGCCGTCGCGCTGCTCGCCGCCGGCGACGAAGCGCACCTGCGCGACCGCCGGCCGCTCGCCGCACACGTCGCAGATCCGCACGCCGTCGTTGTTCGTATCATGAAATTCCACTTGGGGACCTCGCCAAAATCTGAGTCGAAACGACTTAGATTGTAGCGTGCGGGTGGTTGTGCACACAAGTATCCGCGGGAGGGGCGTGTCGCGCCCGCGGTGACCTGCAAGATCCGCCAATCGACGTCCCCGCCACGAGCATCGGTCGTACGGGCATGCCGCGCATACGCTGCTCCATCTCGCTCCCCGCGGCCGATGGTTGGCAGATGACTCAGCGGGGCCGGATCGCCGCAGATGGCCACGCTTCGGTGCCCCGCTCCAACGAACTTCGCAGATTTCGTCCCGACGTCGGTTACGAATCCTGCGAAGTTCGGCTACAGCGATCGGTCAGCCGACCGATTGCGAGGTCCGCGGCTCGGATCTACGGTGCACGGCATGTCGGAGGCGACCGCCGTCAGCCCGCTGCGCGGCCCCGTCGGGATCGACGTCGGCGGCACGTTCACGGATGCGGTGCTCGTCGACCGCGGGCGGTTGCGCGTCGCGAAGGTCCGCAGCACTCCGCGGCCGCGCCGCCGACGCCCGCGCAGTTGACGAGCACGTTGAGCCCTCCGAGCTGCTGCGCGAGCGCGGGGACGAGCGCGTCGACGGCCGCCTCGTCGCCGACGTCGCCGACCCGCGCGATCGCGGTGGCACCGCGGGCACGTGCGGCCTCGGCAGTCGTGACGACGTCGTCGCGCCCGTCGACATACGCGACCGCGCCGCCATCGCGCGCCAGCCGGTCGGCGGGCTACGGTGTCGCGACCGGTGGTCAGGGCAATCGTCACAGGAGCGGCGCGCAACATCGGCGCCGCGACCGCTGCGGCGGTGCGGCGCCATCGGGAAGGTGACCGATGGCGGCGGTCACACCTCGTCGCGCGCGGCGCCGACCGGCTCGCCCGCGTCGCGGCCGGCCGCGACGATCAGCCGCACGAGCTCGCCCGGCCGATCCCAGGTCGGAACGTGGCCGGCGTCGGACAACACGACGCTGCGCACGTGGGGCGGCACCGCTTCCGGGCGCCGAACGAGCCGGTCGTGGTCGGGCCAGACCAGCGTCACCGGGCACGGGATCCGCTCGAGCGCCGAGAACGTGCCCGCTCGCATCGCGTCGTTGACGGCGACGAACGCAGGCGCGCGGCCGTAGGCGCGGACCAGGTGGATCGCGTCGCGCGCGGGCACGCGGTCGGGATGCGCGACCGAGCCCGACAGCAGCAGCCGCCGCCCGCGCCGCGTCGCTGCGATGGGCCCGATCAGCGGCTTGAATGCCCGCGCGAGGCGGTGCGTAACGCTTCGCTTCGGCGCCAGCGGCCGTGCCCACAGTCCCGCTGGGGCGATCGCCGTCACGCGCCCGGCCACGGCGGACAGGCCGAGCTCGAGCGCGACCCAGCCGCCGAGCGAGATGCCGGCGACGTGCGGCCGCTCGATCTCGTGCGCGCGCAGCATCGCCGCGATCGCAGTGGCCAGCGCCCGCGGCGTCGGCGTCACCCCGGTCAGCGGCGGCGACGACCCGAACCCCGGCAGGTCGAGCGCGACGACGTCGTGTGTGGCGGCGAGCGCCGCGGTCATCGGATCCCACACGTGCCGGTCGGCGCCGAGCGGGTGCACGAGCACCAGCGGCGGCCCGTCGCCGGCTCGGTCATAGGCGATCGTCATCGGCGCGGTCAGGCTAGTGGCTCCGTCCGTAAGTCGTGCGCCGCCAGACGCCGGGCGAATGCCGCAGGACTTGCGGACGGGCCCACCGTCGCTGCGGCAGGGAGTCGTAAGCTCGACGCCATGGGACTGCTCTCGACCGCCCGCATGTACGCCAAGCGCACCGCCAAGCTCGACCAACCGACCGACCTCTACGACCACACGGTGAAGCTGCTCGACGGCGGCGAGCTCGATCTGGAGACGTTGCGCGGCAACCCGACGCTCATCGTCAACACCGCCAGCAAGTGCGGGCTGACGCCGCAGTTCGAGGGGCTGCAGCAGCTGTACGAGACCTACTCCGAGCGCGGGCTGCAGATGCTCGGCACGCCGTCAGGGGACTTCAACGAGCAGGAGTACGAGGACGCGTCGGAGATCGGCGCCTTCTGCCAGCGCAACTACGGGGTGACGTTTCCGCTGACCGAGAAGATGTCGGTCCGCGCCGACCCGGCGCAGCTCTGGTCAGACCTGGCGCGCCAACCTGGCTCCGGTCCGCCGGTGTGGAATTTCGGCAAGTACCTGATCGGATCCGATGGGCGGCTGCTGCAGTACTGGCGAAGCCAGGTCAAGCCCGAGGATCCGAAGCTCGTCGCGGCGATCGAGCGGGCGCTCGGCGGCGGTTAGCGGTCGCGGCGGCGGTCACGGGTCGGGCAGCGGCGGCGGCGCGCTGCGGTACGTCGGCGGCGTCCGCGACAGGCCGATCGGGTTGCGCGTCAGCGCGACCGCCGAGCCGTCCGGGGCCGGCACGTCGACGATCGGCTCCATCCCCAGCGATGTCGCCAGCGCAAACGCGCCGGCGATGTCGTTGACGACGCCCGCGGGCACACGGGCGTCGGTCAGCAGCTCCGCCCACTCCGAAGCGGACCGCCGTTGCAGCCGCTGCAGCAGTTCGGCCTTGAGCGCGTCGCGGTTGGCGACGCGGTTGCGGTTGCCGCCAAAGCGCGGGTCGGACGCGAGCTCCGGCGCCTCTAGCACCTCGCAGAGCGCGCCGAACTGGCGCTCGTTACCGACCGCGAGCACGAGCTCGCCGTCGCCGGTCGCGTACAGCTCGTAGGGGCTGATCGAAGGGTGCGCGTTGCCCATCCGCTCGGGTACGACGCCGGCGACCGTGTACGCCGAGCCCTGGTTGACAAGCGCCGCCAGCAACGACGAGAACAGATTGACCTCCAGACGCTGACCCTGGCCGGTCGCGTCGCGGTGGCGCAGCGCGGCGAGGATGCCGACCGAGGCGAACAGGCCAGCGAGCACGTCGACGAGCGCGACCCCGACCTTCTGTGGCTCGCCGTCGGGCGCGCCGGTGATGCTCATCAGCCCGCCGACCGCCTGCACGAGCAGGTCGTAGCCGGGCAGCCGCGCGCCATCGCCGGCGCCGAAGCCAGTGATCGAGCAGTACACGAGCCGCGGGCTGTCGGAAGCGAGGGCGTCGTAGCCGAGCCCGAGCTTGTCCATCACGTCGGGGCGGAAGTTCTCGACGACCACGTCGGCGTCGGCCGCGAGCTCCCGGGCCCGGCGGCGGCCGGCGTCGGTTGCGAGATCGAGCGCGACCGTGCGCTTGTTGCGGTTGACCGACTGAAAGTAGGTGGCGTTGCCGTGCGCGTCGTTGGGCGGCCCCCAGCTGCGGGTCTCGTCGCCGGTCCCGGGGCGCTCGACCTTCGTCACCTCGGCGCCGAGGTCGGCGAGCATCATCGTCGCGAACGGCCCCGCCAGCACGCGTGAGAAGTCGAGGATGCGCAGGTCGCCCAGCGCGCTCGGAGTCGGTTCGCTGGTCATCGCCGGGCATCATCGCGGATGACGGAAATCGACGCCGCCGGCCCGCATGCGTGGGTTAGTGTCAGGAGCATGAGTGCCAGATACGTACACACCTGCATTCGGGTCCGGGACATCGACGCCTCGACCGCGTTCTACGAGCGGCTCGGGTTCGAGCGTCGCGGCGGGCTGAACTTCGAATCGGCATACAACGTCTACATGGGGCTTCCCAACGACGGCGACGTGCTCGAGCTGACGGTCAACGTCGGCCGCGACGATCCGTACGACCTGGGCGAGGGGTACAACCACATGGCGCTCGTCGTCGACGACCTCGACGGACTGCTGGCCGACCTGGCGGAGGTCGGGATCGAGCCCGAGCGGCCGCCGTACGCGCCGGGAGGGCGCAGCGAGTACCGGATCTGCTTCGTGGCCGATCCCGACGGCTACCGGATCGAGCTGATCGACAAGGCGTTTCCGACCCCGCAGGACCCGCCGCACCCGTCGCGCGCGGCCGCGTAGCCGCAGCCGGCGGTGCAAGAGAGGATCATGATGTCAAGGAGGCCGCCGGGCAGATCGACCTCGAGCTGAGCCCGGCAGCGAGGCAGCGAGAGGGGAGAGACCCGATGTACGAGAAGGACGGAAAGCAGTACTTCGTCGTCGACAGCCACGTGCACCTGTGGGATGCGAGCCCGGAGAACTGGGTCAAGGGCGCCGAGCAGTACGCGAAGGGTTGGATCGAATGCTTCCACGCCTACCAGAGCCTGGGGCCACCCGAGACCCATTGGCCGATCGAGAAGTTCATGAAGTACTCGATCGAGGACTTCGAGTCAGACGTGTTCGAGCAGGGTGGCGTCGACCACGGGGTCTTCCAGTCCACGTACCTGAAGGAGTGGTACGCGGACGGGTTCAACACGGCCGAGCAGAACCACAAGCTGGTCGAGAAGTACCCCGACCGGCTGATCGTCAATGGGCGCTTTGACCCCCGCGACGGCGAGGCCGGCCTGCGGCAACTCGAGGCCGATGCCAAGACGTACGGCCTGCAGGGGGTCAAGCTGTACACCGCGGAGTGGAACGACGGGTCGCGCGGCTACACGCTCGCCGACGACATCTGCAAGCCGTTCTTCGAGAAATGCAAGGAGCTCGGCATCAAGAACATCCACGTCCACAAGGGGCCGACGATCTGGCCGTTGGACAAGGACGCGTTCGATCCCAAGGACGTCGATATCGCCGCCACCGACAACACCGAGCTCAACTTCATCATCGAGCACGTGGGGCTGCCGCGGATTGAGGACTTCTGCTTCATGGCCACGCAGGAACCCAACGTCTACGCGGGGCTGTCGGTCGTGCTCGGCGGACTGATGTACGCCCGCCCGCGGTTCTTTTCCAAGGTGATGGGCGAGCTGCTGTTCTGGGTCGGCGAGGACAAGATGCTGTTCGGCTCCGACTACGGCATCTGGGAGCCGAAGTGGCAGATCGAGATGTTCCTGGACTGGGACTACCCGGACGAGCAATTCTCCGACTACCCGCGCGTGACCGAGGACACGAGGCGCAAGATCCTCGGGATCAACGCGGCGAAGCTGTACGGCATCGAGGTCCCCGAGGGCTGCGACGTCGCCGGTGCCGCCGCGCGCGACGACGCGCAGCTGGTCGAGGAGTCGGCGAGCGCGTGAACACCCAGGCCTCCATCGAGCGGGAGGCCGCCACCGCCGGGGTCGACGGCGACCTGCGCGAGCGCGTGCTAAATGCGCTCGCGCAGGTGTACGACCCCGAGCTCGACGAGCCGATCACCGAGCTTCGCTTCATCGGCTCGTGCGCGATCTCACGCGACGGCGACGTCGAGGTGATACTGCGGCTGCCGACGCCGCAGTGCGCTCCGAACTTCGCATTCCTGATGGGCGCCGACTCCCGCCGCGTCGTCGGCGAGGTCGAGGGCGTGCGCGACGTCGTGATCCGCTTCGAGGACCACTACACCGGCGAGGAGATCAACGCCGCGCTCAACCGCGGCGCCGGCTTCACCGGCGCGTTTCCGGGCGAGACCGACGACGACGATCTCGAGGCGCTGCGCGAGCTGTTCATCCGCAAGGCGCTGGTCGCCCGCCAGTCGAGGATCTGCGAGTGGTTGCGCGCACAGGGGGTGGACGACTCAGAGCTCATCGAGATGACGGTTGCGCAGCTGCCCGACACGCCGCAGACCGCGCGGGTGCTGCAGCTGCGCGGGTTGCTGGGCATCGCTGCCGACGGCGACGCGCCCGCGTTCGTGCACCCCAGCGGGGAGCCGGTCGCCGGCGACCAGCTCAGACGGTGGCTGCGGGCCGCGCAGCTCGTGCGCGTCTCGCTCGAGGCCAACGGCGAGATCTGCCGCGGCTTATTACAAGCCCGCCACACCCGCCACAAGCTCGCGGCGCAATCAGGAGAGGAGACGACATGAAGGCCGCACGGCTGCACGCCTACCACGAGGCGCTCAAGCTCGACAGCATCGGCGAGCCGAGGATCGACGGCCCGCTTGACGTGATCGTGCGGATCGGCGCCGCCGGCCTGTGCCGGACCGACTTGCACATCCAGGAGGGCCAGTGGGCCGAAAAGTCCGGCGTCGCGTTGCCCTACACGCCCGGCCACGAGAACGCCGGATGGGTGCACGAGGTCGGCCCGGGCGTCACCAACGTTGAGGTCGGCGACACCGTAATCGTGCATCCGTTCATCTCCTGCGGGCTGTGCATGCCCTGCCGGGTCGGCGACGACATGCACTGCCTCAACGGCTCGTTTCCGGGGATCAACCGCGACGGCGGCTTCGCGGAGCTGCTGAAGACCAGCGCGCGCTCGGTCGTCAAGCTCGACCCGGGCCTTGAGCCGAAGGACATCGCCGCGCTCGCGGACGCCGGCCTGACCGCGATCCACGCCGTCAAGAAGGCCGTGCCGGTACTGCAACCGGGCACGACGGCGGTCGTGATCGGCGCCGGCGGTCTCGGTCACATCGGGATCCAATGCCTGAAGGCGATGACCTCCGCGCACATTGTCGTCGTCGACCCGTCGGAGAAGGCGCTCGCGTTGGCCGGCGAGGTCGGCGCCGACACGACGATCAAGGTCGAGGGGTCCAAGCACGTCGAGCAGGTGCGCGAGCTGACCGACGGGCTCGGCGCCGAGGCGATCGTCGACTTCGTCGGCGAGAAGGGCGCGATCGAGGACGGGATCGCGATGGTCCGCGACGGCGGCTTCTACTACGTGATCGGCTACGGCGAGAACATCGACATCCCGACGATCGACGTGATCAGTCGCGAGATCTCGTTCATCGGCAATCTCGTCGGCACCTACGCCGACCTCGCCGAGCTGATGACGCTTACCGCCGAGGGCAAGGTGGCGCTGCACACCTCGACCTATCCGCTCGACGCGATCAACGACGCGATGGCCGACCTCGACGGCGGCCGGCTGCAGGGCCGCGGGATCCTGATCCCCGCGTGAGCGCTGGCACCGGTGCCGAGACGGCCTCGGCTGAGCACGAAGCGAGCGAGCTGCACTGGTGGAGTGCCCGCCGGCTGACAGCGGCGATCCGCGCCCGCGAGCTGTCGGTCCGCGAGGTCGTCGGCCATCATCTGGATCGGATCGCGGCGGTCAACCCGCTCCTGAACGCGATCGTCAGCCCGCGTTTCGAGGGCGCGCTTGCCGACGCCGACGCCGCCGACCGCCGGCTTGCCCGCGGCGAGCCGGTGGGGCCGCTGCACGGGCTCCCGATCGCGATCAAGGATCTCGAGGACACCGCCGGTCTGCGGACCACGTATGGGTCACGCAGCTTCGCCGAGCACGTTCCGGATCGCGACAGCCTGCTCGTCGCGCGCCTGCGCGCCGCCGGCGCGATCATCGTCGGCAAGACCAACACGCCCGAGTACGGGGTCGGCTCGCACACGTTCAACGAGGTGTTCGGCGCGACCCGGAACCCGTGGGCCCCGGAACGCAGCGCCGGCGGCTCCAGCGGCGGCGCCGGTGCAGCGCTGGCGGCGGGGATGCTGCCGATCGCCGACGGCTCCGACCACGGCGGCAGCATCCGCAACCCGGCCGGCTTCAACAACGTCGTCGGCCTGCGCCCGACGCCCGGCCTGGTCCCGGACGGCGGCGACGGCGACGGTTGGGATCCCGCCTCGGTCGTCGGACCGATGGCGCGCACGGTCGGCGACCTGGCGCTGATGCTCGAGGCGATCAGCGGGCCCGATCCGCGCACGCCGCTGTCGCACGGCGACCCGGCGGCATTCGCGGTGCAGCCGCGGGGCGAGCTCGCCGGCGTCCGCGTCGCCTGGTGCCTTGACCTCGGGGCTCTTCCGATCGAGCCCGAGGTCCTCGAGGTGCTCGGGCGCGCCCGCGTGCAGCTGGAGTCGTCGGGCTGCGTCGTGGAGGACGTCGCGCTCGATCTTCGCGCCGCCGACGAGGCGTTCGAGACGCTGCGGGCGCTGTCGTTCGCGCGCAGCTTCGGCCCGGCGCTCGAGACGCTGCGCACGACCGCCAAGGCCACCATGCTCTGGAACGTCGAGCGCGGCCTGGAGCTCGACGGGCCCGCGATCGCGCGGGCGCTCACGCTGCGTTCGGAGGCGTTTACGCGCGTGGCGGAGTTGCTCGAGCAATTCGATCTGCTCGTCGCCCCAAGCGCGCAAGTCGTGCCGTTCCCGATCGAGCTCGAGTTCCCGTCGACGGTCGCCGGGGTCAAGATGCCGCACTACCTGGGATGGATGCGGGTGTGCTCGCGGATCACGGTGACGGCGCATCCCGTCGCGGCGGTCCCGGCCGGGTTCACCGCCGATGGGGTGCCGGTCGGCATGCAGCTCGTCGGCCGCTACCGCGGCGACCGGCGGCTGCTCGATCTGGCCGCCGCCTGGGAGGCTGCGTCGGGACTTACGCGCCGCCACCCCGCGCTCGATTGAGAGCGGTTATTCGGATTGACGACCGAGCGTCGCGACGAAGCGGTCGATGCGCCGCTGGTCGTCGTCGGTTAGCGGCTCGGCCGTGGCGATCAGCAGCGTCATCGGACCCCGGTCATGGGCCCAGCGCGTCGTCTCGTCCTCGAACGACGGCGCGATCCACACGAGCGGCAGCGACGCCGCGTACGCGATCACGGTCCGCTCCTGCTCGGCGCGGGTCCGCTCGCCGCGGATCAGCGGCACGCTGACGAGGCCGAGGTCGTGCGCGACCGTGTTGACCGCTTCGACACCGTCGTCGGCCAGCAGCGCGACCTCGCCATCGGCCAGCATCTCCCGCGCCCAGCCGGCACGACCGCCGGCGAGCGCGGCGGGTCCGCAGACGAACCGAAAGCTCGGCGACGGCATCGTCTCGGTTGGTATCAAAGCCGTTTCGGTTTCGGGGCGGCGCCCCGGCGGTCACGCGCCGTCAGGCACGAACGCGTACACGCGGCTGGGACTGCCGGTGCCGCCGACCAGCCGCAGCGGCGCGACCACCAGCAGCGCCCCGGTCAAGGGCAGCTGGTCGAGGTTGGCGAGCTGCGTGAGCCCCAGCCTGCCCGCGCCCAGCAGCTGGTTGTGCAGCGGGAACGGGGGCTCCATCGAGCCGGCCGAGCCGGCGTCGATCCCAACGGTCTCGGTCCCGAAGCCCGCGATCGGCCGTGCGCCGGCCAGCCACCGCGACGCTTCGACGTCCGGCCCGGGGGTCCGCGGCCCGTGCTCGCCGGCGTTGAGGAACGACTCCTGGTCGTGCGCGCGCGAGCTCCAGCCCGAGCGCAGCAGCACCCAGGCGCCGTCGGGGATGCGGCCATGCTCGGCCTCCCATGCCTCCAGATCGGCGACGGTCAGCAGGTAGTCGCCGCCGGCCGCCTCGGTCTCGGCGGTCTTGTCGATCACGCACGCGGGGCCGATCAGCGTGCGCGCCTCGATCGATCCGAGGTCCGCGCCCTCGCGGCCCGTCACCCAGTGGAGCGGCGCGTCGACGTGGGTGCCGACGTGCTCGCCGATCGTCAGCGTGTACCACGCCCACGCAGGACCGCGGTCGTCGTAGCGGCTGATCGCCTCGCGGCTCAGCCCGGGCGTGTTTGCAAACGGCGGCGGGAGCTGGATCACGGGCGTCGATTCGCTCAGCGGCTGCGTCAGATCGACGATCCGCACGACGCCCGAGGCGAGCGCGTCGATCAGCTCCGCGACGGCGGTGTTCGACATGACTTGAGATTATGAGCGGAAGGCCTCCGCCAGCCACTCGGCGCACACGTTCGGGTTGACCTTGGCGTCGAGCACGAGCGGCCCGGTTGCGCTCGATGAAACCCACTCGTCGATCACCGCCAGATCGCTGGCGCGGCGGACGATCTCGCCCCGCGCGCCGGCAGCGCGGGCGATCGCGGCGAGATCGGCGTCGGGGAACCGAACCGCGTCGACATCGTGGCCGAGCGGGCCGAAGTGGTGGACCTCGGCGCCATACGCGCTGTCGTCGTAGATCACGACCAGGAGCCGCAGCCCGAGCCGGACGGCCGTCTCGAGCTCCGCCAGTGCCATGAACGCGCCGCCGTCCCCGAGCGCCGCGACCGTCACCAGCTCGGGCTGGGCGATCGCCGCGCCGATCGCCAGCCCGAGTCCGAGCCCGACCGCCTGAAAGCCGTTGCCGAACACCCACGCCCGGGGGCCTGTGACCGACAGGTACATCGCCGGATAGCCGACCGCGTGACCGGAGTCGAGCGCCACCTGCCGGTTGGCCGGCAGCCGGCGCTCAAGCTCGATCGACAGCGTACGGGGGTCGATCCAGCGATCGTCGCTCGCGTCTGCGTATGACTCATCGATCCACCGCCGCGCGGCGATCCGGCCGGCCAGCTCTGGAGTGCGAACGCCGGTCGCGCGATGGCCGCGGCGCCCGATCTCGTCCGCGAGCGCGCCGACGGTCGCGGCGGCGTCGCCGACGAGGGCCGCCTCGACCTGCAGATGCCTGCCGATCGCGTCGGGCTCGCAGTCGATCTGCACTACGCGGGTGCGCTCGCCGACCAGCGTCCCGTGCCTGGTCGTCCACTGGTTGCCGGAGGCGCCAACGAGCAGCACGAGATCGGCCGCGGACAGCAGCTCGGCCGCCAGTGGCGACGCGAACCCACCCGAGATCCCGATCGCGTAGGGCAGGCCCGCGAACAGACCTTTGGCCGGGGCCGAGGTCGCCAGCAGCGCTCCGATCAGCTCTGCGAGCCGCTCGATCTGGTCGCGCGCGCCGGCGAGCACTGCGCCGCGCCCGGCGATGATCGCCGGCCGGCTCGCGGCGCGCAGCAGCTCGGCGACCGCGGCCAGCGCGGGTGCGGTCGGGACCGTCGTGCCGGCGTCCGGCCCGGTCTGGCGCAAGAGCGGCGCGACGTCGATGGCCGGCCGGGGTTGCACGTCGATCGGCAGCATCAGCACGATCGGCCGGCGCTCGAGCGTCGCCCGGCGGAACGCGCGAGCGGCGTCGCCGGCCGCGGTCGCCGGCTCGTAGATTCGGTCCGAGCCGGCGCCGACCGAGGCGACGAGCCCGTCCTGATCGATCCGGAAGTTCGACGCACGCGCCGCCGCAGGCGCCTCGCCGGCCAGCACCAGCAGCGGCGTTCGGCTCTTGGCGGCTTCGGTCAGCCCGGTCAGCGTGTTCGTCAGCCCCGGGCCCTGGTGGACGCTGCAGATCCCGATCTCGCCGCTGACCCGCGCGTATCCGTCGGCCATGCAGATCGCGCCGCCCTCGTGGCGGGCGTGGTGAAAGCGCACGCCGCCGCGCCG
Organism: Solirubrobacteraceae bacterium; assembly: GCA_036273655.1. Lineage (GTDB taxonomy): Bacteria > Actinomycetota > Thermoleophilia > Solirubrobacterales > Solirubrobacteraceae > Palsa-465. The sequence goes on along the minus strand of DASUHF010000080.1, from coordinate 29,217 downwards.
AAGCGCGTTGGTCACGACCAGGTTGCCGGAGCCGATCACGCCGAATGCGTCGCGGACGCCGTGTGCGGCAATCGTCGCCCCGACGACATCCGCGACCGACGGCGGTGGCTCGCTGGTCGCGCTCACCGCGCGATCGTAGATCAGAGCTTGCTCAGCCGAGCAGGCCCTTGTCGGCGAGTTCGCGGCGGGCCGCGTCGGACTTGCGCAGGCCGTCGAGGCCCATGCCGCGCAGCACCGTCTCGCTCTTTGAGAACTGCACGTCGCGATAGTCGACGATCTCCAGCTGGTTGCCGCTGGGGTCGTGGATGCGCAGGTGCGAGCCGGCCGGCGCGACGTCAACGCCGGCTTGCAGCAGCTCCGCGCGCAGCGCCTCCTTGTCGTCGACGACGATCCCGTGATGGCGGGTGCGGTCGACGTGGGGACCGTCGGCGTCGGCCTGCGTCAGCGCGATGAACTGGTCGCCGAGGTCGATGAATGCCATCCGCGGCCCGCGCGAGCCGCGCAGCGTGACCTCGAACCAGCGCTCGTACCAGGCCAGCGCCTGTTCGAGGTCTGCCACCTCGAACGCGATGTGGTTGATGCCGACGGCGCGGACGGGCATGACGACGAGCCTACCCGGCGGTGAGGCCGAGGCCGCCACCCAACGACGCGCGGAGCTCGCGCTTGAGCAGCTTGCCGGATGCGTTCTTGGGCAGCGCGTCGACGAAGTGGACCGACTTCGGCACCTTGTGCGAAGCGAGTTTTTGGCGCGCGTATTCGATCAGCTCCTCGGCCTCGACGTCGTGAGCGCGCACGACGACCGCCGCGATCGCCTCGATCCAGCGCTCGTGCGGGAGCCCGACGACCGCCACCTCGGCGACCGCGTCGTGGCCGTAGAGCGCGTCCTCGACCTCGCGCGAGGCGACGAGGATGCCGCCGGTGTTGATCACGTCCTTGATCCGGTCGACGACGAACAGGTAGCCCTGGTCGTCGATCCGGCATAGGTCGCCGGAGTGAAACCAGCCGCCGCGAAACGCCTCCTCGGTCTCCTGCGGCTTGCCCCAGTATCCCTCGCACAGCTGCGGCGAGCGGTAGATCACCTCGCCGACTTCGCCGGCCTGTACGTCGTTCATCTCGGGGTCGACCACGCGCGTTTGCACGAACAGCACGCTACGGCCGACCGAGTCCGGACGCTCGGCGTGCTCCTCGGGCCCCAGCACGGTCGCCAGCGGGCCGATCTCCGACTGCCCGAACGCGTTGAAGAACCGCACGTGGGGGAGCGCCCGCTGCAGGCGCTGGAGCACCGGCACCGGCATGATCGAGGCGCCGTAGAACGCCTTGCGCAGCATGCTCAGCTCGTTCAGGCGGGGGTCGTTGGCGACGCCGACCCACACCGTCGGCGGGAAGAACAGCGAGTCGACGTGGTCTTTTGGCACACGTTCGAAGATCTGGTCGAGGTCGGGCGCCTCGAGCAGGTGGTTGGTGGCGCCGACCGCGAGCGCCGGCATCAGGAAGCAGTGCAGCTGCGCGGAGTGATACAGCGGCAGCGAGTGCAGCGGCGTGTCGTTTCGCGACAGCTCGAACGCCACGATCGCGGACACGTACTCGTGCACGAGCGCGCGGTGGGTGAGCATCGCGCCCTTCGCCTGCGAGGTCGTGCCCGACGTGTACAGCAGCTGCACGAGGTCTTCGTCTTGGACCCCCTGCTCCTCATGCACGGGTGCGGCCGCGTCGGTCGCCCAGCGCAGGACGTCGCCGTCGCGCAGCGTCGCCCGCTCGATGCCGTGCAACTCGTCGGCGACCGCGGCGACGTGCTCCTGCAGCGCCGGGTCGACGAACGCCAGCCGCGGCTCGGACTGGGTCAGCAGGTAGGCGAGCTCGTCGCGGCGGGCGTTGAAGTTGACCGGCACGTGCACGAGTCCGGCCCTGGCGCAACCGAGGAACAGCAGCAGGTACGCGTCGGAGTTGGTGCCGAACGCGGCGACGCGGTCGCCGGGGTGCAACCCGCGCTGCAGCAGTGCCGCGGCGACGCGCCCGGCCGCTTGGTGCAGCTCGGCGTACGTCCAGCGCCGGTCGGCGAACGTCAGCGCCAGCGCGTCCGGCTGGCGGGCGGCGGCGCGCGCCAGCACCTCGCCGACGGTGCTGGGGAACGCGGGTGGCATGGGCGAACCCTACCCGGGGTGAACTTGCCCGCCCTCGCGGCTACTACCACACATGGCCCCACGCGAACAATGGCGAGAGGGTGAGAATAATTCTCGGGCGCGCGCCAGAGTTCGGGTGGCTCGGCTGGCTGCGCGGCAGCATGGGCGCGTCACCGACGCCCAACTGCGAGAGCTCGGCGTCGTCGGCCACGTGGTGCGCCACTGGCGGCAGACGTCGTACCTGCACCGCACGCTGCCGCGCGTGTTCGCCGTCGGCAGCGTCGATCGCACGTACGAGTCAGACCTGTTCGAGGCGATCCTGTATGCGGGGCCGGGCGCGATGCTCAGCCATCTCTCGGCGGCGCACTGGCTCGGCCTGATCGACTACCCACCGCCGGCGATCCATGTCTCGACGCCGCGGCGGGTCCGGTCGGTGCCAGGCGTCGTGGTCCACGGCCGCCGCCGGCTCGTACGCGCGTCGCATCGCGGGATCCCGGTGACGACCACACCGCAGACGATGCTCGACGTCGCCGCCGCCCGCCGCCGTGACCCGGTGCTCGTCCGCAAGGGCCTTGCGCGCCTGGACTACCGCCGGCAACTGGATCTCGCCGCGCTGCAGTCGATCCGCAAACGCGGCCGCCCGGGCAGCGCGCACCTCGGCTGGGCGATCGTTGACCACGACCCGCGCTTCGCGCACACGCTCAGCCCTAACGAGGACGACTGGATCGTGTTCTGCGAACAGACCGACACACCGAAGCCGGACGCGATCAACGAGCGGGTCGAGGGCATCCTGTCCGACGTCGTCTACCGCGACGCGCGCGTGATTGTCGAGCTCGACGGCGGCGACAACCATCATTCGCCGGCACAGATCCGGCGCGACCGCGCCAACGACCGGCTGCTGCGCGGCCGCGGCTGGCTGGTGCTGCGCTACACGTGGGACGACGTGCACGGCGATCCGCTTGGCGTCCACGACGATCTGCTCGCGGTGCTGCGCGCCCGCACCGGGGCGCGACCCAGCGATTAGATCGTCAGGACCATGCGGAAGCGCGCGTCCCCGCTCATCATCCGCTCATAGGCGTCGGCCGCACGCTCGAGCGGCATCGTCTCGATCATCGGACGCACGCCCGACAGCGCGCTGAAGCGCAGCGTGTCCTCGGAGTCGATCGACGTGCCCGAGGCGTGACCGGCGATCTGCTTGCCGCCGCCGATCAGCGCCGCCGCCGGGATCGGCAGCGGCTCGAAGTCGGCGCCGATGACGAGCAGCTTGCCCTGCGGACGCAGGCCGCCGAACAGTGCCGCCATCGCGCCGGCGCTGGTGACGGTTGCGAGGATCAGGTCGACGCCGCCGAGCGCCTGCAGCGCCTCGCTCGGATCGCCCGCCGTCGAGTCGACGTAGTGATGGGCGCCGAGCTCGCGCGCAAGCGGCTCCTTGTCGCTGCCGCGCGCGACCGCGATCGTCTCGAAGCCGAGCCGCTGGGCGAACTGCACGCCGAGGTGGCCGAGCCCGCCGATGCCGAGTACAGCCACGCGGCCGCCGGCGATGGTGCCCGCGCGGCGCAGCGCGTTGAACGTCGTGATCCCCGCGCACAGCAGCGGCGCCGCCTCCTCGGGCGAGAGTTCGTCGGGCATCGCGGCCAGCGCCGAGGAGCGCACGACGACGTACTCGGCGTAGCCGCCGTCGGCGGTGATCCCGGGGATCACGGTGTTCTCGCAGTCGATCAGGGAGCCGCGCCGGCACCACTCGCACCAGCCGCAGTTGCCGCCGAACCAGCCGACGCCGACGCGCCGGCCAACGGTCCAGCCGTTGACGCGGTCCCCGAGCGCGGCGATCTCGCCGGCGATCTCATGCCCGGGAACGAGCGGATACGGCGCACCCGGCATCAGGCCCATCTTCGCCATCGAGTCGCTGTGGCAGACGCCGCAGGCGTGGACGCGGACGAGCGCCTCCTCCGGACCAGGCTCCGGAACCTCGCGTGTCACCAACTCGAAGTCACCCCCGGGCTCGGGGATCACCACCGCTCGCATGCTTGCCATTACAACCGTCCTTCGCTCGCCGACATCTGCCTTCGCAGCACCCTAGCCGCCGTCCGTGGGCAGAATGAGACGGATGCCGATCACGTCCCGCCAGTTCGCAGACCGCGGCCGCCGCCGGGCGGTGTCGCTCGGGATCGACCCCGACCGCCTGCCGCCGGGCCAATCGCCGACGCTGAAGTGGCCGCTGCTGAGCGTCGGCGAGACGCCGCACGTCGACCTCGACCGGTGGCAGCTGTCGATCGACGGCGCGGTGCGGCGGCCGTACACGCTCGACTGGGCCGAGTTCGAGGACGCCGCCGATGTCGAGTGGACCGGCGACATCCACTGCGTGACCCGCTGGTCGAAGTTCGGGATGCACTGGCAGGGCGCCTCGGTCGCCGACCTGATCGACCGCGCCGAGCCGCGTGAGCAGGCGAGCCACCTGCTCGCCCACAGCTACGGCGGCTACACGACGAACCTGCCGCTGTCGGACGTGCTCGACCATCCGGCGCTGATCGCGCACCGGGTCGACGGCGGGCCGCTCGAGCCCGACCACGGCGGTCCCGCGCGGCTGCTGGTGCCCCACCTCTACTTCTGGAAGTCGGCGAAGTGGATCCGGCGGCTGCAGGTGCTCGACGCCGACCAGCTCGGCTTCTGGGAGCGCAACGGCTATCACCACCGCGGCGACCCGTGGCTGCAGGAGCGCTACAGCGTCGACGACTACGTCGCGCGCACGATGCGCAACCGGATCCGCCGGGAAGCTCGCTGAGTATGCCGGGACCGCGCCGGGGCGCGCTGCGCCACCCTGGGGTCGAGCTGCGCTGGTACGCCGAGCTGCGCGCGTTGCCGCCGCGCGTGGCGTGGTTCCAGGCCCGGGCGCGGGCGCTCGCCCACCGCGACGGCGACCGCTTCAGCCTCACCTCGGTGACCCGGCCCCGGGACCTGCGGACGCTGCTGTCGCTGGCCGACGGGCGTCGGACCGTGGTCGAGCTCGGCACCGCGACCGGATGGACGGCGATCTCGCTTGCGCTGGCCGATCCCGCCCGCCGGGTCACGACGTTTGACATCGTGGCGCGGCCCGAGCCGGCTCGCTACCTGCGCCTGACGAGCGCCGACGTGCGCGCGCGCATCGAGCTCGTGACGGCGGCGGGCGCCGACGGCCCGCGCGACGACCGGCCGGTCGACCTGCTCTACGTCGACAGCTCGCACGAGCGCCAGCAGACGGTCGACGAGGTCGCCGCCTGGCGGCCGGCGTTGGCGCCGGGTGCCGCGATCGTGTTCGACGACTACGACCACCCCGACTACCCCGGCGTGCGCGATGCCGTCGACGAGCTCGGGCTCGCCGGGCGCCGCGCGGGCACGCTGTTCGTCGCGACCGCGTGACGCGCGCGATCAGGCCGGTGCGCGGTCGCGGATCTCGGCAGCGGGCGTCAGCACGTCGGGCGAGACCGGCACGTGCACGAGCGACGGCCGCGACGAAGCGACCCCCGCCTGCACGGCGGCCACCAGGTCGTCGGCGTCGGACACCGAGCATCCGTCGAGCCCGAACGACCCTGCAAGCGCGACGAAGTCGGGGTTGACGAGCGAGGTGCCGACCGGGCGGCCGGGATAGCGGCGCTCCTGGTGCATGCGGATCGTCCCGTACGAGCCGTTGTCGACGACCACGAACACGACGTTCGCGTCGTGCCGGGCCGCGGTCGCGAGCTCCTGGCAGGCCATCATGAAGCAGCCGTCGCCGCTGAAGGAGACGACCGGGCGATCCGGCTGCGCGAGCTTGGCGGCGATCCCGGCGGGCAGGCCGTATCCCATCGCGCCGCTGACCGGCGCCAGCTGTGTCCCGAACCGGTCATAGCGCCAGAAACGGTGGACCCACAGCGTGTAGTTGCCGGCGCCGTTGGTGACGATCGTCTCCGGCGGCAGCACCTCGCGCAGCTCGCCGATGGCGCGGGCGAGGTCGACGCCATCCGCGGCCGGCGCCACGGGCGTCCGGAATGCCCTCACGTCGGCGGCCGCCGCTGTCACCCATGGCCGCCGTCCTGCGCCGTCCGGCGGCTCGAGTGCACGCGCCGCCGCGAGGAACTCGGCGCTGGCGGCACAGATCCCGAGCTCGGGCTCGAACACGCGCCCGAGCTCGTCCGGATCCGGGTGCACGTGGACCAGCGCCTGCTTCGGGCGTGGTGCCCGGATCAGCTCGTAGCCGCCGCTGGTCGGCTCGTCGAGCCGTGCGCCGATCGCCAGCAGCAGGTCGGCGTCGACGACGCGCGCGGCGAGCCGCGGGTCGATGCCGAGCCCGAGCGTGCCGCAGTACACGCGCGAGCCGTTGTCGACGTAGTCCTGGCAGCGGAACGCGGTCGCGAGCGGTAGCTCCCATGCCTCGCACAGCGCGACCGCGTCGGTCGACGCGCGGTCTGACCAGCCGCCACCGCCGACGAGCACCAGCGGCCGCCGTGCGCCGCTCACGAGCTCGCGCACGGCGGCGAGCTCGTGCGCCGTCGGCGCGGGTCGCGCCGGTGGATGCGGCGTCGCGTCTGCGACGTCGGCGCTGGCGGTCAGCACGTCCTCGGGCAGCGCCAGCACGACCGGGCCGGGGCGCCCCGAGGTGGCGACCCGGTAGGCGCGGGCGACGTACTCGGGGATCCGCGCCGGATCGTCGACCGTCGCCGCCCACTTCGCCAGCGGCGCGAACATCGCGTCGAGATCGACCTCCTGAAACGCCTCGCGATTCCGGTGCGATCGCGGCACCTGGCCGACGAACACGATCAGCGGGACCGACCCCTGGCGAGCGGTGTGCACCGCCACCGACGCCTGCGTCGCGCCGGGACCACGAGTGGCGAAGAAGATCCCGGGGCGGCCGGTGAGCTGGCCGTGTGCGCACGCCATGTTGGCGGTGCCGGCCTCCATCCGACCGACGATCAACCGGATCTGGGGCGTGTCGTGGAATGCGTCGAGCGCGGCCAGATAGCTCTCGCCCGGGACGCAGAAGGCAAGCTCGGCCCCGTGGGCGGCGAGCTGATCGACGAGGATCCGCCCGCCCGAGCGCGCGCCGGTCACGCCGTCACCGTCCGGCCGGCACCGTCGTGCTCAATCCTCGTCGCGGCGCCGGTCGCCGGCGCCGGGCCGCTCGCCGCGCAGCCGCGCGCCGAGGTCGTCGAGCAGGTCCGCGAGCCGCTCGTTGACGGGCTCGCGTTCGCCGTCGTCGTCCGCGTCGCCCATCAGACGCTTGGACCACTGCTCGGCCGCGTCGTCGAGGATCGCCGAGATGCTGTCGTCGGTCGTGACGTAGCCGAGATCCTCGTCGGAGGCGCGCTCGCCGGTCGCGCGGGTGGCCTCGCGCGCCTGGCGCAGCGCGTCGGCGCGGATCCGCTCGGCCTCGCGCGCCGCCTGCTGCTTGGCGGCGCGCTGGGCAGCGAGCTCACGCTCGAGATCGGCGAGCCGTTGCTCGAGCCCCGGATCCGACGGCGCAGCCTGCGGGGGCGTGGTCGGCCCCTGCGACTGCCGAGCGCTCGCTCGCGAGGTGGCGCTCGAGGCGCCTCGGTCGAGCCTGAGGATCAGCGCGTAGGCCTCCTGCACCTGCTCGAACCGTCGGGTGGACTCGGCCGACCCACCGTTGTGGTCGGGGTGGTGCAGCTGCACCTGGCGGCGGTAGGCGGCGCGGATCTCGGCATCGGTGGCCGAGTGGGGGATGCCCAGCACCTTGTAGGGGTCAGTCAGCGCCATCGCGTCACAGCGTAGGAGGTCAGGGGACTGAGATCAGCTCAGACCTTCGGCGTCGCCTCGGTCGTGGTGGTCTGCGGCGCCGGGACCGTGGGCGTCGGCACGGTCGCGGTACCGGGCGGCTTGACCGGACCCGTGCTCGTGCCCGGCGAGGTGCCTGGGCCGGTGCTCGTGCCCGGGGAGGTCGCGGTGCCGCCGCCGTGCGGTGGCCCCAGGTGCGCACGGCCGCGGTCGCCGGGCTCGTTCGGGGCGCGCAGCCAGTGCGTGATCTTGCCGTCGCGAATCACGAAGTCGACGCGCGCCGTCGTGCCGACGCCGGCGCCGCAGCCGTTCGGTCCACCGCCGGGACCCGGCCGATCGGTCAACCGGAACAGCGCGTTGACGTAGCGGCCGTCGCGGCGGGCGGACACGTACACGGCCCCGCACGGCAGCAGGCGGTTGGCGATCTCGACGGCTCGGCGGCTGCGCAGGAACAGGACCTCATCCGGGCCGTTGACGAACACCGCCGGGACCGTGAAGTAGCCGGCCGCGGCCTGCACGTGGCCGGTTCGCAGCGCCGTCGACCAGCCCTCGATCACGCGCACCGAGCGATCGAACGCGCTCGGCCCCGACCCATGTCCGGGAAGCGCATCGGGACCCGCGCATCCAGCCGCCGCCAGCCCGCCGACCGACGCGACGAGCAGCGTGCGAAGGACGCGCATCGTGCGATGATCGCAGACGCTCACGGGCGGTTCGCCGTGGGCGTCCGGTCGGCAGGCTGCGCGCCCGGGCGTAGGATCGGCGCGATGAGCGAGCCGCCGTCGACGACGCCCGATCAGATCACCGAGCGCGTGCTCGCCAGCTTCGACGGGTGCGAGGACGAGCGGCTGCGGGAGCTGATGCGGGCGCTCGTCCGCCACACGCATGCGCTCGTCGCCGAGACCCGCCTGACCGGCGCGGAGTGGGAGCGCGCGATCGAGGTGCTGACGCGCACGGGCGAGATCACCGACGAGCGCCGCCAGGAGTTCGTGCTCTGGTCAGACGCGCTCGGGCTGTCGATGCTCGTCGACGCGCTCGCCCATGCCACCGACGCCGAGCCGGGCCGCCTGGCGCCGACCGAGTCGACCGTGCTCGGGCCCTTCTACGTGCCGGGCGCGCCACGCCGCGGCTACGGCGACTCGATCGCCGAGGAAGCGCAGGCCGGCGATCCGGTGTGGGTGTTCGGACACGTGCTGAGTACCGCCGGCGAGCCGCTTGCCGGCGCCGAGCTCGACGTCTGGCAGAACGGCGACGACCGGCTCTATGCGGTGCAGCGTCCGGAGGCGCCCGAGGACCATCTGCGCGACCGCTTCGAGACGCGTTCAGACGGCAGCTTCGGCTTTGTCGCCGTGCGCCCGGTTCCGTACCCGATCCCCGACGATGGCCCCGTCGGGCGGATGCTCGAGGCGACCGCGCGCCACCCGTGGCGTCCCGCGCACATCCACATGATCGTGCGCGCGAACGGGTACCGGACGCTCACCACCCACATCTTCGACGCCGACAGCGAATACCTGGACTCAGACGCCGTGTTCGCCGTTAAGCCGTCCCTCGTCCGGCGTTTCACCACCGAGGAGCCGACGCCGGCGGGGGCGCCGTAGCTGTCGGTCCGGTGCGACCTCGTGCTGGCCCCATCGGACCGTTCCGCTGGATACGACGAGCGGTAGGCTGGCCACCGGCGGCCCCGCGGTGGGGAGCCGGAACGCGGGCCGCCCAAGCTCGGCGCATTCAGGTGGGCGAAACGACAGCACCGAAGGGGACGGGCCGGGGATCGCTAGTGAACAGATCGCCAATCGTGGTCGCGCGCGGCGAGATTGGTGACTCGTGGCCCCGAGGGGCGCGGAATAACCATTCCTCCTCGGGGCGGGCTGGTTTGGCGAACTTCTAAGGTCCGATGGCCCAGATCCCCCTTCATCGCTGCCGTTCGAGCGACGCTCAACCTTCGGCGAGTCACGCCCAGCCCGGCGTCACCAGTCCGGTCTCGTAGGCGGCGACGACGAGCTGCGCGCGATCGCGGGCGCCGAGCTTGATCATCGCGCGGCTGACGTGCGTCTTGGCGGTCGCGGGGCTGACGATCAGCCGTTCGGCGATCTCGTCGTTGGAGAGGCCCTCGGCGACGAGCGCCATCACCTCGCGCTCGCGATCGGTCAGCTCGTCGAGCCGGCTCGAGCTCGGCGGCGACTTCGCACGCGAGGCGAACTCCGCGATCAGGCTGCGGGTGACCCCGGGCGACAGCAGCGCGTCGCCGGCGGCGACGACGCGGATCGCCTCGATCAGGTCCGTGGGCCGCGTGTCCTTGACGAGGAACCCGGCCGCGCCGGAGCGGATCGCCTCGAACACGTACTCGTCGAGCGCGAACGTCGTCAGGATCACGATCTTGGTGTCGGCGCAGCGGGGATCGTTGGAGATGAGCCGCGTGGCCTCCAGGCCGTCGAGCACCGGCATGCGGATGTCCATCAGGACCACGTCGGGCTTCTGCTGGACCGTCAGTCGCACCGCCCGCTCGCCGTCGCCGGCCTCGCCGACCACCTCGATGTCGGTCTGGCCGTCGAGCAGCGCGCGGAAGCCGGCTCGGACAAGTTCCTGGTCGTCGATCAGCAGCACTCGGATCATCACGCCGCCCCGAGCGGGATCCGCGCCCGCACCCGGAAGCCGCCGCCCGGGCGCGGGCCGGCTTCGAGGTCGCCACCGAGAGCGGTCGCGCGCTCGCGCATGCCGATGATGCCGTTGCCGGTGCCCGGGCCGGTGTCCGCGGCGGTGCCGGTGCGCGCTTGGATGCCCGAGCGCCTGCCGGTGGCGGTCCCGGTGCGTGTGGCGGTGCCCGCCCCCGAATCGTCGCCGACGGCGGCGGCGGCGCGCCCGTGCTCGCCATCGACACCCGTGCAGCCGTCGTCGTCGACCTCGAGCGCCAGCTCGCGGTCGCGGTAGTGGACGCTGACGGTCGCCTGCCCGACACCGGCGTGACGCGAGACGTTCGTCAGCGACTCCTGCACGATCCGGTACGCGGCGAGATCGACCTCGGAGGGCAATGGCCGTGGCTCGCCGTCGATCTGGACGTCGACCTCGAGCCCGGCGCTCGCCGACCGCGACACCAGCTCGGGTAGCTGCTCGAGGCTCGCGGCCGGCCGGCGTGGCGGTTGCTCGTCGACGCGACGCAGTGCCCCGAGCACGGAGCGGATCTCCCGCAGTGCCTCCGCCGACGCCTCGTTGATGACGGTCAGCGCCGTGCGCGCCTGCTCGGGTCGCTCGTCGAGCAGGTGCAGGGCGACGCCGGACTGCACGTTGATCAGCGAGATGTTGTGGGCGAGCACGTCGTGCAGCTCGCGCGCGATCCGCAGCCGCTCTTCCTCGGCCTTGCGCAGACCCTCCTGCTGGAGGCTGCGGTGAACCGCGGCGGCGCGTTCGCGCCGGGAGCGGACGACCTCGGACGCGGCCAGCAGCACCAGCAGCCATGCCGCCAGCCCGACCACCTGAGGCACGGTCGGGCGGCCGCCCGTGCCGAGTGCCCATGGCAGGCACAGGAACAGGACCCAGCCGACGACAATGCAGGCGACTCCGAGCGCGCGGTAGCCGCGGTTGACGACGACCACGAACGCCACGATCAACGACAGGAACACCGGACCGGCCGGATATCCGATCGCCGCGTATGCCGCCGTGATCGCGAACACGAACGCCAGCACCGCGCGCGGATACCAGCTCTTCGCCAGCAGCGCCAGCGGCCCGAGGCTCAGCAGCGCATAGCCGAGTGCATCGAGGTGGGTGACGCTTGACGCCGCCCACCAGCCCTGATGCGACGTCGGGTGGTTGCGCGCCATCGCATGCGAGCCCGCCAGTTGGATAGCGAGCACGACGGCGCTGAGCATCACGTCGCGCGGACGCAGGAACCGCCGCCAGGACGCAGGCTGGTGTGTGTCGCGCGTGGCGCTCACGAGTTGACGATAGCCCCGATCGCCGTGGTGGTCATCGGCTTCCGGGAGTAGCGGCCGCTACGTCCGCGGGCGTATGGGCGCGGTCGGCGGGACGCCCGGGGGAGCAGCGCAGGTCCATCCCGGCGGCCGACGACAGATCGCCGCCGCGGCGAGACGATCGACGCCATGATCCTCTCCATCACCCGCTGGTCGCTTGCCCACAAGCGGCTCGTCGTGCTCCTGTGGCTGGTCATCACCGCGATCGGCTTTGCATCGGTCTCTCGTGCCACCGGCGCGCTGTCGGATCAGTACAGCGTGCCCGGACGCGAAGGCTACGAGACCAATGCCGCGATCACCCGCACGTTCGGGACCGGCGGCGACCGCTCGCCGCTGGTGCCGGTCGTGACGCTGCCCACCGGCGTGTCGGTCGACTCGCCGGCGGTGACCCGCGGCCTGCGCCGCGTCACCGGCGCGATCGAGCACGCGCTCCCCGGCGCGCGCATCGCCTCCTATGCCTCGACCCACGACCGTGCATTCGTCTCCCGGGACGGGCACACGACGTTCGCGCTCGTGTACCCGCCGCCGGGCGCGATCGGAAGCTTCGGGACCGACCCAAAGGCCGTCAAGGCGGCGTCGGCGGCGGTGCGCGGCGTTGATGTGGCCGGCGCGCCGGTTCACCTCACCGGACTCGACGCGCTGTCATCGTCGGGCAACCGCAGCGGCGGGCTCGGGCTGCTGCTCGAGTCGCTGCTCGGCGGCGGCCTGGCGCTGCTGGTGCTGGTGTTCGTGTTCGCCTCGGTGATGGCGCTGGTGCCGCTGCTGGTCGCGGTGATCTCGATCATGACGAGCTTCTTGGCCGTGTGGGGGCTGACGACCGTGACGTCGGTGTCCTCGATCGTCGAGTTCCTGATCGCACTCGTCGGGCTCGGGGTGGCGATCGACTACTCGCTGCTGATCATCGTCCGCTGGCGCGAAGAGCGGGCCCGCGGCGCCGACCGGGAGCAGGCGGTCATGCGGGCGATGCAGACGGCCGGTCGTGCCGTTGTGTTCAGCGGCACGACGGTTGCGGTCGGGCTGCTGGCGCTGATCGTGCTGCCGGTGCCGTTCCTGCGCAGCGTCGGCCTCGGCGGCCTGCTGATCCCGCTCGTGTCGGTCGCGGTCGCGCTGACGCTGCTGCCGGTGCTGCTTGCCACCGTCGGTCCGCGGCTGGACTGGCCGCACGTGCGCACCGACCGCGACGCGAGCCGCAGCTGGACGCGGTGGAGCGCCTGGGTCGTCCGCCACCGGCTCGCAGGCGCGGGGGTCGCGGTCGCGATCCTGGCGGCGCTCGCGGTCGCGGCCGCGACGATCCACCTCGGCCCGGCGAGCGGCTCGCCGAACACGATCAGCCAGCGCGGCGGCGCGCACACGGGCCTGGTCGCGCTCGAGCGGGCAGGGATCGGCTCGGGCGCGCTCAGCCCGATCGAGATCCTGACGCCGCAGGCGCGTGCCGGCGCTGTCGCCACGACCGTCGACCATGTCACGGGCGTGCAGGGCGCCGCCGACCCAGCCGGGCCGTCCTGGACGTCGCACGGCCGAGCGCTCGTCGAGGTGATTCCGCACACCGACTCGGGGTCGACCGTCGATCGCGTCGCCGACCGGGCGCACGCGGTCGGCTCGCACGTCCGCGTCGGCGGCGTCGTCGCCCAGAACGACGACTTCATCTCGGCCGTGTACGGCAGCTTCCCGCTGATGGTCGGGTTGATCGCGCTGCTGACGTTCGTGCTGCTGGCGCGCGCATTCCGCTCGGTCGTGCTGCCGCTCAAGGCGGTCGCGCTGAACCTGCTGAGCGTCGCCGCTGCTTGGGGCGTGCTGGTGCTCGTTTGGCAGCACGGGTACGGCTCGGACGCGCTGTGGGGGATCCCCGCCAACGGCTCGATCCCATCGTGGCTGCCGGTGATCGTGTTCGCGTTCCTGTTCGGCCTGTCGATGGACTACGAGGTGTTCATCCTCGCGCGCGTGCGCGAGGAGTACGACCGCACCGGCGACACCGACCGCTCGATCACCGAGGGCCTCGCACGCACCGGCCGACTCGTCACCAGCGCCGCGCTGATCCTGTTCCTCGGCTTCGCGGCGATGGCGACCGCCCCGAGCACGAGCGTGAAGATGATCGCCACCGGACTCGGCGCCGGGATCCTGCTCGACGCGACGGTCGTCCGGGCGCTGCTGCTGCCGACCGCGATGTCGCTGCTCGGACGCGTCAACTGGTGGCTGCCGCCGAGGCTGGCGCGGGTGCTGCACCCGCCGGAGCCGGTCACCGAGCAGCCCCTCGAGCGCCCCTCGCTGGCCGAGCCCGAGCGCGCATGAACTCCGATCCGAAAGGGAGATGAGATGAACACCGCATACGACAACCACGACGACCCGCGGATCGCCGACGCCCGGCTTCGTGCCGGCGACAGCGATCGCGAGCGCGTCGCCGACCAACTGCGCAAGGCTCACGCCGAGGGGCGGCTGGACGCCGACGAGCTCGACGAGCGGATCGACCGCTGTCTGCAGGCGCGGACGTTCGGCGAGCTGCAGCGGCTGACCGCGGATCTGCGCCAGCCCGAGCGGCGCGACAACGTGTCGCTTGCGCCGTGGCGCTCGCGCTCGCGACTGCGCTTCGTGCTGGCGGCGATCCTCGTGCTGTGCACGCTCGGCGCTGTCACCCACGGACATCCTCACGTGATCGGTTTGTGGGTCGTGCTCGCGTTCGCGTTCCTGGCGAGCCGGCTGGTGCGCGCGGTCCGCGTCTGAGCGGGGCCGCGCCGGAGTCAATCGGCGCAGTGGGCTGCGCCCGGGTCAGTCGCCGGACAGCTCGGCCGCGGCCGCGCGCTCGCGCCGCTGCGGCGGCGCCGATCGCGTCATCGTCGACCGGGCCGCATCGGTTGAGATCAGCGCCCAGGCGAGCACGGAGCCGACCGCGACGAGGATCGCGCCCGCCAGGTACGCGGCGTGAAACGCGGCCAGGCCGGTGCCGCCGACGCCCGCGACGATCGTCGTCAGCACCGCGATGTCGAGCGCGATCGACGACTGCCGGATGGTGTTGTAGATCGCCGACGCATGGCCCGTGTCCGCGCTGGAGATGTGGGTGAACATCGAGCTCTGCAGCGACAGGAACACGCCCGCGTTGCCGACGCCGCCGAAGAACATCAGCGCGCGAATCAGCCACAGGTTGGTGCCCGGCCCGACGAGCAGGAACAGCGCCATGTACGCGCTCAGCGCCGCGGCGCCGAAGCCGGCCATCACGCGCGGGCCGAGGAACGGATACAGGCGACCGAGCGTCTGCGCCGCGACGCCGACGCCGATCGCCTCAAGGAACGTGATCGCGCCCGAGCTGATCGGCGACTGACGCAGCACCTGCTGCAGGAAGATCGGAGTCAGATACAGGCTCGCGAGGAACACGCCGGTCGTGAGCACGAACACGGCGTTCGTCGATCGCAGCAGCGGCTCTGAGAGCAGCCGCACGCGCAGGATCGGGTCGTGCTTGCGCAGCGAGTCGCGGGCGAACGCGCACAGCATCGCGATCCCGCCGATGCCCGTGACGAGGATCTGCGGTGCCGCCCAGCCGAGCACCGAGCCCTCGCTGATCGCGTACAGCAGCGCGCTCAACCCGATCCCGGAAAGCAGCATCCCGACGAGGTCGAGCCGGCCGCCGGGCGACGGCTGGTGCTCGGGCACGAACAGATAGCCGTAGACGAGCATCATGATCCCCATCGGCACGTTGAGCAGGAACACCCATCGCCACGACAGCGTCTGCGTCAGCACGCCGCCGAGAATCGGTGCGGCCGCCGGGCCGATCAGGATCGGCAGGATCAGCGTCCGCGCCACTTTCGCCCGATGCTCGGGGCCATAGGCGCGGTACAGCATCGCGGTGCCGGTCGGGGTCAGCATGCCCCCGCCGACCCCTTGCAGCGCGCGGGCGGCGATCAGCTCGGGGAGGTTCTCGGCGACGCCGCACAGCGCCGACGCCGCCGTGAACAGCGCCAGTGCGAACAGGAACGTCCGCTTGGTCCCGACGCGGTCGCCGATCCAGCCCGACGCGGGGATCACGACCGCGAGCGTCAGCAGGTAGGCGATCACGGTCCACTGCACGTCGGTCAGCGGCGATCCGAACGCCCGGCTGAGCGTCGGCAGCGCCACGTTGACGATCTGCATGTCGACCGCGGTCATGAACAGCGCGGTCACGTACGCGATCGAGACCGCACGCTGCGGCGACGGCCCCCAACCGTGAATGCGCGCCGCGGTCAGGCGGCGCGCGCTGGGGGCGGGGGAGAGGGTCACACCCTGAAACTAGTGCGCTCAATCCGGGACACGTGCGTCCTCGCACAACGCCGCGTCTCACGCCAGCGGGTCGCGGTACGTTCACAACGCATGGACTCGCTGATCCCCCGTGAGCGAGCGTAGGTCGCGCCCGGCGCCGTGCACGTGCCCGACTGGTTGACCGTCGAGCAGCAGCGCCGGCTGGTGGCCGCATGGCGCGGGTGGGCGGCCGGCGGCGAGACGTTGGGGATGCGCCACACGGTGCTGCCGAGCGGCGGACGGATGTCGGTGCAGACGGTGTGCCTGGGCTGGCACTGGGAGCCGTACCGGTACGTGCGTGAGGTCGATGGGGTACCCGTCGCCGGGCTCCCGACCTGGCTCGCCCAACTCGCGCGCGACGGAGTGGCGGCCGCCTACGAGGACGACCGGGCGGCGGCCGCCTACGAGCCCGACTGCGCGCTGATCAACTACTACGACGAGACGGCGAGGATGGGTCTGCACCGCGACCGCGAGGAGCGGATCGACGCGCCGGTCGTGTCGCTGAGCATCGGCGCCGCCTGCACGTTCCGGTTCGGCAACACCGTCAACCGCAGGGCGCCGTACACCGATGTCGAGCTGCGCTCCGGCGACCTGTTCGTGTTCGGTGCCCCGTCGCGGTTCGCCTATCACGGGGTCGTGCGGCCCGTCCATCCGCGCACCGATGACCCGGCGCTCGGCCTCGACGGCGGTCGCATCAACTACACGATCCGCGCCACCGGACTGTGATCGCCGGCGGCGCCGCCCCGCCGTCAGCCGATGGGGTGCAGCGCCGGCCCCGAGGTGCCGCCCCACTCCTCGGGAGCGACGTCCGCGATCGACTGGCTGAAATCCCAGTGATGGCCGCCGAGATCGGCCGCCTGGTACTGGCGCTCGCCGTACGGGAAGTCCTTGGGCGGCGCCACGATTGTGGCGCCGAACGCGCGAGCGTGCTCGTAGTGGGCGTCGACGTCGTGGACGCGGACCATGATCGACCACTGTCCGTGCAGGGCGTGCGAGGTACGCGGCTCGGTCACGACCACGCAGCCGCCGCCGGGCACCTCCAGCTGCGCGCGATGGTCGCCCGCGCGCCAGCGCTCGACGAACCCAAACGCGTCGCAGAGCCACGCGACCGCCTCGGCGACATCGTCGTAAATGAGCTGAGGGATCACGACGCTCGCCGGCATCGTGCGGTTGTCGAGCGGCGGTGGCCCGAAGCGGCCGTCGGCCGCGGGAGCGTACGGCGTCACCCGTCGCACCGCCGCCAGCGGCAGCTCGCCGTACAGGTGCGGGAACGCCTCGCGCGTGCCCTCGCCGGGCTCGACGACGACTTCGGCTGCGAGCTTGGCCGGATCGATCGTCAGCAGCACAAGTGCGTCGCCGGCGTCCACATATGCGGCGTTCGCCACGGATTGCACCTGTCCGGCGAACGACAGGTGGATGTATCCCTGCTGTTCGAGCGTCCGATTTCGGGTCGAGACGCGGTAGGCGCCGGCCTCGCGGGCGGCCGCCCAGTCGCGGAGCAGCGCGATGTGAAACAGCGTCTGCACCGACGCGCGGGCTCAGTCGGGTACGGCGAGCAGCACGTCCGAGGCCTTGACGACCACGGTCACGTCGCTGCCCGCATTGAGACCGAGCTCCCGCACGGCCTCGACGGTGATCGACGCGACCACCCGCTGGCCCGCGACGTCGACCGTGACGTTCGCGATCGCCTCGCCCGCGTTGATGTCGGTGACCGTGCCCTTGAGCTGGTTGCGTGCGCTGAGCTTCACATCGGCCTCCTGGTCGTATCGGCGCGCATGAGCCGTGTCGGCGCGCGGTGGGGAGATCATAAAGCCGCCGCCACGGCCGTCCGGCGGCCGTGCTGAGACGATTGCACGGGACACCAGTGCCGAGCGGTTCGCGCTGTTGCCGCCCGCCTGAGCACCTTCTAGTGATGGGCACGGGTGGTTTCGAACCACCGACCTCTCGCGTGTGAAGCGAGCGCTCTCCCACTGAGCTACGCGCCCTGGGTCCGTCGGGAACGAGCGATTTTACGCGGGTCGCGCGGAGCCGGGGGCGTCGCCTAGAGGCGGACGATCGAGTTCTCGTGCAGGCCGCGGGTGCGGCCGCGCAGGTCGATCAGCAACTGCGCCCGCGCGACGACCGCGGCGAAGTCGACGTCGGGGTGGGCGGTGACAAGTACGACCGCGTCGGGTCGGGTGTCGAGCAGCTCGCCGAGCGGCACGCTGGACAGCCCCTGCTCCGGGAGCTCGGGCACGAACGAGTCGTGGTAGGAGAGGACGGCGCCGCGCTGCGCGAGCACCTCGATGATCCGCAACGCGGGTGACTCGCGGATGTCGCCGACACCGCCCTTGTAGCTGACCCCGAGCAGCGCGATGCGCGAGCCGCGGACCGGCTTGGCGACGTCGTTGAGCGCGCGCTCGATCCGTTCCACGCAGTAGTACGGCATCTGCTGGTTGACCTTGCCCGCGAGCTCGATGAACTCGGTCGACATGTGGAACTGGCGCGCCCGCCAGGTCAAATAGAACGGGTCCACCGGCAGGCAGTGGCCGCCCATCCCCGGTCCGGGCTCGAAGCGCATGAAGCCGTAGGGCTTGGTCGCGGCCGCGTCGACGACCTCCCAGATGTCGAGGCCCATGCGCTCGGACAGCATCGCGAGCTCGTTGACGAGCGCGATGTTGACCGACCGGAAGATGTTCTCCAGCAACTTGGTCATCTCCGCCGCCTCGGGGCCCGAGACGCGCACGACGTCGTCGCAGATCCGCTCGTACAGCGCGGCCGCGCGCTCGGTGCAGCGCTCGGTGATGCCGCCGACGATCTTGGCGGTGTTGCGCAGCGTGTAGTCGGTGCGGCCGGGGTCGACGCGCTCGGGCGAGAACGCGAGGTTGATCTCGCCGCCGACGGTCAGGCCGCTGCCCTGCTCCAGCAGCGGTGCGACCTGCTCCCGCGTGGTGCCGGGATACGTGGTCGACTCGAGCACGACCAGCTGGCCCTCCTGCACGACCAGTCCGAGCGCCTCGGCGGCGCCTTCCAGCGGTCCCAGATCCGGCTCGCGATTGGCGGTCAGCGGCGTCGGCACGCAGATCAGCACCGCCTCGCAGTCGGCCAGCGCCGCGTACTCGGTGGTCGCCTCGATCCGGTCTGAGACGCCGCGCAGCCGCGCCGATGGCACGTCCTCGACGTAGGACTCGCCGGCCGCGAGGCGTGCGACCTTGTGCTCGTCGACGTCGACCGCCACGACCTGCTCGCCGGCGTCGGCGAACGCCACGGCCAAGGGCAGCCCGACGTACCCGAGCCCGATCACTCCGACTGACATGAGCGCCCAACATACACGCACGCCCCGAGCGTCTAGACGGAGCACGGACCGTGCTAGGCGAGGTGCTAGCGGGGGCGGTGGCTACCTGGCCCGGTCCGAACGTCTACGATGCATGGTGGACCGTGCTAGGCGGGGTGCTAGCGGTGCCCTGTACCCGCAATCCGCTCTAGCGGGGCTGAATTCCCTCTCCGAGGGGCTCAGGCTCGGCGTCAGCGCCACGTTCAATGCGTTGATGGTCAGGTCCCGTCGCGATGGAGAGCTGTGAACCAGGTCAGGTCCGGAAGGAAGCAGCCTTAAGCGGTCACCTCCAGGCGCGGCGGGGGCGCCCGACCGGAGCAGAGAGCGGCGGCCGCAGTCATCGGGAACGGCTTCGACGAAGGGTGCACGGTCCACTTTCGTCCGGCCCCTGGGGCGGGTCCGCTGCGAGCCGCCGGGACCCCGGAGGCGTCCATCTCGACACTAGACTCGGAGCTTCCGTGTCGACCGGTCCCTCGCTCTACAGACGCCACCGTCCGCGGACGTTTGCGGACGTCGTCGGGCAAGAGCAGGTGGTGCGCACCCTGACCCACGCGGTGCAGCGCGACCGCGTGCACCACGCCTACCTGTTCGTCGGCTCCCGCGGGACGGGCAAGACGAGCATGGCCAAGATCCTGGCGGCGTGTCTGAACTGCGAGCGCGGGCCGACGGTGGAGCCGTGCGGGGTGTGCGAGTCGTGCGTCGCGATCGCCAACGCGACGTCGCTGGACGTGATCGAGATGGATGCGGCGTCAAACAACTCCGTCGACGACATCCGCGACCTGCGCGAGCGGGTGGCGTTCGCGCCGGTCTCGGGCAAGCACAAGGTCTACATCCTCGACGAGGCGCACATGCTCTCCCCGCAGGCGTGGAACGCGTTTCTGAAGACGCTCGAGGAGCCGCCGCCGCGGACGATCTTCGTGCTTGCCACGACCGAGGCGCAGAAGGTGCTGCCGACGGTCGTCGACCGCTGCCACCGGTTCGACTTCGGCCGCCCGACCGTCGAGCAGGTCGCCCGGGTCGTGAGCCGCGTCGCCGCCCAGGAGCAGATCGAGATCGAGACGACCGCGGTCGCGACGATCGCCCGCCATGCAACCGGCAGCTTCCGCGACGCGCTCGGCACGCTCGAGCAGCTGTTGACCTACGCCGGGCCTGATCCGATCACGACCGCCGACGTGCTCGCGGTGCTGGGCGTCGCCGACGCCGAGCAGCTGTTCGAGGCCGTCGACGCGATCGTCGCCGCCGACGGCGCCGCAGCGATGCGCGCGGCCGCACGGCTGACGGAGTCCGGCCGCGATCCCGGTCAGCTGCTGCGCGACCTCGAGATCCACGGACGTGAGCTGCTGGCCGTGCAGGTCCTGGGGGAGGTGCCCGAGGAGCTGCGGCTGACGCCCGAGCGCGACGCGCGGCTGCTCGCGCAGGCGCAGGCGCTGACCCGAACCGACGCGGTGCGGCTGCTGGACCTCGTCTCGGCGGCGCTCGAGGCGACCGCCAACGGCGGCTCAGCGCGGATTCAGCTCGAGCTCGTGCTGGTCAAGGCCGCAGCGCCCGAGGTCGACCCCTCGACGCCGGCGCTGCTGGCGCGGATCGAGCGGCTCGAGGCGGCGCTGGCGCGCGGCGGCGGTGGCGCGGCTTCGAGGCCGACCGATCTGAAAACGGCCCAACAGGTGGGTCAAATCCAGAGCACCCCTGGCGTGCAAGCAGCGTCCGCCGCGGAGGTCGCGGCCGTCCCGGAGGCGGCCCCCACTCCCGAGGCGGCCCCGGCTGCGGAGGCAGCCCTCGGCCCGGAGGTAGCGCTCGCCCCTAAGGCGGCGCTCGCCCCTGAGGCGGCGGCCCCAGAGGCAGCGCTCGCCGCGGACACCGCCACCGGGCCGCCGGCGCTCGAGACCGTCGCCGCCAACTGGCCCGCCGTGATCGACGTGGTCCGCAAGGACAACGAGATGCTGGCGGCGCTGCTGGCCGACGCCAAGCCGGTGTCGCTAGAAGGCCACGACGTCACGGTCGCATTCCCGTCCGACAGCGCGTTCCTGAAGCGCAAGGCCGAGCAGGACGAGTACCGGCGGGCAGCCAGCGAGGCGCTGCGGACGGTCGTCGGAACGTCGCTGGCGCTGCGCTACGAGCTGTCCGATGAGGAGCCGCCGGAGGTGTCGGCGGTCGGCATCTCGCACGAGGAGCTCGTGCGACGATTGGTGGAGGAGTTCGACGCGCAAGTGCTCGACGACGACGACCAGGAGGCCTGAACCAGTGCCCCAGCCAGGACAGCCCAACATGCAGCAGCTGCTCAAGCAGGCGCAGAAGATGCAGCAGGACATGATGCAGGCGCAGGAGGCGCTCAAGGACGAGTCCGTCGAGGCATCCGCCGGCGGCGGCATGGTCAAGGTCACCGTCTCCGGCGACCTCGAGGTCAAGTCGATCACGATCGATCCGCAGGCCGTCGACCCCGAGGACGTCGAGCTGCTGCAGGACATGGTGCTGGCCGCGGTCAACGAGGGCATGCGCTCCGCGCAGGAGCTGGCCGCCTCCAAGATGGGCGGGATCACCGGCGGCCTCGGCGGCCTGGGATTGCCCGGGCTCTGATCCACGTCGACACCGCACCGCAGCCAGCTGACCGCCGCCGATGTCCGCGTTCGCGCCTCCCGTCCAGCGCCTGATCGCCGAGCTGTCGAAGCTGCCGGGGATCGGCGGGCGTACCGCGCAGCGGCTCGCCTTCCACATGCTGCGCGCGTCCGACGATGAGGCGTTGGCGCTCGCCGAGGCGATCCGCGAGGTCAAAGAGCGGATCGGCCTATGCGAGGTGTGCTTCAACCTCGCCGACGGCCCGCGCTGCCGGATCTGCACCGACGAGCGCCGCGACGACGAGCTGATCTGCGTGGTCGAGGAGCCCTCGGATGTGATCTCGATCGAGCGCACGCACGAGTTCTCAGGCCGCTATCACGTGCTCGGTGGCGCGCTGTCGCCGATCGACGGCATCGACCCCGAGGACCTGCGGATCGCCGAGCTGTACGAGCGTGCCGCCGCCGGCACCGTCCGCGAGGTCGTGATCGCCACCAACCCGACCACGACCGGCGAGGCGACCGCGCTGCACATCGCGGCCGGGCTGCGCGAGCGCCACCCGGAGATGTCGGTCACGCGGCTGGCGTCCGGGCTGCCGGTCGGCGCCGACCTCGAGTACGCCGACGAGCTGACGCTCGGGCGGGCGTTCGCGGGCCGGCGCGCCGTGTGAACCGCACGCACGCCGACAGCCGCCCCCATGCGGTCGTACGCCGGCTGCGGCGCACGGTCGCCGGCCATCGCCTCAGCAGACACGTGCGCCGGACCGCCGCCGCGGCGCGGCTGCTGGCCCCCGCGTCCCGCTTCCTCGCCGGCGAGCTGCGCGGCGGCACCCGGCGGTACCGCCTGGCGTCCGGGATCGAGGTCGTGATCCGCCACCGGTCGCGCGACGTCGACCTCGCCGTCGAGATACTCGGTGACCGGCGCCCGTACGAGCCGCCGCCGGCGCTCGTCCCGCGCCTCAACGGACCGCTCCGGATCCTCGACCTCGGCGGCAATATCGGCCTGTTCGGCGCGTTCGCGCTCGGCCGCTTCGAGGTCGAGACGCTGACCTCGTACGAGCCCGACCCAGCCAACGCCGAGATCCTCGCCCGCACGATCGCGATCAACG
The DNA here is from genome assembly GCA_036273655.1 of Solirubrobacteraceae bacterium. Lineage (GTDB taxonomy): Bacteria > Actinomycetota > Thermoleophilia > Solirubrobacterales > Solirubrobacteraceae > Palsa-465. The sequence goes on along the minus strand of DASUHF010000080.1, from coordinate 6,156 downwards.
ACCGCGGCGACGTCTGGCGCGTGCATCCGCAAGCGGTGTCGAACGCCGACGGCGCGCTGCGGTTCCTGGCAGCGCGCGGTCCGGAGTCGCGCCTGGCCGAGCCGCGCGACGACGCGATCACGGTCTCGGCCGTCGACCTGTTCGCGCTCGACGATCGCGTCGACCTGCTGAAGGTCGACATCGAGGGCGGCGAGTGGGCGCTGCTGTGCGACCCGCGGCTGCCGAGCCTGGATGCGGCCGTGATCGTGATCGAGTGGCACTGGCGCTTCGCCCCGGGACCCGACCCGCACGGCGCCGTACGTCGGTCGTTGTGCGCGGCGGGCTACGAGATCGTGACCGACGAGCCTGACCCGGCGGTCGGCATCGGTCTGATCTGGGCGGCGCGGCCGTGACTCGGGGCGGGCGCGTATCTTGATTGTCCGATGACCGTCGCCGACACCCAGACCACCGTCCCGGCACCGCCCGTGCCGCTCACCCCGGAAACGATCGTGATGAAGTTCGGCGGCACGAGCGTCGCCGACGCCGAGCGGATCAAGCGCGCGGCCCAGCGGATCGTCGCCCAGCGCGAGCGCGGGCGACGGGTGGTCGCGGTGCTGTCGGCGCGCGGCAAGACGACCGACGAGCTGATCGCGATGGCGCAGGAGGTCTCGCCCGACCCCGACCGGCGGGAGATGGACATGCTGCTGTCGACCGGCGAGCGGATCAGCTGTGCGCTATGCGCGATGGCGATCAATGACCTCGGCCACCGCGCGATCTCGCTGACCGGCTCGCAGGCCGGGATCGTGACCGACACCTCGCACACGAAGGCGCGGATCCTCGACGTCCGCGCCGACCGCATCCGCGAGGCGCTTCAAGAGGACCGCATCGTGCTGGTCGCGGGCTTTCAAGGCGTCTCGACCGCCAGGGACGTGACGACGCTCGGACGCGGCGGCTCGGACACGACCGCGGTCGCGGTCGCGGCGGCCGTCGGCGCCGAGGTGTGCGAGATCTACACCGACGTCGCCGGCGTGTTCTCGGCCGACCCGCGGATCGTGCCCGACGCCCGCAAGCTGCCGCAGGTCAGCTTCGAGGAGATGCTCGAGATGGCGTCGTCGGGCGCGGGCGTGCTGATGCTGCGCTCGGTCGAGTACGCACGCACGCACGGGGTCACGATTCACTGCCGCTCAAGCTTCGATCCGGGCCCAGGTACCGTTGTGCTCAGAGAGGACCAGACGATGGAACAGCCGCTGATCACCGCCGTCACGCACTCGACCGACGAGGCTCGGATCACGCTCGTCGGCGTGCCGGACCGGCCGGGAGCGGCGGCCGCGATCTTCGTCGCGCTGGCCGAGGCCAACTGCAACGTCGACACGATCATCCAGAACGAGCCGCGCACCGCGGGCGCCGACGCCGAGGTGTCGTTCACGATCGGCTACGAGGACCTGCGGGCCGCCGAGCAGGCGCTGGCACCCGTCAAGGACCAGCTCGGCGTACGGATCGACACCGACCGTGAGATCGGCAAGGTCTCGATCATCGGCGCCGGCATGCGCTCGCACCCGGGCGTCGCCGCAAAGGTGTTCCAGACGCTCGCCGGCGAGGAGATCAACATCGAGATGATCTCGACCTCGCCGATCAAGATCTCCTGCGTGATCCGCGCCGAGCACGTGCCGCAGGCCGTGCGCGCGCTGCACTCGGCGTTCGAGCTCGGCGCCGGCGGAATCGAGCCCGAGCGGGGTGCGCGATGACCCGCCTTGCGATCGTCGGCGCGACCGGCGTCGTCGGCGGCACGATGCTTGAGGTGATCGCCGAGCGCGAGTTCGCGGCCGACGAGATCGTGCTGTTCGCCTCCGAGCGCTCGCGGGGAGCCGAGATCGACGGCCGCCCGGTGCACGTGCTCGACGATGACGCGGACCTCAGCGGCATCGACATCGCGTTGTTCTCGGCCGGCGCCGGCACCTCAAGGGCATGGGCACACCGGTTCGTGGAGGCCGGCGCGACCGTCGTCGACAACTCCTCGGCGTTCCGCCGCGATCCCGAGATCCCACTCGTCGTCTCCGAGGTCAACCCGCACGCGCTCGCGCGTCATCACGGCTTGATCGCCAACCCGAACTGCTCGACTATGCAGCTGATGGTGGCGCTCGCGCCGATCCACCGCGCGGCCGGGATCGAGCGGCTGGTGGTCTCCACCTATCAGTCGGTGTCGGGCACTGGCAAGAAGGCGCTCGACGAGCTCGACGAGCAGGCGCGCGCGGCGGTCGCCGGCGAACCGGTTCCGGCGTCGAGCGTGTACCCCGATCAGATCGCGTTCAACGTGATCGGTGCGGCCGGGAACTTCGTCGACGGCGATGATCACACCGACGAGGAGCGCAAGATGATGTTCGAGACGCGCAAGATCCTCGAGGACGACGAGATCGGCGTCGCCGTCACCTGCGTTCGGGTGCCGGTCAGGACCGGGCACTCGGAGGCGGTCAACGTGCAGACGCGCGAGCCGCTGAGCGCCGACGAGGCGCGCGAGCTGCTCGCCTCGGCACCTGGCGTGACGCTCACCGACGTGCCGTCGCCGCTTGCGGCCGAGGGCTCAGACGACGTGTTCGTCGGGCGGATCCGCCGCGACGAGTCGCATCCCCGCGCGCTGAGCATGTGGGTCGTGTCAGACAACCTGCGCAAGGGCGCCGCCACCAATACCGTGCAGATCGCGGAGCTGCTGGTCGCCGACCGCGCGGGCGCCGCACGCGCCTAACGCCGGCACGACATGTCCGACGAGCTCTACGAGCTGATGCGGTGCGCGCCCTCGACGCGCCGCTTCACTTCCGAGTCCGTCGATCCGGCGGCGCTGCACCGGGCGCTCGACAACGCCCGCTTCGCGCCCAGCGGCGGCAACCGCCAGGGCTGGAGCGTGATCGTCGTGTCCGACCCGGCGCTGCGCACGCGGATGCGCGAGCTGTACGAGCCCCACTGGGACGCGTACATGGTCGCGACCGGCGGTCGCGCGGCGCTGGACGCCGGCGCCGCCAGCGGCCTGCGCGCGGGCCGGTTGCGGATGCTGCGCGGCGCCGACGAGTACGCGCGCACGTTCGATCAGGTGCCGATTCATCTGGTGATCTGCGTCGCGCTCGATGCGCTTGCCGTCACCGACTCGGGGCTTGACCGGCAGAGCATCGTCGGCGGCGCGTCGATCTACCCGTTCGTTCAGAACCTGCTGCTGGCGCTGCGCCACGAGGGGATGGGCGCGGCGTTGACGACGCTGATCGTGCCCGCCGAGCCGCAGCTGCGCGAGCTGTTGGGCATTCCGGCTGACGTGGCCGTGGCGGCGCACATCGCCGTCGGCCATCGCGCCGACCCGTGGCCGTCGAAGCTGTCGCGCAATCCGGTCGAGGGGTTCACGTATGGCGAGCGATACGGCGAGCCCTGGCGCTGACGAGCAGCGCCACAGCGGTCGCTGCCTGTGCGGCGCGGTCGTGTTCGAGCTGCGCGGGCCGCTGCGTGAGGTGATCGTCTGCCACTGCGTCGAGTGTCGGCGGTGGGGCGGCCACGCAGCCGCCATGACCGCCGTTTCGTTTGACCGGCTCGCGTTTGTGAAGGACCACGGCCTGCGCTGGATCGACAGCCCCGACTCAGAGCTGCGCGCGCGGCGCGGGTTTTGCGGTCGGTGCGGCTCGAGCCTGTTCTGGCAGGCGCCGGAGCGCGACACGATCAGTGTCGCCGCCGGCACGCTCGACGGCGACCCGGGGATCGGCACCGCCGGCCACATCTGGACGTCGCAGGCGGGCGGCTACTACGAGCTGCCCGACGACGGCCTGCCGCGCCACTCGCGCGGTACCGGCTGAGCCGTCGGCCGGTTGTTCGATTTTGCGGTCCAGACCGGCTTTTCCTGACACTGTTGAGTGCTCAATCATCGCTGCTAGCATCGATGCCATGACCAACAAGCGCATCGGTTTTCTCTCGTTCGGGCACTGGGCGCCGGTGACCGGCTCGCGCACGCCGACCGCCGCGGATGCCCTGCAGCAGACGATCGAGCTCGCGGTCGCCGCCGAGGAGCTTGGGATCGACGGCGCCTACGTGCGCGTCCACCACTTCGCACGGCAGCTCGCGTCGCCGTTCCCGCTGCTGGCCGCGATCGGCGCCCGCACCAGCAGGATCGAGATCGGCACCGCCGTGATCGACATGCGCTACGAGAACCCGCTGTACATGGCCGAGGATGCCGCCGCCGCGGACCTGATCGCGGGTGGGCGGCTGCAGCTCGGGATCAGCCGCGGCTCGCCCGAGCCGGCGCTGCACGGCTCGCAGGCGTTCGGCTACGTGCCCGCCGAGGGTCACACGGACGCCGACATGGCGCGCTCGCATGCGGCGCTGTTCCGCGCCGCGATCGCCGGCGTCGGCGTCGTGCAGGCCGACCCGGAGATGACGGGAACGATCGGGCTGCTGCCGATCCAGCCCCAGTCGCCGGGTCTTCCGGACCGGATCTGGTGGGGCGCGGGCACCCGCGCGACCGCCCAGTGGGCCGCCGAGCAGGGGATGAACCTGATGAGCTCGACGCTGCTGACCGAGGACACGGGTGTGCCGTTGTCGGAGCTGCAGGCAGAGCAGATCGAGATCTTCCGGGCCGCCTGGCGAGAGGCCGGCCACGAGCGTGAGCCGCGAGTGTCGGTCAGCCGCAGCGTGCTGCCGATCGTCACCGACGAGGACCGCGCGTACTTCGGCCGCGGCCGTCATCATGAGTCGACCGACACGCTCGGCTACCTTCCCGGCGGCGAGTTTGCCCGCTTCGGGCGCAGCTACACGGGCGAGCCGGACGTGATCGCCGCCGAGCTGGCCCAGGACGCGGCCGTGCAGTCCGCCGACACGGTGCTGCTGACCGTGCCCAACCAGCTCGGGGTCGAGTACAACGCGCGGATGCTCGAGACGATCGCGGCCGAGATCGCGCCCGCGATCGGGTGGGTGCCGCCGTCGCTGCGCGGCGAGCCGGTCGCGGCCTGAGCGCGCGTCGCGCCGCCGGCCTGAGCCGCGGTTTTTCGTAGCGGTCCGTTCGGAGAAACGACTGCACCGAGGGGGCAGGGTTCCTGCGACGGGCCGGGAAACGACTGCACTGAACGGGAAGAGTCGGCTGGGGCGATGGAGCGCGTTCGCGCCTGGCGACGCGCCTGACCGGCTGCTCCCGGTTTCGGCAGCGGCAGCTTCCAGCGCCGGCCCGTGCCCGGGACCGAAAAAACCGCCATCTTGAGCCTCTGCGATCCAACTTGGTGCCGGATCACCGACCAGCCGTAATCGGCAACCAACCTGGCCAGACGAGGCGTCGATTGGTGAAAAAACAGGATGATCGTCGAGGCTCCGACGTCGGCGTGGCGTATCGAGCGGCCGCTGGCGACAACAATCGCCACGCACCAACGGCCCTTCACCAAGCGCAAGCCAGTCGTCGCTTCAGTGCTGCCGTTCGCCTTCCGAACGGCGTACGTCCCGGCCGCCCCACGGCCGACCGCCGGCCGTCCGTTCAGTGCTGCCGCTTCGCCTTGCGAAACGGCGTCCGACCGGGCGCCCCGCCCACCGCCAGACGGCTCAGGCAGGCGCACCCGCCACGACCGAGGCCGACCAGTCGATAACGGACGTCGGCTTGACCACGTGCTTGGACATCCCCAGGTCTTTGGGCTCGAGCCCGAGGGCCAGCCCGAGCAGCTGCGGCAGGTGCAGCACCGGCAGACCGAGGTCGCGGCCGACCTGGGTGGCGGCCAGCGGCTGCTGCAGGTCGAGGTTGAGGTGGCACAGGGGACAGGGGACGACGAGGCAGTCGGCGTCGGCGTCGATCGCGTCGGCAACGTTGCGGCCGGCCATCTTCAGCGAGGTCTCCATGTTCATCGTGATGATTGGGAAGCCGCAGCACTTGTAGACGCCGGCGTAGTCGATCACGGTGCCGCCGAGTGCCTCGATCACCATGTGCATGTAGCGGTCGCGCGGATGCTCGGCGTCGATCCCGAGCCGGTCGACCGGGCGCACGATGTAGCAGCCGTAGAACGGGCCCACGCGCAGACCCGAAAGCGGCCGGCGAACCTTCGCGCGCAGCGTGTCGAGGCCGATCTCCTCGACCAGCAGCCACAGCAGGTTCTTGTTCGTCAGGCCGCGCTCGTAGGACAGGCCCTCGTCGGCGAGGTTTGAGTTGATCTGCGCGCGGTAGTCGGTGTTGGC
>DASUHF010000079.1:0-13880 GCA_036273655.1 Solirubrobacteraceae bacterium | reverse complement strand
GCCGCGAACAGCGCGTCGTGGTCGGGTATCCAGTGAAAGGTCGCGTTGGAGAAGACGACGTCGACGGGTTCGGGCAGCGCCAGCTCGACGAGGTCCTGGCAGAGGACCGTCGCGCGATCGCCGAGGGCCTCGCGCGTGTGCGCGACCATCGACGGCGCCGCGTCGACCGCATAGACGCGGCCATCTGGCACGAGCTCCGCGAGCTTGAGCGCGATCTTGCCCGAGCCGCAGCCGGCGTCGAGCACGACCTCGTCGCCTTGCAGCGTCAGCCGCTCCAGCTGCTCGGCCGCCCACCGCTGCTGCGGGGCCGAGATCCGGTCATAGGTGCTCGCGTCCCAGTCCTGGGTGGCGCGGCCGGTCACAGCGAGGTGGTATCGGGTCCCACCCACCCACCCCCCACCAACCCGGGTCGCTCGCGGCCGCGCTCGTAGGCGGAGATCGCGTCGTCCTGCTGCAAGGTCATCGCGATGTCGTCGAGGCCGTTGAGCAGGCGGTGCTTGATGTCGGGGTCGATCTCGAAGCTCGCGGTCCCGCCGGGCCAGCGCACCTCCTGGGCGGCGAGGTCGACCTGCGCCTCGCCGGCGTCGCGGATCGATGCGCACGCCGCCTCGTCGAGGGTCACCGGCAGCAGCCCGATCTTGGTGCAGTTGGAGCGGAAGATGTCGGCGAAACTCGGCGCGATGATCGCCTGAAAGCCATAGTCCTGCAGCCCCCAGGGCGCGTGCTCGCGGCTGGAGCCGCAGCCGAAGTTCCGTCCGGAGACGAGGATCGGGTTGCGCGGCAGATCCCAGCCGGGCTCCTTGGCCCAGTCGTAGAACAGATATTCGCCGAAGCCGGTGCGCTCGACACGCTTGAGGAACTGCTTGGGCATGATCTGGTCGGTGTCGACGTCGTCGCGGTTGAGCACGCTGACCTTGCCCGTGATCGTCTCGATCGCCTGCATCTAGTTCTCCCATTCCCGGATGTCGACGAAACGGCCCTCGATCGCGGCCGCGGCCGCCATCCGAGGCGAGACCAGGTGCGAGCGCGCGCCGCGCCCCTGGCGTCCTTCGAAGTTGCGGTTCGACGTCGACGCGACCCGCTCGCCGGGCGCGGCGATGTCCGGGTTCATCCCCAGGCACATCGAGCAGCCAGCCTCGCGCCAGTCGAAGCCTGCCCGGCGAAAGACCTCGTGCAGCCCCTCGGCCTCGGCCTGCGCCTTGACCTGCTGGGAGCCGGGAACGACCATCGCGTAGACGCCGTCGGCAACCTTGCGCCCATCGACGACCTCGGCGGCCGCGCGCAGATCCCCGATCCGGGAGTTCGTGCACGAGCCGATGAACACGCGGTCGAGCGTGATCTCCTGCATCGGCGTGCCGCCGCTCAGGCCCATGTAGTGCAGCGCGCGCTCGTCCTGCTCGGTGCGCGGCTCCGGCACCGCCTCGGTGACGCCGACAACCATCTCGGGGTTCGTCCCCCAGGTCACCATCGGGCTGACCTGAGAGGCGTCGACCGTGATCTCGGCGTCGAACGTCGCGTCGGCGTCGGAGTACAGCTCACGCCACGCGTCAGGGACTTCTCTGGGGGCCGCCGGCCGGCCGACCACGTACTCGAACGTGGTCTCATCGGGCGCGATCATCCCGGCCCGGCCGCCGCCCTCGATCGTCATGTTGCAGATCGTCATCCGTCCCTCCATGTCGAGCCCCCGGATCACCTCGCCCGCGTACTCGACGACGTGGCCGGCCGCGCCGGCGACGCCCATCTGGCCGATCGTCGCGAGGATCAGGTCCTTGGCCGAGACGCCATAGCCGAGCTCGCCCTCGTAGGAGATCCGCATCGACCTCGGCTTTGCCTGGACCAGGCACTGGGTGGCGAGCACGTGCTCGACCTCCGAGGTGCCGATCCCGAACGCGAGCGCTCCGAACGCGCCGTGCGTGGCGGTATGGCTGTCACCGCAGACGATCGTCATCCCCGGCTGCGTGACCCCGAGTTCGGGGCCGATCACGTGCACGATCCCCTGGCGGTCGGAGCCGAGCGAGTACACCGGGATCCCGAACTCCGCGCAGTTGCGTTCGAGCGTCTGCACCTGCACGCGCGACAGCTCGTCGGCGATCCGCGCCGCGACCGGGGTCCCGTCGGTGGGCGTGTTGTGATCGGCGGTCGCCAGCGTGCGGTCCGGGCGGCGGACGTTGCGACCGGCGAGGCGCAGGCCGTCGAACGCCTGCGGGCTGGTCACCTCGTGGACGAGGTGCAGGTCGATGTAGATCAGGCCAGGCGCGACCTCGTGCGCGCTCCAGATCTTGTCGAACAGGCTCTGTGGCATCTACTAACTCCTCCGCAGCCCCGCGCTCACGACGGCAAGCAGCACGGCCTCCGTATCTCCGGGGTTCTCGAAATGGTGGGGAAGGTCGGCATCGAACGTCACGCAGTCGCCCACCCCAAGCTCATGCGCGGCGCCGTCGCAGTGCAGCACGACCGTGCCTGTTTCGACGAGCGCGGTCTCACGGCTGCCAGGCTCGTGCATCGGCGGGTCGCCGGGCCCGCCCGTCACCGCGTGCGGCGCCAGCGTGTGGCGCGAGAGCTCCGCGCGCTGGCCGGGCAGCGGCGGCGTCAGCACCTCGTAAGCGTGGCCGCTGTGCGACGCCGGGCCGCTGCGCCGCTCACTGGAACGGACGATCGTCACGGCGCCGTCCTCGTCGAGGCGCAACAGCTGCGACAGCCGCAGCTCGAGGCCCGACGCGATCCGCGCCGCCACTTGGAGCGTCGGGCTCGTCTCACCGCGCTCGACCTGCGACAGCATTGGTGCGCTGACACCGGAGCGCTCGGCCAGCTCGCGCAGGGATAACGACATCGCCTCTCGTAGCGCGTGCACGCGGGCACCGAGCACCGGCGCCGAAGTAGCGATGTACGAGTCGTCGGCCAGCATTCGCGTGTACGTTATCACGTACGCCTGTCTGCTGGTGTCTCCCCCACTACCCTGAAACGGCGATGCGCAGCCGCCCTGACGTCCTCGTCCTCGGCGGCGGCGTGCTCGGCGAGGCCTGGATGATGGGCGTGCTCGCCGGGATCGAGGACGGCGCCGGGTTCGATCTGCGCGACTGCGAGGCGTTCGTCGGCACCTCGGCAGGCTCGATCGTCGCCGCCCACCTGGTGGCGGGCAACACGCCGCGACGGCCGTCGTCGATCGCGACGACTGAGATCGAGCTCGGATCCGAAGCACCCGCCCGTGGATTGGCACGCGCCGCGGCCGTCGCAATCCGGCGCGCCGGCGGTGTCGCCGTCACCGCCGGCGCGGCGTTCGCGCCGCTGGCGCTCGGAATGTCGGCGCCCGGCGGGGCGCTGCTGCGCTCGGCGCTGCTGCGCTCACTTTCGCGCCCTTCCGACACGCTCGCCAGCTTGCACGCACACGTGAGCGCGTCCGGCGCCCGCTTCGACGGTCGCCTACGGGTCGTCGCCGTCGACCGCGCCACCGGCCGGCGCGTCGTGTTCGGCCGACCGGGAGCGCCGGCGGCGACCGTCGCCGACGCGGTCGCCGCGTCGTGCACGGTGCCATGGCTGTTTGCGCCGGTCGCGATCGGCGGCCGCGAGTATGTCGACGGCGGCGTCTGGAGCCCCACCAACCTCGACGCCGCGCCCGTCGGGCGAGACACGCACGTGCTGTGCCTGAACTGCACCGCGAGCCTCGGCGGCGACCACCCGCTGCCGGCACTCGTACGCAACGTCGCGCGAACCGCCGCTGCGGTCGAGACGCTGGCGCTGCGCAACCGCGGAGCCCGGGTGCGAACCATCGCGCCGAGCGCCGAAGCGGCCACCGCGATGGGCCTGAACTACATGGACTCAGAGCCCCGGATCCGGGTGCTGGCCGCCGGCTACCGGCAGGGGCTGCGGGTCGCCACGGCAGACTGACCGACGCCTCCGTTTCGCGCGATGAGCGCGTCCGCCGGGCGCGCGATTTCGCCGCACACAGGCGTCAAACCTCTGTCGCGTCCGCGTGTTACTGTTTTTCGGATAAACGGCGCCTCCCCCACGATGTACGAGAACTCCGCCGAACCGCGCGACGGCGTGCGAACGCTCACTCCGACTGGCCATCTGGTGCTGGGCATGGTCGCGGCGTTCGGGCCGATGACCTCCTACCAGCTCGAGCAGCGCGTCGCGGCCACCGTCGGGAGCTTCTGGCTGTTTCCGCACTCGCAGCTGTACGCCGAGCCACGCAAGCTCGCCGACGCCGGCCTGCTCGAGGAGACGGTCGAGAACGGGGGCAGGCGTCGCCGCACTTATGCGATCACACGGGCCGGGCTGACGGCGCTCGAGGCCTGGTTCTCCGAGCCCGAGCACGGCCGCACCGAGGCGCGCGATCTCGGCCTCCTGAAGCTGTTCTTCGCCGACCTCGCCGGACCCGAGGCCGTGCGTCGCCTGGCCGCGGACCAGGCGCGCACGCACCGCATCCGCGAGCGCGAGCTCAGCGATCGGCGCCGGGAGCTGTCGGGGCAGGCCGCCGGCCGGCACATGCTCGCGACGCTCGAGCTCGGCGTCCGGCACGCGAGCACGTTCGCCGAGTTCTGGGAGGAGCTGGCCGAAGATCCCGACGCCATCTGACCGCCGCCCGGCGAGTCAGATCGCGTCCAGGCTACGGCGCGCGCACGAGCTCGGGCGACGCGGCCACCTCGGCGGTCGCGACCTGGTCGGCGACCGCCCGCCGGCGGACGGCGTTGGACAGCGCCCGCGCGTACGCCAGGCCGCCCGCCTCGAGGATGTCGGTCGAGACGCCCTGGCCCGAGCCGGCGATCCCGTCGACCTCGACGATCACCGAGGTCTCTCCGAGCGCGTCCTGGCCGCCGGTCACGGCGTCGACGCGAAATTCCTTCAGCTTGGCGTCGACGCCGGTGGCGGCGTTGATCGCGTGGAAGATCGCGTCGACCGGGCCGTCGCCGGTGAACGAGCCGATCATCTCGTCGCCGTCGGGGCCGGTGACCGCGACCTTCGCGTGCGGCGGTCGGCGGGAGGAGGCCTCGACGTCGAACCACTGCAGCTGGTAGCCGGCGATCTCTTCGCGCAGTTCGTCGGCGACGAGCGCCTCCAGGTCCATCGCGGTGACCTGCTTCTTCTTGTCGGCGATCTCCTTGAAGCGCTTGAACGCCGTGTTCAACGCCTGGCCCTGCAGCTCGATGCCCAGCTCGGCCATCGCCTGCGCCAGCGCGTGGCGGCCCGAGTGCTTGCCGAGCACGATCGAGTTGGCGTCCAGGCCGACGGTGGTCGCGTCCATGATCTCGTAGGTCGAGCGCTCCTTCAGCACGCCGTCCTGATGGATGCCGGACTCGTGCGCGAACGCGTTGCGACCGACGATCGCCTTGTTGGGCTGCACCGGGTAGCCGGTCAGGCGCGACACCATCCGTGACGCGCGCGCGATCTCGTGCGTGACCGCGCCGGTGTGGTAGCCGACGTCGGACTGGCGTGTGTGCAGCAGCATCACGATCTCCTCGAGCGACGCGTTGCCGGCCCGCTCGCCGATGCCGTTGACGGCGCACTCGACCTGCCGGGCGCCGACCTGGATGCCCGCGAACGAGTTGGCGACCGCCAGTCCCAGGTCGTCGTGGCAGTGGACCGACAGCACGACGTCGCGCAGGCTCGGCACGCGCTCGTACAGGCCGGTCAAAAACGCGGCGTACTCCTGCGGCATCGCGTAGCCGACGGTGTCCGGGATGTTGATCGTGGTGGCTCCCTCGTCGAGCGCGATTGCGATCACCTCGGCGGTGAAGTCCAGGTCGGCACGGGTTGCGTCCATCGGCGAGAACTCGACGTCGTCGCAGAAGCCCTTCGCCTGCGCGACCGCCGCGCGCGCCTGGCCCTTGATGTCCTCACGCGTCGAGTTGAACTGGTGGACGATGTGGATGTCCGACGTCGAGATGAACGTGTGGATGCGCGGCCGCTCGGCGTCCTTGATCGCCCGCCAGGCGGCGTCGACATCGGGCGCCTGCGCGCGCGCCAGGCCGCAGATGACCGGCTCGCGCACTTCGCGGGCGATCGTCTCCACCGCCTCGAAGTCGCCCGGCGACGCTATCGGGAACCCGGCCTCGATGATGTCCACGCCCAGGCGCGCCAGCTGCTGGGCGATCTCGAGCTTCTCCGACGCGTTCAGCGAGATCCCGGGCGACTGCTCGCCATCGCGCAGCGTCGTGTCGAAGATCAGTACTCGGTTGCGATCTTGCCCGGTGTCCGGGGTGGGTGGTGGGACTTCATCCGTGGTCATGTCACTCCTTGGTCTCAAACTCGTTGCTTCTTCTCGTGCTGGTTCGCGGCTACGTGCGGCCGCCGGCGCGCTATTCCCCCCGAAGGGGGAGGAGAAGAAGCAGGCCGAGCTCGAGGCGGAGTGCCATCTGTCGCGACAGGGTACCAACCCGTCGCACCGTGCGCGCTATGGGGCGATCTGCTCGAGGATCTCGAGGTTGTGCGCGCCGTCCTCCCCGGTGGCGTAGGGCAGGTCCTCGCCCGCGGCCACGCGGGTGATGACGTCCAGCTGGCGCGACCAAGCATCGACCTCGGCGCACGCGATCTCCTGGGGCTCGGCATCAGCCTGCAGCAGCCTCGGATTGCCCGGGTCGTTGACCGACACGCCGTCGGCGATGACCGCGCCCTCGGTGCCGATGATCTCGATCCTCGTCTGCCGCCGCCACACGTTTGCGGTCACGGTCAGCGCGCCCAACGCGCCTGACCGGAATCGAAGGGCGGCGGCATCGACGTCGTCGGTCTCGAAGCCGAGCTGCCGCTCCGAGAACCCCTTCGCCTCGTCGATCTCGCCGACCAGCATCCGCAGCAGGTCGACGTGGTGCGTGCCGATGTCGGCCAACGCGCCCCAGCGAGCGCTCTCGCGGCGCCGGCGCCACTCGGGCGGCGGAGCGGGGCGGTGCATCGCGTAGTGCGCACGCGCCACGGTCACGCGGCCGATCGCGCCCTCGGTCACGAGCCGGCGCATCTCCTCATGAGCCGGTACGTAGCGCGCCTGATAGCCGGTGGCCAGCACCAGTCCCGCGCGGCGCGCGATCCGCACCAGCTCCCAGCCCTCCCGCGCCGTCATCGCCAGCGGCTTTTCGAGCAGGACGTGCATGCCCGCCTCGAGCGCCGCCTTGGCCTGGCGATGGTGCAAAAACGTGGGCGACGTGATCCACACCGCTTCAAGCCCGGGCGCCGACAGCATCTGCGCGAGATCCGCGGTCGCGGTCTCGATCGCGTGCTCGGCGGCGAAGGCACGCGCGCGGGCCGGATCGCTGCTCAGGACGGCGACCAGCTCCGCCTTCGGCGTCTGCGCGAACGCGGGGACACACGCCCGGGCGGCGAGGCCGCGGGTGCCGATCAGGCCCCAGCGCATTTGCGCCGGGTCGGCGGCGACCGCCTCGGATAGCCCAGTCCGGTGCGAGTCGAGGTTGCGACCGGTGTTCCGCCGCGCCAGTCGATCTCGAGCATCTCGCGGGAGTTGCGCAGCGCCGGCAAGTAGCCCACGCGGCGGAAGCTGACCCCGCTCAGCACGTCGCCCGCATCCCCGACGTACACGAAACAGCCGTTCAGGCTGTGCTGGAGCCAGCCTTCGCGGCCGCAGTCCTGCCGGCAGGCGGACTCCGTTCCGGTGAGGGCGTGCGCGAGCCTGATGTCCGCGAGGTGCCGAGGCGGGTGTCCGGGGACGCCGGTTACGCCGTAGACGTGCACGTAGGAGTTCGGCGAATCGATCAGCCACACCTGACGTCCATCGGGGGACATCGAGATTCCGTGGCTGGGCGCGCTGTAGGGGAACGTCGCCCGGTCATAGCCAAAGCGAGACGCGGGCCTCACGGTGTAGAGCACGTGACCGGCGCGGATGCTCGAGACCTGGAATCCGAGCAGGCCGGTGGCGGTCGTGTATGCGAGCGTCTCCCTCGCATTGATCGTGAACGGCCGGACGCCTGAGTACAGAGGCCCGATCCGCCTGATGACGCGATTGGTGGCGGTGCTGGCCACCGTGAGATACGGGGAGTTGCGCGGCCCGAGGTACACGCGGCGGCCGCTGACGCCGACGACGGTGTTGTGGGGACCGTCCCCGCCCTCGATGCGACCGACGACCGCTCCCGTGCGGGCGTTGAGCACGAGCCAGATCCCGTCCGTGGAGAGCTCTCCGTCCGGGAGGTACAGCGTCGTGCCGTCCCGGCCGACCGCCAGGCTGTCGACGCCGCGCCCGTAGCTTCGCGTCCACACGACACGGTTGGACACGAGGTCGTATCGCGCCAACGAGCCGTCATTGCCGGCGCCGTAGCCGCCGTAGCTGATGTAGAGCGCGCGCGTGCGGATGTCGGCGGCCACCCCCCGGATCCCGGCGATCCCGGGCAACGTCCGCCGCATCACGAGTCGCTGGCCGTGGTCGGCGTCGTAGACGTACACGGCGTGGTCGACGAACACGTACTCGTAATGGCGGACAGCGCGCGAGGACTGCTTTGAGGTGCTGAACGGCGTGCCGGCGCGGCCGTGGGCGACGGTCGATCCGCGCGTGGCGTGCTCCGGACGGATCGTCTGCGCCTGGGAGCCACACGCCGCGAGCAGCGCCAGCGCCGCGATCATCGCCGGTACCGCGCGCCACCACCGGTGCGCAGGCGCGAGGCTCACGAGGCCGAGGAGACCGCGCCGGCCGGGTCGGGCTTCGTCCGGTCCGCTCGGGGCGCAAGCTTTCTGCCGGCGGCCAGATAGTGCCAGCCGACGCCCCGCAATCGTGGGTGATCGCGCGCGGCGCCCTGCAGACGCTCGTCGAGCGCCCGGCCGACGCTATCCGGCACCACCCGGCGGCGCGTCACCGTAAACGGCCCATAGCCGATCGTCGTCCGCCGTACCACCGTGATCCCCGCCGCGGACAGCATCTCGTCCACCTCGCCCGGCAGGTGGCGATACGCCTGGGCGCGGGGCGGGGCATCATCCGGCACCCGAAGCAACGCCCGCTTGACCGGACGCAGCAGTGGCCTGACGGGATCCAGCAGTGGTCTGAGCGGGCTTTCGAACGGCTCGACGAGACGGTTGAGGCGCCGCTCGTTGTCGGCGGTCACCAGGATCGTGCCGCCGGGGGCGAGCACCCGCCCCAGTTCCATCACGGCACCTGCGGCATCGTGCAGCCACGGCAGCAGCCCGAGCAGGGTTACGAGCTCGAACTCATCCGATTCGAACGGCAGCCGGTGGACATCCGCCTGACGAACCTCGACGCGGTCCTGCAGCCCCCGCCGCGCGACGTTCGCGGTGGCGGTCCGCACCATCTCCTGACTCGCGTCCGTGGCCATCACGGAAAGGCCCATCGCGGCGAGCTCGACGGTCAAGAGACCCGCGCCGCAGCCGATGTCCAATGCCCGCGTTCCCGCGGCAAGGCCCAATTCTCGCACCCACTGGAGCGCCGTCATCATCCGCCGGCGATAGACGATGCCCTGGACGTCACGGCTTGCGTAGATGTCGTTCCAGTACCGCGTCCGGGCGTCGAAATAACTGTCGACCGGCGCCTGCGGCTCACTGCCCACGGCCATTGACCGCCCCCCATCCGCGCGTGAGAACTCCCGCTGCGCTTGGCAGCGACTGGAGTCCCATGTTGAAGAACGGAATCGGGTCGTCGGCCGCCCACCAGGTGCCTTCTTCGATTCCTCTCAGCGAGCGCGCCCACGACCGCAGGTCCAGCGACCGCCCGCGGTAGAGCTCGATGGACGTCCTCAGATCACCGGATTCGTCGATCCATTTGCGCCCGTTGCTGATGTACGAGGGAGGCACGGGACGGCCGGTCAAGTCGAGGTGGAGCGCGCGAAGTACATCGATGCCGTTGTCGGCCACGAACATCCGAAAGCTCGAGCCGATCCGCGGATTGACGTCGAACACCTTGTATTGGCCGTCACGCCGATCGTAGTGAAAGCCGATGTCGACGATCCCGCGGTAGTCCAACTTGCGCAGCAGGCGCCGCGCCAGGTCGGCGACGGTCTCGTTGGGCGCGCAGACCCCGAGCGTGGTCTCGCCCGTGCCCGCCCCCCGTTGACGCAGCCGGCGCCCGGTGAACGCGCACAAAAATTCCCCGCTCGCGCCGACGTAGCCATCGAACGTCCACACCGCCTCTGAGCCTCCGGGCACGTGCTCCTGGAGCATCGTCTGCGGCGCGACGTCTGACTCCATCCGACCGTACGCCTCCACCAGCTGATCGGGCGTGTTGGCGATGAACACGCTGGGCGCGTCCGTATCGCGAGGCTTCAGCCACCGCTCCGCGCGCTTGAGGACCACCGGATAGCCAAGTTCGGCGGCCTGCTCGCGCAGCTCGGACTCGTTGGTCGGAAACGTGCACCTGGGAATCGGAAGCTCGAGCTCGGAGCACACCTGCCACAGCTCGCGCTTGGAAGCCAGCCGCCGCTGGATCCCCGGCGGCGCCGCCGGCAGCAGGTAGTGCGCGGACAGCCGATCCTGATGGTCGTTGACGACGACCGCGGCATCGTCGTCGATCGGCAACAAGATGGCCCTGCCGACTCGCGGTCGCAGCGCGATCAGCGCATCGACCCACTCATCCGCCGGTGCGCTCGGCGAGAGGTCGAGGCTGCCGGCCGCGTAACGGGATCCGGTGGACGGCTCGAAGGCGCTGTGGCGCACCGAGAGCACCGGGATTCCCAGGCGGCCGGCGCTGCGGGTGATTGCCAGCGGGCAGCGCTGAAGACTGCCCGTGCTTCGACGCAGCACGAGGATCGCGGTGTCGGTGTCGACCGCGAGCTCGCGCGGCCCTCCCCCCCGAAATCTCACGAGCCCTCGCTCAGGACCAGCTGTCCGGCGCGCATCTCATAGACCGAGTCGAGGTCGTCGATGTGGCCGAGGATGAAGTCGACGTCGTGCTGTTGCGCGGAGTCGGTCAGATAGCGGACGCTGTTGCTCTCGAGCAGGACGTCGTCAGGGGCGTCGGCCCAGCGCTTGACGATCTCCTCGACGAGTGCGTTGCGCGCCTGGAAGCCGGCCTCCAGCAGGGGGGCCGCGATCCGGGCGCAGCAGAGGCGATCCTCCTCGCGGAACTCGCCGCGGTGCTCGCCGGCGACCAGCACCACATGTTGCGTGGAGGCGATCAGCATCTCCGCCTGCGCGCGCGCGTTGCGCAGGCACGCCGCGTACGTGCGGGCGCGGCCAGCCGCCTCGGTGAGCAGCGGCGTGCCCGAGCTGGAGAGAAGGATCACCGGCCGGTCGAGATCAACGCGGCGATCCATCTCGATGGGGCTGTTCTGCAGGTGGAACCCGTATGGCATGTTGCCGCCCAGCTCTCCCACCAGCAGCGGGTTGTCGAGCCGACCGGCCATCGGCACCGCGGCCTCCAGCGATGCCACGGGGTAGCAGCGGCGGCCCGCGTTGACCGCGGTGACGGCGGTCGTCGTCGCACGGATGACGTCGATGCCCACCACGCGGCAGTGCTCGCCGGCGTCCCCCAGGCTGGGATACCGCACGATCGAGACCGTGCGACCTTCGCTCATTGGGTCGCCCTCGCGGTCCGGTGGGGACGGAGCTTGGGGTTGGAGAACGCGTCGGAGTGCAGCCCGCGACGGTAGATCTCGACGCGCAGCAGCTCGTCCAGACGGACGTTTGAGAGCTGGACCCTCGGGCCGAAGTGATCCAGAAACGCGAACTGGCTCGGCTTCGTCGGCGCCTCGTAGAGCAGCAGCTCGAGCCCAAATGCGTCGGCGAAGCGCTCGGCAAGCGCCGTGTTCATCGCTCCGGCATCGTCGAACAAGCCGACGGCGGCCGCGCTCTCACGCGCTTCGATCACCAGCCTGCGCGCGCCCGCGTCCAGCCAACGACGCCCCTCCTCGATCAGCTGCGCCGACCCGTCTGAGTCGAACGTGCCGGTGTGCTTGCCGCCGAGCTCGTAGTCGACCGCAAGCCCGCGGTCGGAGGCCATGCGAACGATCTCGGGCGGGCTGATCCCGGGGTCCGTGAATCCGGCGCCGCACTCGATCCCGTCGAAGCCGATGTCCGCGCAGAGATCCAGATAGCTCTCGAGCCGGTCTTGCGCCACGGCGACCTCGTAGGGGCCGCCCCCGGTCGTGGCCGGCACGCCGGCGGCGTGCGCCGCACGCACCTTTTGCCGCGTCGCGTCGCGGTCGGCGATCATCCAACAGGCCATCGACACCTTGAGCCCGAGCATCAGGTGCGCCGACTGCCGCAGATGGCTCTCCAGGACGACTGGCGCGACGCCCGGATCGAATGGGTACGTCGCCCTGGGTAGCTCGGGGACCCCGAGCCCCCGCAGATAGTCCTCGAATCCGCCCGCGTCCCGCTCAGTATTCATGTTCGCTTCCGGCCGCAATCGTTCCTGGATGACGCTCCGCGGAGCCGTTCCCCGCCCGCGGTCGCCTAACAATAGCGAGGCGAGCCGCGCTGTGAGCCATCGCCGAACGGGTCTACGATGGCCCGATGAACGCGACGATCCGCGCCGGGGAGCACTGATCGCCGATGCTCGACGAGCTGGTCACTCTCGCCGACTGCGAGGCCGCCGCGCACCGGCGGCTGCCGACGCACATCTGGGACTACATCGCCGCCGGCGCCGCCGACGAGATCACGGTGGCACGCAACGCGCATGCGTTCGAGCGGATCCTGTTGCGCCCCCGGTTCCTCTCACCGGTGACCGAGCCGGAGCTTCGGACGACGGTGCTCGACACGGCGATCAGCCTGCCGGTGATCCTTTCGCCGGCCGCGTATCAGAGCAACGTGCATCCCGACGGGGAGATCGCGACCTGCGCGGGAGCGGCGCAGGCCGACACGTTGGCGATCGTCCCGGCGCGCGACGGCGAGCGCATCGAGACGATCGCGTCCGCGAGCAACGGCCCGCTGTGGCTCCAGCTTTATCACCGCAACAGGCGCGTCACAGCGGACCTGGTCAGGCGGGCGCAGGAGGCCGGATATCGCGCACTGTGCGTAACGGTGGACGTCCCCGTCCAGAATCCGCGGGAGCGCGACCGCCGAAACTGGTTCTTGCCGCCGTATGAGCGCGTGCAGTTCCGGCTGCACGACGAAACGTTCCCGAACCTCCGTGTCCCGGGCTATCCGTTCTCGCTCGAGGACATGCACTGGCTGCGCGAGTTGACCGCGCTGCCGATCGTGCTGAAGGGCATCGTCACGGCCGACGACGCGGCGCGCGCCACCGAGGCCGGTGCGGACGGGATCTTCGTCTCCAACCACGGCGGTCGCATGATCGACACCACGCCGAGCACGATCGAGGTGCTGGCCGAGGTGATTTCCGCGGTGGACGGCAAGGCCGAGGTGTACCTCGACTCCGGCGTGAGGCGCGGCACGGACGTGCTCAAGGCGCTGTCGCTCGGTGCACGTGCCGTCGGCATCGGCCGTCCGTGGCTGTGGGGTCTGGCGGTGGGCGGCCCGCACGGCGTTCATCGCGTGCTCGAGATCCTCCGCCTGCAGCTCGAGATGGCGATGGCCTATTGCGGACAGCAGACCGTCCAGGAGCTCAAGGACGGCACCGTGGCCGTGCCGCCCGGATGGGGGCCGGGCGCGCCGGTGCCTCCGCCCCGCGTGCCTTCGCAGCCAGCGTAGGTACGCAGCACGCCTCCAGTCGTTCGTCGAAGCTGCCCAAACCCGCCGGCACTTGTGGGAGAATCCTCATGCCGGGGGCGAAGGTCAAGCACGTATCGGCGCAGGAGCGTCACGGGGTGTGTTGCGATGAGGCGGTGTTTTCACGCGCCGCAGGGAGCGGCGGTTGTGGTGTTGGTCGGGGTCTGCGTGGTCGCGATGGTCGGGACCGCGTTGGTTGCGGCCGCGGGCGCGATGCCGCTGGGTGCGGCTGGTAAGGCTGGTGCTCGCGGGGGGTCGGCGAGGCATGGGCGGCTTGTGGTGATGTCGCGGTCGCGGGTGGCGCGCTATCAGCCGGGGGTGGTGCTGGTTGG
>DASUHF010000078.1:0-60193 GCA_036273655.1 Solirubrobacteraceae bacterium | reverse complement strand
CGAGGACGATCTGCGAGCGCTGACGGCCACCGCCGCAGACCACGGGATCGAGATCGCGCTGGACTTCGCGATCCAGTGCTCGGCTGACCACCCGTGGCTGAGCGAGCATCCCGAGTGGTTTCACCGGCGTCCCGACGGCACCCTCAAGTACGCCGAGAACCCGCCCAAGCGCTACCAGGACATCTACAACGTCAACTGGGAGTCGCCGGAGTGGCGGTCGCTGTGGGAGGCATTGCGAGCGGCGATGCTGCACTGGGTCGACTGCGGTGTGACCGTGTTCCGCGTCGACAACCCGCACACGAAGCCATTCCAGTTCTGGCAGTGGCTGATCGACGAAGTCCACGCGCGCAACCCCGACGTGATCTTCCTCGCCGAGGCGTTCACCAAGCGCGCGGTGATGCGCCATCTGGCAAAAATCGGCTTCACCCAGTCCTATACGTACTTCACCTGGAAGAACGCCCGCTGGGAGCTGACCGAGTACGTGTCGGAGCTCGCCTACTCCGGCGAGCAGGAGTACTTCCGTCCGAACTTCTTCGCCAACACTCCCGACATCCTGCACGAGTACCTCCAGCACGGCGGCCGGCCGGCGTTCGAGGCGCGGCTCGTGCTGGCCGCGACGCTCAGCCCCAGCTACGGCATCTACTCCGGCTACGAACACTTCGAGAACGTGCCGCTGCGAGCCGGCTCGGAGGAGTACCTGCACTCCGAAAAGTACGAGATCAAAGAGCGCTCGCTCGACGGCCCGCTGCTGCCGATGATCGAACGCATCAACGAGATCCGCCACGCCCACCCGGCACTGCAGGAATTCTCGAACCTGACGTTCCTGGACACCGCCAACGACGCCTTGATCGCATACTGCAAGCGGACCGGCGCCGACGCGCTGATCTGCGTCGTCAGCATCGACCCGCACCAGCCCCAGGAGGGAAGCGTGATGATCCCCGAGGCGCTCGGCACGCCGCCGAGCTTCACCGCACACGACCTGCTCTCCGGCGAGAGCTACTCGTGGCGGATCGGGCACAACTTCGTGCGCCTCGCGCCCGGCTGGCGACAGGCGCACATCCTCGAGGTGCAACGCTAAGGGCGTCTATGTCGGTCGGGCCCTCCACCCTCACCCACCTGCTTGCGCGCGAGCAGCCGCACACGACCGCGGGCGTCCAGGCGCAGGCGCAGCAGAGTCAGTGGTTCGAGGCCGACCCGCTGTGGTTCAAGCGCGCGGTCTTCTACGAGATCCACATCCGCGGCTTCTTCGACGGCAACGGCGACGGCGCGGGTGACTTCCGCGGTCTGACCGAGAAGCTCGACTACCTGCAGTGGCTGGGGATCGACTGCATCTGGCTGCTGCCGTTCTACGAGTCGCCGATGCGCGACGGCGGCTATGACATCTCGGACTTCACCAAGGTCCACCCCGACTACGGCACCGTCGACGACGTGCAGGAGTTGATCGACGCCGCGCACGCGCGCCGGATCCGCGTGATCGCCGACCTCGTGATGAACCACACCTCTTCCGATCACCCGTGGTTTCAGGAGTCGCGGTCGAGCCCGGACAGCCCCAAGCGCGACTGGTACGTGTGGTCTGACACCGACGATCGCTACCGCGACGCGCGGATCATCTTCACCGACACCGAGGTATCGAACTGGACGTATGACCCGGTCGCCGGCGCCTACTACTGGCACCGCTTCTTCTCCCACCAGCCCGACCTCAACTACGACAATCCCGAGGTCCACGAGGCGATGTCCCAGGTGCTGCGGTTCTGGCTGGACATGGGGCTCGACGGCTTCCGCCTGGACGCCGTCCCGTACCTGTACGAGCGCGAGGGCACGATCTGCGAGAACCTGTCAGAGACGCACGCCTACCTGAAGAAGGTGCGCCACGAGGTCGACTCGCTGTATCCCGACCGCGTCCTGCTCGCGGAGGCCAACCAGTGGCCGGCCGACGTCGTCGAGTACTTCGGCGACGACGACGAGTGCCAGATGTGCTTTCACTTTCCGGTGATGCCGCGAATGTTCATGGCGGTCCGCCGCGAGCAGGCGGCGCCGATCTACGAGATCCTCGAGCGCACGCCGACGATCCCGACGGGGTGCCAGTGGGGGCTGTTCTTGCGCAACCACGACGAGCTGACGCTCGAGATGGTCACCGACGACGAGCGCGACTACATGTACCAGGAGTACGCCCGCGACCCGCGGATGAAGCTCAACCTCGGGATCCGCCGGCGGCTGGCGCCGCTGCTGGACAACGGCCGCGACGAGATCCAGCTGATGACCGCGATCCTGTTCTCGCTGCCGGGCTCGCCGGTGATCTACTACGGCGACGAGATCGCGATGGGCGACAACATCTTCCTTGGCGACCGCGACGGCGTGCGCACGCCGATGCAGTGGACCGGCGATCGCAACGGCGGCTTCTCGCGGGCGGACTTCGCACAGCTGTATGCGCCGCCGCTGATGGACCCGGTGTTCGGCTTTCAGGCCGTCAACGTCGAGGCGCAGCTGCGCACGCCGACCTCGCTGCTGCGCTGGATGCACCGGTTCATCGCGCTGCGCAAGGAGCACCCGGTGTTCGGATATGGCACCTACGAGCCGATCGAGACATCGAACCCGCGGATCTTCGCGGTGCTGCGGCGCTTTGAGTCAGATCTGGTGCTGTGCGTCCACAACCTCGCGCGCTCGGCGCAGGCGGTCGAGCTCGACCTGCAGGCGCACGAGGGCCTGTCTCCGGTCGAGCTGTTCGGGCGCAGTCGCTTTCCGCCGATCGGCAGGCTGCCCTACCTGCTGACGCTGGCGCCGCGCGGCTTCTACTGGTTCCAGCTGGTCGCGGAAGGCGAGGAGGCGTTGTGAGCAACGAACAGGTCGAGAATCCGGCGCTCGCGTTGGCGACGGCGCTGGACGGCGAGGCGGTCGCGGAGTGGCTGGCGCGTCAGCGCTGGTACGCGACCAAGTCGCGGCAGATCGCATCGCTCCAGCTCGAAGCGGCGATCGCGCTTTCGGCGGACTCGCCGCTCGTGCTGGCGCTCGCTCAGACAGGCTTTGCGACCGGCACGCACGAGCTCTACCAGCTGCCGTTGAGCTTCCTCGAGCCGAAAGAGCTCGGCGCCCGCGAACCGATTCAGCAGACCCGCGACTGGGTTGCCGTCGACGCCGTCGCCGACCCCGAGCTGGTACGCGAGCTGCTGCGCGCGATCGACGCCGAGCGCACGATCGAGACCGACGAGGGCTGCGCCCGCTTCTGCCGGGTCGGCGCCGGCGCGCCGCTGCGCCACGACGAGACCGTGCGCCCGATGGGCGTCGAGCAATCCAACTCCTCGATCGTGTTCGGCGACGAGACCGTGCTCAAAATCTTCCGGCGGCTGGAGCCGGGGATCAACCCCGAGCTCGAGATGTTGCGCTTCTTGACCGAGCGCGAGTTCGAGTCGATCCCGCCGCTGCAGGGCTATTACGAGTACGAGAGCCGAGCGCTGCAGGCGACACTCGGGGTCGCGCAACAGTTCTACCCGGCGGCCGTCGGCGGCTGGGAGCTGGCGCTACAGCGGATCGGCACCGACCCCGCCGCGTTTTTGATCTCGCTCGGCACGCTCGGCGAAGTGACCGGGGCGCTGCACAACACGCTCGCGTCCGACAACGACGATCCCGCGTTCTCGCCCGAGGAGCCCAGCTCGGAGGCGCTGGCGCTGCTCGTCGCGACGATCGACGAGGAGATCGACCGCGTGTTCGTGCGGCTGCCCGATGACGACCGTGTCGCCGGGCTCGTCGGCCGCGGCCAGGAGGTGCGCGAGCACATCTCCCAGCGTGCCCAGCTCGGGGTCGGCGGCCGCGCGATCCGCACCCACGGCGATTACCACCTGGGCCAGACCCTGTACGTCAACGGCAGCTGGCACGTGATCGACTTCGAGGGCGAGCCCGCGCGGCCGTTGTTCGAGCGCCGCCAGAAGACCTCGCCGCTGCGCGACGTCGCCGGGATGCTGCGGTCGTTCGCCTACGCCGCGTCGGCCTCGGCGATACAGCGCTCGATGCCGGCGCCCGGGGACTTCGAGCGCCGCGCGCGAGAGACGTTCCTGGAGCGGTACCTGGGCGTGATCGACTCCGGGCTGCTGCCGGCCGGCGAGGCGGCGATTCTCAATCTGCTGTCGATCTTCGAGCTTGAGAAGGCGATCTACGAGCTCCAGTACGAGCTCGACAACCGCCCGGACTGGTTGCCGATCCCGGTTGCGGGCATCACCCGGCTGCTGGAGAGCACGCAATGACGACGGTCGCCACATCCGAGCTCGACGCGCTCGCCCGCCGCGAGCACTCACAGCCGCACGCGGTGCTCGGTGCCCATCCCGGCAAGAACGGCTCGGTGATCGTGCGGGTGCTGCGGCCGTCGGCGCAGAAGGTCACGGTCAAACCGGCCGACGGCAAGTCGGTCAAGCTCGAGCAGATCCACCCGGCCGGCGTGTTCGAGGGGTCGATCCCCGATCAGCAGCTGCCGCTCGTCTACCGGATCAAGGTCGACTACGGCGACGCCGGCAAGTTCACGATCGATGATCCCTACGCGTTCCTGCCGTCGCTCGGCGAGCTCGACCTGCACCTGATGGGCGAGGGCCGCGATGAGGAGGTCTACGAGCACCTCGGCGCCCACGTCCGCACGATGCGCGTCGGCGACGGGCCGGAGGTGACCGGCACCGCGTTCGCGGTCTGGGCCCCGTCGGCACGGTCGGTCTCGGTCGTCGGCGACTTCAACTCGTGGGACGGCCGGCTGCACGCGATGCGGTCGCTCGGCCCCTCCGGGGTGTGGGAGCTGTTCGTGCCCGGCGTCGGTGCCGGCAACCGCTACAAGTACGAGATCCTCACCGCCGACGGCGAGCTGCTGCTGAAGGCCGACCCGTACGCGCAGGAAACCGAGGTGCCGCCGAAGACCGCGTCCGTGATCTACGAGGGCGGCTACGAGTGGTCGGCGCAGGACGCCGCGTACATGGAACAGCGGCCCCGGCGCCAACCGCTCACAGCGCCGATGTCGATCTACGAGGTCCACCTCGGCTCATGGCGGCTGAACTCGTTGGAGGACAACCGCTCGCTGTCCTACGCCGAGCTCGCCGACGAGCTGTCGGCGTACGCGCTCGACCTCGGTTTCACGCACGTGGAGCTGTTGCCGGTGATGGCGCACCCGTTCACCGGCTCGTGGGGCTACCAGGTGACCGGCTACTACGCGCCGACGCCGCGCTACGGCTCGCCCGACGACCTGCGCGCGTTCGTGGACCGGCTGCACTCGCGCGGCATCGGCGTGATCCTCGACTGGGTGCCCGCCCATTTCCCCCGCGACCAGTTCGCGCTCGCGCGCTTCGACGGCTCGGCCCTGTACGAGCACGCCGACCCGCGCCGCGGCGCCCACCCGGACTGGGGCACGCTCGTGTTCAACTTCGGCCGCCACGAGGTTCGCAACTTCCTGATCGCCAACGCCCTGTTCTGGCTGCGCGAGTACCAC
Source organism: Solirubrobacteraceae bacterium (assembly GCA_036273655.1). GTDB lineage: Bacteria > Actinomycetota > Thermoleophilia > Solirubrobacterales > Solirubrobacteraceae > Palsa-465. The sequence continues at coordinate 54,738 of DASUHF010000078.1, read as the reverse complement.
GTCGACGGGATCCGCGTCGACGCCGTCGCGTCGATGCTGTACCTGGACTATTCGCGCCGCGAGGGCGAGTGGGTGCCCAACCAGTTCGGCGGCCGCGAGGACCTCGACGCGGTCGCGTTCCTCAAGGAGCTCAACGAGGTCATCTACGGCGAGGTGCCGGGCGTGATCTCCGCCGCCGAGGAGTCGACCGCGTGGCCCGGCGTGTCGCGGCCGACGTACCTGGGCGGGCTCGGGTTCGGCTTCAAGTGGAACATGGGCTGGATGCACGACACGCTCGGCTACTTCCAGCAGGATCCGATCTACCGCCGCTACCACCACCACGAGCTCACGTTCTCGCTGATGTACGCGTTCTCCGAGAACTTCGTGCTGCCGCTGTCCCACGACGAGGTCGTGCACGGCAAGGGTTCGCTCTATCAGAAGATGGGCGGCGTCGACCAGTGGCAGAAGCTCGCCAACCTGCGGGCGCTGTACGCCTACATGTGGGCCCATCCCGGCAAGAAGCTGCTGTTCATGGGCCAGGAGTTCGCGCAGGTGCAGGAGTGGAGCAACGAGCGCTCGTTGGACTGGCACCTGCTCGAGGAGCCCGCGCACGCCGGCGTGCAGGCCCTCGTCCGCGACCTCAACGCCGCCTACCGGGCAGAGCCGGCGCTGTACGAGCTGGACTCCGACCCGGAGGGATTCTTCTGGCTGGAGCCCAACGACGCCGACTCCAACGTGATCGCGTTCGCGCGGCGCTCGACCGACGGCGAGCATCGGCCGGACGGGCCGCGGTTCGTGGTGTTCGTCGCCAACCTCTCACCGATCCCGCGCTACGGCTACCGGCTCGGCCTGCCGAAGGCGACGCGCTGGCGCGAGCTGGTCAACACCGACTCGTCGTTCTACGGCGGCTCCGACGTCGGCAACCTCGGCGGCGTCGCGCCCGAGCCGATCCCGTGGAACGAGCAGCCGGTATCGGCCGAGCTGACGCTGCCGCCGCTGGCGGCGGTGTGGCTCGTCCCCGAGGAGTGACGCGGCGTGGACCCGGACCGGATCGAGACGGTGCGCCTCGCGGTCTACGACGGCTTCCGGCGCACCGGCCGCGCACCGAGCCTGTTCGGCATCGCCGCGGCTGCCGAAATCGGACCGGACGAGGTGCCCGAGGCGCTCGCCGCACTTCACCTCTCGCGGGATGTCGTCCTGCGCGACGGGGCGATCGCGATGGCGCATCCGTTCACGGCCGTTCCGCTCGGCTTCTCGGTGATGGGCTCGAGCGTGCTGTGGTGGGGCGGCTGTGCCTGGGACTCGTTCGCGATCCCGCATCTGATCCCGGAGGAGCGCACGGTGCTGGTCGCGACGACCTGCCCGGGCTGCGGCGCGCCGCTGGCGTGGGTCGTCGACGACCGGCGCCCGCCGGACGGCGACGAGGTGGCGCACTTCCTCACGCCCGTGGCGCACATGTGGGACGACGTCGTGCACTCGTGCGGCCATCAGCGGCTGTTCTGCTCGACCGATTGCGTCGATCGGTGGCTTGAGCGAACCGGGCGCGAGCGCGGCTACGTGATGGACCTCGACACGCTGTGGGCGCTGGCGCGCGACTGGTACCGCGGGCGACTCGAGCGCGGCTACCGCCGCCGCGCGCCCACGGAGGCGGCCGAGTACTTCCACTCCGTCGGCCTGCACGGTCCGTTCTGGGGCCTGCCCGACTGAGCGCGCCCGTAAGAGCACGTCCCGTGACCCCGGCGGGCGTTCAGGGCTGAGTGCTCCCGGTGCCTCAGGCGTGCGCCGCCCGGCGCGGTGCGCGCATCTGGCGCCGCCACACGGCTGGCGTGACCGTGTGGTCACGGCGGAAGTGCTTGATGAAGTAGCTCGGCTGCCGGTAGCCGACCTGCGCCGCGACGGCCTCGACCGTCAGATCGGTCTCGCGCAGCAGTCTGCGCGCCTGCGCCATTCGCCGTTCGGTGATCCAGCGCTGCACGCTGCGCCCGGTCTTGCGGCGCACGACGGTCGTGAGGTGGCCGGGCGTCAACCCGACGGCGGCGGCGACGGTCGCGAGCGAGATCGGCTCCGGGTAGCGGTCCTCGATCAGCTCGAACACCGTGGCGAGCAGCGGCTCTGAGCCGACGCGGAGGTTGTCGCCGACGTCGACCGCGATCCGCGCGGCGCTGACGAGCAGCAGCGTGAGGTGCGCGAGCGCGGCCTCGGTGGAGCCGTCGCGTGGCTGCTCGAGCTCGCGCTCGATCGCGACGACGTGCTGGCGCCACACGACTCGCTCCGCCACCGGAACCGGCAGACGCTGCGCGCCGGCAGCCGCTCCACCGGCAAACGGGAACAGCAGCGGATGCGATCGCCAGCCGAGCGAGCCGCCGACCCCTTCGGAGGCGACGAGCTCGGGCGGGAAGAAGACGCCCCACCCGGCGGCCGTCGCGTGGTCGCGCTCGTCGATGCGCACGACCTCGCCCGGCGCGATCACGAACGCGTCGTCGGCGCGCAGCGCCCACCGTCGTCCGCCGATGTCGATGCTGCCGCCGCCGCGCTCGAAGTAGGCGAGCACGAGGAAGTCGTGCGCGTGCGCATGGTCGCCGGACGGGTGTGGCAGCTGCGCCGAGGAGAACCGCATCACGCTCACGGGCGGCGCGCCGGGCGTGCGGACGAACTCGTAGACGGGCGCTCCGTCGACACGACGCCCGCTCGGGCGGGCCGTCTCGGCCGGAACCAAAGATCGTCGTATTTCTGCCAACGAATCGAGCTGGACGGGCGTCACCCCAGGGATTATCACTCATGTATCGACCCAATCATCCGTATATCCATGGAGATCTTCAGAACATGAACCAGCTCGCTTCGCCACACGCCGTCGCCGCCGCCGACACCCGCGGCTTCCTGCCCGGGATGGGCCGCGATTGGCTGCTGCCCCTCTATGACCCGTTCACGCGCGTGATCGGGATCGAATCCGCCCATCGCAAGCTCGCCGAGCAGGCGGCGCTTGCGTCGGCGGCGCAGGTGCTGGAGATCGGCTGCGGGACCGGCAACCTGACGCTGCTAGTCAAGCGGATGCGTCCGCGGCTCGAGGTCGTCGGTCTGGACCCGGACGCCAAGGCGCTGGCTCGCGCCGGCCGCAAGGCGCGGCGCGCCGGGCTCGCGCTCGAGCTGCATCGTGGCTTCGCCGACGCGCTCCCCTACCCGGACGCCAGCTTCGACCGCGTGCTCTCGTCTTTGATGTTTCACCATCTCGAGGCCGACCTGCGGGCCGCGTCGCTGCGCGAGGCGCTGCGGGTACTGCGGCCCGGCGGCTCGCTGCACCTGATGGACTTCGGCGGCGACAGCCACCACCTGCATGGCCTCGCCCGGCTCGCACGCCGCAATCACATGCTGGAAGACAACTGGGACGACCGGATCCCGACGCTGATGCGCGACGCCGGCTTCGCCGAAGCGATCGAGACCGGCCGGCTGACCAAGCACATCGGGCAGCTCGCCTATTACCGCGCCACGCGCCCCGACTGATCGTTCCGGATGCGGTCGTGGGTGAGAAATATGTACGTCCATGCCGGACTCAGTTCTCATTCACCGATGAGTCCTGCGGCCGCACGGAGTCGACACGGGTAGACACCGACCGAAAGCAGGACGCCCGTGCCTCGCCACGACGAAACCGCCACCCCCGGCCCACTCACGACCGCGCACGTCGTGACGAAGCTGCCCGCCCAGGACCTCGAGCGAGCACGCCGCTTCTATCGCGAGCAGCTCGGGCTCGATCCGGTCGAGGAGCGCGACGGCGGCCTTCGCTACCTCTGCGGGACGAGCGAGTTTCATCTGTTCGCGTCCTCGGGCTCGGCGTCGGGTGCCTCGACCCAGGCCGCGTTCGAGGTCGCCGACATCGACGCCGCGGTCGCGGACCTGCGTGCCCGCGGCGTGCGGTTCGAGCGGTTCGACATCGCCGGCTTCGAGGTGCAGGACGACATCGTCGTCGTCCCCAACAACTACCCAAGCAAGGGGACCGGCGAGCGGGGCGCGTTCTTCCGCGACAGCGAGGGCAACCTGCTGTCGATCGGGCAGGCGACGCGCTGACGAATCGCCGCGACGGTGGCGCCGGTCAGCACCTGGCGGCCCGCTGACGAGCCGCCCGGCGCATTGCTCAAACCGCCAACCCGGACCCGGCCCCGGGCGAACCGCTGGTCCGCCCGGGCACCGAGCCCGTGGGTTGGTGTTGGGGGATGGTTACTTGAAGGGGTTAGAGCCCTCCAGGGAGTGGTTGACGAGCGAGAACGCGAACGCGGTCCGGCTCGTCATCGTCTTGCCCGGCGCCAGCACCACCGAGGGCCAGCGGGCCTGGCCGATGTGGTTGGGCGTATCGGGGTAGTGCTGGGTCTCGAGCGTGAAGGCCGCGCCCTGGCGGTAGAACTTGCCGGTCGTGCCGATGAGATCCCCGACCAGGTAGTTGCTGGTGTAGACCTGCACGCCGGGCTGGTCGGTGTAGGTGCGCAGCGTCACGCCGTCGCTCGGGTCCTGCGCGACCGCGGCAAGCCGGTAGCTGCCTTGGTCGTTGAGCACCCAGTTGTGGTCGTAGCCGTGGGCGATCTGCAGCTGGCGCAGCGGCCCGCTGGTGCCGTCGGGCAGGTTTGCGTCATACAGGTACTTGCCGATCGCGTGCATCGTCCGGAAGTCGAACGGCGTGCCGGCGACGTTGAGGAAGTACGGCGGCTCGGGGATCTGGGTGGTGTCGGTCGGCTGGTACTGGGAGCTGTTGAGCGCCAGCAACTGGTTGTAGACGTTCCCCGAGGCCTGACCACCCAGGTTGAAGTACGTGTGGTTGGTCAGGTTGATGACCGTCGAGTCGGTGCTCGACAGGTTCGTCGCCTTGTATGAGATCTGCAGCTGGTTGTTACGGGTCACCGTGTAGGTCACGGTCGCCTTGATCGCCGCCGGGAAGCCGGTGCAGCCGGGGCTGAGCGATGGCAGGCAGCCCTCGCCGGCCGGGAACGTCGCGCTCAGCGCGAGCGACGGGCCGTTGGAGCCCAACGACGGGGTCGCGTCCCACACGTGCGTGTTCCACCCGAGGTAGCCGCCGTGCAGGTCGTTGGGGCCGTTGTTCTGGTCGAGCTTGTACGTCTGGCCGTTGAGCGTGAACGTGCCGTTGGCGATCCGGTTGCCGTAGCGGCCGATGATCGCGCCGAAGTACGTGTCACCGGAGCCGCCCGACTCGGGCCACGGCGTCTGGGTGGCGCCCTGGGTGAAGTCCGCGACGTAGTCGGCGAGCTTCGGGAAGCCAAGCGCCACGTCTCTCGCGCCATGCCGGCTGGGCACGATGATCGACTGCACGACGCCGCCGTAGTTGGTGATCCTCACCGTCATCCCGTTGCCACTGCGCAGCGTGTAGAGATTGACGGACTGGCCGTCGACCGATCCCCACGGCATCGAGCTGATGCCGGCACGGCCGTTGTGGCGACCGTGGTGATGGGCCTTCTTGTGGTGGCGCGGGGTCTTGTGGTGACCGGTCGCCTTGTGGTGGCCGGTCGTCCCCGCGATCGCGGCGGCCGCGCCGACCGTCAACAACGCGACCGATACGATCGCCAACGCTCGGCCACAGTTGCGTGCGAGCGCACGAAGCTTTTGGTGCATCGTCGTTCCTCTCCTTTGCGTCGACGAGCCGGACGGCGGGTCCGCGCCGATCAACGCCGCCGAAGCGACGCGTCCGGGCGAGTTCCGCCAAGCGGTCCACAAGGGCCGCAAGGCTCGTTCCGATCCCGTGTTAGCGTTCACATCGTTGCGACACCGTGGACCCTAATCGCGCTCCACGCGCAAGTCAAGTGAATGGTGAGCAGGCATACCATTTCGCTAGGTGTACCCGGACGCGACGGCATAAAACTAAAACGCGCGCGACGCGCCAGGCCTGCGCACACACGCCGCCGTGTGAGCGCGATCATCGCGGCCGCAGCGACCGCGACCGCCACCTCGACCCCCTAGCCGATTCCCGCCGGCCGAAGGCGACACCCGCATCACCCCTGCGTCCTGCTTGAATGGCACCGGTTGCCGTCCGCTGCGCAACATCCATGGGAGCGGCCGCTGGGGGCGCGCGTCGCCGGCGGCGGCGCAGCCGAGTTCCGCGTCTGGGCGCCGACCGCGTCGTCGATCTCGCTCGAGGTCGCCGGACGCACACACCCATTGACGGACGCCGGCTACGGCGTCTACGAGGCGGCGCTCGCGGCCGACGCCGACGAGGACTACGCGTTCGTCGTCGACGGCCAGCCGCTGCCCGACCCCTGTAGCCGCTGGCAGCCCCAGGGCCTGCGTGGCCGCTCGCGGCTGCTTGACGCGCGGACGCTGCCGGCGGCACGCGACGGCTTCCGCATCCCGGCCCCCGACGAGCTCGTGATCTACGAGCTGCACACGGGCACGTTCACCGCCGCCGGCACGTTCGCCGCGATCGGCGAGCACCTCGAGGCGCTCGCGCAGCTCGGCGTCACCGCGATCGAGCTGATGCCGGTCGCGGAGTTCCCGGGCGCGCGCGGCTGGGGCTACGACGGCGTCTACCTGAGCGCGGCGCAATCGTCCTACGGCGGCCCGATCGAGCTTGCCGAGCTCGTCGCCGCCGCCCACGCGCACGGCCTGGCGGTGATCCTCGACGTCGTCTACAACCACGTCGGCGCCTCCGGCGCGCAGGCGCTGACCGCGTTCGGCCCCTACTTCACGGACACATACGAGACCCCGTGGGGCAGGGCGATCAACTACGACGACGAGTGGTGCGATCCCGTCCGCGAATGGGTCTGCCAGTCGGCCGAGTACTGGGTGGCCGAGATGGGCTTCGACGGGCTTCGGCTCGACGCGATCCACGCGATCTTCGACTCCAGCGCCGAGCACATCGTGCGGGCGGTCGCGCGCCGCGTGCACGCGATCAAGCCCGGCGCGTACGTGATCGCCGAGTCCGGACTCAACGACCCGCGGGTGATGCGCCCGCCGCAGCGCGGCGGCTACGACTGCGACGCCGAGTGGGCCGATGACTTCCATCACGCGCTGCGCACGCTCGTCACCGACGAGCGCGACGGCTACTACGCGGAGTTCGGCCGCGTCGCACAGCTGACGAAGGCCTTTCGCCGCCCCCACGTCCACGACGGCGGCTTCTCGGAGTTCCGCCGGCGCCGCTTCGGCGCGCCCGCCGACGACGTGCCCGTGCAGCGGTTCGTCGTCTTCTCCCAGGACCACGACCAGGTCGGCAACCGCGCGTTCGGCGACCGTATGCCGGCCCGTGCCCGTCCGCTCGCCGCGTTCTGCACGCTGCTGTCGCCGTTTATCCCGATGCTGTTCATGGGCGAGGAGTACGGCGAGCCGGCGCCGTTTCAGTTCTTCTCAAACCACATCGACCCGGAGATCGCCGAGGCGACCCGCACCGGCCGCCGCCAGGAGTTCGCGCGCTTTGCCGCGTTCGGCGACGCCGAGGAGATCCCCGACCCGGAGGATCCCGCGACGTTTGAGCGCTCGAAGCTCACGCGGCAGGTCGACGAGCCCACGCTCGCGCTGTACCGGCGGCTGATCGAAGCGCGCCGCGAGCTGCCGCCCGGCGACGCGGACGAGATCCGCTTCGACGAGGATCGGCGCTGGCTGCTCGTGCGCCGCGGATCGTTCGAGATCGTCTGCAACTTCGCCGACGACGAGATCGCGATCGTGCCGGTCCGCGGCACCGCGATCGAGCTCACGACCGACCCCAATACGCAGATCGGCGGCGGATCGACGAGACTTCCGCCGATGTCAGGCGCCCTGATCGCATGAACGAGGTGTGGCCGGGGAGGCCCTTCCCGCTGGGCGCCAGCTACGACGGGCACGGCACGAACTTCTCGCTGTTCTCCGAAAACGCCGAGGCGGTGGAGCTGTGCCTGTTCGACGGCGACGGCGACGAGCAGGCCGAGCGGCGCATTCACGTCACCGAGCGCCGCGCCCACAACTGGCATTGCTACCTGCCCGGGATCGGCCCCGGACAGCGCTACGGCTACCGCGTCCACGGCCCGTATGCGCCCGCGGAGGGGCACCGGTTCAATCCGGAGAAGCTGCTGATCGACCCCTACGCGAAGGCGATCGAGGGGACCGTCGACTGGTCGGCGGACGTCGACGTGCTCCCGTACGTGCCCAACGGCGATCCCGACGACGACTACGAGCCCGACGACTCAGACGACGCGACCGTGGTCCCGAAGTCGATCGTGATCGACGACTCGTTTGACTGGGAGGGCGACCGCCGGCTGCAGACGCCGTTCGCGGACACGATCATCTACGAGGCCCACGTCAAGGGCTTCACGATGCGCCATCCGGAGGTTCGCGAAGATCTGCGGGGCACGTACGCCGGCCTCGCCTCCGAGCCGGCGCTCGACTACCTGCGCACGCTCGGGATCACCGCCGTTGAGCTGCTGCCGATCCACCACATCTGCGACGAGTCGTTCCTGCACGACAAGGGCCTTCGCAACTACTGGGGCTATTCGACGATCGGCTACTTCGCCCCCTACTCGGAGTACGCCGCGACCGGCCGCCGAGGCCAGCAGGTTGATGAATTCAAGGGGATGGTCAAGGCCCTGCACCAAGCGGGCATCGAGGTGATCCTCGACGTCGTCTACAACCACACCGCCGAGGGCAACCACCTGGGACCGATGCTGTCGTTCAAGGGCGTCGACAACAGCTCCTACTACCGGCTGGTGCCCGACGATCCCCGCTACTACATGGACTTCACCGGCACCGGCAATTCGTTGAACCCGGTCCACCCGGCGGTGCTGCGGATGATCATGGACTCGCTGCGCTACTGGGTGACCGAGTGCCATGTCGACGGCTTCCGCTTCGACCTCGCATCCGCGCTAGCACGGGAATTTTATGATGTCGATCGCCTGTCGGCGTTCTTCGACACGATCCATCAGGACCCGGTGCTCTCGCAGGTCAAGCTGATCGCCGAGCCGTGGGACGTCGGCCCGGGCGGCTACCAGGTCGGCAACTTCCCCGTCCTGTGGTCGGAGTGGAACGGCGTCTACCGCGACACGATGCGTGACTTCTGGCGCGCGGCGGCGCCGGTCGGTCAGTTCGCCGAGCGCCTGGCGGGCTCAAGCGACCTGTACGAGTCAGACGGTCGCGACCCGTTCGCGTCGATCAACTTCATCACCGCCCACGACGGCTTCACGCTGCGCGACCTCGTCTCCTACAACGAGAAGCACAACGAGGCCAACCTCGAGGACAACCAGGACGGCACCGACGACAACCGCTCCTGGAACTGCGGCGCCGAGGGCGACACCGACGATCCCGAGATCCTCGAGCTGCGCGCCCGCCAGCAGCGCAACTTCCTGACGACGCTGTTCGTCTCGCAGGGCAGCCCGATGCTGCTCGGCGGGGACGAGCGCGGCCGCACCCAGGGCGGCAACAACAACGCCTGGTGCCAGGACACCGAGCTGAGCTGGTACGACTGGGACGAGACCGACGACGCGGCGGCGCTCGAGCGGTTCACGCGGCGGCTGATCCGCCTGCGCTCCGAGCACTGCACGTTTCGCCGCGAAACGTTCCTGCGGGGCCACGAGCTCTCCGAGGACGAGACCCTGCCCGACGTCTGGTGGTTTCGGCCCGACGGGCGCCGCATGACCGGCCGCGACTGGGAGCACGGCGAGGCGGTGCTCGGCATGTTCCTCAACGGCGAGGCGATCCCGACCCCGGGCCGGCGCGGCGAGCGGATCACCGACGACTCGTTCGTGCTGCTGTTCAACGCCCATGGCGAGGACCGCGAGTTCGTCCTGCCCCCCAAGCGGATGGGCGCGCGCTGGGCGCTGGAGCTGTGCACCGACGATCCCGATGCCCAGCCGGGCTCGCGCGAGCATGCGGCGCGCGGCCGCATCACCCTCCCCCATCACTCGATCACGATCCTGCGCCGCGTGTAGTGGCCGCCGACGGGGGTAGCGACCGTCGATGAGCCGCTTGCGCGCAACCTACCGGCTGCAGCTGACGCCGTCGTTCGGGTTCGCCGAGGCGGAGCGGCGGATCCCGTACCTGCGCGATCTCGGCATCTCGCATCTGTACCTGTCGCCGTCGCTGCAGGCCCGGCCCGGCTCCGAGCACGGCTATGACGTCGTCGACCCGACCGCGGTGTCAAGCGAGCTCGGCGGCGAGGACGCGTTCCGCTCACTGGCGCGGACCGCGCACGGGGCCGGGCTCGGGATCGTGCTCGACATCGTCCCCAACCACATGGCCGCCGACGACGCCAACCGGTTCTGGACCGACCCGACGCTGCGCTCGCGGTTCTTCGACATCGACCCCGACACCGGCCTGCACCGGCGTTTCTTCGACATCGACGATCTGGTCGGCGTGCGCCAGGAGGATCCCGCGGTGTTCGAGGAGACCCATGCCCTGGTGCTGTCGCTCGTGCGCGAAAGGGTCGTCGACGCGCTGCGGATCGACCATCCCGACGGGCTCCGCAATCCCGCCGAGTATCTGCGGCGCCTGCGCGATGCCGGCGTCGAGACCGTGTGGGTCGAGAAGATCCTCGAGCCGTCGGAGCGGCTGCGCGACTGGCCGGTCGCCGGCACGGTCGGGTACGAGTTCCTCAACGACGTCTGCGGCGTGTTCGTCGACCCGCGCGCGGCCGAGCCGCTGACGACGCTCTGGGCGTCGGTGTCCGGCGACTCGCGGCCGTTCTCCGAGCTGGCGCTCGAGGCCAAGCGCGAGCAGGCGGCCGGCACGTTCGCGCCCGAGCTCGAGCGCCTCGCACGGGTCGCATCGATCACGGCCGCCGCCCCGGCGCCCGGCGCGCCCGCGCCTCCCGCCGCGCCAGCGCCTCCCGCCGCGTCGCCCGCGCCCACGCCTCCCGCCGCGTCGCCCGCGCCCGCACCTGCCGCCGGGTCGCCCGCACCTCTGTCTCGTACTATTTCGATCGAATTACTCCAAGAAGCGGTCGCGGCGCTGCCCGTGTACCGCACCTACGTCGACCCCGAGGCCGGCGCGGTCGCCGACGCCGACCGTGAGGCGATCGCGGCCGCCGGCGTCGAGCCTGAGCTGGCGACGCGGCTGCTGCTCGACTCGCCGGCGCCGGCCGAGCTCGTGTGGCGTTACCAGCAGACGACCCCGCCGGTCGTCGCCAAGGGGGTCGAGGACACCGCGTTCTACCGGTACGGGCGGCTGCTTGCGCTCAACGACGTCGGCGGCTCTCCGGACCGCTTCGGCCTCAGCGTCTCGGAGTTCCACGCCGGTTCCATGGAGCGAGCGCGTCGCTTCCCGCTCGGGATGCTGACGACGATGACCCACGACACCAAGCGCTCGGCGGACGCGCGGGCACGACTTGCGGCGCTCTCGTGGATCCCGGCCGAGTGGGAGCGCCACGTCCGACGTTGGCTTGCGCTGACCGAGTCGCTGCGTTCGGTGGCGGGCGCGCCCGACGACGTGGAGCGCTACTTCCTGCTGCAGACGCTCGCGAGCGTCTGGCCGATCGAGCGCGAGCGCATGCACGAGTACACGACCAAGGCGCTGCGCGAGGCCAAGCGCAACACGAGCTGGACCGACGTCGACGTCGTCTGGGAAACCGGCGTCGAGCAGTTCGTCGACGGCCTCTACGAGGAGTTCGAGTTCCTCGCGGACTTCGAGCCGTTCGTCCAGCGTCTGGCGTTCTACGGCGAGCGGATCTCGCTCGGCATGGTTGCGCTGAAGTCGATGGCGCCGGGCGTGCCCGACATCTACCAGGGCGACGAGCGGCCGCTGTTCGCGCTCGTCGATCCCGACAACCGCCGACCGGTCGACTGGGACTACGCCGACACGCTGGCAGCACGCCTGACCGGCGGCGGCGCCGCGGATGCCGATCCCGAGCTGCGCAAGCTGGCGCTGACGCGGGCGCTGCTCGGGCTGCGCATCCGCCGCGCCGCCGCGTTCGGCCCCGACGGCGCCTACGAGCCGCTCGACGTCGGCGACGACGCGATCGCGTTCGTGCGTGGAGGAGCGGTGCTCGTCTGCGTCGCCGTCCGCCGCGACCCGCCGCGCGGCGCGCTGCCACCGATGCCCGGAGCGTGGCGCGACGTGCTCGGCGGCACGCGCCATGCGCTCGACGACGGCCCGCCGCTCGCACGCGTCCTCGATGCGTACGGCCTGGCGGTGCTCGAGCGGATCTGACCCGCCGACCGCGCACCCCGCATCCCTCAGAGACATCGGCCGGCTGGATCTTCCGCAAGTTGCTGCGGACCCTTCGCAGTGATTTGCGAAAGAACCGCCGACAGCAGCGACGGACCATGCTGCTATAGGGTGCACGCCCGGTCATGCGCGTGCTGACGTTCTCCTGGGAGTACCCGCCGGTGATCGAGGGCGGGCTCGCGCGGCACGTGCGCAAGCTGTCCGAGCAGCTGGTCGCGCTCGGCGTCGAGATGCATGTCGTGACGCGCGGCGGGGGCGCGCTGGCGCCGCGCGAGGAGCGCCACGGTGTGATCGTCCACCGCGTCACCGAGCCGCCGTTCCCGCGCGACGACATCCGCGCGTTCGTGCGCTGGGTGGCGGCGATGAACCGGGATCTCGGCGCGCTCGGCGAGCGGCTGGCCGACGGCGACGAATTCGACCTGGTGCACTCCCACGACTGGCTCGTGGCTGACGCCGCGTCGCGGGTCGCGCGGCGCGCCGGGCGCCCGTGGCTGGTGACGATCCACGCGACCGAGTACGGCCGCCACCAGGGCTGGGTGCAGACCTACCCGCAGTCGCACATCCACGGCGCCGAGCGCGAGATGGCCCGCCGCGCCGACCACGTGATCACCTGCTCGCGGTACATGCGCAGCCACGTCGCGACCGTGTTCGACGTCTCGCCTCGCAAGATCACGGCGATGCAGAACGGGATCGATGTCGCCGACCTCGAACCGGTCGCCGACGACCTCGAGGCGCTACGCGCCACCTACGCCGAGCCCGACGAACAGCTGGTGCTGCTCGTCGGCCGGCTCGTCTACGAGAAGGGCTTTCACCTGGCGCTGGATGCGCTTGCGCCGGTGATCCGCCGGCGCGGCAACGTCCGCTTCGTGGTCGCGGGCACCGGCACCGCCGAGGCCGAGCTGCGCCGACAGGCGCGGCGGCTGGGACTTGCGCGCAAGGGCGCGTTCCTCGGGTGGGTCGGCGACGACATGCTGCACTCGCTGTACCGCATCTGCGACTTATGCATCGTGCCCTCGATCTATGAGCCGTTCGGGATCGTCGCGCTCGAGGCGATGGCGTCCGGCTGCCTGTGCGTGGTCGCCGACACCGGCGGCCTGCGCGAGGTCGTGCCCGGCGACGGCACCGTCGGCCTGCGCTTCCCGTCCCGTGACACGGCGGCGCTGCGCGAGATCGTCGAGCGGGTGCTGTCCGACCACGAACTGCGCGCGCAGATGGTTGCCGAGGCGCGCGAGCACGTGCTGCGCTTCGACTGGGCGCAGGTCGCGCGCGAGACCGCGAACGTGTACGAGCGAACGCTTCAACGAGTGGATCGCATGCGGATGACGCAGCCGTCATGATCCGCGGATGAGCTACTCCACGGTCCACATCGATGACGTCGAAGGCGCCGGTCCGGGTAGCGCCGTGCGATTCGTGCGCCGCCAGCTCGGCGTCGAGGCGTTCGGCATCAACTGGTTCGAGCTGCCGCCAAACGTTGACGGCGTGCGCCACGACGAGGCGGGCTCTGGGCAGGAGGAGGTACTGGTAGTCGTCGCGGGCTCGGGCCATTGGCGGATCGGCGACGAGGAGGTCCCGGCGCGAGCCGGCACGTTCATCCGGATCGACCCCGGCGAGACCCGCGTGCCGCACTCGGGACCGGACGGGATGACGTTCATCGCGGTCGGCGCGCGCCCGGGCTCATACGAGCCCCGGGGCCCTTTTTAGCGAGGCGTCTGCCGCCAAGGCCCGTTACTCGGGGTGCGATTCGTGATGCCCCGCGAACGAGGTAGCCACGCGCGGCGCCGGGCTCGCTGGCAAGGCGGCCCGGCTCCGGCGGCGCGACGCTCACGGCAGCGGCTGCAGCCCGGCGCCGGTCAACAGGTACGCGGGCGCGACCGTGGCCGCATCCGCCCGCACGAGCTCGACCACCGCGGCGCCGGCTGCGTCGGGGGTGAGCGGCTCCCCCAGCTGTCGCAGGTACTCCGCCTCGGACTGACCGCTGCGCGCGGCGTAGGCCTGTACGGCCGGACGCCCGAGGTCCGTCAGCGGCGTGATCCGAGGCAGCATCGCGGCGAACGCGATCCCGAGGTCGGCACGGGTCGACTCGTCCTGCGCGTAAGCCGTGATCCAGCGCTGCGTGGCCTTGGCGCCGGCATACCCGCCGGAGAGCGGCGAGCCGGCGACGGCCGCACCGCTGCTGATCACGACCACCCGGCTGCCGGGCGGCAGCGGCTTGAGCAGCGCCTCGCGCAGCCAATGGAACGCGATCCGGACATCGGTGTGCCAGTTGACCGAGAACGTCTCCCACGTCTGGTGCTGCAGCGGGCGCATCAACGGACTTGCCCCGGCGACGAGCACGAGGACGTTCGGGTCGTAGCGGTCGAGCAGGACGCCGGCCGCGCTCGCGTCGGCGGCATCGGCGACCACCGGCCGCACGTTGCCGGAGCCGCCCGCGAGCTCCGCCGGTGCACTCTCGCTGCGGGCGACGGCGATCACGCGGGCACCGGTCTGCGCGAGGGCGGTGGCGATCCCGCGGCCGAGACCGCGGGACGCGCCGACCACCATTGCGGTCGTGTTTGACAGGTCGGTGATGGACATGTTCGTCCCTCCTGTGCTTGGGCCGTGCCCGCAGCGTTATGCCGCGAGGGGCTGGGTCTGGACGAGCGCCGCGTTCTCGCGCTCGAGCTGCTTGGTCACCCCCGTGCGCCAGCGGTCGGCGATCATCGCCGACATCGGGTCGGGGAAGATGTCCTCGTCCCCGTTCTCCAGGCCGTCGAGGATGCCCTTCGCGACGGGCTCCGGCGCGGTCTTCGGGATCGGGAGATCGCGCACCATGTCGGTGTCGATCGGCCCCGGCAGGACGGCGTGAACGGCGACGCCTCGCGCCGCCAGGAGCGCACGCGCTGACTGGGTGAGCGAGAGCGCCGCCGCCTTCGAGGCCGAATACGCCGGAAGCACGGGCACCGCCGCCAGCGCACCGAGCGACACCACGTTCACGACCGATCCGCCGCTCCGGGTCAGCGCGGGCAGGAACGCCGCGGTCACGCTCCAGGTGCCGAACAGGTTGACGGCGAGGTGGTGCTCGAACGCGGCCCGGTCGCCGAGGTCGTCCGCGACCGACACGCCGGCGTTGTTGATCAGGATGTCGAGTGACGGGGCGCGCTCGGCGGCCGCCTGAATCTGTGCCGCGTTCGTGACGTCGAGGACGAGCGAGGTGACGCGCTTATCCGGGTGGATGGACGGCTGGCGCGACGCGGCATACACCCGCTCTGCGCCTCGCCGCAACGCCTCCCCCACGAGTGCTCGCCCGAGGCCACGATTGGCACCGGTCACGAGCACCGTCCTGTTTGCGATGGCTACCTGCTTGGGTGTCGAGATCGACATGGTGGGTCTCCTTTGCACTTTGCGTTTGGTGTCGAGGGGTCAGTTGGTGCTGCGATCGATATGGGGTGTTGCAGGCATCGCGCGACCTCCAGTGGTCTGGTCGGGACGGGACGGCCGTGTGAAAACGAAGGGGTCGGGCGGCTACGGGGACTGGCCGCTCGCAGCGGCGGCGGGGAACCCGAACCGGGGGAGCAGCGCCGGGTCGATGAACGAGTCGATCCCGATGATCTGCTCGCCTTCGATCTCGAGTACGGATATCCCGTGCGCTATCAGGCCGCCGCCCTCGGTGCGACGGTGGATCGCGACCGCCGGGCGGCCGTTGGCCGAGGTCGGCGTCAGCCGCACCACTCTGAGATCGCCACCGCCGGCGATCTCGCGGAAGAACCGAGCGATTGGCAGGGCGCCGATCACCGACGCCTGCGGTGGCATCCGCAGCATCGCGTCCTCGCGCAGCAGCGCCACCAGCCCGTCGACGTCGTCGTTCTCGAACGCGGCGACGTATCGGTGAAGCAACTCACGCTCGTCGGGAGCGGCGTCGGCCGGGGCCGGCGCCGGCAGATGGCGCTCGATCGTCGCGCGGGCACGCTGGAGCGCGCTGTTGACCGACGCGACCGTCGACTCGAGCAGCTCGGCGACCTCGGGCGCGGTCCATCCGAGCACGTCGCGGAAGATCAGCACCGCGCGCTGGCGGCCGGGCAACTCCTGGATCGCGCGCAGCAGCGCCAGCTCCATCCCCTCGCGGATCGCGTAGCGCGCCGCCGGGTCATACGTCGGCGCAGTCGCCTCGTGCATCGGCGTGTCCGGGAACGGGTCCAGCGGCTCGGCTCGCCGCGGGCGGCGCTCGAGCTCGTCCAGGCAGGCATTGGTCGCGATCCGGTACAGCCAGGTCTGCAGCTGCGCCCGCGGCTCGAACCGGTCCAGCGCCCGCCACGCCCGCAACAGCGTCTCCTGCACGAGGTCCTCGGCGTCCGGCGCGGACCCGAGCATCCGGTAGCAGTGGACGTCGAGCGCGTGGCGGTATGGCTCGACGAGCTGCCGGAACGCTCGCTCGTCGCCGGCCTGAGCTGCCGCCAGCAGAGATCGGTCGGTGCGTTTGAGGTGATCGCTCATCGTCCTTCACCTCGTCAAACGGTGGCCGCGACCAAACCTCATCGGTCGATCGGGCAAGACCGCGTATTCGATGGCGACGGTTGATGCGATCGTCCCACGTCGACCATCCCGCGCCGACGGCACGCGAGCGACGCGGACCAGACTCGCGGGCCCCGGCGCCGCTCGCCGCCGCGTCAGCCGGCGTCGCGGATCCGGACCCTGACCTGGACGCGGGTCGGCCGCGTCGGCACGGCCAGCGACAAGAACTCCCTGGCCGCGCCGTGATGGCCGCAGAACGGGCACGTGAGCGGATGCAGGAGCGGCAGCTCGCCGGGGCCGATCGCGACAGGGGCATCGCAGCGCGCGCACGCGATCGTGCCGCTCGCGACCACGCCGTCGCGCTGGGCCCGGCGCTTGCGCAGCTCGACGTGCTCGGCGCGAACGCGCCGGTCCGTCGATCCTCCGGTCCAGTCGCCGCCGCTCAGCACGCTCACAGCGCTCAGTCTAGGCGCGGCGTCGCGACCGGGCCGCCTGCGTCGCTTTAGACGCGGACGGCGCGATCGCAGGCAATTTCGGCGTTCACGCCGCGTCGACGAGAACGCCCGGCTCCTCGCGGTGCTCGAGCCGCTGCTCATCGCGCTCGTCGACCTCCACGACCTCCGCGTCGCCGCCGCGCGGCGAGCGCACGAGCGCGATCGCCAGCACGAGGCCTGCGGCGATCGCGATCGCGCCGATCTCGAACGCCAGGTGGTAGCCGCCCGTCAGCGCCGCGGCGGTCGGCGTGCCCGCGTGCAGCAGCGCGCTCGAGTGGCTCGTCGAGAGGCTCGCCAGGACCGACAGGCCGAGGGCGCCGCCGACCTGCTGGCTGGTGTTGACCAGGCCCGAGACGAGGCCTGAGTCCTCCGGGGTCGCGGTCGACATCGCCAGCGTCATCAGCGCCGGGAACGCAAGCCCAGCGCCGATCCCAAGCGGCACGAGCGCGGGCAGCAGGTCCGGCAGGTAGCGAGCGTGGTCGCCCGCGCCGTGGAACACGACCAGCCCCACGCCGACCAGGGCGAGGCCCGGGATCAGCGTCAGCCGCGGTCCGAACCGCTCGATCAGCCGGGCGCTGAAGCCGAGCGACATCACCGCGATGCCAAGCGCCAGCGGCAGGAACGCCAGCCCGACCTGCAGCGCGTCGTAGCCGAGCACCTGCTGCAGGTACAGCGCGCCGAGGAAGAACAGCCCGAACAGGCCGGCGACCATCAGCATCTGGATCACGTTGGCGCCGGTGACATCGCGCGAGCGCAGCACGCGCAGCTCCATCAGCGGCTGCGCGGCAGTCGCCTGACGCGCGATGAACGCCGCCATCAGCGCGACTGCGAGGCCGCCGAACCCGATCGTGTGCGCCGAGCCCCAGCCGTAGGACGAGGTCTCGACGATCGCGTAGACGCCGAGCATCAACGACGCGACCAGCAGCAGCGCGCCAAGCAGGTCGGCGCCCTGGCGCAGGCCGATGCCGCGGTCGTCGGGCAGCAGCCGCGTCGTCAGCGCCGCGGTGACCACGCCGATCGGCAGGTTGACGAAGAAGATCCAGTGCCAGCTCAGGCTCTGGGTCAAGGCGCCGCCGGCCAACAGGCCGACCGCGCCACCCGCGGAGGCGACGAACGCGTACACGCCGATCGCCTTCGCGCGCTCGGCCGGCGACGGGAACATCGTCACGATCATCCCGAGGATCACGGCCGAGGTCATCGCGCCGCCGACGCCCTGCACGAAGCGAGCAGCGACGAGCGTCGCCTGGCTGTCGGAGATCCCGCAGACGAGCGACGCGAGCGTGAACACGGCGAGGCCGGCGAGGAAGATCCGGCGCCGGCCGACGAGGTCGCCGATCCGTCCGACCAGCAGCAGCAGGCCGCCGAACGCGATCAGGTAGGCGTTGATCACCCACGCCAGGCCGGACGTCGAGAAGTGCAGGTCGTGCTTGATCGACGGCAGCGCGACGTTCACGATCGTCTGGTCGAGGATGATCATCAGAAAGCCGGTGCACAACACCACGAGCGCCAGCCAGCGGCGGCGGTCGGTCTGCGCTGGAGCTGTCTCGATGGGGGCCTGTGCGGGAGCGGTTTCGGTGGTGGTGTCTTGCATCAGGGGTAGCCTCCGTAGTTGATCCCGTGCAAGAAGGTACGGTAGCAGATCATCTCGTTCGAGACAATCTCGTGCGAGAAATATTTGGGGAGCGTGGCGCTTGCGAAGCGTGCGCCGGCTGCGATGTGCCGTCTGCGACGTTTGCACGTCCATGCCGGACTCGGTTCGCACTCAGGCACCGGCGACGCGCGTGGCCCAGCGGCGCGACTCAGCCCGCCGGCCCGCGCCCCCGGTCGCTCAGCGGCTAGTCGGCGAGATCGGCGTCAGCCCTCGCACGTCGCCGAGGCGCAACATGCGGGCAGATCGCCCTCGTGTGCGCAGGCGAGCCGACGCAGCGCCTGCATGAACGCGACGCGCTCGCCGGGCGGCAGCAGCGACAGGACGCCGGCGCGGGACTGAGTCAGCGCCGCGTCGGCGCGCTCGAGCAGCTGCTCGCCGGCGGGCGTGACGGCGACGATGCGGGCGCGGCGGTCCGACGGCAGCGGACGTCGCTCGGCCAGCCCCTCGCGCTCGAGGTGGTCGAGCGTCACCATCAGCGTCGTCTTGTCGAGCCCGACGATGCGCGCCAGATCGGTCTGCGTGTGCTCGCCCGAGCGAGCCGCGACGAGCACCGAGTGCTTGCGCGGGTTGATGCCCAGTTCGCGCAGCGCGGCCGTCGCCTCGGCGTTGAGGAGCGCGCTGACGCGTCCCAGCAGCCAACAGAGATCCTCCGCCAGTGCCTCCGGCGGATCCGCTTCGTGGGTGACGGTAACCGCGCTCATGTGCGTCATGATACCAGTCTCTCACGAGATCTTCTCAGTTGAGACGATCTCCGCCACGGGTGGGCGCGATCGAGATCACCTGTCGACACAAATCGCGACCACCGCGATCGGCGACGAGCCCACCTCCGTCCCCGGCCGGCCCAGGACGACCGAGGGCCCGGCGCAATCGCCGGGCCCTCGATCGAAAACCAGCTGCCTCGAAGGAGGCTGCTTACATCATGCCGCCCATGTCGGGCATGCCGCCGCCCGGAGCGCCGGCGGTCTCCTTCTCCGGCATCTCGGCGACGATCGCCTCGGTCGTGAGGATGTTCTTGGCGATCGAGGCTGCGTTCTGCAGCGCCGAGCGCGTGACCATCGCCGGGTCGATGATGCCGGCGTCGACGAGGTCGACGATCTCACCGTTGGCGGCGTTGAGCCCCTGGCCCTTCTTGGCCTTGCGGACGTCGTTGACGACGACCGAGCCCTCGAGCCCCGAGTTGGCGGCGATCTGACGCAGCGGCTCCTCGAGCGCGCGCGCCACGATCGACGCGCCGGTGCGCTCGTCGAGCTCGTCGATCGCCTCGATGTTCAGAGCCTTCTGCGCGGCCAGCAGCGCAACGCCGCCGCCCGGCACGATGCCCTCCTCGAGCGCCGCCCGGGTCGCCTGCAGGGCGTCCTCGACGCGGTGCTTCTTCTCCTTCATCTCGGTCTCGGTGGCAGCGCCGACCTTGACCACCGCGACGCCGCCCGACAGCTTCGCGAGGCGCTCCTGAAGCTTCTCGCGGTCGAAGTCGGAGTCGGTCGTCTCGATCTCGGACTTGATCTGGTTGATCCGGCCCTTGATCGCATCCGAGTCGCCGTTGCCGTCGACGATCGTGGTCGTGTCCTTGGTGACCACGATGCGGCGGGCGCGTCCGAGCTGCGAGAGCTGCGTGTTCTCGAGCTTGAGGCCCATCTCCTCGGTGATCACCTCGCCGCCGGAGAGGATCGCGATGTCCTCGAGCATCCGCTTGCGGCGGTCGCCGAAGCCCGGCGCCTTGACCGCGACGCCGGTGAACGTGCCGCGCAGCTTGTTGACGACCAGCGTCGCCAGCGACTCGCCCTCGACGTCCTCGGCGATCACCAGCAGCGGCCGGCCGGACTGGATCACCTGCTCCAGCACGGGCAGCACGTCACGGACCGAGCCGATCTTCGAGTTGGCGATCAGCACGTACGGGTCCTCGAGCACCGCCTCCATCCGCTCCTGGTCGGTGACCATGTACGGGGAGATGTAGCCCTTGTCGAACTGCATGCCCTCGGTGAACTCGAGGTCCATACCGAACGTCTGGCCCTCCTCGACGTTGACGACGCCGTCCTTGCCGACCTTGTCGATCGCGTCGGCGATCACGTCGCCGATCTCCTCGTCGCCGGCCGAGATCGTCGCCACACGAGCGATCTGGTCCTTGCCCGAGATCTCCTTGGCCTGCGTCTCGATGTTCTTGACGACGTCGTCGACGGCCTTCTCGATGCCGCGCTTCAGCCCCAGCGGGTTGGCGCCGGCGGCGACATTGCGCAGACCCTGACGGACGATCGCCTGCGCGAGCACGGTCGCCGTCGTCGTGCCGTCGCCGGCGACGTCGTTGGTCGCCGTGGCGACCTCGCGGACGAGCTGCGCGCCCTGGTTCTGGAAGACGTCCTCGACCTCAATTTCCCGTGCGATCGTGACGCCGTCGTTGGTGATCGTCGGCGCGCCGAACTTCTTGTCGAGGACGACGTAGCGGCCGCGCGGGCCGAGCGTCACCTTGACGGCGTTCGCTACCGCGTCAACGCCCTGCTCGAGCGCCTTGCGGGCGTCCGCGTCGTACTTCAGTTCCTTGTGTGCCATGTGTTTGTTCGTTCTCCTAGAAGCGGGGACTACTGGACCTTGGCGAGCACGTCGGACTCGCGGAGGACGAGCAGGTCCTCGCCGTCGACCTTGATCTCCGTGCCGCCGTACTTGCTGTAGAGGACCTCGTCGCCCTCGGAAACGTCGAGCGGGGTGCGCTTGCCGGTGTCCTCGTTGACCTTGCCGTCGCCGACCGCGAGGACCTTGCCCTTCTGGGGCTTCTCCTTGGCGGTGTCCGGGAGGACGATCCCACTCGCCGTGGTCTCCTCCTCCTCGATCGCCCGTACGATCAGGCGATCGCCCAGGGGCTTGAGATTCATCTACCTACCTCCGTTAGAAGTGTTCTGGAGCATCCGCTCTTGGCACTCGCGTATTCAGAGTGCCAACGCGGTCCAGACTATAGCTACTTCGCGCAGGCGATCAAGACGATTTGGCACTCGCGTGTTACGACTGCCAAAGATCTCCTAAAGATCGTGTGCGGCGATCGCACGCGCGAGCCGCACGGCGCCGTCCTGCAGCGCCTCCGGTGGCGCGGCGGCAAACGTGAGGCGCAGGAACGATCCGTCGGGCTCCGCCGGGAAGAAGGGCCTCCCGGGCATGACCAGCACGCCGTGCGCCAGGGCTGTGGCAGCGACGGCTTCGTCGTCGAGCTCGGAGGACAGCGGTTGCCAGAGGTGCAGCCCGCCGCGTGGAACCGCCGGCGGTTGGAGGTCGGGCAGCTGCTGGCGCAACGCCGCCAGCAGCGTGTCGCGGCGCTCGCGCAGCGCGCGTCTGAGCCCGCGGAGGTGACGCTGCCAGGCGGGGGAGGTGAGGACTTCGACCGCGGCCTCCTGCAACGGCCCGGCGACGTAGAAGTCATCGATCGCGCGCGCCACGCGCAGTCGCTGCGCCGCGGGTCCCAGCGCGGCGATCGCCGCGACGCGCAGGCCGGGCGCGGCGACTTTGGTCAACGACCGCACGTGGACGACGTGTCCGTGACGGTCGGACGCGATCAGCGGCGCCGGCGGGTCGGGTTCGGCGAGCAGGTCACGCGCCCAATCGTCCTCGAGCACGAACGCCCCTGCGGCCCGGGCGGCTTCGAGCACCGGCTCGCGGCGTTCAGAGGCCAGCGTCGCACCGTGCGGGTTGGCGTTCAGGGGTTGCAGGTACACAAGCCGAGCGCCGGTGCGGGCAAACGCGTCGGCCAGATAGTCAGGGCGGACGCCCTCGGCGTCGCTGGGCACGGGCACCACGCTGAGTCCGGCCGCGCGGGCGGCGGCAACCGCGCCAAGGTAGGTCGGGGACTCGACGAGGACCGGGTCCCCGGCTGCGGCCAGCGCCCGGAACGCGGTCGACAGCGCCGCCTGGCCGCCGGGGCAGACGATGATGTCTTCGGCGGTGAGGTGCGCCGCGGCCTGACGCGCGAACCACGCGCGTAACTCCTGGCGGCCGGCAAGTGGGCCGCGCTCCCAGGAGCCCGGACGGCGGGCGGCACGTCCGAGCGCGGCGCTCAGCAATCCGTGGGGTTGGAGCGCCGCGTCCAGATAGCCGCCCGAGAGCCCGACCGCGCCAGCGGCGGGAAGCTCGAGCAGGGCTTGGAGGTCGTCGCCACCGGCCGGTGCGGCGCCGAGCGCGATCGCCTGCCAGGAGAGATCGGGGACCTCGGGCGATGCGTCCTCGCCGACCACGAAGGTCCCCCGCCCGGGCCGAGCGGTGACCAGGCCTTCGGCGGCCAGCCTGCCGATCGCGCGCTGGACCGTCAGCGGCGATGCGCCGTGCTCGCGCATCAGCTCGCGCACCGACGGCAGCCGCGTCCCGGGAGTGGCCGGGGTCACCACAGCTCGGAGCGCGGTCGCGAGGCGATCACTTGCGTTATCCTCAGACATGAGAGATTCGGATAACGTTATCGCGGCGGCGGCGGCAACGCCACGCTCCGGTCTCGGTCGCGAGAGCTCCCGTGTTCGGCTCACGATCGCCGCGCCCGGCACGTGCCTGGGTGCGCTCGGCGTCCTCGCGTTCTCGTTCACGTTTCCTGCCACCAAGCTCGCCGTCGATGGTCTGAATCCGTGGCTGGTGGCCTTCGCTCGGGCCGCGGTCGCGGCCGTGTTGGCCGCCGCCGTGCTGCTCGCGACGCGAGCACCGACGCCTGATCGCGCTCAGCGCCGGCGGCTGCTCGTCGTGGCCGGCGGCGTCGTCGTCGGCTTTCCCCTGTTCTCGAGCCTTGCGCTGACGACCACCGGCTCCGCCCACGGCGCCGTGGTCATCGCGGTGCTGCCGGCGGCGACGGCGCTCGTGGCAGTGATTCGCGGCGGCGAACGACCGCCGCTGCGGTTCTGGATCGCGGCATCGGCAGGACTGGCCGTCGTCGTGGCGTTCACGATCGTGACCGCGCACGGGGCGCTTGGCGCCGGCGACGCCCTGCTCCTGCTCGGGACCGCTCTCTGCGCGGTGGGGTATGCCGAAGGCGCAAGCGTGTCGCGCACGCTCGGCGGCTCGAGGACGATCTGCTGGGCGCTGGTGCTCGCCGCGCCGCTCACGATCCCGGTGACCGTGATTCTGGGGATCGTCGCGGCTCCGTCTCACGCGGGTCCGAGCGCGTGGCTTGGCTTTGCCTACGTCGCCGTCGTCTCCATGCTTCTCGGTTTCTTCGCCTGGTACGCGGGGCTGGCACGTGGAGGCACGGCACGCGTGAGCCAGATACAGCTCCTGCAACCATTGCTCACCGTCGTCTGGAGCGCGGCGGTACTCGGCGAGCGGATCGGCGCCGGCACCTTGATCGCCGGCGCCGCCGTGCTCGCATGCGTCGCCGCCACCCAGCGAACCCGGAACGCCGACGATCGCCGAAGCGGCGCTGGCCCGACACGCGCAACCCGATCCGGCCCCGCTGGTATGAGGTGATCAGACCCCACGCGGGACGCGTGCGGGCTCGACCTGGGGCGCGCGGGGGCGTCAACGCTCGCGCGCGGAGGCAGATCGACGAGTGCTGCGGCGGTGGATGACCCGCCAGGCGGCGCGGTCATCTCCCTTCGTCGCGGAGGCCTTGCCGAGAGCGAGCTGGGCGCAGCGAACGCCTTGCGCGCGGAGCGACTGGGCGACGGTCGTGAGCCCGGCGGCCGCCGCCGCGTCGCTGTCGTCCCAACCCGTGATCGCGAGCGCCGCCGGGACCGCGACGGCCGCCTGTTCCGCGGCGCGCAAGGCACCGATAGCGAGCTCGTCGCTCATCGCCGCAATCGCGTCCGGCGGTTGCTCGCAGGCGAGCAGCTCACGGCTGAGAGCTTCGCCGTGGGCGGCGCCGTTCTGCGGGCAGACGGCGATCCGCAGCTCGCCTACCGCACCGCCGAGGCTCGTCCAGGCGTCGACGAAACCCTGCCAGCGGTGGCGGGTGACCGGGAACGCGACGCGCCCGAGCTCGCGTCCGCGCACCAGCTGCCGGTGGCGCTCGCGGTCCAGCGGGAAGCTCAGCACCGCTGGTCGGCGCGCGCCGGCGAACGCCGCGGCGGCGATCGCGGCTGCGGCCGCGCGGTCGTCGATGCCGACGACGGGCAGCCCGGCTCGGCGCGGGCCCGCGAGGATGACCGCGGGCAGGCCGGTGGCGGCGACCGCGTCGAGGACGGGATCGTCGTCGGTGGTTGTCCAGATCACGAACCCGTCGACGGCCGCGTCCACGACCCGCGCCACGTCGCTGCCCTCGCCCGTGGTCGGCACCAGCGTGAGCCCGACGGCTTCGGCGGCGCAGACCTCGGCGACGCCGGCCAAAAACCGGGCCGCTTGGGGATCGTCGAACGCATACGTCAGCCGTTCGCCGAGCACGAACCCCAGGCTTCCGGCTCGGCCCCGCCGCAGCGAGCGGGCGGCGGGGTGCGGGCCGGGGTAGCCGAGCTCGGCCGCGGCCGCGCGGACCTTGGCCGCCGCCTCGGGCGAGACCCGATCCGGTCGCGAGTACGCGTAGGACACGGTCATCACCGAGACCCCGGCCGCGCGGGCGACCTGCGCCATGGTCGGGCGAGGCGTGTGTCGCATCAGCTGGCCATGTTTACCGACGGCGAGCACCGGGCACCTGTTGTGTATCGTTACACAGATCTCGGACGCAACGCGCGAGACACCGACGCAACCCGCCCCGGGAGGGCCGCCTTCACCACACCCTGGAGCCGAGGGCTACCGGCGCGATCGCAGCACGTGGGCGGTGTTCGGTGGCCTGTTCGCATTCGGCTTCTTGAACGCGGTGCTGGGGCCGGCGCTGCCCTACCTGCGCTCGGTCGAGCACATCTCCTATCTGGTCGGAGCCCTGCACCAGGCGGCGTACGCGATCGGCGGCGGCGTCGCGGGGCTCCTCGCGGCACGTGAGCTGCGGTCGATCAGCCGCAGCGCGGTGATCGGCGCGGGACTGGTCGCAGCCGGCCTCGCCGGGCTGGGGGTCGGCTATGGCGCGCTGCCGGCGGTCACGATCGCCGCGGCGCTGATGATGAGCCTGCTCGGTACCTCGGCGCTGATCGCACTATGGGCAGTGCTCGCCGACCTGCACGGCAGCTGGCGGCCGGTCGCGATGACCGAGGGCGAGGTGTCGGTGAGCCTCGCCGGGATCGTTACGCCATTGCTGATCGGCGCGCTGGCGACGACCGTCCTGAGCTGGCGCTTTGCGTTCGTGCTCGGGGTCGGCACGACCGTTGTGGCAGCCGTCTGGGTGTGGCGCGCGCGGCTCCCGGCGGCGGCCGAGCGCCACGTGCAGGGGCCGAGCCCGGACGCCGTCGCCACCCACCGCTGGCTGCAGCCGACGCTGATCGTGATCGTCGCGATCGTCGCGCTCGAGTTCTCGCTCAGCTTCTGGCTGGCCAGCTATCTCAACGACGACATCGGGCTCGCGCGAACGTCGGCGGCGGCAGCGGTCAGCGGTCTGTACGCCTCGAGCCTCGCCGGGCGGCTCCTTGCCAGCCGTCTCGCCCGGCGGGTCAGCGCTGAAGCGCTGCTCGTCGGCTCCTTGGCCACGGCATTGGCCGCGTCGCCGATCCTCCTGACCGCAACCGGCGGCGGCGTCGCCGCGGTCGGCATCGCCCTTGCCGGGCTCGGCGTCGGCGCGACGTTCCCGCTCACCTCCGCACTGCACATCAGCGCCAGCCCACGCAGCGCGGACAGCGCGCTCGGACAGGTGCTCGGCGTCGCGTCGATCGGACAGATCGTCGGTCCGCTGACGGTGGGCGCGATCGCCCAGGTGGCCGGCCTGCGCGCCGGCTTGCTGATCCTCCCGGTCCTGACGCTGATCGCCGCCGCCGGGCTGTATCGCTTCTGCGCCGGCGCGCAAACGGCCGGCGCCGCCAGCACACCACGCCGGCAATGCGCCGCTCGGTAGCGTCACCTCGGTGGACAGGGTCTACGGCAAGCACTCGGTGCGCGCGGTGCTGCTCACGCGCCCGGAGGCGATCGAGCGGCTGCTGCTCGGCGGCAAGGAGGCCTACCACCGCGACATGATCGAGCTCGCCCGCCGATCGGGGGTCGAGCCCGAGCTCGTCGCGTGGCCGGAGTTCCGCCGGCTCGGCGGCGTCGACGACGATGACAAGCACCAGGGCGTGGTCGCGCTCGTCGCGCGGCGGCCGCTGCTGACCGAGGCAGATCTCGACCGGCTCGGCGGCGAGGAGCCGAAGGTGGTGCTGGCGCTCGACCAGCTGTCGGATCCGCAGAACCTCGGCACGATCCTGCGCAGCGCCGCGTTCTTCGGGGTCGACGCGGTGCTCGTGCTCAAGAACCGCTCCGCGGAGGTCACGCCGCTCGTCGCCCGGGTCGCCGTCGGCGGCGCCGAGCTCGTCGACACCTACCGGGTCACAAACCTGGCCCGCAGCCTCGACGTCCTCAAGCAGCTCGGCTTTTGGGTCTACGGGCTCGACGAGCGCGGCCTGGCGACGCTTGCGCAGACCGATTTCGATGCGCGCACGGTGTTGGTCGTCGGCGCCGAGGGCGAGGGGCTACGCCAGCGCACGCGCCAGTTCTGCGACGCGCTCGTGCGGATCCCCGGTGGCCGCCCCGGGCTCGAGAGCCTCAACGCCGGGGTGGCGACGGCGGTGGCGCTGTCGGAGCTGTTCCGCGACCGGTAGGCGCGAAGCTGCCTGTCGCAGATCTAGGCCTCGGGCGCGCGCGGCGCCGGGGCAACGGTCGCACCCGTCCCGTGCCCCCGCTTCCGTCGCGTGTCGTGAGCCAGCCTGCGGGCCTGCGCGAACGAGACCATTCGGCCGGTCCGGTCGTCGATCAGCTTCAGATTCAAGGACCGTACGCCCTGCCATAGGGAGATCGTCGGCGCCACGTGCAGGAACTCGTTCTCGTCGTGCGCGCGCCGGAGGTTGTAGTTCGGAATCCGCGGATTGAGGTGATGGACGTGGTGCAGCCCGATGCTGCCCGTGAAGAACTCCAGCACCCTCGGGAGGCGCAGGTAGCTTGAGCCCTTCAGCGCCGCGTCGGCATAGCTCCAGTCCGGGGGGCGCGTCCAGTACGCATCCTCGAACTGGTGCTGGACGTAGAACAGCCAGATCCCGGTGCCGCCGCCGAGCACGACGAGCGGGAGTTGGATCTCGAGGAACGCCTGCCAGCCGACGAGCCAGACGAACACTCCGACGAGCGCGATCAGGCCGAGGTCCGTGTACAGATGACTCTTGAGCACGCGCCGCCGGGCTCGCAGGGGCAGCTTGCGCGGCTCCAGCGCCAACGCCCACAGCGGCCCGACCGTCAGCATGATCAGCGGACTGCGGATGGCGCGGTAGCCGAGCCGCACGGGGAGCGGTTTGGACCGGTACTCGTCGATCGTCCAGGTGTCGATGTCGCCCACGCCGCGGCGCTCGAGGTCGCCGGAGGTGGCGTGGTGGCCGGCGTGCTCGTGACTCCAGGCGAAGAACGGGTTGTAGACCAGCAGTCCGGTGACGACCCCGACGACCCGGTTGGCGCGCTTGGTCGGCATGAACGAACCGTGGCCGCAGTCATGGAACACGATGAAGGTCCGGACAAGAAAGCCCGAAGCGGGAATCGCGACCAGCAGCACCAGCCAGTATGAGACGTCCAGCAGGTAGTACATCGCCGGCAACAGGGCCAGGTAGGGAACGACCGATGTCAGTAGACAAGCGATACTGCGCCGCAGCTCAGGGCGGGCATACGGCTCGAGCGGCTCGATCCACCACGCCTTGCGGGCACGCGGCTGGACAGCATCTGCCTGCAGCTGCGTCTCTCCCGGCGCTCCCGAGCCCATCGGATCCCCCCTCCACAGCCGCTCTGCGAACCTGCGGTCCGCCGTTCCGCTTCCACCATACGGGAACGGCACTCATCGAGGCGACGGCGGGTTCCGGTCACCGATACCGCTGTGGGCCCGGACCCGATCTCCGATCTCGGGCCCGACGACGCGCGCGGCGCTCGATCGCTCGGCGCGGACGCCGCTCAGGCGCGGGATACGTACTTGCCCGAGCGGGTGTCGACCCGGACCCGGTCGCCGACCTCGAGGAACAGCGGCACCTGGATGGTCGCGCCGGTCTCGAGCGTCGCGGGCTTGGAGCCGCCGCCCGAGGCGGTGTCGCCGCGCAGTCCCGGCTCGGTCTGGGTGACCTCCAGGTCGACCGCGCTTTGCAGCTGCAGCGCTCCGGGCCGATCGTCGATGTAGAGCACGTCGACCTCGTCGCTCTCCTTGGTCCACCGCAGCTCGTCGGCGACCTGCGCCTGCGGGATCGTGAGCTGCTCGTAGGTCTCGGTGTCCATGAAGTGCGCGTCCTGCCCGTCGGCATAGAGAAACTGCATCCGCCGCACCTCGGTCCGCACCGCGCGGAACTTCTCGCCCGCGCGGAACGTCTTGTCGATCACGTTGCCGTCCGAGGCCCGGCGCAGCTTCGTGCGCACGAACGCCGCGCCCTTGCCGGGATTGACGTGCTGGAACTCGAGCACCTTGAACACGGTGCCGTCGACCTCGATGTGATTTCCGTTCTTGAGCTGGTTGGTGCTGATCAAGGCTCTCTCGCTGTGCTGTTCGGTACCTGCCGAAGGGCGCACTCGGCTCCGCGAGCGCGCCGGCGCGACTCGGCTCGCCAGCCTCGCGATGATAGGCGGCGCGGCCCGGCGAGCCCGGTCGCGCGCGCGGGCGCGGGTGCGTCAGTTGCGCGAGGCGCCGATCCCGTGGATGCGGTCGCGCATCTGGTCCGGCGGGTTCTCGATGATCTGGGAGAAGCGCACGACCGTGACGGTGTCGTCCATCGAGACCTTGCGGCCGTAGATCTGCTCGAGGAAGTGGACCATCTCGTCGACCCGGCGAAACTCCGGGTTGTCGTGCTCGATCTCACGCGGCGACAAGTCGCGTACGCGCTTGACCTCGACCTGGTCGATCACCGCCTGGAAGATCTTCTCACGTGGCGAGTGCTGGTAGCCGATCGTGACCAGCACGCACTCGTTCTTGTGGTACTTGTGGGACTTGTCGCCGAGCCGGATCGTCGCGGTCTTGCGTCCGCGCCGAAGCTGATCGGCGAACACCGACGAGTAGAAGTTCAGTACGCGCACGGCTGGGCAGCCTACCGATCCGCAGTGCGCAGCGACATGGCCCGCCGGACCATCTCACGCTCGCCCTCGTAGGTCAGCCGCCGGGCGCCGTCCTGGAGCGTGATCCATTCGGCTCGCTCGATCTCGTGGTCGTGGTCGGCGACGTCGCCGTGCTCGTACTCGAACAGGAAGAAGCGGACGAGCTTGTGGACGCTGCGGCCCTTGCGCTCGTAGCGATACTCGACGTCGCCGAGCTTGGCGATCAGCCGCGCGCTGACGCCGGTCTCCTCCGAGACCTCCCGCGTCGCCGCCTGCTCGGCGGTCTCGTCGCCGTCGGGATGTCCCTTGGGGAGGCCCAGCACCTTCGAGCCGTCGGCGGCGCGCTTGATCGGCACGATCGCGATCATCCGCTCGCCGTCGACGACCACGCCGCCGGCCGAGAAGTCCTCGCGCTCGGCGACCGCGTCAGTAGACATAGCCCTCCAGCCGCGCGGGATCGTGGACGACGAGCTTGCCGCGGCCCTGGGTGATCACGCCCGCTCGTTCGAGCGTCGCCAAAAAGCGGCTCGCGGACTCCCGCGAG
The DNA here is from genome assembly GCA_036273655.1 of Solirubrobacteraceae bacterium. GTDB lineage: Bacteria > Actinomycetota > Thermoleophilia > Solirubrobacterales > Solirubrobacteraceae > Palsa-465. Next base: position 24,413 of record DASUHF010000078.1, on the reverse strand, counting down.
GAGCCGGCAAGCTGCGCGAGGTTGTTCTGGGTGGCGGTGATCAGCACGTCGGTCTCCCCCGCGCCCTGCGCCCGCGCGGCCGCGACGAGCTCGGCGAGCACGGACGCGACCCGGCTCTGGACGGTCTGGAACGACTGGCGCGCGAGCCGCTCGTTGGTCTCGCGCAGGCGGCGGCCGAGCGAGATCAGCAGCTTCAGCGAGATGTCGGGGTGGGAGCGCAGCAGCCGCCGCATGTCGGCGCCGAGGATCGCAATCGCGACCAGGTCCTCGATCGCCTCGACCGTCGCCGACCGCACCTCGCAGTCGAACATCGCCAGCTCGCCGAAGATCTCGCCGGGACCGAACGTCGCCAGCGCGATCGAACGTCCGTCGACGTGCTCGTGCAGCGCCCGCGCGCGGCCGGAGCGCACCACGTAGCAGGTGTCGCCGGAGTCGCCCTCGTGGAACACGATCTCGCCCGCGACGAAGCTCCGCGGGACCGTCACCTCGGCGACCTGCGCGAGCTCCTCGGCGCCGAGCGTCGAGAACACCGGCACTCCCTGGAGCAGCACGATCGTCTCTTCGCTCGTCGTGGCCACGTCACTGGGAATACCACACCGACTTAAGGCGGTTTCATGGCACGTCGATGCGGGGGAGAGATTTGTACGTCCAGCCCGGACAAATCTCTCACTCAGCGGGTCAGACGCGGTCCAGCGCCGCCTCGCGCGCCTTGCGCCTGGCGCGCAGCCACAACCAGCTGACGAGCGCCGCGACGAGGCCGACCGGGATCGCGACCGCGAGCGCGATCAGCAGCACGCCGGCGGCGATCACGAGCACGTGGACGGCGTCGTGGACGGCGCGCCCGAGCGTGAACCCGCCGCCGTTTCCGTGGCGGTGCCCGACCGGCGGCGTCGAGCCCTGCAGCGTCAGCTCGATGCGGCTGTAGCGCACCCGGCGGTGAAGGGTTGTCAAGGCCGCGTTGTCGCGGTCGATCGTCTTGTCGACGCGGGCGATCCGGGCCTTGAGCGCGTTGATCTGATCGGTCGTGTACGCCGACGCCAGCTGCTGCAGCAGCGACCGGCGCAGCGCCCGCGCTTCGGCCAGGCGACGGCCGGCGCCGCCGACCGCGCCGGTGATGTCGCGGCTCGTGATCGTGCTCGAGACAACCGACGCGCCGGGCAGCTGCGACAGCCGCGTGAGCGTCTCCTGCAGGTTGGAGCTGGGCACGCTCAGCGCAAACGTCGCGCTCGAGTCCGGATGGCCGGTCGCGGTCACCGAGGAGCTCGCGACATACCCCTTCTCCGACCCGATCACGGCGAACACACGTTGGGAGATCGAACCGATCCGGCTCGGGCGGGTCGACAGCGACAGCCGCGCGCCCTGCACGATCTGGCGCCCAAGCGGGTTGCGGGGCACCGGCGCGGCGGGTGCCTTGGGCTGGCTGGGCGAGAGCTGGTTGCTGCCATGCGCCGTCGATGCGGCCTTCGCTCCGGCGCTGCCACCGGCCGAGGACGACGCGGAACCGGCGTTCGCGGCCGAGAAGCTCAGCGGCCGCGACCCCCCGCCGCCGCCGGTCACGCTCACGAGCACGACGATCACGGCGACGACCGCCGCCATCGCACCGGCCGGCGCCAGCCATCCGGGCCCGAACCCCGGCCGCCACAGCCGGCGCCACACCAGACGCAACGCCGACGTCCGCTCGGCGCCGGAACCGAACCTGTCACCAACGCGCGCGTCCATGGTCGCGGCAAACGACTCGGGCACGGCCGGCCGCTCGGCTTGCAGGATCAGCGACAGCTCGGCCAGCTCCGCGTGCTCGGGGTCGACCGGCTCGCCGGCGAGCGTCGCGTCGATCGCCTCGAGCGCAGCCTCCACCTCGGGCTCCAGCGGCTCAGCTCGTCGCATCGCATGCCCTCCGCAGCTTCTCGATCGTCCTGAACAGCAGCGAGCCGGCGGCGGTCTCGGAGATGCCGAGCACGCGGCCGATCTCGCCGTTGGTCAGGCCGCCATGGAACTTCAGCGCGACGATCTCACGCTCGCGCCCGCTGAGGCCGGACAGCGCCGCGCGCACGGCCGTGCGTCGGAGCGCCACCTCGGCGCCGTCGGCGACGGACCCGGCATCGACGTCCTCTGGGTCGGCCGCGAGCGCCGCGGTCCGCCGGCGGCGGCGCAGCTCGTCGAGCGCGGCGTTGCGGGCGATCCCGAACAGCCACGCTCGCTCGACCCCGCGCCGGCGGTCGAACGTCGCGCGGCGGCGGTACGCGCGCTCGAACGCAAGCGCGGTCACGTCCTCGGCCGCCGCCGGGTCGCGCAGCAGCGTCGCGACGTAGGCGTAGACGTCGTCGCGCGCGTCGCGGTACAGCGCCTCGAAGCGCTCCCAGGTGCTGCCGGCAGCCGCTGGCGCCGGTTGCGCACGCAGCTCGATCACACCGCTACTACGGTCCGGCTCGCAATCCATCACACGCCGGTATCGTCACACGCGATGCGCGCGAGGTTGCCCCGCATCCTGCTGGCGATGGTTGCGACGTTGGGCTGCTGGTCGGCGGTCGCGCACGCCAGGCGCGCGCACGCCCACAACGGCCCGACTCGCGCGCAGATCCACAAGGCGCTCGCCCGCGCACGCCACTCCAAGCTGCTGTGGGCGACCGTCAACGTCTGCCAGCTCAAGGGCCGCCACGCGGCCAGGGGCGGCAGCATCGGCGTTCGCGGACAGATGCCGACGCTCGGGTTCACGTCCACCCTGTCGATGACGATCCAGCTCAACCGCTGGTCGACGAAGAGCAAGTCGTTCACCCCGCTGCGGTACAGGACCGCGAAGACGACGGTGTCGCCGGGACGGTTCGCGAACAACCTGCACCAGGACGGCGCCGTGTTCCCGTTCGGCGGGCCCGCCGGGCTGTTGAACGCGACCGTCACGTTCAGCTGGGCGCGCCGTGGGAAGGTGCTCGGCACCGCCACCCGCACGACCACCGGCGGCCACCACGACGCCGCCGGCGGCCACCCGCCGCACTACTCGGCGGCGCAGTGCCGGCTCGACTGAGCGACGACGGCGCTCAGCGCTGACAGCCCGGGCACCAGAACGTCGTGCGGTTGTCGTCGCCCTGACCCCGGGCCAGCACCCGCGAGCCGCATCGCGGGCACGGCTGCCCTGCGCGACGGAACACGCGCGGCTGCTCGCGCATGTGACCGAAGCCGGCGGCTTCGAGCATCCGCGGCCGGACCAGCTCGATGATCGAGCGCGCCTGCGCATCGCTGACCTCGCCGACGGGTCGCCACGGGTCGATCTCCGCTTCCCAGCAGCCCTCGGCCTTCCAGATGTTGCCGATCCCGGCGACGTTGCGCTGATCGAGCAGCGCGTCGCCGATCCCGCGCGTCTGGTCGTCTGACCGCAGCCGCCGGAGAAACGAAGCGAAGTCGAACTCGTCGGCGAGGACGTCGGGACCGAGCGCCGCGAGCCGCTGGTCCGAGCGAGCCCGCGCCTCGGTCATCAGCTCCAGCACGGGTCCGTCGAACTGCACGACCTGCACGCCGCCCCGCTCGAGCACGAGCCACGCCCGCCGCGGCGAGCGACGCCACCGACGGCCCGGCGGATATACGGCCCAGGACCCGGTCATCCGCAGGTGCGAGTGGATCACCAGCCCGCCGTCGAAGCAGATGAACAGGTGCTTGCCGTGGGTGCGGATCTCGGTCACCGCTCGCCCGCCGAGGCGCTCCGGCCAGCGATCCAGCGCGTGCCGCGGCTGCGGAGTGCGGATCGCATCGGGCACGGCGCCCTCGAGCACCGGACGCATCCGGCGCGCCGCATACGCGATCGTGTCCCCCTCGGGCACGCCCTCAGTATCGACCCCAGCAGCCGCTCAGGCGGTGAGCGTCAGCCGCCGCGGCCCCTCGGCGAACCCGAGCGCGGTCAGCGCCGGCGCCAGGGGCGAGCTCATCGCGGGCTCGCCGTCGACCTTCTCGAGCGCCAGCCGCTTGATCGCGCCGCCGCGGGCGAACTGCACGAGCGCCGCCAGCGCCGCCTCGAGCCGCTCGTCGGACCGTGGCACGAGCGTCTGCAGCCCCTTGCCGCCGCGCTCCACGTAGACGATCGGATCGCCGCCGACGAGCACCACGTACGCGCCCGCGACCCGTGCCGGCCGGCGCCCCGCGGCCCGCTCCTCCTTCGGCCACGGCAGCGCCGCTCCGTACGGCTGCGCCGGATCGACGGCGGCGAGCACGAGCGGTGCCTGCGCCTCGCCGGTCGTACCGGAGCCGGTGTGCGAGCGCAGCCGCTCGACCGCACCGGGCAGCGCGAACTGAGCGCCGCCGAGCCCCTCCAGGAAGTAGCCGCGGCGCGCGACGCCGAGCGTCTCGAGCTGCGACAGCTCGGGGTAGATCGACGAGAAGCCACCCGGAATCCCCTCGGCCAGCACCTGCTCGCGCGTGACGATCCCGTAGCGCTCGAGCAGCAGCTCGGCCTGCGCCCGCCGCCGCGCGCTCGGGTCGACGCCGTCGCCGAACAATGAGGCGGTGAGCGACCAGCGGCCCGCGACCTGCGCGGCGGCCCCGCCTCGCCGGCGGCCGGCACCGAAGCGACCGCGGCCGGCCCGCCGCGCCGCGACGCCCGGCCCTGCAGCCCGCCCGCTCACCTCGCGCTGCGCCCGCGCGAGCGTCAACCGCGGCGCGCGCAGCGGCGCGAACGCGTCGTTGGTCGCGACGCCCGCCCACGCCAGGTCCCATAGCGCCTCCTGGATCTCCTCGGGCGACGCGTCGACGTCGACCAGCAGGTCGGTGAAGAAGCAGGCGCCGCGGGTCAGCCGCTCGTGGACCGCGTGGTGGGCGTCGGACTGAACGACGGCGTCGGGCCCCTTGACACCCGGCGGGGGGCCGAGCAGCGCCAGGTCGTCGCGGAAGTACAGCGCGACGCGGCCGGAGTTGCGCCCGAGCGCGCCGGCGCCGACCCACACCAGCTCGCCGGCCGCACACAGCTGGTCGATCCACGACGGCGAGTACGCGCCGGCGCGACGCGGGAGCACGTCCCGTTCCCACACGTCGGCGGGCAGCGCCAGTCCCTGCAGCGCCACCAGCACCTCGCGTAGCCGGTCGATTCCGGCGCCGGAGGCGCCGAACCGGTCGACGCCCTGCCAGGCCGGCTCAAACCGCGCCAGCTCGCGTGCCTCGGCGGGCTCGATCTCGCGTCGCAGCACCGCCAGCGAGGCGCGGCGCAACCGGCGCAGCACCTCAGGGTCGCACCACTCCCGCTCGGAGCCGCCGGGCCGAAGCTCGCCGCGCACGAGCGCGCCCGAGCGCTCCAGCTCGCGCAGCGCCGCGGACGCGTCGACCCCGTAGCGGGCGCGGACGTCGTCGGTCTCAAATGGGCCGTGGGTCGCGGCAAAGCGGACGAGCAGCCGCGCTAGCGCGTCGGGCACATCCTCCAGGAACGCCGCCGGCAGGCCACCGGGCGGCGCGACGCCGAGCGCATCGCGGTACATGCCGGCGTCGGCGGCGTCGATCCACCGCGGCTGCCCGTTGACGCGTACCCGCGCCACCCGGCGCTCGCCGGCGAGCTCGCGCAGCATCGCCTCGGCGTCCAGGCCGTCCAGCACCCGCGCGGAGATCTCGGTCAACGACAGGTCACCGACGCGACGCAGCACGTCGAGCAGCCCGTCGCGCCCGGTCGCCATCGTCTGCTCCGAGCGGCACTGCAGGTCGGCCTCGACGGCCTCGAGCGCACCGGCGTCGATCAGATCGCGCAGCTCCTCCTGGCCGAGCAGCTCGCGCAGCAGGTCGCGGTCCAGCGACAGCGCCGCCGCCCGCCGCTCGGCGTTGGGCGTGTCGCCCTCGTACATGTACGTCGCGACGTAGTCGAACAGCAGACTCGACGCGAACGGCGACGCGGTCGCCGTCTCGACCTCGACGAGCGTCAGCTCGCGGCGGTGCAGCGCGGTCAGCAGCTGCACGAGCCCGGGCACGTCGAGCACGTCGCGCAGGCACTCGCGGTAGGTCTCGAGCACGACCGGAAATTCTCCAAACTTGCGCGCGACCTCGAGCAGCGACTGAGCCTTGAGCCGTTGCTGCCACAGCGGCGTGCGCTTACCGGGACGCGCGCGCGGGATCAGCAGCGAGCGGGCGGCGTTCTCGCGAAAGCGCGCGCCGAACAGCGCGCTCGAGCCGAGCTCGGCGACGATGAGGTCCTCGATCTCGTCGGGCTCGAGCAGCACCAGGTCAGCGCCCGGAGGCTCCTCGGCGTCGGGCAGGTGGACGATGATGCCGTCATCGGAATAGATCGCGTCGGACTCGAGCCCGACCTCGTCGCGGATCCGCGCGCTCAGCGCCAGCGACCAGGCCGCGTGGACGCGGCCGCCGAACGGCGACAGCACGCACAGCCGCCAGTCGCCGATCTCGTCGCGGAAGCGCTCGACCACGATCGCGCGGTCCGACGGGATCACGCGGGTCGCCTGCTGCTGCTCCTGCAGAAATTCGATCAAGTTAGTGCTGGCACGCTGGTCCAGGTCGTACTCGCGCTCCAGCCGTTCGGCCGGCTGCTCGACAGCCCAGCGCGCGAACGCGCCGATCGCCTCGCCGAGCTCGCGCGGGCGCCCGAGCGTGTCGCCCTTCCAGAACGGGACCGCGCCCGGCAGCCCCGGCGCGGGCGTGACGATCACGCGGTCGCGGCCGATCTCCTCGATCCGCCAGGTGGTCGCCCCCAGCAGGAACGTCTGCCCCGGCCGCGCCTCGTAGACCATCTCCTCGTCGAGCTCGCCGACGCGGCGGCCGTCGGGCAACGTCACCGCGTACAGGCCGCGGTCCGGGATCGTGCCGGCGTTCGTGACCGCCAGCTGGCGCGCGCCGGGACGAGCGCGGATCGTGCCGGCGACGCGGTCCCAGACGATCCGCGGCCGCAGCTCGGAGAACTCCGAGGACGGGTAGCGGCCGTCGAGCATGTCGAGCACGTTCTCCAGCTGCGCGCGGCTGAGCTCGGCGTAGGAGTACGTGCGCGTGACGAGCGCGAACAGCTCGTCGACGTTGATCGGATCGGATTCACCGGCGGCCGCCGCGATCGCGACGATCTGCTGGGCGAGCACGTCGAGCGCGTTGCGCGGCACCACGGTCGTCTCGATCTGCGCCTCGCGCATCCTGCGCGCGACGACCGCGCACTCGAGCAGGTCGGCGCGGAACTTCGGGAAGATCCGCCCGCGGCTGACATCGCCGACCGAGTGGCCGGCGCGGCCGATCCGCTGCAGCCCGCGGGCGACGGACTTCGGCGACTCGACCTGGATCACGAGGTCGACGGCGCCCATGTCGATCCCCAGCTCCAGCGACGAGGTCGCCACCAGGCACGGCAGCTCGCCGGCCTTGAGCAGCTCCTCCACCACGGTGCGCCCCTCGCGCGCGAGCGAGCCGTGGTGCGAGCGCGCGATCTCCTCGCCGGCGAGGTCGTTGAGCCGCAGCGCCAGGCGCTCGGCGCCGCGACGGTTGTTGACGAACAGGATCGTCGAGGAGTGGGTTCGGATCAGCTCGACGAGCTCGGGGTAGATCGCCGGCCAGATCGAGCGCCGCGTCGCCTCCCCGCCCGCGAGCGGATCGACGTCGGGCGCGGGCGTCGCCTCGGGCTCCACCATCGACTCGACCGGCACATGGATCTGCAGATCCAGCTCCTTGCGCACGCCCGTGTCGACGACGCGGCAGGAGCGCTGCGGGCCGACCATGAAGCGACCGACCTCCTCGAGCGGATTCTGCGTCGCCGACAGCCCGATCCGCTGCACATCGGCGCCGGCCGCCTCGGTCAGCCGCTCGAGCGTCAGCGCCAGGTGCGAGCCGCGCTTGGTCGAGGCGACCGCGTGGATCTCGTCGATGATGCACCAGCGCGCGCCGTCGAACAGATCGCGGGCACGGCCGGTCAGCATCAGGTACAGCGACTCCGGCGTCGTGATCAGGATGTCGGGCGCGTTTCGCAGCATCTGCTGGCGCTCGCGCTGCGGCGTGTCACCGGTGCGGACCGCGACCGTCAGCTGCGAGGCGCCGATCCCCCGCAGCGGCGTGCGCAGGTTGCGGTCGATGTCATAGGACAGCGCCTTCAGCGGCGACACGTAGACGAGGCCGATCCGGCGCTCTCGCGGGTTGCTGGGCTGCGGCTGCGCGGCGAGCTGGTCGATCGCATACAGGAACGCCGCGAGCGTCTTTCCGGATCCGGTCGGCGCCGAGATCAGCACGTGCTCGCCCGACGCGATCGCCGGCCAGGCCTGCTCCTGGGCGGCCGTCGGCGCCTCGAACGCCGAGCGAAACCACTCCCACGTGCGCGCGCTGAAGATGCCGTCGGTTGGCATCCCGTCGAGGTTAGAGCGGCCAGAGGTCAACGCTTGACCGCTATCTCGCCGGGCTCAGTCGACGGTCAGCACGATCTTGCCGCCGGCGTGACCGCTCTCCGAGAGCCGGTGCGCCTCGGCGATCTGCGACAGCGGCAGCACGTGCGCGACCGGCAGCGAGAACCGTCCCGCGTCGATCAGCTCGGCGACGTCACGCCACGCGTACCAGGCGCGCGGCTCGTCGCCACCGCCGGTGAAGCGCACGCCGTGCTCCTGCGCGCCTGCGAAGTCGGCGATCGCGACCACGTTGTCCGCTCCGCCCGCGAGCTCGACAAGCGTCGCGATGCCGCCGCTCAGCGCCATGTCGATCGCGCGGTCGACGCCGTCGGGGGCGAGCGCCCGCACCTGCTCGGCCATCCCATCGCCGTAGACGACCGGCTCGGCGCCGTACTCGCGCAGCCGGTCCTGGCTGTGGGGGCCACCGGAGCCGATCACGCGCGCGCCGCGGCCACGCGCGAGCTGCACCGCCGCCAGCCCGACCCCGCCCGAGGCGCCGTTGATCAGCAGCGTCTGGCCGTCGGCGACGCCGAGCAGGTCGAGGCAGCGGGCGGCTGTCTCGACCGCGACCGGCAGCGCCGCGGCGCCGGTGAAGTCAAGCGAGGCGGGGATCGGCGCGAAGTGGCTCATCACCGCGAACTCGGCGGCGGCGTTCGCCGCCGAACCGAACACGCGGTCGCCAGTCGAGACGTCCGTGACGCCGTCGCCGACCTCGTCGACGACGCCCGCCGCCTCGACACCGGTGCCGCGCGGCAGATCGCCGCCGCCCATCGCGCCGCTTCGCACCTTCCAGTCGATCGGGTTGACGCCGACGGCGCGGACCGCGACTCGGATCTGCGACGACTCCGCGTGGGGCTCGGGAACATCGGCGACCTGCAGGACCTCCGGACCGCCGAACTCGGTGTATTGCACGGCTCTCATGGATCGGCTCCTGATCGTGGTTGTGCTCGACGATATCCGCGGCGAGTGGTTCCGTTCGTAAGTCGTGCGTGCACCGAGAGCGGTGGCTGGTAGTGCTGCGTGAGCACGCAGAGTCAGCGCTACGCGAGGGGGCACCGCCGACGAAGTCGGTGGTCAGGACGCCGAGCAGCGCCGCCGGACGCCGGCCGCGCCAGCCACTCGAGGCCGCATGCGGTCTGGTCGGCGTCGGGAAATTTGCAGATCTCGTACCGGACGTGGTTACGAGATCTGCAAAGTTCATCGGCCGCGTTCTCGGGGCGGGCGATTCGCACGAACCGGCGCGAGGCGACGAGCCGGACGTTCAGGACGCCGTGACGGCTGCGGGAGACGACCTGTTCATCGACCGGCCGGCGCGCCGCCCAGCTCGCGCGCCCGGCGCATCACGCCATCGATCATCGGGCGCGTGAGCTTGCCCGTGAACGTGTTCTGCTGGGACGGGTGGTAGCAGCCCAGCAGCACGCGCTCGCCGACGTGCGCCTCGGCGCCGTGGCCGAACTTCGGGCGTGGACGCGGCCGCATTTCGCCGGCGGCGGCGAGGACACGGAGCGCCGCGTCCCAGGCAAACGAGCCCAGGCAGACGATCACGCGGACCGCGCGCAGCAGCTCGAGCTCGCGCACGGCGTAGGGCAGGCAGGTGTCGCGCTCGGTCGGCGTCGGCTTGTTGGCGGGCGGAGCGCAGCGGACCGCGGCCGCGACCCAGCAGCCGTACAGCCGGAGGCCGTCGTCGCGCGAGACCGACTCGGCCTGGTTGGCCATCCCGACGCGGTGCAGCGAGCCGAACAGCCAGTCGCCGGACCGGTCGCCGGTGAAGATCCGGCCGGTGCGGTTGCCTCCGTGCGCGGCCGGCGCCAGCCCCAGGATCAGCACGGTCGCGTCCGGATCGCCGAAGCCCGGGATCGGCCGGCCCCAGTACTCCTGGTCGGCGAACGCCGCACGCTTGACGCGCGCCACCTCCTCGCGCCAGGCGACCAGCCGCGGGCACGCGCGGCATGAGACGATCTCGGCCTCGAGCTCGGCCAGCGTCCGCCGTCGCCCGCCGCCGGGGTCAGTCTTTGAGCGCGCGGCCGTAATGGCGCTCGTAGTACTCGCGGTAGGCGCCGGAACGGATCGGCTCCCACCACCAGGCGTTGTCCCGATACCAGGCGACGGTCCGTTCGAGCCCTTCGGTGAATCGCACGCGCGCGCTCCAGCCCAGCCGCTGCAGCTTGTCGGCCGACAGCGAGTACCGGCGGTCGTGGCCGGGCCTGTCGGTGACGTACTCGATCAGCGACTCGTCGCGGCCGGTCAGCTCGAGGATGCGCTTGACGACCTCGATGTTCTCGCACTCGTCGGGACCGCCGCAGTTGTAGACCTCGCCGGCGACGCCGTGCTCGAGCACATGCCCGATGCCCCTTCCGAAGTCCTCAACGTATAGCCAGTTGCGCACGTTGCGGCCGTCGCCGTAGACCGGCAGGTGGTCGCCGGCGAGCGCGTTGAGGATCATCAGCGGGATCAGCTTCTCCGGGTACTGCCGCGGCCCGTAGTTGTTGGATCCGCGGCACACGTTGGTGTGCATCCCGTACGTGTGGAAGTAGCTGGTGACGAGCAGGTCGGCGCCGGTCTTCGAGGCGCTGTAGGGACTGGACGGCTGCAACGGCGAGCTCTCGGTGAACGAGCCGGTCTCGATCGAGCCGTACACCTCGTCGGTCGACACCTGCAGGTAACGCAGACCGCGCTCGCGGGCGGCCTCGAGCAGCACGTGCGTGCCGAGCGCGTTGGTAACCGTGAACGCGTACGGATCGGCGATCGAGCGATCGACGTGGGTCTCGGCGGCGAAGTTGACGATCGCCTCCGCGCCGGACTCATCCAGCGCCTGCGCGACGGTATCGGGATGCTCGATCTGGCCGCGCACGAAGCGGATCTCGTCGGCCACCTCGTTGAGGTTCTCCTCGCGGCCGGCGTACGTGAGCGCGTCGAGCACGGTGACGTCGTCGGAGTGCTCGCGCACGCGCAGCTCCACGAACGTGGAGCCGATGAACCCGGCGGCGCCGCAGACAAGGAGTCTCACTGTCTGACCAACGCGATCTCGGCCATGAAGTCGCGCAATCCCTCGTTCCAGCTCGGCAGCGTCGGGGCGCCGCGCTCAGAACGCATCACGCTGAACGCCGGGCGCGGGGCCGGCGTCGGGTAGCTGCCGGTGTCGATCGGGTTTACGACACAGTCGCACCCGCCCGCCTGGATCGTCGCGGCCGCGAACTGAAACCAGGAGCACTGCTCGGCGGCGGCGACGTGGAGGATCCCCGGCGTCCGCGTGTCAGCCAATTGCACCAGCGCCTCGCCCAGGTGGCCGGTGAACGTCGGGCAGCCGATCTGATCGTCGACGACGTTGAGCTCGTCGCGCTCATCGGCGAGCCGCAGCATCGTCTTCGGAAAGCACGGGCCGCCGGCCCCGAACAGCCACGACGAGCGGACGATCGTGTGCGAGCGCGGCGCCTCCCGCGCGACCGCCTGCTCGCCGGCGAGCTTGGAGCGGCCGTAGGCCGACAGCGGCCGCGTCGGATCGGACTCCAGGTACGGCTCGCGCTGGGCGCCGTCGAACACGTAGTCGCTGGAGATGTGGATCGTGTGGGCCCCGGCCCGTGCGGCGGCGGCGGCGACGTTGCCCGCACCGGCGCCGTTGACCGCGGTCGCCTCGGGCTCGTGTTCCTCGGCGGCGTCGACCTTCGTCCAGGCGGCGCAGTTGATCACCACGTCGGGACGGGCCCGCCTGATCGCGTGCGTGACGTCGTCGGCGTCGGTGATGTCGAGCTCGGGGCGCGTCATCGCGATCGGCTCGTGCCCGGCTCTGACGGTCGCCTTGCGCACGTCTTGGCCGAGCATGCCGCCGGCGCCCGTGATCAGGATCCGCATCGGGCCACAGGGTAGGGGTTCACGAGGTGGCGACGTCGATCGTGACACCGAGCCCGCGCAGCGCCACCTTGCCGAGCGTCGGGTAGTAGACCGAGTCGCCTGGCTCGCGGGTGCCGTAGGCGAGATACGTGATCCCGTCGTCGCCGGCGACGATGCCGTGCGCGACCCCCGTTCCGGGCGGGCGGGCAATCACGTCGCCGGCGGTCAGGGGGTGCTCGTCGGCACCGAGCGTCAACCGTCCCGAGCCCGACAGCACGTAGAACAGCTCCTCCTCCAACGCGTGGACGTGCGGCGGTGAGCCGGACGCGCCCGCCCGCAACGTGGCGTGGTTGAGGCCGGCCTTGACGGCGCCGGCGGCGGCGCCGACCGTGCGGATCTCGGCCCCAGGAAACGGCTCGAGGTCGACGTCGCGCAGGTGGACGACGTTCGCGGGCCGGGGTCCGGGCTCGGGCGCGACCAGCGCACCGGCGAGCGCCTCGGCCTTGAACGGGTGTGGGCCGTCGAGCGGCACCCACCGCGGCCCCGCCCACATCACGCCCGCGCGCGGCAGGAACGTGAGATGCGAGTCAGAGCCGGAGCCGAACGCCAGCAGCGTCAGCCCGCGCTCGCCCGCCAGGAACGTGTGCGGCTTGCCGTTGGGCGGGTGCACGATCGTGTCGCCCTCGGCGACGGAGTAGGCGTCACCCTTCTCCCAGCTCAAGCCGTCGCCGCCGAGCACGTAGAAGATCTCCTCCTCCTCGCCGTGGACGTGCACGGGCATCTGGCGGGCGCCCGCCGGCACCTGAAACCAGCTGGCGCCGATCCGGGTCGTGCCGGCGGCGACTCCGAGCCGGCGTCGATCGAACGCGATATCGCCCTCCCGCACGGACCGCGGCGCGATCTCGTGCAGGTTGATGACGGCGGGCGCGACCATCGGGTTGCCAGCCTATCCGAGCCGTATCGCGCCTAACCTGCCGACATGCTCAGCTATGGCAAGCGCGACGACATGCTCCTGCACGAGCAGGAGCCGTTCAACGTCGAGACCAGTCCCGAGGCGCTGATCGAGCGCCCGGTGACGGCGACCGACGCGTTCTACGTCCGCAACCACGGAGCCGTGCCCATCCCCGCCGATGGGGACTGGCGGCTGCGGGTGCATGGTGCCGTCGAGCGCGAGCTGTCGCTGTCGCTCGAGACGTTGCGCGAGGCGTTTCGCGAGCGCCACGTGACCGCGACGCTCCAGTGCGCGGGCAACCGACGCGCCGACCTGATGGCGATCCGCGACATACCCGGCGAGGCGCCGTGGGGACCGGGCGCGACCGGGACCGCGACCTGGAGCGGCGTCTCGCTCGCCGATGTGCTCGAGCTCGCGTGCCCGACCGCGGGGGCCGCGCACGTGGGCTTCGAGGGCGGCGACATGTGCGCCGAGGCCAAGCCGGCCCAGCTGTTCGGCGGCTCGATCCCGCTGCACAAGGCGACGCGACCGGAGGTGCTGCTCGCGTGGGCGATGAACGGCGAGCCGCTGGCGCCGGTGCACGGCGCGCCGCTGCGCGTGGTCGTGCCCGGCTACATCGGCGCGCGCAGCGTCAAGTGGCTGCGCCGGATCGAGCTGAGCGCTCGGCCGTGGCCCGGGTACTTCCAGCACGTCGTCTACCGGCTCGTGCCCGAGGACGGCGTGCCCGGGCCCGGTGTCGGCATGGCGCTCGGGCTGATCGCGCTCAACGCGGCGGTGCTGTCGCCGGTCGACGGCGCGTCCGTCCCCGCCGGCGACGTCGAGGTCCGCGGCTACGCGTTCGCGGGCGGCGACCGCGCGGTTGAGCGCGTCGACGTCTCGACCGACGGCGGCGCCAGCTGGTCGCCCGCGCAGCTGCTGGACGACCTCGGCCGCTGGGCCTGGCGCCAGTGGCAGATCACGCTCGCGCTGCAGCCCGGCGAGCACCGCATCCTCGTGCGCGCGTGGGACTCGTCGGCGGCGACCCAGCCCGAGGACGTGGCCGCCATGTGGAATCCGAAGGGCTACGTCAACAACGCGCGGCCCGAGGTGCGAGTGCGGGCGGTCGCGCGGGCGTAGTGGCGTCGCGGCGCGGCCGCGACCGCTGTAGATGGGCGCCGGCGCGACCGCGGAGACGTGGGTGGGCGCCCGGCACGGCCGCGGCGTATAGGCGAGCCGCGACGGGGACGACGTCGACGCCTACGGAGAGCGCAACCGCTCGCCACGACATGGGCGTCCGGCCGTCCGGCACCGTGAGCGACGTCACAGATTTCTCGACGGCAAACTATTTGGCTGCTAATCTTCAGGTACCAAATCTTTCTGAGCACGCTCCCGGATCCCGAGATTTCGCCCATGACCGACACCGCCTCCCTCCCCGAGCCCCGAATCGAACCGCACGTGCTGCGGGTCGCGATCGTGGTCATCCTCGGCGCGATCATGTCCGTGCTCGATACGACGATCGTCAACGTCGCGCTGCACGACCTGTCCGGCGACCTGCACGCCTCGCTGGGCCAGATCCAGTGGGTGATCACCGGCTACCTGCTGTCGCTCGCGGCCGTGATCCCCGTCACCGGCTGGGCCGTGCGCCGCTACAGCGCGCGGCGGCTGTACCTGATCGCGCTCGTCGTGTTCACGGTCGGATCGGGCCTCTGTGCGCTGGCGAGCAGCAGCGGCGAGCTGATCGCCTTCCGGGTGCTGCAGGGCGTCGGCGGCGGGATGCTGACCCCGATCGGTCAGATGATCCTCGTCAAGGCGGCCGGGCCGCGCAACCTGCCGAAGGTGATGTCGCTGATCGGCGTGCCGATCGTGCTCGCGCCCGTGTTCGGCCCGACGCTCGGGGGCCTGCTGCTGCAGAGCGTCGGCTGGCAGTGGATCTTCCTCGTCAACGTCCCGGTCGGCGCGCTCGCGCTGACGCTGGCGCTGCGGCTGCTGCCGCACGACAAGGCCGGCTCCGACGAGGCCGGACGGCTGGACGTGATCGGGCTTGCGCTCGCCGCGACCGGGGTCGTCGGGCTCACCTACGGGCTGTCGGAGTCCGAGTCCGCCGGCTCGCTGACCGCCGGCTCGGTGCTGATCCCCGTGCTCGCCGGGATCGCGCTGCTGATCGCGTTCGTGCTGCGCTCGCAGCGGATCGAGCGGCCGCTCCTCGATCTCTCCCTGTTTCGTAACTCCGCCTTCCGCGCCGCCTCGATCGTCACGTTCTGCCTGGGCGCCGCGCTGTTCGGCGCGATGATCCTGCTGCCCCTGTATTTCCAGGAGATCCGCCATCAGGACGCGATCGACACCGGTCTTTTGCTGATCCCGCAGGGCATCGGCGGCGGCATCGGCATGTGGCTGTCGGGCCGCGCGACCACGCGCCTGGGCGCCGGCCGCACGTCGGTGATCGGCGCGCTGATCATGATTGCCGGCACGCTTCCCTACGTCGTGATCGGCGCCAACACGAGCTACCTCCTGATCGAGCTGGCGATGGTCGTCCGCGGGATCGGCGTCGGACTGGCCGTGATGCCGGCGATGACCGCCGCGTTCGGAGTGCTCGAGCCCGAGCAGGTCAACGACGCGTCGCCGCAACTGACGGTGCTGCAGCGGGTCGGAGGCTCGCTTGGCACCGCCGTGATCGCGGTCGTCCTCCAGCACCAGACGACCGGCGTCACGTCGCTGTCGGCCGCGGCCTCCGGGTTCGGCGCCACCTATTGGTGGGTGATGGCGGTGACGCTCGTCGCGCTCGTGCCGACCGCGATGCTGATGCGCATCGAGCGACGCGCGCGCCGGCAGGACGCCGAGCTTGCCGCGATGACCGCGACCGCCGGCGACGAGACGCAGGCACTGGAGGCGGTGTGAACGCCACCGCCTCCCACGCCGGCCCCGTCACGCCGCGCACGTCGATCAGACGGGTGTACGAGGCGCTCCGGCACGCCTCGGCCGCCGAGCGCCACCTGCGCGGCGTGTCCCCCGGCCCCGGCGAGCTGACCTACCCCCAGGTGCGGGCGCTCGCCGCGCTCGCCAACCAGCAGCAGTTGACCGCGGGCGAGCTGGCCCGCTCGGCCGAGCTCAAGCCCGCCACGGTCACCGCGCTGCTGGACCAGCTCGAGGACGCCGGGGTGCTGCGGCGGACCAGGTCGACCGAGGACCGGCGCGTCTGCATGGTGTCGCTGACCCACGCCGGCCGCGAGCTCGTGCAACGCCGCTACCGCGCCTGGCAGGAGCACTGGACCCGCCGCCTCGCGGACATCCCGGACGAGGACCTCGAGACCGCCGCCCGCGTGCTGAACGAGATCGCGGCGCTGTATGAGGCCGCGCCGGACGAGCTCAGCGACGGCGACTGAGCCGCCAGCACCGCGCGCTGCTGTGCGGGCAGACTGCGGGCCGGCGGTGAACGCCAGCGCGATCGCGTCCTTGGGCTCGTAGCGGGCCTCCGGTCCGGGCGCCTCGTCGCGCACTTCTTTGAGCAGCACGTCGGGGTAAGGCTCGAGCCAGATCTGGTCGGCACGACCGGTTGGCTGCGGTGGATCGATCATCCGACATCGGACGGACTGGGAAATTCGCCGCTCAATTTTCGCCGGCGATCGCGCCTCAACCAGCAGACCGCCGATCGACATCCGCCGAAGGATGACGAGCCTCTCCGAACAGCCCAGCCGCGTGCAAGCCCCCGCGCCGGACGCGGCGCAACAACCCACGCCGCCCGCCAACGACGAAAAGGATCAACGATGAACGACCACGAGAACTCCGACGCCGATCGCGGGCCCGACATCACCCACGCGACCGTGCCCGCGACCGTGGACCGGGCCGCGTTCGAGACAGAGCTCGACGCGCTGCGCGTCCGCGAGAAGGCGCACACCCGCGAAGGGGACGCAATCGCCGCGGCCCGACGACGCCTGCCGATGGTCGAGGTCGACTCCACGCTGCGGCTGCTCGGGCCTGACGGACCGCTCACCCTGCTCGACGCCTTCGAGGGTCGACGACAGCTGATCGCCTACTACTTCATGTGGCACGACGGCAACCCCGCGGCCGAGCAGTGCGAGGGATGCACCTGGGTCACGTCCCACATCGGCGAGCTGGCCTATCTGCACTCGCGCAGCATCACCTACGCGACGTTCTGTCAGGGCCCGCTTGAGCCGAGCCTGCGCTACCGGGACTTCATGGGCTGGGAGATGCCGTGGTATTCCGCGCTTGACTCGCTCGACGCGCTGCTGGTGGGACGCCGGGTCGGCCTGTTCCATCTCATCTGCTATCTCCGCGACGGCGACCGTGTGTTCGAGACCTACTGGACGGCTCGCCGCGGCGCGGAGGCTCTCGACTACAGCTACGCGCTGATGGACCTCACCGCGTACGGGCGCCAAGAGCCGTGGGAGGACTCGCCTGCCGGCTGGCCGCAGCGGTGCACCTACACGCGCACCGCCGCCGGGGCGCCCGCCTGGCCACCGATCTCGGCGTGGCCCGAGGGACGACCAATCGCCCAGTGGTCGCGAGTCGCGGCCGGACGATCGGACGACCTCGGGGGTCGGATTCGCAGGGCCGAGGACGGATAGGTCTCAGACTTCTAGTCGTTCTCGCCCCCACCGCCCAGCGCAGTCGCCGCGATCGGATCCGATTCGCCGAAGTGACCGCGTCCCGGCGATCGACCGGGTAGCTGTTTGGCGCATGCGCTCCCCGCTTCGGCGCCATTCTGCTCCCGACCCTCGCGGCCTGGCCGACGAGGAGCTGATGGGCCTCGTGCACGGCGGCGACGCCCGCGCGTTCGAGGTGATCTTCGATCGTCATGCCGACGTGGCGTTCTCGCTGGCCTACCGTATGTGCGGACGTCGTGCGATGGCCGAGGACATCGTCCAGGAGGCGTTTCTGTCGCTGTGGCGCAGCGACGCGCGCTATGACCACAGGCGTGGCAGCGTGCGCTCGTGGGTGCTCGGCGTCGTCCACAACCGCGCCATCGATGCGTTTCGCTCGGAGTCGGTGCGGACCGGCCGCAACGTCAGCGACGAGGCGGCCTTGGCACGCCTGACCGCGCCGGAATCGACCGAGGCGGAGGTGCAACGCCGCGACGACGCCGGCCGCGTGCGGGGGGCGCTGCGCGCGCTCCCGGTCGAACAGCGCCAGGTCATCGAGCTGGCCTACTTCGGAGGCTTCACCCACCGCGAGATCGCCGACATGCTCGGTCTCCCGGCCGGCACGGTCAAGGGGAGGATGCGGCTCGGCCTGACCAAGTTGCGGGTGGGCGTCGACGAGTCCTCGGCGCAGGCCGCGACGATCGGTGGTGGCCGACGATGAGCGGCGAGCGTACCGACGACAGGCGTCACTGCGCCGGCGACGTCGCCGCCTACGCGCTCGGTGCGCTTGACGCCGCCGAGGCGCAGGCGTTCGCGCGCCACCTCGAGAGCTGCCCGGACTGCCGGCGCGAGCTCGACGCGTTTGCGCCGGTCGTCGACGAGCTGGCACGTACCGCCCCGCGGATGCCGGCTCCGCCGAGCCTGCGCAGCCGGGTGCTGCAGGCGGCCGCCGACGAGCCGGCGCCCGGCCGGGATGCAGCCGATCACGCGCATGCGCCGCGCGGGCTGCGCCGCCCGACCTGGTCCGGGACCCGCCGGCCGCTGCTGGCGCTCGGTTCGGCGGTGGCGATCATCGTGGCGGCGATCGTCGTGGTCGCGATCGCCGTGAGCTCCGGGCCCTCGACGCGGGTGATCCGCGCGCAGGTCACCGGGCCGGGCACCGCCTCGTTGCGCATCACCGACGGGCACGGCGAGCTGATCCTGCACCGCTTCGCGGCGCCGCCGCCCGGCAAGATCTACGAGGTCTGGCTGCAGCGACCCAACGGCCCGCCGGCTCCCACCAGCGCGTTGTTCGGCGTCACCGCGCAAGGGCGGGGAAGCGTCGACGTACCCGGCAGCCTGCACGGCGTGCGGCGCGTGATGGTGACTCCCGAGCCGGCCGGCGGAAGCCGGGTGCCGACCCATGCGCCCGTGATCGTCGCCACGCTGCACTGAGTCTTTGAGCGCCCGCGCGGTGTCGCGGTGATCCAGATCGCCGTCCGCTGCGTAACACCCAGCAGCACACCCGATCCGACCGCAAAGGAGCAGCTCACCCATGACCTACACCGAACCGCAGACCGGCCAGGTCGACTCCGGCGACCTGCAACGGCTCGACAACGTCCTCGCCGACACCGCGACGCCGTCGCTGACCCGCAAGGCCCTGATGACGCGCGCCGCGCTCGGCGCGGCCGGCGTCGGCGCGCTCGGCGCGCTCGGGCCGATCCCGGCGGCGTTGGCCAAGGGCAGCGGCAGCGAGTCGATCACGAGCATCGTCAACGCCGCGGTGACCGCGGAAGCGCTGGCCGTGACGTATCTCACCGGCCTGATCGAGAACGCCAAGGCCACTGGGGTGACCAAATTCGTCGACGTGCTCAAGGCCGCCAACGCTGCCGAATACGACCACTACAAGGCGCTGCGCAGCCTCGGCGCCAAGCCATTGACGCTCAAGTTCTGGGCACCCGACGCGTTCTTCAAACCCGGCGAGCCGTTCAAGGTGCTCGAGTTCGCCGAGACGCAGTTCGTCAACGCCTACCTGATCCACGTCACCGCCACGGCCAAAGCCGGCATGGACAGGGCAGCGCGGTACGGCGCCGAGATCCTCGGGACCGAAGCCCAGCACCTCGCGCTCGCGCGCTTCGCCCAGGGCAAGCTGCCCAACAACGTCGGCTTCATGCAGTACAAGACCCACACGATCGGCGGCATCGTCGCCAACCTCGAGCACGCCGGGATCGGCTTCGGCAAGCGCGGCAAGGGTCCCGGCCGCTTCTACCACTACCACCGCCCGCCGCATCACGCGCTCGCACGGATCACCGACAACAAGCCGCGCTGAACGAATGAGCGCGACTGGTAGGGTCGCGCGATGGGACGACGCACGACGTATCCATCAGGGGCGTTCAGCTGGGTCGATCTGACGACCACCGACCAGAACGCGTCCAAGCAGTTCTACGGCGAGCTGCTCGGGTGGACGTTCGCGGACCAGCCGGTCGGCGGGGGCGCGGTCTACTCGATGGCTCAGGTCGACGACGCCAACGTCGCCGCGATCTCACCGCAACCGGAGCAGCAGCGCGCCGCCGGCGCCCCGCCGCTGTGGAACTCCTACATCACCGTGCAGAGCGCCGACGACGCCGTGGAGCGGGCGACGTCACTCGGCGGCACCGCGCACGCGCCGGCGTTCGACGTGATGGACGCGGGCAGGATGGCCGTGCTGCAGGACCCGCACGGCGCCTACTTCATGGTCTGGCAGGCCAAGGAAAACATCGGCGCGGGCCTCGTCAACGCACCGGGAGCGCTCGTCTGGAACGAACTCTCCACCCCCGACCTCGACGCCGCCGAGCAGTTCTACTCGGGGCTGTTCGGATGGACCACCGAGATCGCGCCCGGGCCGATGGAGTATCGGGTGATCCGGCACCCCGACGGCCACGACAACGGCGGCATGCGGCCGCCGATGCCACCCGGCACGCCGCCGTTCTGGCTCGTGTACTTCGGCACCGACGACATCCGCGCGGCGGCAGCGAAGGTGGCGGCGCTCGGCGGCACCATGCTGGCGGCGCCGATGGCGATGGAGGGAATGGGCGAGATCGCGGTCGCGCAGGACCCGCAGGGCGGCGTGTTCGCGCTGTACGCAGGCAACTTCGACGACTGACCGCGGCGCCTCGCCATACTGAGGTAGTGCACGGGCGAGCCCTGATCGCGATCGCCGCCGTTGCCGCAGCGCTCTGCGCGGCGGGCTGCGCGCAGCAGAGCAAGGTCGTCTCGAGCACCGGCAGCCGCAGCGCCACGTCGTCGTCCTCGACCACGTCGAGCTCGACCACGTCGCAGTCACCGGGACCGACGTTCCACGTCCACCCGCACGCGGTGCAGCCCGTCGCCGGCGCCGCGCCGAAGGCGCGCAAGCCGCCGCCCGCCAGCACGACCGCGAGCGTGCACGCGTCGAGCCCGTCGCAGGACGTATCGCTGGCGCAGCCGCTGTCCAACGCGCAGGTCGAGAAGGAGCTGGCGCAGAGCGGGATGAGCTCCAACCCGCGGCAGGCGACGTTGACGCCGGACGGGCTCGCGGTCGCGCCGGTCGGGGCGCCGGCGGAGGTGCAGGCGATCATCAACGCCGGCAACCAGATCGCGCTGCTGCCCTACCGCTACGCCGGCGGCCACCTCACCTACCAGGACACGGCGTATGACTGCTCGGGCTCGATCAGCTACGTGCTCGCGGCCGCACACCTACTCGACCACACGGTCAACTCGACCGCGCTCGAGACCTATGGCGACCCCGGCCCCGGCAAGTGGATCACGATCTTCGCCAACGCCGGCCACACGTTCATGTACGTGGCGGGGCTGCGTTTCGACACTGTCGCGCTCGCCGAGACCGGCTCGCGGTGGTCGAATCGCAAGGCCGACGAGCCCGACCTCTCGACGTTCATCGTTCGGCACCCGGCGGGGCTGTAACCGTTCAGGCGCTACCGCGGTTCAGCGCGCGGCGCCGAGCGCCTCGCCCAGCGGCGTCCCGGCCAGCAGCTCCGCGAGGCGTCTCGCGCCGCCGAAGCGCGCGTAGTACCCCTCGATCAGCGCGCCGTAGCCGGCGGGCACCCCCCAGTACGGCACGGGCCGCCCACCGACCGCAAGGAGCCGCACCTGCGGTTGCTCGCCGGCGGTGATCCGCTGCGCGTCGTACGCACAGACCGGGACAAGCCCGTCGTCCGAACCCCACCGCAACTCCTCGGCCGACGGGCCGTGCGCTGGGTCGAACAGGCACGGCGCCGATCGCGCTGGCGGCTGCACGCCCGCCAGCAGCGCCCGGGCGCAGGCGATCTCGTACCGCGTCTGCTCGAGCGCCTCGCCGACCGCCACCAGCTGCCGCAGCTCGGTCGCGCCCTCGAGCCGCTCCGCGGCCGCCATGAACGCGCGCACGGCCGCATCGAAGCGGGCGCCGGCCGCCTCCGGGGCCGCCGCCGACTGGACGTCGACGTCGAGCACGCCGACCGCGTCGCCGGCCGCCGCCAGCTCCTGGTGTGCCGTGCCGAGCGCCACCTCCCACACGCGATCGTTGCTGCGGCGGCCGAAGCGGGGCACCGCGGCAACGTTAGTGGCCCGCGCATATGATCTCGCTGCGTGATCGACGCGGGGACGGTGATCGCCCGGCTGCGTGAGACCGACGCGCGCAGCGGGGGCAGGCGTGAGGCATGGACCGAGGTGTGGGCGGCGGAGCGCGAGCAGCTCGACGCGCTCGCACGCGCGGCGACCGACGACGTGCTCATCGAGCGCGACGCGTTCGCAAACAGCTGGTACGTGCTGCCGGGCGAGACCGAGGAGATCGTCCTCGTCTCGAGCCATTCCGACTGCGTGCCCGGCGGTGGCTGGCTCGACGGCATCCTCGGCGCGCACGCCGCGATCGGCGTGCTCGAGTCGGTCGCGCGCGACCGGCTTGGATCGGGCGCGCGGCCGCGGCGGACGCTCGCGGTTGCCGACTGGGCCGACGAGGAGGGCACTCGTTTCGGTCGCTCGCTGTTGGGGTCGAGCGCCGCGACCGGCGCCTTGAGCGCCGCAGAACTCGACGCGCTGACTGCATCCGACGGCACCCCCGCTCGCGGCATCGTCGCCGCCCACGGGTTCGACGCCGACGCGCTCGGCCGTCGCAGCGAGCGGCTCGCGCACGTCGTCGCCGCGCTCGAGCTGCACATCGAACAGGGTTCGTCGCTCGAACGCGAGCGACGAGCGGTCGCCGCCGTCTCCGGGTGCCTCGGCGTCCGTCGCAGCCGGATCGAGTTCGACGGCGTCGCCGGACACGCCGGCTCGACGCCGATGCAGCTGCGCGCCGATCCGGTCAGGGCCGCCGCCGCGTTCGTGCAGGAGCTGTTTGCATTCGCGCAGGAGCGGTCGGGGCTGGCGACGGTCGGGCGGATCGAGGCGCAGCCGGCGTTCATCACCGCGGTCCCGGCCCGCTGCGTGCTCGACCTCGACCTCCGGCACGCCGAGCTCGCCGGCTTGGAGGAGATCTCCGACCGCGCCGACGAGCTGCTGGAGCACGCCGAGCCGTGCACCGCACAGCGGCGCCACGTGTATGCCCAGGACCCCGTCGGGTTCGACCCCGAGCTGGTCGCCGCCGCCGCCCGTGCCGCCGGCGCCGACCCGCCGGTTCGGTCGGGCCCACTGCACGACACCGCGGCCCTCGCGCAGGCCGGGATACCGGCGGCGATGCTGTTCACCTCGTCGATCGCCGGGGTCAGCCATGCCCGCGCCGAGGACACCCCGGAGCCAGACTTAGCCGTCGCGATCGAGGCGCTCGAGCGGCTCGTGCGCTCGCTGCTGGACGGCTGAGCAGGACTTTTGTGCGGCGCCGTGTCGTCCGAGCGCCCCCGTATCGTCGCCGCCAGATGAACGAGATTCGACACCTCGAGGTCGGAACGCCGGTCGCGACCGCGCTGCTGCTGACCGACGTGCAGGCCCGCGTCAGGCGCGACGGCTCCGAGATGCTGCGGCTCAAGCTCGCCGACCGCACGGGCTCGGTCGAAGCGGTCGTGCTCGACGGCGTCGCCGCCGCCCGCGATGCCTGTCAGACCGGGACGATCGTGTTCGTGTGCGGCACGTTTGACGCCGACGAGCGCTTCGGTCCGCGGATCGTGATCGAATCGATCCGCGCCGCCGCCGCGCACGAGTACGAGCGCCACCAGCTCGTCGACGGCCCGGCGCGGCCGGTCGTGCGGCTCGAGGCCGACCTGCGCGAGCTCGAGTCCACGATCCAGGATCCGCACGTGCGCGAGCTGCTGGCGCTCGTGCTCGGACCGCGCACCGAGACCTGGGCGCGATTCAAGGACGCGCCGGCGGCCAAGCACTACCACCAGGCCTACCGCGGCGGCCTGCTCGAGCACAGCCTCACGGTCGCCCAAGCGGTGTCGGCGATCTCCGCCACGTTCGGCGGCATCGACCGCGACGTCGCCGTCGCCGGCGCGCTGCTGCACGACATCGGCAAGCTCGAGGCCTACGAGCTGGTCGGCGACGCGATCCGGATGACCGATCGCGGCCGGCTGTACGGCGAGATTGCGCTCGGCTACTACCGCGTGCGCCGCGCCACCGAGGCGATCGACGGGTTCCCGGAACGGCTTGCCGAGGCGCTCGCGCACATCATCCTCAGCCACCACGGCTCGCTCGAGCACGGCAGCCCGGTGAAGCCGTGCACGCGCGAGGCGACGCTCGTGCACATGGCCGACAGCCTCGGCGCGCGGATGGGCAGCTTCGACCGCATCGAGAAGTCGCTGGCGCCCGGCC
>DASUHF010000077.1:0-4732 GCA_036273655.1 Solirubrobacteraceae bacterium | reverse complement strand
GGCGGCTTCACCGTGCTCGCGATCGCCGGCTACGTCGGCGCGCTGCTGACCGCCGTCTACACGTTCCGGATGATCTTCCGCGCGTTCTTCGGCGACCCTTGCAAGGAGGCGGCAGAGCTCGAACACGGCCACCAGTTCCACGCCGAGTCTGGCTTCAACCCCGCCACGCACGAACTCGAGGACGCAGACGTCGGCTTCCCGGGCCCGCGCCACAACATCGCCGAGCGCACACCGACGATGGCGGTGCCGATGGCGATCCTCGGCGTGCTGGCGCTGATCGGCGGCTTCATCGAGGTCCCCGGCGTCGACGACGTGATCAAGCGGTTTTTGGCACCGGCGTTCGCCGGCTCGCGACTGTTCGCCTCAGAGCCGAGCACCCGCAACGCATGGATCGGGCTGATCATCGGCGCGGTGATCGCGGTCGTCGGCATCTCGATCGCGTTTGCGATCTGGGTCCGCCAGCCCGGCGCCGCGACGCGGCTGCAGCAGCGGATGCCGGTGTTGCACACGTTCCTGTTCGAGAAGTGGTATTTCGACGAGGCGATCGACGTCCTCGTCGTCCGCCCGACGCTGATGCTCGGCCGCTTCGCCCAGGCGGTGCTCGACGGCGGCGTGATCGCCGGCGGCGTGACCGGCTCGGGCAGCGGCATCGTGCGCGCCGCGTCGGCCGCGGTCCGCCGTACCCAGACCGGCTTTTTGCGCTACTACGCGGCGCTGATGGTCGCCGGCATCGGTGCCGCCGCCCTCTATTTCCTGATCGCCTCGACAGCCGGATGACTCACGCCGCCGACATACAGGCAGGGTGGGC
The DNA here is from genome assembly GCA_036273655.1 of Solirubrobacteraceae bacterium. Taxonomy (GTDB): domain Bacteria; phylum Actinomycetota; class Thermoleophilia; order Solirubrobacterales; family Solirubrobacteraceae; genus Palsa-465. Next base: position 3,924 of record DASUHF010000077.1, on the reverse strand, counting down.
GGGCACGAGTCCCGAGCGGAGGCGGTTAGCGTGAGCCTCTCGATCCTCATCTGGCTGCCGCTCGCGGTCGGCGTTCTCGGCACGCTTGTGCCGGCGCGGACCTCGCGGCTGCTGGCGGTGCTCGGCTCGCTGGCGACGCTGGCGATCGCGATCTCGTTCGTGGTCCGCTTCCACCACGGGCAGGCGGGGCTGCAGTTCGTCACCGACACGATGTGGATCGGCGCACTCGGCACCCACTACAAGCTCGGCCTCGACGGCCTCAACGTGCTGCTGGTGTTGGTCGCGACGATCGTGTTCGCCGCCGGGATCGTGTACGCGGCGGGACAGGAGTGGGAGCGCCCGCGCGTCTTCTTCTTTCACTTCGCGGTCGCCGAGTCGACCGTGCTGGGCGCGTTCTGCGCCCAGGACCTGCTGCTGTTCGTCGCGTTCTTCGACCTGATGCTGATCCCGTTCTACTTCATGACCGGGATGTGGGGCGCCGAGCCGCGCGAGTTCCGCGTGCGCGCGACGCTGAAGATCGTCATCTACACGCTCGTCGGGTCATTCTTGATGCTGGTCGCGGCGATCGCGACCGCCACGCTTGCGTCCTCCCAGCACCACACTCCGATCACGTTCGTGTTCTCGGCGCTGCAGGGCCTGCCGCTCTCGCACACGTCGCAGATCTGGATCTTCGGCTGCTTCGCGGTCGCGTTCTTGATCAAGATGCCGCAGGTGCCGTTCCACGGCTGGCTCGCCGACGGCTACAAGGCGATGCCGATACCGGCGGTGGCGGTGTTCTCGGCGATCTTGTCCAAGGTGGCCGCCTACGGCTTTTTGCGGATCGTGCTGCCGCTGTTCCCGTACGCGACCGTCCACTTCCAGACGCTGATGCTGATCATCGCGCTCGTCTCGATCCTGTGGGGCACGGTGATCGCGATCACGACCCCCGACGCGCGCCTCGTCGTCGCCTACTCGTCGGTCGCGCAGCTCGGCTTCATCACGCTCGGGATCTTCACGCTGACGCCGCAGGGCGCCCAGGGCTCGCTGATCCAGATGGCCAACCACGCGCTCGTGACCGTGCCGCTGTTCTTCCTCGTTGCCGCCTGGGCGATGCGCGCCGGCGGGTCGGAGAAGCTGGCGGACATGGGCGGGATCGCGTTCCGCGCGCCGGTGCTGGCGACGCTCGCGCTGATCGTGACGCTGGCGACGCTGGCGATGCCGGGCTCCTCGAACTTCATCGGCGAGTTCAACATCCTGCTCGGAACGTTTGACTCGAAGCTGCCGATCGCGCTGATCGCCGCCGGTGCGGGCGTCACCGGCGCCGCCGCCTACGCGCTGCGGCTCTACATCCGCGCGATGCACAACCGCGTCGGCGAGAAGGTGACGCCGTTCGAGATCCGGCGCTGGGAGGCGGTCGCGATCGTGCCGATGGTGCTGCTGATCCTCGCGTTCGCGTTCTATCCGCAGTTCGCGCTGCGCCGCTCGCAGCAGACCGTCGAGCGGACCGTCGCCGCCAGCCGTCTGGACAGCCCCGGTTGGCATTCGTATCCGCCGTCGTCGGTCGCCGCCTCGACCCTCAAGAGCAAATGACCCTCGCACTGACAGCATCGTTGGCCCACCACCTGAGCGGCCCCCACATCGACTGGGCGTCGTTCATGCCGATCCTGATCCTCGGCGGCGGCGCGATCATCGTGCTGATCGTCGGGCTACTCGGTGGCCGCGGCGCCGAGGGCGCTCGCGCCCGTCTCGTGCCGGTGGTGACGATCGCGGCGTTCGCGGCCTCGATCGTGATCGAGATCACGCGCTTCCATCACCAGACCTCGATCGTGGCCCAATCGCTGCGGATCGACGACCTCGCGCTGATCCTCGACATGATCTTCGCCGCCTCCGGCATCGCAGCGGTGCTGCTGTCGATGCGCGGGCCCGCCGCCGCGACAGCCGGTCACGGCGAGTACTACTCGCTGATGCTGTTCAGCGTGATGGGGATGGCCGTGCTCGTCTCCGCGCAGAACACGGTGTCGCTGTTCCTCGGCTTCGAGCTGCTGTCGATCCCGCTCTACATCCTGTGCGCGTCGGAGTACCGTCGCGAGGGCTCGCTCGAGTCCGGGCTCAAGTACCTCGTGATCGGTTCGGTCGGCTCGGCGACGCTCGTCTATGGACTCGCGCTGATCTACGGCGCCACCGGCGCGACGCAGTTTGAGGTGATCGCTTCGCAGATTCACGCCGGCCATCTCGCCCATGGCGTGTACGGCGACCCGATGTTCCTGACCGGGATCGGCCTCGTGCTCGTCGGGTTTGCGTTCAAGGCCTCGATGGCGCCGTTTCACCAGTGGACGCCCGACGTTTACGAGGGCGCCCCGACCCCGATCACCGCGTTCATGGCGACGGCCACCAAGGCCGCTGCACTCGGCGTGCTGATCCGCTTCTTCGACGTCGCGGTGATCGGCGCCCACCACCATTGGGCGCCGGCGGTGGCGGCGGTCGCCGCGATCACGATCATCGTCGGCAACGTCGGCGCGCTGTCGCAGACGAACCTCAAGCGGCTGCTCGGCTACTCCGGCGTCGCCCAGGCCGGCTACATGCTCGGCGGCGTCGTCGTCGCCACCAGGCTCGGCGTCAACGCGACCGTCCTCTACCTCGCCTTCTATTTGATGATGAACATCGCCGCGTTCGCCGTGATCGTCGCGGTCCAGAACGCGCGCGCCGACGGCGACGACCTCTCCGGCCTGGCGGGGCTCGGGGCCCGCGACCCGGTGCTCGCGTGGCCGCTGACGATCGCGATGCTGGCGCTTGCCGGCATCCCCGGCACGGTCGGCTTCATCGGCAAGTTCCAGCTGATCCATGCGCTCGTCAACGGCGGCTACACGTGGCTGGCGATCGTGCTCGTGGTCGGCTCGATGATCTCGCTCGGCTACTACCTGCGCGTGATCGCCGCGGTCTGGATGCGGGTGCAGACGCCGTCGCCCGGTCCTGGCTTTTTGTCGCGCTTCGCGTTCGGGACCGGCTCCGGTCCGGGCGGGCTGGCGCCGATCGCCGGCGGCTCGCCCGAGGCAGACGCGCTTGGCAGCGGCGCCGGTAGTGGCGCCGGTGGCACGCGCGGGGGCGACGGCGGGGCTGTTGGCGGTGGCGCCAGTGGCAGAGACGTGGCCAGCGCCGGCGCGGCCGCCGGAGGCTCTGAGCGCTCCGCGGTGTTCACGCAGCCCGAGGTGGCGTTCGTGGGGGTCGTGTTCGCCGCCGCGACGATCGTGTTCGGCGTGTTCCCCTCGCCGATGTTCACGTTCGTCGCCCACGCCGGCCGCGCGCTGGGCTTCTCCTAGCGACCGCCCCAGCGTCGATCCGGGAACTTCCGCAAGTTGCTGCGGACCCCTCGCAGTTATTTGCGAAGCTTCGCCGCGGCGACGACGGCCGCTACGCTCGCGGGCGAGATGACCCCCGTGCCGCGATCGCTCGTGTTCGCGACCGACATCGACGTGCTCGCGATCGACCGGACGGTGACCGCGCGCGACGGCTATCTGGCGGTGCGCTCGCCGAGCAACCCGTCGTTCTGGTACGGCAACTTCCTGCTGTTCGACGACCCGCCGATGGCCGGCGACCGCGAGCGCTGGGAGCGCCTGTTCGAGCGCGAGTTCGCCGACGAGCCGCGGGTCCGCCACCGCACGTTCGGCTGGGATCGTTCCGACGCCGACGCCGGCGCCGCCAACGCCGAGTTCGCCCGCCATGGCTACGACCTCGAGACGAACATCGGCCTCATCGCGACCCCGGACGAGCTCGTCCCCCACCCGCGCGCCAACGGCGAGGTGACGGTCCGTCCGCTCGACCCGGCCGAGGACGGCCCCGACGAGCCGCTGTGGCGGGCCGTCGTGGAGCTGCAGGTGGCCGGGCGCGACGAGCGCATCGCCGAGCACGAGCACCGCGAGTTCAGCCGCACCCGCCAGCACGAGCTAC
>DASUHF010000076.1:0-3216 GCA_036273655.1 Solirubrobacteraceae bacterium | reverse complement strand
GCGCTCGCCGACGAACTCGAGCGCACGCACCCCGGCGCGGCCGGGTCGCTGCGCGAACCGCAGCGCCCACACCGACAGCGCGACCCCGCCGGCACCGACGGCAGCCAACAGCTTGCTGGCGACACTACCGGCCAGGTTGATCTCCGCGCTCGCACGCCAGCCGATGTCCATCCCTTGCGACTGAACACGGTGCGAAACAGCAGCGCGTAGCCGGCCCAGCGACCCTGCTTCCAAGATCACGCCGGCCGCAATCCACGACGGTTCAGCGTCACGCAGCCGCCTGAGCGTCGACCCCATCCCCCGAGCTCCGGGAGCACGAAGTACAAGAAGCCGACGACCGCCACCAGGCCGATACCGACCGCGACTACCGCCGATGCCGCCGAATCGCGCGGATACACGCAAGCTACGCCGGTGCTGATCGCTTGCCCGCCGCTGGCGAGCGACTGGCGGTTCTCATGAAGACAGGATTACGCCGCTGCCGGATCGGTTGATGCCCGGCGGCACCGGCGTAGTCTTTGCTGGTGATGATTTGAGCTGGCGAGGCAGGGGATGGACGACGGGTCGCAGCGACTTGAGCCACAAGGCGGCGGAGCGCCACCGACCCGGCTGGCTGGTCGTCGTACGGCAGCGTTCGCCCCTCGACTGGTTCGAGGCCTGAGACCACGGGTCCGAGGTCTGAGGCCGGGCCATCGACAGCGCCCCGACCCACGCGACGTCGAGGCCGAGATCTGCTCGCGGCTGTACGGCGAACGACGGTCGGTGCACGTCGTCAGCGGTCTACCGAATACGAGGAGGTCGGCGACATGATTTCCCGCGGAGGCGGGCGCGGAACCCGCACTATGCCGGATGAGGATGCGATCAGCATGGTGCGCCGCTTATTGGCGGCGCGGCGGCGCGATGGCCTCGCGCGGACAGGTGCAGACAGCAACACGCGACAGAAACGCGCGTCATGGCGGGTCGTGCGCCGCCATCGTCAGGCAGCGGCGATCGAAGATCAGGTCGCTCGGCTGTTCGCCGAGCGCGGTGACATCGAATCCGCCTCCGAACACCAAGGCGAGGCCCACCGCGAGCGCGTGATCGCCGACACCGAGGAGCTGCGCATTATCGAGTCAGCAGCCGACATCGCGCCCGAGTCCCCGCACGACGCCGACGCCTGACTTGACCCGGCCTCGCTTCGCGGCATACCCTCCGGCGCTGTGAGGGCGAAGGGAGGAGTCGTCATCGGCTGCACCCGCATGACCGCCGGCATACAACGTCTGTCAAACCGTAAGGCCCACCCGCGCGACTGCGGCAACCCCGCGCTCGGCGGCGCGACCGCCGGCATCTGGGCGCGTCTCCACCGATGAGCAGGCAGCGCGAAAGGACGCGCGAGCAGATCGCCGCGCGTGCGTGTCGAGCGCGCGATCTACCTGCAGCCGATCTTCGAGTACGCCCTCTGCGTGCGGGCAGGCTTTGCTGATCCACGTTGGGGCGCGATCTGGAGCTCGCGCGCCGTGAGCGCCAGCGGTTGAAACGCGACCATGCAGGATCGGCTCCCGCCACGGAACAGTGTGCTTCGGCGATGCCTCGATCGCCCGGGCCACGACGGTGGGCGAACCCGATCCTGATGGTTAAGACGCTCCCGCGAGTCGATCGTCGATCCGTGCAAAGAAGGTGCCCCAGCCCTGCTTTGCGCGGTCGTACTCGTCGGGGCGTTGGTGTCCGCGCTGCTCGAAGAGCATCTCGGTCCGGCCGTCGCCGAGGTCGGTCAACTGGACGGTAACGAGCTCGTAGCGGTTCTCGCCGGGCTGGTCAGAGATCGTGAAGACCAGCCGCTCGGGTGGGGTGACCTCGCGGTACACGCCCGTCCAGCGGATCATGCGGCGCTCAGGCCCGCAAAACATCGTCGCTCGCCAGGCGCCGCCGGGGCGGACGTCCATCGAGACGGTCGAGAGCGGCACCTCGCAGTCCACGCCGCCGAACCAGTCGGCGAAGCTCTCGGGCTCGGTCCACTCTCGCCAGACGCGGTCGCGGGCGGCGGCGAAGACCCGCGTGGTCGTGAAGCCCCCGGTGCCGTACGGCTCTGGATCAGCCATCGTCGCGCAGCCGGTGTTCCATGCGATCGAAGCCACTCTCCCAGAACGCGCGGTAGCTGTCGAACCAGTCGGCGGCATCCTTCAGCGCCACCGCGCGTAGCCGCGACGGACGTTGTTGCGAGGCGCGGCGTCGTTCGATCAAGCCTGCGTGTTCGAGCACGCGCAGGTGCTTGCCGACCGCTTGGGCGCTGATCGGAAATGGCGCGGCGAGCTCGTTGACGGTGGCATCACCTTCGATCAGGCGCGCGAGGATCGCTCGCCGGGTGGGATCGGCGAGCGCGGCGAAGGTCGTGCTGAGCTGGTCGGCGGGCACCGCGGCGGTATCAAACCAAGTGGTTTGGTAAGAATACGAGACGTACCGGACCCCAGTGTTCGCGAGCGACGCGCACCTGCTCGGACGCAACACCTACCAGGCGTTCGGCGAGGCCTGGCCGTCGCGGACGCGCGACTTCGCCGACCGTTTCAACGCGCTTCCGAAATACGTCGTCTCAAAACCCTCGAGCACGGCGAGTGGGGCGACACAACGATCCTTCGCGGTGAGTCCTCGGATGAGATCGCCCAGCTTCGCCAGCGCCACGACCGTGACATCCTCGTCTCGGGCAGCATCCAGCTCGTCCGCTCGCTACTCGCGAGCGACCTCGTAGACGAGCTACGCCTGATGGTGTTCCCCATCGTCCTCGGTACCGGCAAGCGTCTGTTCGGCGACCACGCCGAGCCGAGCGTGCTGCGCCTCGTCAGCTCGAAGCCCCGGCGAGACCATCGTCCTCACCCTCCAGCGCCGCGACGGCACCCCCCAGGCACCGAGCCGCGCCGAACAGCTGGAGCGACTCGGCGCCAGCGACATCGCGACCGATGGCTGATCCCAAGCAATAGCGCTCGATCAACCGCTCTCGTTGGCGCCGGGGGCTGCCTCGCCGTGACCGGACCCTCCGTCCGATGAGTCCGAGCTCCTCCGGCGATCTGTTAGAGCAGGAACATGAGGCAACGAACGGGAGTGGATGTGAGCAAGCTGAGACTCACCATCACGATGTCGGTGGACGGCTACGTTGCCGGCCCGGACCAAGGCGAGGAGAACCCGCTTGGCGTGGGCGGGATGGAGCTGCATCAGTGGTTCTTTCCGCTGAAGGAATTTCGCGAGATG
>DASUHF010000075.1:0-13770 GCA_036273655.1 Solirubrobacteraceae bacterium | reverse complement strand
GGCAAGGTTCGGGTTGACGTTCTCGGGATCGCGACGGCGGATCGTGCCGGTGGCGGTGATCACGTCCTCGGCGCGCAGCCGGTGGGCCTCGGCGTGCGCCTCGGGGGCGCTCTCGGGGTGGAACACGAGCTGCAGCAGGCCCGAGCGCTCGCGCAGGTCGATGAAGATCAGCCCGCCGTGGTCGCGGCGGCGGTGTACCCAGCCGGAGACGCGCGCCTCCTCGTCGGCGCGCGAGGCATCGACCGTTCCGGCCCACACGTCGCGGAACCGGTTGGGGCGCGGCTGCGTGGTCATCGTGGGTCGGTGGGCCTCCGTCCCGGTGGTCGGGTCAGCGCTCATAGCCGTTCTCCTCGCAGCACCGCGGCGACCACGGCACCCCGTTCGATCTCGTTCTGTTCCGAGGACTCCATGTTCTTCAGGCTCGCGTGCTCGCCGTCGGCGACGATCGCAACGTAGCGTGCGCCGAGCCGGTCGGCCTGCTTGAGCTGCCCCTTCAACGACCGCCCCGCAAGCTCCACCTGCGCCGCCAGGCCGGCGCGCCGCGCCTCGTTGGCAAGGTCGAACGCGGCGCGTTGCGCGGCCGCCGCATCGGCCTGCGAGCCACCGCCCGCGATCGCGACGAACAAGTCGCAGGTCTCCGGGGCGACCGGCAGCTCGCCGGCGGCCATCAGCATCCGCTCGACGCCCGCCGCCCAACCGACGCCGGGCGTCGGCCGGCCGCCGAGCTGCTCGGCGAGGCCGTCGTAGCGGCCACCGCCGCCGACGCCCGACTGCGCGCCGAGCGCGTCGGAGGTGAACTCGAACACCGTCCGCGTGTAGTAGTCCAGGCCGCGCACGAGCGTCGGGTCGAGCTCGTACTCCAGGCCGGCGTCGTCGAGCAGCTCGCGCACGCGCGTGAAGTGCTCCGCGTCGTCGTCGTGCAGCCGGTCGAGCAGCAGCGGCGCCGCACGCATCGTCTCCCGCGTCCGCGCGTCGCTTGCGTCGAACGCGCGCATCGGGTTCAGATCGATCCGCTCGACGACATCGGGTGAGAGCCCCTCCTCGTGCGCGCGTAGGAACGCGGTCAGCTCCTCGCGGTACTCGGCACGGGTGTCCGGCGTGCCGAGGCTCGACAGCCGCAGCCGCACGCCGCGCGCGCCGAGCGCGTTCAGAAGGTCGGACAGCAGCAGGATCAGCTCCGCGTCGGCCTCTGGTCCGGCCGCCCCGATCGCCTCGGCGCCGACCTGCCAGAACTGGCGGTAGCGGCCCTTCTGCGGCGCCTCGGCGCGGAAGAACGTGCACAGGTACCAGAGCTTCACCGGCTGCGGCAGCTTGTGCATCCCGTGCTCCATGTACGCGCGCGCGATCGGCGCGGTGCCCTCCGGGCGCAGCGTCAGCGAGCGGCCACCGCCGTCATCGAACGAGTACATCTCTTTGCGCACGATGTCGGTCGCGCCGCCGACGCCGCGCGCAAACAGCTCGGTCGCCTCGAACGTCGGCGTCTCGATGCGGCCGTAGCCGGCGCCGCCGAGGATCCGCCGGGCATGGGACTCGAGCACGGCCCGCCGCTCGGAGTCGGCGGGCAGCACGTCGAACGTTCCCCTCGGGGCCTGGATCGAGCTCATACGCGCTCGCGAGGACTTAGTTGTTGTGCGCGAGCTCGCGCAGGAACGGATTGGTGGCGCGCTCGGCGCCGAGCGTCGTCAGGCCCATGTGGCCCGGATACACGTTCGTCTCGTCCGGGTAGGCGCCGAGCAGCTGCTCGATCGAGGCAAGCAGCGTCGGCCAGTCGCCCCCCGGTAGGTCGACGCGACCGACCGACCCCTGGAAGAGGACGTCGCCGGAGAAGATCGCGCCGTCGGTCGGCGCCGCGTAGCTGACGTGGCCGGGGCTGTGGCCAGGCACGAAGTCGACCTCGAACGTGATTCCGGCCAGTTCGAGCGTTTCGCCGCCGGCCACGGTGTGGTCGGCGTTATAGCTCTCGAACGGCCCGAAGCCGGGCCACGGCACGTAGGCCATGATGTCGGCCAGCACCTGCGTCTCGAGCTCGGGGCAGTAGACGGGCGCACCCGTTGCTCTCGCGACCGGCGCGACCGCGCCGATGTGATCGAAGTGGCAGTGGGTGAGCAGGATCGCCTCGACCGTGTGGACGTTCAACGCTCGAAGCGCTTCGAGGATCCGGTCCGATTCGTCGCCGGGATCCACGATCACCGCCGTCGACGCGTGCGGGCGGCGGACCACGTAGCAGTTCTCCTGCACCGGCCCGACCGTGAACATCCGCGCGTCGATCATGACGTCGGCTGTCCCTGCTTGCGCATCCGCCTCCGCCACATCCATGTCTCCAGGTAGAAGCCGGCGGGGATGTAGATCAGCGCCGCGACCGCCGCGAACGCGATCGCCGCGAGCACGTTGCCGTGCGTCGTCAGCAGCAGGAAGACGCAGATGAACGCCGCCGCCAGCAGCGCGCGCAGCGTCGAGGACTTCCACGTCGGCTTGCGGTTCAGGCGTGCGGCCCGCGCGTCCTCGCGTTTCTGCTTCTTGACGACGTCGGCGCTCGGCGGCTTGCTGGTGCGCCCGCGCGAGGTCACAGTCCCCGCGGCGGTGCCACGGTGCTTGGTCTGACGCTTGCGCTTGGTCTGGGCCATCTACTTCCTCAGCTTACGCGTTGGCGCGATGCCGGGCCAGGGCATCCTCGATCGTCTCGAGCCCAGCCAGCGGCACGTCGCCACGCCAGTCCGCGAACGCCGCCATCGGCGCGAGACCGACGAGCTCGGCGCCGGCGATCGCGTCCGCACCCGCCAGCCGGGCGATCGCCGCGACGACCTCTGCCGGCGACGTGGCCTCATGGTCCTCGATGTTGGTCGAGACCTGTGCATGCCCGGCGCGCTGCAGCCACAGCCCGATCGCGCGCACGCCCGGCAATCCGTCGCTGCCCGATTCGCGGATCGCGGCCGCAAGTTCGCGCGCCTGCTCGAGCGTGCGGCCATCGGCGAGCTCGACGTTGAACGCGATCAGCGGCGGCCGCGCCGCCACGAGCACCGCGCCGGCGGTCGGGTGCAGGGCCGGCGGCCCGAAGTCGGGCGTCAGCTCTCCGGCCGCGATCCGGCGCCCGAGTTCGCGCGGGCCGCCGCGGCGCAGCTGCGCGCGGGTGCGGCCGCCGCCGAGCTCGCCGTACAGGAACACGGGCAGCTCGAGCTCGTCGGCGAGCCGGTCGGCGAGCACGAGTGCCTCCGCACAGGCGGGACCGCGCCGCGCCGCGTCGAGGTACACGATCGGCGCCACGTCGATCGCGCCGACGCGTGGGTGGACGCCATCGTGCAGGTCGACCCGGATCCGTTTCACCGCTTCACGCGCGCCCGCGAGCACAACGCCCGCGAGCTCGCCAGGAGCGCCCGCGAGCGTGAACGCCGAGCGGTTGTGGTCGGGATCGGTGTGGACGTCGAGCACGCCGGCGCCGAACGCCCGGGCAATTGCTCCGATGCTGTCGGCGTCACGACCGTCGGACACGTTCGGGTAGGCCAGCAGCGGCCCCGCGGCGGACTCCGTCACGCGTCGAGCACGAACCGGCCGGCGTCCAGCACCGGCCGACCGTCGATTGCAAGCGTCGCGTCGGTGACGACCACGTCGAGATGGATCGGCACCGACACCATTCCGCCGAGCCCAGCGCTGTCACCGAACGCCACGTGCACGGTGCCGAGCACCTTCTCGTCCTCGAGCACGTTGCCGGTCACGGTCGCGGACTCGTTGGTGCCGATCCCGAGCTCGGCGACGTTGCGCCCGAGATCCCCGTAGGGCTCGAGCAGCTTCCAAAAGCGCTTGCCGACCGCGCCGTCGGCGTCGGCGAGCCGACCGTCGGCGATCGTCAGCGCGGGGCGCTCGTCGGCATGCCCGAGTCCGGCGAGCGTGCTCGGCACGAGCCGTCCGACGGCGTCCACCGGCGCGACGAAGCCTTCACCGGCCGGCAGGTTGCCGAACGCGCCGGGCTCGCGCAGGTTCCCATCATCGGCGGTGCCGCCGCGGCCTGTCAGGTTCAGCGTCAGATCCGTGCCGTTGGCACAGCTCAGATGCGCGGAGGCGCCCCGATCGAGCAGCTCGGCGACGACGCGGGAGCGCGCCGCCATCCGCTCGAAGTCGCCCGCCATCACGCGCGCGAGCATCTCCTCGGTCGCGCCCGGCATCGTCGCCCCGCGCGCCCCGGCTTGCGACGCCGCCCGCCGCGCCTCGGTGTGCGTCAACGACTTCGTCGTCGGCGCGAGGAACACGTCGCACGCCGACAACGCGGCGCCGACCGCGGCCGGCGGCTCGCTGCCGTCCTCGGCGCGCTCATCGATCACGATCAGGATCGCGTCGGCCTCGAGCTCCGCGGCACCGTCGCGCAGCGCCTCGCCGATCGAGCGCTTAGGCGGATCGGCGATCACCACCACCTCCTCGCCGCCGCGGACCGCGAGGCACCGCCTGAGCGTCGTCTCCACCGCCGGGCCGAGGTCTGGCATCGCGGCCAAGCATGTCACCACCGGCAGCCCCGCGCAGGCCCGCCCGCGGCCAACCGGACCCCTGGGCGCCCCGCCCCCTGCCGATAGACTCCGCTGCCCCTCGCCGGAGTAGCTCAGTCGGTTAGAGCAGCGGAATCATAATCCGCGTGTCGGGGGTTCGAGTCCCTCCTCCGGCATCGAGCGCTCGCTGCGGTACGTACTGGTTCTAGAATTCGGCGCGCGTCCAGCCGCCGAGATTGACGATCTCGAATGGCAGACGTGGGTCGATCGGCTCAGCCGCGAAGGCCTCTCTCGCTCACGGATCGCCAACCATCTCGCAGTCGCGCGAGCGATCTACGGCAGGTCTTGAGCCGATCACGCTGCACGAATGCCAGCACACCTATGCCAGCTTTCTGATGGCGGCGGGCTACACGCTCCGCGAACTCATGAAGTACATCGGCCACAGCTCGCTGCAGGCAACCGAACGGTACGTGAAGCTGTTGCCCCCGGGTTGATGAGACGATCCGGCGGAGCGCCTAAACGCGTTCCTCCGCAAGCGTGCTGCAGGTTGACGCCGGACTACGTACGGCTTCGCGCGGCAACTGCGTTCCGTCCGGGTGAGGACAGCGGCCACACGGCAGTGAGCGCCGTCAGGGGCATCTGCCGCGCAGCAAACGCATCAATTCGGATTGATGTATTGTTCTAATCACGACTGCGGATGCGTCCGCAGCGCCGCGGTCGGCCAGCCCGGTCACTAAGCGCCCCGGCCCGGGCTCTTGATCCCCGGTCCGGTGCGAACGCCGGCGCTGCGTTCCGCGTTGGTCGGCCGGCTACTTCCGATGTCGAATGGAACTCACAACCACAGTCGACGAGGTGATCAAGAGTGCCTGATGAGTTCGTCAGCGTTCGGTACATGGTCGACGACGTTGAAAGCGCCGTCGCCTTCTACACCACGCACTTCGGGTTCACGCCGGGCCTGAACGCGGCCCCAGCGTTCGCTGAGGTGTTGCGCGGTCAGTTGCGCCTTTTGCTGAGCGGTCCCGCAAGCTCGGCTGGGCGCCCGATGCCCGACGGCCGGACACCGGCGCCGGGCGGATGGAATCGCATCCACTTCATCGTCGAGGACATCTCAGCCGAGGTCAGGCGGCTGGAGCGAGCCGGCGTCGAGTTCCGCAACGACATCGTCAGCGGACCAGGTGGCCAGCAGATCTTGCTCGAGGACCCCGCCGGGAATCCGATCGAGCTGTTCCAGCCCTCCAGCATGCAGGCATGACGAGACCCGATCGGGTCCAAGCACGCCCGTCGCGGATGCGAACGTGACGCTTGACCGGGCGCCGGAGGTTGGATTGGGGACGGTTGCCCAGGAGTGGACGAGGATCGGGTTTACGGGGTTTGGTGGGCCGCCCGCTCACATCGCGCTGCTGCGTGAGCTTGTCGTCACCGACCGGGGATGGATGACTACGACGGAGTTCGAGGACGCGAACGCGGCGTGTGGGCTGTTGCCAGGCCCGGCCTCGACGCAGCTGGCGATCTTCTGTGCCTACCGCGTCGGCGGGCCGGCTGGCGCGATATTCGGGGGTTTGGGGTTCATTGTCCCCGGCGTCGTTCTGATCTTGGTGTTGTCGGTCTTTTCCTTGCCAACGATCCGCCGCTGTGGATTCGCGCTGCTGGAGCGGGTTCGGGCGCGGCCGTCGCGGCGGTCGCAGTTCAAGCTGGGCGTGGGCTCCTCGGCCCGAGTCTCGCTCGGGCGAGAGTGGGCAGGTCAAGCGTGCTGCGCTGGTCTGTCTATCTTGCCGCGGGGATTGCCGCGGCCGCGTCGATCGGCCCGTATTTGGTGCTCGTGCTGCTGGGCTCCGGCGTGGTCGAACTGGTTTGGCAGCGGTCCGGACGAGGATCGAGCACCGACCGGCTGGCGTCGGTTGCCGTGCTCGTTCCGGGCGCCGCTGCGGCCGGCGGCGTCGGCGCGTTGGCGTGGACCGCGCTTAAGGTCGGGGCGCTCTCGTTCGGCGGGGGGTTCGTGATCATCCCGCTGATGCAGAACGACGCCGTCCACGTGTACCACTGGATGACCAATGCGCAGTTTCTCAACGCGGTCGCGCTCGGGCAGGTCACGCCTGGCCCTGTCGTCGCGACAGTCGCTGCGGTCGGGTACGCCGCGCACGGCGTGGCCGGCGGCGCGCTCGCGGCCGCCGTCGCGTTCTCGCCTTCATTCTCGTTCATCCTGATCGCCGGTCGACGGTTCGAGCTGTTGCGCCAGAGCCCGAACGCTCGGGCCTTTCTGGATGGGGCCGGACCGGCGGCGATCGGCGCGATCCTCGGCGCCGCGATCACGCTTGCGCTCGCGCTGCACGAGGCCTGGCAGTTCGCGGTCTTGGCCGCCGCCCTGGTCGTGCTGCTGGTGATGCGACGCGGAGTTGTCGAGACGCTCGTCGGTGCGGCTGTGATCGGGGTGATCGTTGGCCTGGCAGGAGCGCCGGTGCCATGATCGCGATGAGCCGCCGTCCCCGGCGTTGCCCGTCACCCCCTTCCGGCCCTCACACGCGTAGCGCGTCGGAGGTCGCCAGGGGTCTCAAACCCAGCCCAGGCCTGCTCGGCGATCGGGGCAAGCGACGTCTTGCGTGCACCCGCGAGAATCCTCCAGGTCCCGACCTCCGTGGCACCATTCCAGCTGGCGCATCGATTGCTCGTCGACTGCCAGCAGCAGGCCGCGAGACGGCAGGCCGCGGCTGGCGCCGGCGTTGTCATGCAAGGTCATCGCGCTGGTCCCGTGCCAGACCGCGTGATGCTGCCACTGAAACGTCGCCGCGCGGTCAATCTTGAAATCCGACCGTTTGCCGCCCAACCGCCACATGATCTTGCCCGACGAGCGGTCAACCTTGTACACCGTCCATGTGTGGCGCGAGCAGATCGACAGATTGCCATCCGGGGTCTCGCTGACACCGTTGAGGGCGGGCCTACGCGCTGACGGCCGTCAGCCGCGCATGCACTCCACCAAAGCGCGCTAGCGTACATCAAAGCAACTTGATGTATCGCAGGCGCCGTCAGCGATCTCGGATCCACCTGTTCAAATAGGCCCTTCGTGAGAGCTTCCTCACCAGCCTCTGCGCCACCGGCTTTCGTCCGGCTCGCGGCGCACCCAATCCGGTGGCAGATCCTGACGACGCTCGCGCACACCGATTTGCGCGTGAGTGAGCTCTGCCGGCGGCTTGGACTCCAGCAGAACCTGACCTCATACCACCTGCGCCAGCTCCGCGACGAGCAGCTCGTGTCCGCTCGCCGCAGCAGCTTTGACGGCCGAGACGTCTACTACACGCTGGATCCCGTCCGCTGCCGCCAGCTGCTGGATGACAGCGCCGCGATGCTGCACCCCGCCTTCAGCCGGCCACCCGCTGCCAACGCTGCCACCACCGAGCGGCGCCCCACGTCGATGCTGTTCCTATGCACGGGCAACAGCGCCCGCTCCCAACTCGCCGAGGCGATCGCACGACAGCTAGGCGGGCCGGCCGTCTCCGCCTCCAGCGCCGGCAGTCATCCCAAACCGATCCACGCGAACGCGCTGCGTGTGATGCGCGACCGTGGCCTTCCGCCGCACGGTCTGCATTCGAAACACCTGGACGAATTCGCCGATCAGCACTTCGACCACGTGATCACGCTCTGCGACCGCGTCCGCGAGGTCTGCCCGGAGTTCCCCGGCAAGCCCAACCACCCACACTGGAGCATCCCCGACCCTTCGCGCGAGGGATCAACCGATCGCGAGAGCTATCCGGCGTTCACGCGCACGGCCGACGAGCTCGAGCACCGGATCCGAGCGCTGCTGGCCTGGATCGATCGCCAACCAGCCGCTGCCGCCGTCTGATCCGGCGAGCGACCGGGGCAGCGTCGTCCGTTCTGCGGGCGCATTGATCCCGGGTTTCCCCGAACGCTCATTCGGAAAAGTGGATGTTGGACTGACAAAACACTCTGATGACCAGTCCAACGCGCGAACGACAACTTTGGTTCCGGGCGGGCCAGTGGACGGGCTTTCTGCCGAGCGAGCATGGCTAGACCCGCTCGGTCAAGAGCCGAGCGTTGGTGGTCACATGATCGCCGAGCGCGAGTCGCTCACGCGCGGCGATTCAGCAGCCTCGTCAGCACCAATTACAGCCGGCGCGGTCTGGCACGCGCTCGACGCAGGACGTTCAAACCCGATGGGCGCACAGCAATCGTCACCCTCGCCCTGCCAGAGCTCGATGCTCTCCCGACCCGCAATCGCAGCGATCACGAGCGCAGCGATCGGATCGAGCACGCCGAGCCCGGCCGACGCACCGACGAGAGCTGCCAGCGCTGCCGCCGCCTGAGCGGCGCACATCAGGTTCTGCACGCCCTCGCCCGCTGTCGCGCGCGACGTCAGCCGTCTACCGAGCCGCAGCTTCGCCCAGCCCAAAGCCGGCATAAGCACGATCGCCGAGCCGGTGACGGCGATACCCAGCACACTCCCCGACGCGTCGCTGCCCGCGATCAACCGATGGATCGCCTCGTAGACGAAGAACGGCACCAGCAGCAGAAAGGAGCCGGCGACCAGCCGTTGGGCGACGTGCTCGCTGTGCTCGGAGAGCGTTCGAGCACCGGTGAAGCGCCAGATAACGATCATCGACGCCAGTCCCTCGACGAAGGATGAGGCGGCCCAGACGATGACGCTCAATGCGTTGGCATCGAGGCCGGCGATCAGCCCTACCACGCCTTCGATGGCCATCCAGCCGAGGGACGCCCATGAGAGCGCACGGGCCCGCCGCGCGGCCCGAAGCCACCCGGCGTCCGGCTGGGGACTCGCAGGTGCCGTGCCCGCGGGCTCGGAGAGACCTGGGAGCTCGACGCCGGTCATGCGAGGAAGGTGCGAGCTTGCAGCCATCAGTGCAAGGTTACGATCGATTAGCTCGCGCGCTCGTCGGCCAACCGAGGCAGACGTGAGTGCGTAGCACGAGTGCTACGCCTTGGGTGTGCCGAGAGATCTCACTCAGCGGAGCTGCGCAATGACAGCGGCGAGATCATGCGCGCCCCTCGATGCCGGCGAGACGTTCCGCGTCACTCGTAACGGGGTGCCCGTCGGCGAGCTGACGCCCGTGCGCGGGCGGCGGTTCGTCGCTCGCGACACTGCGCAGGCAGCCTTCGCAAGCGCGGCCGGGGGCTGCTCGACACCTCGGTGGTCATCGCGCTCGATCACCTCGCGGCCGACGACCTACCCGACGAGTTGGCGATCGCGACGATCACGCTCGACGCTGGAGATCACCGCGGTTCCGTCTGGGCTCTGACTCCTCGGCCCGACTGTGAACCCCAGTGCCTGCCTTACGACGCGCCGGTGATGTCAGCTCAGCCAGCCGGCGAGCTCGTCGAGCGCGTCCGGGAGCACGTAGTAATACGCCCACAGGCCACGGCGCTCGCAGTCGACGATCCCGGCCGCCCGGAGCTTTTTGAGATGGTGCGACAGCGTCGGCTGCGAGATGTCAAACAAGGGCACGAGCTCGCACACGCAGACCTTGCCCGCGTGCTTGCGTAACACATCGACGAGCTGCAGACGGACGGGATCGCCGAGCGCCTTGGCGACCTCTGCCATCCGTACAGCGCGCTCGCGGTCGACGTCGGGGTAGACGACCGGTTCACAGCACCGATCACCGTTGGGGCGCTTGGTCTTGGGGGCGAACTCTAGATCGACAGCCATGGATGGATCGTAGCGCGATGCCACGGGCTTAGATTGACAGGCGTCGATGTGATGCTACGCTGCACCTCACCTTGCTTATTTGATGTTCATCGATCTAAGGAGTGTGGGTGATGCCCGTCCCGACTGACCCCAGCGCGCTGCGCGACCAGGTCCGCGACAAGTACGCCGCCGCGGCGGTGCTCACCACCGGCGGCTGTTGCAGCACCGACGACAACGCTGCGAAGTGCTGTGACGCGACGGGTGCGGTCGTGACCGAGGAGCAGCGCGAGCAGTTCGGCCACGCCCTCTACACCCTTGATGAGCGCGGCGAGCTGCCCGAGGCAGCGGTGCTCGCCTCCTTGGGATGCGGCAACCCGACCGCGATCGCCGAGCTGCACGAAGGCGAGACCGTGCTCGACCTCGGCTCCGGCGGCGGCATCGACGTGCTGCTGTCGGCCAAGCGCGTCGGCCCCACCGGCCTCGCCTACGGGCTGGACATGACCGACGAAATGCTCGACCTCGCGCGTCGCAACCAGACCGAGGCTGGTGTCACAAACGTACAGTGGCTGCGCGGCCACATCGAGAACGTGCCGCTGGCCGCCGACACCATCGACGTGATCATCTCCAACTGCGTGATCAACCTGTCGGCCGACAAGCCCCAGGTCTTCCGCGAGGCCGCCCGTGTGCTCAAGCCGGGCGGCCGCTTCGCAGTCTCAGACATCGTCGCCGACGACGACATGGACGACACCACCCGCCAGGACATGCAGGCCTACACCGGCTGCATCGCCGGCGCCCTGACCCGGGCCGAATTCACCGAGCAGCTGCGAGCCGCCGGCCTGACCGACATCAGCATCGAGGAGACCCACCGAGTCCACCCCGCCGCCGTTTCGGCGATCATCCGCGCGATCAAGCCCGCCGCGGGCTGCTGCTCGGCCAGCGAACAGATGGCGTGCTGCGAGCCCGAGGACAAGGACGGATGCTGCGACACCGCCGCGACCGCGTCCGGCGGATGCGGATGCCGGTAGCCGCCGCGTCGGCCGGCGAGTCACGTTCACGATTGCGGTCGGCAACGTGCCGCTCAGCGATCCCGAGGGCTTCTTGCCCGTCGTCAACGACCAGGCAAAGATGATCGACGCGATCTGCAAGGCCTCTGACGCCGGCGTCGCGCCCGTGTCCGTTCGAGCGGGATCGTCGGCGCGGCGTCCGCCCCCCGCTCAGAAAGCGCGTTTCCAGTACACGTCGAAGTCGCGCCCGCCGGCGTAGAGCGGGCCGACGGTCGCCATCACCGGATGGTGCCGGATCAGCGGGTCGCCGATCCTGACGCCAACCGTCGTCCAGTACGGGTTCCGCCCGAAGTAGCCGTAGAGGTCAGCGTCGGCGCCGGCGTCGAAGACCTGGTTGTAGTAGCCGGCAAACGCGAACGGCCTCGTCTTCGTCAGCCCGAAGTGTGCGCGAACGCCCTTGCCGGGAATCTCGTTGATCGCCTCGGTCGAGCTCAGGTCGCACCCATGCGTGCACGTCTGCACGGTGTCGAGGTACCGGCCGTTGGTGAGGTCCTTGATGAACAGCTGAAACGCCGCGTTGCCGATGTACTTGGTCTCCGCGCCGATCAGGTCGCCCGGCCGCACCACGTCCTCGTAGGCCCGTGGTCGCAGCGGATACATCTCGAACCACATCGTGGTCGCGCGCGTCACCGTCCCGTGGTTCACGATGCAGTCCACGGTGTCGCCCTCCTGCTCGACGGTCCGGCTCTCAAAGCCGTCGATCCCGATCCACTGGGATGCGTGGCTTCCGTGGGTCAACTGTCGGTTGCGACATGAGAATCGCGGCACACGCCAGTAACCGATCACGTCGTTGAAGTAGACGTCCGGTGCCGCCACATTGATGTACCCCGACCAGTTGGGCGACGTGCGAAGCCGCTCGCGCGGGACAGGGAAGCTCGGTGGCGCCGGCCGCACGTCGGTGTCCACCGTGCCCTGCGCCGGGGGTGCAGGCAGGTTCAGCGTCGGTCCGGTCGCGCTGCCGGCGACCGCGCCGGAGATGCCGACGCCGGCCGGGGTGCGCGTTGGCCTCGCGGCGGCACCCTTCGGAATGCTCGCTGTGGCATTACTCGTGACCGCAAGCGCCGTGGCGACGGCGCTTGCGGTCACGACCGGCATGACTCGTCTCATGTTTGCCCCGATGGTGCAGCCCTGTGCCCCGGACTGGAGAGAGATTAGTCGATTTAGGTAGGTTTGTGTAGGTTGGCGCCGTTAGATCAGGCGTGCGCCCAGCAGCCGCGCGCGGTCACCACAGCCGCGTCCCGTCGAGTCGGCGCGCCCGAGCGCTCCTTCGCACGATCCCTCTGAGTGGAAAGCGAGTTCGGCATCGACGTACACATCTCCCACTCAGCTCGCCTCAGCACGCGCGACGACGGTCAGCTCATGGACGCTCGGGCCGGACCGAGTCGGCGCGGTGGCGCCCGTCGTCCTGGATCCCGCCGTTCCACACGAATGTCACCCGCTGTCCGGGCTCGAGCGCGCGGTAGCCGTCGAGCTCGATCGCCGAGAAATGAACGAACAGCACCTCGCCGTCGTCGGCGGTGATCCGCCCATAGCCCTTCTCGTCCTTGAACCAGCGGACCGTGCCCGAGCGGCGGACCCCCTCCAGGTCGGGCCGGCGGATGTCGAGGTCGTCTGCCATCTCGATTGCGGGGGGCTCAGGATGTCGCAAAACCGGTTGCGAGCGACCCGGGTCGCGTCGCCCTGGCACCGCGCACACACACGCCCTGGGCAGCGACCGTACCGACGACCGCAGTAGGCCAGGACAGTGGCTCCACGAGAATCCGCCAAAGCAGCCGCGCTGAGGTTGGCTTGGCGTCGATCGATCGCGCTGGCGACAACATCGACCAACCTGCCCGCCGCCCGGCCTGAGTGGCGAATTTCCCAGTCCTGCACGACACGGTCGGCGTGATCACGCGCGTGCGCGCCCGGATGCAGCGTCGGATGCTCGGCGCGGATACTCGCGAGCGAGTCGCGTGGACGGGCCCGCGCCCGGACGAGGACGCCGACCACCGCGACGACGGCGCCGAGCAGCACGCTGAACACGTGACGTCCGATCAGCGCATTGAGCGACACGCCCGCCGGCACGCCGCACACCGCACACCGCCGCGGACAGAATCGCGGCGGTCCTGCGCGTGAACGGCTCTCGCAACTGGCGCGAGCGGGCGTATGCGGCGCTGCCGAGCAGCCCCGTGCCGACGTGGGTGATGATCGCGGTGCCGGCAACCTGGCCGGGCGTCAGCGCGGTCAGCGCGGTCAGCGCGATCTCAGACCAGCACTCCGGCGGGGCCGATCGCCGTGATGCCGACGCCCTCAATCAGTGCGATCGTCTCCAACGCCAGCAGCGCGGGGATGCCGAGGCCCAGCCAGCCGGTCACCGCACAACGGACTCGTACCACGGCCTCAGCCCGGCGTCACGAGCGCCTCGGGGCGGCCGGAGGCGCACTCGAGCAGCGCCCCGCGATCGAGCCCTTGCGCGGCGAGCGCCTCCACCAGCTGCGACAACGCGTCCGGCGGCGGCGGGCTGTCGGGTTGCCCGGCATCCGACGACAACACGATCCGCTCAAGACCGACCGTCCGTGCGAAGTGCGCGAGCATCGCGGCG
>DASUHF010000074.1:0-76718 GCA_036273655.1 Solirubrobacteraceae bacterium | reverse complement strand
CGTCAAAGGCGGGGGTGATGCCGAGCAGCGCGCGTCCCGCCGCGCCGCCCGGCGCAAGCCCGAGCAGCCGCCTGCCCTTGCGTGTAGCGGCGGCCAGCGACGTGCGCCGGTGCCTGGCTTTGTAGGCGGCGATCACCGTTGAGACGGGCGTGACGAACACATCGCGTCCCGCGCCGGCGTGGGCCACGATCGCTTGCAGCGACCCCCGGACCCATCGGCCCCGGACGGTTCCGCCGGTCGCGACCACCCGCACGAGACGGGCAGGACGCGTCAATGCGAGCACGAAGAAGCCGGCGCGGTCGCTCCTCGTCGCACCCCGCCTTGCCCGTGTCGTGAGCCGGCGACCGTCGGCGCCGTAGACGCGCAGGCGCGCACCCCGGACCGGGGCGCCCGCGCCGACATAGCCGGCCACGAACGTGCGCCCGCGCCGGGCGGACGCGGTCCCCGCCCCGCCGAGTACGACCAGCCCGCAGGCGACAACCGCCACCAGCCCCGCGTCCCGTAGCCGCCGCATGCCCCCGCCTTTCCCGATTTGAGCGCGTCCCGCTGGGCGAGAATCGGCAGAACAGGCCCGAAACGTGTGCGGCGTCGCGGCGTTCTCGATCATTCGTCCGTTGTGCTTCTCCAGCCGGTCGTCCAGCTTGCGATGCGCGGCGCGGGGGCGTGGCTGTCGGCTCTCGCCCGCAGGTCGCTCGCCAGACGTCGCATGAACAAATCACCAACCTGGGCGCGCGGCGGATGAGTTGGCTGATCGTGGCGGGCCTGGGTGTCACCCATCGCCAAGCCGGCACCGGGGATGCCCGAATTGGCGAATCGTCCACCACTTCACGTCGCACGGCACCCCGGGTCCGTCCAAACGTTCAAGCGACCACCCGACAGCCGGTCTGGCGTCCGCCATGCGACCAGGTACTGGTGCACTCGATGAGCGAGACGCTGGGCCTCTATGAGGATCGCGAGGCCGGATGGGTGATCGCGCCACCCAAGCCGGCGCTCGTCCAACCGCCACACGGCACGCAACAGCCAGCCCGGAGCCGGCGCCGGGCGCTGCGCGGCGGCCACGCCGGGCATTGGCTGCGAGCGGGTGCACGGGTATGATCGCGGTCGCGATGGGTCGAGTTCACGGGGGCTCGCAGGCGCTGCTCGAGCGGCGTGCCGAAATCGCTGCGCTGGGCGATTCGCTGGACCGAGCGATGAGGGGAGAGGGGGCGCTGGCGCTCGTGGAGGGCCCGGCGGGGATCGGCAAGACGCGGCTGCTGGACGCGTGCGCTGAGCAGGCTGAGAAACGCGGCATGCGGGTGCTGCGCACGTGCGGGGACGAGGTGGCGATGGAGTTGCCGTTTGCGGGCGTGCGCGAGCTGTTGTGGCCGGCACGCCCGCCGGCGCCGGATGGCGCCGCCGCATTGGCCGCGCCGGTGTTCGACGGCTCGGACGGGGCGCTCGAACCCGATCATGTCGGGGCCGTGCTGCACGGCCTGTACTGGCTGGTGGCCAACCAGGCCGAGGAGGTCCCGCTGGCGCTGCTGGTCGACGACGTGCACTGGCTCGATCGTGCGTCGGCGCGCTTCATCGCATATCTGGCGCGGCGGCTGGTGTCGCTGCCGGTGCTGCTCGTCGGCGCGATCCGCGACGGCGATGACACCGCCGCCGCCGCCGCCGCGCTGCAGTCGCTGGCGGAGCTGGTGCTGCGTCCGGCGCCGTTGAGCGAGGACGCGGCGAGCCGGCTGATCCGCGCCAAACTGGGGCCGCGGGCCGGCGAGGAGCTGTGTCGCTCGTGCTATGAGGCGACCGGCGGCAACCCGTTCTACCTGCAGGCGTTGAGCGTCGCGCTGATCGAGGACGGAGGACGTCCGACGGCCGAGCTGGCGGGCCGGGTGCCGGCGGTGGGCGGGGGCGCGGTCCGCGGCAGCGTGCTGCTGCGGCTGGCGCGGCTCGGGAGCGACTGCGAGCGTCTGGCGCAGGCGACCGCAGTGCTCGCGCCCGGTTCGCCGCTGCGCCACGGCGCCGCGCTGGCCGGTCTCGACCGAGACGCCGCCCGGCAGGCCGCCGATCGGCTGCGGGCGGCGGGGCTATTGGAGGACAAGCGGGCGCTTGCGTTCTCGCATCCGATCGTGCGAGAGGCGGTCGCGGCGGAGCTGGCGCCCTCGGATCGGGCCGGGCTGAACCTGCGCGCTGCCGAGGTGCTGGCCGGTGAGAAGGCGGCGTCCGGCAGGGTCGCCGCGCACCTGCTGGGCGCCGAGCCGTTTGGCCAGCCGTGGGTCGTGGACGCGCTGCGCGCGGCGGGGCGCGACGCGCTCGCGCGCGGCGCACCGGAGGCAGCGGCGACGTATCTGCGGCGGGCGCTGGCCGAGCCACCGTCGGCAGAGCTGCGGCTGGACGTGCTGCGCGAGCTGGGCCGCGCCGAAAAGGAGCTCCCGCTCGGCCAGCAGTTCCCGGCGCTGCGCGAGGCACTGTCGCTGGCCAGCGATCCGGACACGCGGGCGGCGATCGCGCTGGAGCTGGCGTGGGCGCTGGCGACGACCGGGCGCGCCGCGGAGACGCTGGGAGTGCTCGAGCCGGAGCTCGAGCGCGGAGCCGGACCCAGCCGTGAGCTGCGGCAGGCGATCGAGGGGCTGCTGTTGGGGACCTGCGGCACGTTGCTTGAGGCGACAGGCCGGCTGTGGGGGCGCGCCGCCGGCCAGCGGCAGCGTGCGCTGCGGGGCGAGCTGCGCGACCCGGTGATGCTCGCCGCCCTGGCGCTGATCGGCTCGGTCGCGGGCCTGACGGCGACGGAGGCCGCGGAGTGCGCGCGGCGGGCGCTGCGCGACGAGCGCCTGAAGGGGTCCCTGGCCGCATATAGCGGAGCCGCATGCGGATTGTGCTGGGCGGGTCAGGTGGAGGAGGCCACCGACGCGCTCGACACAGCCTTGGCCGAGTCCCAGCGCCGCGGCTCGCTGCCCGCGTTCATGAACGCGTCGCTGTTTCGCGGTCACGCCGCGTTTGTCGCCGGCGACCTCGATGCGGCCGAGGATCACGGGCAGCGCGCATGTGAGCTTGGGATCGAGCTGGGGGTCGGCGGCTGGTCGGTGATGTTCATCACCTCGGTCCTGCTCGAGCGCGACCGGGCCGCGGAGGCACTGTCGCTGTTCGAGCGGCTGGCGTTCGAGGAGCCGTGGCTGATGTCGTGGGACGGCGCGATCGTGCTCGCGCAGCGCGGTCGGGCGAAGGTGGCGATCGGCGAGCTCGACGGCGGCGTGGCCGACATGCTCGACGCCGATCGGCGGATGACGGCCGGCGGCTGCGACCTGAGCGTGCCGGTCGATTGGGTGCCCTGTGCAGCATCCGCGCTCGCGCAGCTGGGGCAGGAGCGTGAGGCGCGCGCGCTCGCCGACCACGAGCTCGCGGCGGCGAGACGGTTCGGCGAGCGGCGTCGGATCGGTGTGGCGTTGTCGACGTGCGGGCAGCTGGACCCCGGCCCACCGGGGGCAGCGTGGTTGCGCGAGGCGGTGGAGCAGCTCGAGTGCTCGCCGGCGCGCCTCGAGCACGCGCGGGCGCTGGTCAACCTGGGGGCGGGGCTGCGCCGGCGGGGCGAGCGCGACGCTGCACGCGCACCGCTGTCCGAGGCCCTTGACATCGCGTATGCCTGCGGCTCGGTCGCGCTGGCCGATCGGGCTCGCGCCGAACTGTTCGCCGCCGGGGCCAGACCGCGCCGCGATGCGGCCAGTGGCGCGGCGGCGCTCACGCCCGCGGAGCTGCGCACGGCGCGGATGGCCGCCGACGGCTTGAGCAACCGCGACATCGCCCAAGCCCTGTTCGTGTCGATGAAGACGGTCGAGACACACCTGTCACACGCGTACGGCAAGCTCGGCATCGCCGGGCGAGAGCAGCTGCCGCCGGCCCTGACCGGCCGCCGGCACGAGCCGCGGACGGCGACAACCGCTGCGCGGCGGTCGTAAACCGGCACTAGCAAAACCGCCCCAAACCTCAGGGTCGCTGCCCCGAAATCTCAGGGTCGCCCCCGATGCGCCCGGCAACGCGCCGCGCGAGCCTTGACCCGAGTCAGCGAACGCTGGCTTCGTTCAACGAGGGGCGCGCACGAGCGAGGAGCTGACGATCGGCATCACCACCGTCAATGCGGCCGGGCGCTGCTCGTGAATACACACGGCAACGTGCAGGTGAAGATCGAGTTCCACCACGCCGGCGAGACGATCAGCGGCAGCGTGGTGGTCGGCGACAGCCCACCGACGGGCTTCTTCGGCTGGCTCGAGCTGATCGACCTGCTGCACCGAGCCGCGAGCACGATGGTGCACGAGGAACGGTCGCAGTGACACACCTCGCGCACTCAGTCAGGCGCTGCCCGAACTACCACCCATCAACAGGAGGACGCCCATGAGGATCCGTCACCTACGCTGGCCAAGCCCGGCGTTGGTCGTTTCAATGCTCGCGCTGGTGGTGGCGCTTGGCGGCACCAGCTACGCCGCGTTCAAGCTGCCCAAGAACAGCGTCGGCACCAAGCAGCTCAAGAAGCACGCCGTCACCGGCGCGAAGATCAAGAACGGCGCCGTCACTGCCTCGAAGATCAAGAAGGGTGCCGTGACCAACGGGAAGATCAGGAACGGCGCCGTGACCGCCTCAAAGATCAATCCTGCTGGTCTCACGGTACCGAGCGCCAATAACGCGGCTAACCTCGGCGGGCTCGACCCGAGCAACTACACGACCGCCTCCAACTACACGCAGAGCTCCACCGCCCAGGCGATCACGGGCACTGTCGCGACGATCGGGTCGCCGATCCAGATCAAGACAACGGGCACCCGGCGCGTGATCGCCTCAGCCGCAGTGCATGCAGTCAATGGAGTGGTGGGCACGGGGGTCTACCTCGTCTGCCACATCACGATCGACGGGACCTCGGGTGTCAACGACACCGACTACGCCTCGCCGGCCGGTGGATTTACCATCGTTGACGCGTCGGTCTCGCCGCTGGCGTCGGCGGTGGTGGGAGCCGGGACCCACACCGTGACGCTGCTGTGCGACGCCGCCGGCGGAGCCACTCCCCACGCAACAGTGGTTGACGACGCGCTCGCGAGCTGGGCCGTATCCGGATGACGGCAGTGGCGACAGGCATTTTGAAGGGATGATGACGGCCATGCTCCGCGGCGTGAACACGACGGCTGCGGCGGCGAATCCCACCGTGCAGGCAGTCTGCCTGACGCCTTAGTCAAGTCACCACAAGACGTCCGGGAGCCGGCGGCCGGGGGCCGGCTCCCGGCGGCCGGGCCGGTCAGCCGGCCGACTCGCCGTCCCAGTAGTCGACCTCGTCGGCGACCCTGAAGATCCCACGGACGTCCGCGACCTTGGCGCTGTCGGGGTAGGCGCTTGCCGCCGGCTGATGCTTGGTCGAGAAGAACACCACGCGGGCGGGCTCGGACGACTCGTTGATCAACTGATGGGCGCCGGTCTCGCCGTCGGCGAACGCGACCAGGTCACCCACTGCCAGCTCGATCCGACCATCCGGGTGACGCAGCACCGGCGTGCCGGCCAATACCAGCACGCACTCCTCGTTACCGATCTCGTAGTGGTAGGGGGAGCTGCGCTCGCCAGGGTCGAGCTCGCACACGGTGGCGCCGAGCAGCGGGCCGGCGCCGAGCAGCGGGCCGAGGCGGCGGTAGCGGACCTGGAACCCGGGCGGATCGGTTGCGTCGGTCTCGAGCTCGACCGTGAACGCGTTGACGACCTCTCGCGGCGGCTCGGTCATTCACCCTCCCAGTAGTCGACCGCATCGGCTCGTCGGAAGTTGAGCCGGTCCGGGCCGCCGCCTCGCGGCCGGACGCCGACCTTGCCCGTGTCCGGGTAGACCGAGACCGATGCGTCGGCAGCGGCGGGCATCCCGGAGAACATCAGCACCCGCCCCGGACCCCGGACGGCGTGCGCGCCCGATGGACCGCTGGGAAACGCGACCAGATCGCCGGCGCCGAGCACCCGCTCGCCCGACCCGTCGCGCAGCGTCGGCGAGCCCGAGATCACGTACAGCCACTCCTCGACCCCGTGGTGGTAGTGGTACGGGAAGGTCGAGTTGTCCTCCGGCAGCTCATACACGCTGGCGCCGAGGTTCCGCAGCCCCAGCTCGCGCAGGACCCCGAGGCGGCCCCGCCACGCGTACCCCGAGCGGTCCTGCCGGCGCGGAAGCTCGCCGCTGAGCACGTTGAAGCGCTCCATCGCACGCCATTCTGCCAGCAGATGCAGACCTGGTCATCGCACCATTAGGGCATTGATAGGTTGCACGCGTGGAGCCGAGTAACACGCGCTGACCCCGTCAAGATGCGCCTTGAGCAGCTCACCGGCTGGCTGTGGAGTCTGCGGACCGACTTGGTCCAGGCGTACGCCGTGTGGGAGGGCGACGGGTTCTGTTTGATCGATACGAGCACGGCGGGTAACGAGACCATCATCCTCGAGCTGCTCGGCGGGATCGTCGGATGCGGCCCCGAGGAAGTCACGATCCACGAGATCTTCCTCACGCATGGACACATCGACCACACCGGATCGGCGGCCGCGCTGGTGGACCGCACCGGTGCGCGTGTGATCGCGCCGATCGGTGACGCACCGGTCATCCGTGCCGAGCGATCCGCGCCACCGCCGCGGCTGGCCGATTGGGAGAAGCCGTTGTTCGATCAGGCCATGCCGGGCGTGCCGCTCGAACAGCGTCTCGCGCCGGCGGCCGCGGTGATTCCAGACCGTTTGGTTGAGGACGGAGATACGTTGGATTGGAAGCACTCCGCCCGTCTGCTCGGCGTGCCCGGACACACTCCCGGGAGCACAGCGGCGTGGTTCGAGCGCGAGCGCGTGCTGGTCGCCGGCGATGCGATCGCCTCGCACGAAGGCCGGCCGATCCTCGGGGTCTTCAACACCGATCCACCAGGTGCGAGGGACAGCTTCCGCCGCCTGGCCCGCCTGAACGCCGAGGTGGCGTGCTTCGGGCACGGCGACGCTGTGCGGAGCGACGCGGGAGCGCGCTTGGCTGAGGTCGCTCAGGCGATGTAACCCCCGACCGCACCCTGGGGTGATCAGTTTCGCGGCCGCGCGGGGTCATAGTCCCCATGGGCGCCAACCCACTGGACGCGGCGGGCGCGAGCGACGACCGGACGCCCGTCTCGTTTCTGGGCCGCCGGCTGCCGCGATGGGTGCAGCTGCACCTCCTCGTGCTGCCGCCCGGCTGCACGCACCCGTTCGAGCCGGGCCAGTGGCGGGGAGCGCTGATCATCGTCGAGCGCGGGGCGATCGAGCTCGAGCTGCGCAGTGGCCGCCGCGTGCCCTGCGCACAGGGCTACATCGGCACGCTCTCCGGCCTCACGCTGATCGCGCTGCACAACCCGGGCGCTCGCTCGGCCGTGATCACCGGCGTCTCGCGCGCGGCCGACGCGGAGCGGGCCACTCAGGCCCAGCCGGCGCCCGGCACGTCCACCTCGGCCGCGAGCAACTGCCCGCTCGCCGGTCCCGAGCCCGGCGCGCCACCGTAGCGCTGGGCGACGATGAACAGCGTCCGACCGTCGGCGCCGCCGAGCGCGCACGAGAAGCAGCCGCGGTCCAGCTGCACCGTGTCCAGCACTTCGCCGCCCTCGCGGATCCGCACGCAGCGGCTGTTGCCGACGTCCGCGTACCAGAGCGCCCCCTCGGCGTCCAACGCCACCCCGTCCGGATGGTCGCCCGGGGTCTGCGCCCACACGCGCCGTCCCACGACCGAGCCGTCGCCGTCGAGCTCGAACCCGGTCACCCGCGACGCATGGGACTCGCCGACCAGCAGCGTCCGCTCGTCGCTCGTCAGCGCCATCCCGTTCGGGAACATCACGTCGCCGGCGATGCGACGCGCAGCGCCATCCTGGTCGACGACCGCGAGCAGCCCCGGCCGCGGTTCCTCGCGCGGGAAGTCAAAGCCGCTGTTGTTCAGGTACGCGGTGCCACGCCGGTCGCAGACGACCTCGTTCCACGGCTGGTCGCTGATCGCACCCAGCTCCGCATGGACGACCAACCGGCCGTCGCCTTCACGACGCAGCAGCTGCTGGCGCGGCGAGCAGACGACGAGAAGGCGGCCGTCGGGCAGAAAGTCGATGCACATCGGCAGCGAGTGAAAGTCGACCTCGAGCACGACCTCGCCGCTGCCGTCGGGCGCGACCGCCAGGATCTGGCGCGCGCCCCAGTCGCAGAACCACAGCCGGCCGTCGTGCCAGCGCGGGGACTCGCCGAACACGATCCCATCTCGAAGAACTCGCGGAGCGGTCATCTCGCCTCCAGGTTGCCATGACAACGTCGAGGTACAGACCGGCCGGGCCGCAACGACTCATCGCACCCGTCACTCCACGGTCGCGCGAATCCGGCGCACGCCCGCGCCCGACGACTCCTGCTTGAGGATCCGGAAGCGCCCGACCTCGCCGGTGCGCGCGACGTGCGGCCCACCGCAGAACTCGGTTGACAGGTCGCCGATCGTGTACACCGAGACAGTGTCGGGGTAGCGCTGGCCGAACTCGCGCTCGGCCCCGAGCCGCTCGGCCTGCTCGCGTGGCATCGAGCGTTGCTGCACCGGCAGGTCGTCGGCGATCGCGCGGTTGACGATCTCGCTCACGCGCGACAGCTCGTCCTCGGACAGGCGCCGGTCGTGGCTGAAGTCGAACCGCAGCCGTTCGTCGGTGATGCTCGAGCCGCGCTGGTGCACGTGGTCGCCGAGCACCCGGCGCAGCGCGCCGCCGAGCAGGTGCGTGGCGGTGTGCAGGCGCACCGCACGGTCGGTGTGCGCCTCCAACCCGCCGCCGAAGCGCGATCCCGCCGCGGCCTGCGAGCGCGCCTGGTGGCGCTGTTGCGCCCGCAAGAATCCCGGTTGCCAGTCGCCGGCGGCCACGCCGCGGCGGCGCAGCTCCTCGGTCGACATCTCCGGCGGCAGCCCGTGCGTCTCAAACAGCCAGAACAGGGTCGAGCCGTCGACCGGATCGCCGCGCGCCACGAGCCGGTCGAGCTCGCGCAGGCCGCGATCGAGCACGCGCCCGAACCGCTCCTCCTCGGCCGCCAGTACCGCAAGCACGCGCGAGCGCTCCAATGCCAGCACCGGGTACAACGACCCGAACCGCTCGATCACGGCCGCGGCGATCGGCCCGGTCAGTCCGTCGCGGACGCCGGCGAGCCGGCCGTGCCGAATCGCGCGGCGGATCAAGCGCCGCAGCACGTACCCGCGCTCGACGTTGGACGGCAGCACGCCGTCGGCGATCAGAAACGTCGCGGCGCGGACGTGGTCGCAGACGATCCGCCGCGACGACAGCGGCCCGTCGCCGGCGAGGCGGTCGACCGCCGACATCACCGGAGCGAGCAGGTCGGTGTCATACACGGACCCGACCCCCTGCAACAGCGCCACGAGCCGCTCGAACCCCATGCCGGTGTCGACGTTGCGTTGCGCCAGCGGCACGAACCGGCCGTCGCCGGTCAGCTCCCAGGTGATGAACACGTTGTTCCAGGTCTCGAGCCAGCGGTCGTCGCGCGCGGGCTCTGACTCGGGTTCGCCGTCGCCCGTCCAGACGAAGATCTCGGAGTCCGGCCCGCACGGCCCGCGGGGGCCTACCGGTCCCCACCAGTTCTCGGCGCGGCCGTAGCGATGGATCCGCTCGGGCGCGATCCCAAGCGAACGCCAGCGTTCATACGCAAGCCGGTCGAACGGCACCTCGTCGTCGCCCGCGAAGACCGTCACCGACAGCCGCTTCACGTCGAGCCCGAACCGCTCACACAGCAGCTCGAGACTCCACTGAAGCGACAGATCCGGCCCATAGTCGCCCAACGACCAGCTGCCGAGCATCTCGAACATCGTCAGGTGCGAGGCGTCGCCGACCTCGTCGATGTCGACCGTACGCAGCACCCGCTGCCAGTCCACGAGCCGGCGGCCGGACGGATGCGATGCCCCTGAGAAATACGGGATCAGCTGCTGCATGCCGGCACTGGTGAACAGCACCGTGCCGTCTGCGGGCAGCAGCGAACTTGAGTCGATCTGGTTGTGGCCGCGGTCGACGAAAAAATCGATGAACGTCTGTCTGATCGTGTCTGAGTCGAGCATGAGGTCGCAGCAGATGTCGGGGAGCGTTGCCAGGGACGACGCCGCACACAGGCGGGCGGCGGCGCCAGGAATCGACGGCCGCGGGCGCGGGAAGGCCGGCCCGCGGCTACAACGCTCGCGCGGCCGCTGCGACCAGCGAGATGACGCCCGCGGGGCGGGTGCGATGCAATGCGAGCGCCGTCGTGATCATGAACCGGATCGTAGCGCCCGACCCGTGCGCGCTACCTGCGGGCGGTCTGGCCGCCAGGCTTGAGGATCACATCGGTGAGCGATGTGATCAGCGCGCGGAATGCCGACTCGGCGTAGCCGAACACGAACGCGACCGCGTCGTAGAACGCGGCGTCGGCCTTGATCGGGCCCTTCGTCGCCAGCTGCGTGGTGACGAGCAGCAGCAGGCAGCCGATCGCGCCGGTGACGCCGCCGACGAGCGGCCGGATCGGGTGCCAGTAGTCATACCGCGAGTCCCACTGCCGGTTGTGGTCGGCGATTCCCGCGAGGCTGACGAGGCAGCCGCCGAGCGCCCCGAACCACGGCACCGTCACGGGAATGTACGGCCCGAGCTTGGTCGGGAACGCCCCGCGGAACCCCGGCACGGTCTCATAGACCACGAACACCGCGAGCACGAACGCAAGCCACCCGAGCGCGACGGCGAACACCCACTGTGGCATCGGCTCGGCGACCGCGGGCACGTCGGCCGGCGTCGCCTGCCCGGCGGGCAGGTCGGCGGCGGGCGCCGCCGGTTGCGCGGGCAACCGCGCGGTCGCTGAGCCGTCGATTGCCGCCGGCTTGTGCCGGGTGGTGTGTGCGGTCGCCTTGACGCCGCTTCCTTCGGTTGTCATCTCACTCCGATCCCTCGGTTGCCGGGAGCGTTGCCGGCGACCGCATCCGGCCGCTGCCCTGCCACACCGGGGCTGTGCGAATCCGCTCCCCCTTGATTCGCGGTGCGCACAGCCCCTGCCGGTGTGTGTAGTGCCCTCGTCGTCACGCTGACCCCCCGGTTCGGTCGTGACGATCGTCGCAATCTTTGCGCCGCCTCGACGAGCTGTCAAGTGGTGGCGGCTCGCTGTCGGCGGCGCTCGAGCCAGGTCACAGACGCGCCCCCCGTTCGAGCGCGCCGCGAGGTACGCTTGCCGCGCCGGTCGCAGGATCAGGGAGCAGGGTCACACACCGGACATGAATTTGCCGAAGCCGCCGCCGAACGAGCTCAGCCGTCACCGGCGTCGAGCCGGTCGGCGATCAGCAGCGCCGCGCGCTCGTGCGCCGCGTAGGTGGCGCGCAGCGCCGGCACCACGTCCTCGCCCTCGGCCTGCGTCGGCGGCGGGTCGGCGAGCAGCAGCGCTCGCACACGCCGGCCGAGCGCCTCGCCGCCGATCTCGTCGGCGAGCGCCGCGAGCGCGTCGGCGCGGACGCGGGCGCCCTCGACGAATGAGCCGATCACGGTCTCGCGCGTGAGCGGCGCGCGGCCGTACACGCGCGCGTGCAGCACCGCCGGGTTGACCGCGTGTGGGGCCAGCAGCGCGCGGCGCTCGTCGAGATCGAGTCCGGCGGCGACCGCGAGCAGGTCGATCGCGCGCGTCACGCCCTGGGCGTCGACCGGCAGCGACGCCTGCAGGTTGGCGGGCAGCTGCGCGACCAGCGTTTGATGGTCGCTGGCGGCCTGGTCGAGCAGCGCCTGGACGCGGTTGCGATGCGTGGTCGGCACGCCGTCCAACGGTAGTCACCCGGCTCGCCGGCGCGGCGGCTCGGCGGCTCGGCGGCGGGCCGGGCGGGCATGGGCGGGAAGCGAGTCCGGCATGGACGTACAAATCTCTCACCTCGGCCCGCGTTCGGCCCAGCGGGATGCAGCGCCGCCGCGCCGCGTTGTCAGGATGTCGTCGCGGCGGCCTTGGCGAGCTGGCGCTCGGGCGGGATCCGGACCACGTTCCACGCCAGCCCGATGCGCTCGAGCATCGCGATGATCCACGCCGACGGATCAAGCTCCCAGCGCCTGAGCCCGTGCACGGCCGAGCGCGGGAACGCGTGGTGGTTGTGGTGCCAGGACTCGCCGAGCGACAGCAGCGAGAGCCACGCGACGTTCGTCGAGCGGTCCTCGATGTCGAACCGCCGGGCGCCGAAGAAGTGGCACACCGAGTTGACCGACCAGGTCACGTGGTGCACGAGGAAGATCCGGACGAGCCCGCCCCACACGAGCCCCTGCAGCGCGCCCGACATGGTGCCGCCGTGCAGCAGCCAGCCGGCGAGCGTCGGCAGCGCCAGCGAGACGAGCGCGAGCAGCGGGAAGCGGCGGCCGATCGAGCGCATCGCCGGGTCGTCGTAGAGGTCCCGCGCGTACTTCCGCCAGTCCGCCTGGCCCTGGGTCTCCAGCAGCCAGCCGGTGTGCGCGTGCCAGAGGCCCGCGAGCCCGGAGCCGTGGCCGACGTGCGGGCTGTGCGGGTCGCCCTCCACGTCGGTGTGGGCGTGGTGCTTACGGTGGTCGGCGACCCAGTCGAGGACCGATCCCTGCACCGACAGCGAGCCGACCACGGCGAACACGCGCTCCAGCCACCGGTAGGTCGCGAACGCGCGGTGCGTCAGCAGCCGGTGAAAGCCGACGGTGACGCCGGCCGCGGTGACGACGTAGCCGACGAGGAGGATCGCGATGTCGGTCAGGTCGACGGCGCGATTCCACAACAGCACGATCGCGGCGATCACCCCGGCGAACGGGACGACGACGCCGGCGAGGTTGGCGATGCGCTCGGTGCGGCCCACAAGGAACGTAACCTGTTCGGCGCCGTCGGTTACCCGCTTGCCCGGATGTCTAGGCTCGCGGCGTGAGCGTCGGACTCGCCAGCGCGCAGCGCCTGCCGCCGTGGCTGCGGGTGGCGGGGGTCGTGTTCGGCGTCGCCTGGGGCGCCAACCAGTTCTCGCCGCTGCTGCTCGCCTACAAGCTGCACGCGGGGCT
Source organism: Solirubrobacteraceae bacterium (assembly GCA_036273655.1). Classification (GTDB taxonomy): domain Bacteria; phylum Actinomycetota; class Thermoleophilia; order Solirubrobacterales; family Solirubrobacteraceae; genus Palsa-465. The sequence continues at coordinate 63,720 of DASUHF010000074.1, read as the reverse complement.
GTCGCAGAGCACCGGCGACGCGCTGTTCGGCGTCTACGCGCTCGGCCTGATCCCGGCGCTGCTCGTGCTCGGACCGATCTCCGACGCCCGCGGGCGCCGCGCGATCGTGGCCGGCGCCGGGCTGCTGTCGGTGGTCGCGTCGGTGGCGCTGATCGCCGGCGAGCACACCCTCGCGCTGCTGTACGTCGGCCGGTTTCTGGCGGGCGTCTGCAGCGGCGCGGCGTTTGCGGCCGGGACCGCGCACATCAAGGAGCTGTCGGTCTCCCCGTACGACCCGCTCGCCAGCGAGCAGGCCGGCGCGCGCCGCGCCGCGGTCGCGCTGTCGGCGGGGTTCGGGCTCGGCGCGCTCGTCGGCGGGCTGGTCGCGCAGTGGGCGCCGGATCCGCTGGTGACGGCGTACGTGCCGCACCTGATCGTGATGGCGGCGACGTTGCCGCTGCTGCCGGCCGCGCCCGAGACGGTCGCCGACCGCGGCTCGATCCCGTCGCTGGCAGCGATGCTGCGGGTGCCGTCGGCCGGGCATGTGCGCTTTGCGCGGATCGTCGCGCCCGCGGCACCATGGGTGTTCGCGGCGCCGTCGATCTCGTTCGCGGTGCTGCCGATCCTGGTCGCGGACCAGACCGGATCGTTCGGGGTCGGGTTCGCGGCGGTGATCGCGGGGTTGACGCTGGGGCTCGGGATCACGATCCAGCCGCTCGCGCGGCGCCTTGACTCGGTGCAGAGCGTGCGCGGCATGCTGGTGGCGCTGGCGGCGATCTGCGCGGGCACGCTGGTCGGCGCGCTCGCCGGCGCCACGCACAGCTGGCCGCTGGTGGTGCCGGCCGGGGTGCTGCTCGGCGGCGGCTACGGCATCTGCATCGTGTCGGGGCTGCTCGAGATCCAGCGGATCGCCCACCGCGACGACCTCGCGTCGCTGACCGCGGTGTTCTACGCGCTGACGTACGTCGGCTTCGCCGCGCCGATCGTGCTGACCGAGCTCGAGCGGTTCGCGAGCGCGCCGCTGCTGCTCGTCTGCACGGCGGGGGTGGTCGCGCTGACCGCCGCCGAGGTGTGGCAGGAAGGAGCGGCGACGTCGAGGCAGAAGCAGCGGTGATGGCGCGCGAGGAGGGAGCCACGGCGGTGGCGGCACCCGAGACGGTGGCGGCACCCGAGGCGGTGGCGGCACCCGAGGCCGTGGCGGCACCCGAGGCCGTGGCGGCACCCGAGGCGTGGGTCTACCTGCTGCGGTGCCGCGACGGCTCGCTGTACACGGGCTGGACGACCGACCTCGAGCGCCGGATCGCCCGCCACCGGGCCGGCACCGCCAGCCGCTACACCGCCAGCCGGTTGCCGGTCGCGCTGGCGCTGGCGCTGCCGATGGACAGCCGCAGCGCTGCGCGGCGGGAGGAGGCGCGGATCAAGCGGCTCCCGCGCCGGGCCAAGCTCGACCTGCTCGGCGTCAAGCAAGCCACGCCAACCCGATGCTCAGGTTCAGGCTGATGGTGAGTCTTCGGGTCTGAGGATGTCGATCGCGGCGAAGGTTCAGGGTCGTTAGCGGCACCGACGGCGCGCCTCGCGCTGCGTCTGACGCCGCCACTTGCGAAATATGTACGTCCATACCGGACTCGCTTCTCACTCACCTGACCAGAGGCCCGGAAGCCGGGACCGGTCCGCGCCGCAGCCCTCCGCCTCCTGGTGCCTGCCGGGCCGGCGAACGCGAGCAGCGCGTCACGATCGGCGCAGCACCCTGCTGTCGTCCGGCCGCCGTCGAGTGACGCGCGCGGCGTCGAGATGCTCGAGCAGCGCCTGCGCGAACTTGCGTGAGGTGCGCAGCTCGTCGCGCAGACGCGCGAGCGTGATCTGCCCCTCGGCGCGGATGATCGCGGCCACGCGCTCGCGGACGGTGGCGACGGCGTCAACGTGCGCGTACATGTCGCGGCCGATCCGCACGGCGATCCCGGCGTCGCGCAGCGCCGGCAGGTGGACGGCGTCGTCGCCGAGCTGCGCGAGGCTCGGCGGCTCGTGGCCGGCGTCGAGCAGCCGCTGTGCGAGCGCGAGCGCGCCGGGCGCAAGCGGCTCCGGCGCGGGCGCGCCGGCATCGGCGCCGGGCTCGGACGCGGCGGAGGCCAAAGCGGCCGGAGCGGCCGAAGCGGCGGACCCCGGAACGGCCGAAGCGGCGGATTTCGAAGCGTCGGTCGCCGGAGGCTCGGGCTCCTCGCCGGCCTCGATCCGGGCCAGCCGCGCGAGCGTCTCCGCCCGCCGGCCGTGCCGCCTCGCGGCGGCGTCGAGCACGACGCCGCCGCCGAGCGTGTCGGGCGGCGCGATCCGGCGGATCACGACTCGGTCGCCGTCGGCGACGAGCAGCGGGCGCTCCAGGCGCACCTGGAAGTAGCGATCGGACAGCGCCACCAGCCGGGCGGGCGCATCGCGGGTGCCGTGGTGGACCTGGACGCGCGTCAGCGGGCGTCCGGGCGCCTCGCGCAGCGTCAGCGCGACGTCGAGCACGTGCCGGGGCCGGACCGGCGCGCCGGCGCCGACGAGCGCGTCACCGCGGGCTACCGACGCGATCGGCACGCCCGTGAGGTTCACCGCGACGCGCTGCCCGGCGACGGCGACCTCGGCGTGCGCGCCGTGCACCTGCACTCCCCGGACCCTGACCGAGCGTCCGTCAGGCAGCAGCGTCAGCGTGTCGCCGCGCGCGATCGCCCCGCTCCACAGCGTGCCGGTCAGCACCGTGCCGGCGCCGTGGATCGTGAACGCGCGGTCGGCGTGCAGCACGGCGGGCACGTCGACCGACGCCCGCGGTCGCACCCCCGCGGCGACACGGCCGAGTGCCACCAGCACGTCGTGGAGCCCGTCCCCGGTCCGTGCCGAACAGGCCACGATCTCGGCGTTTGGCAGCAGTCGCCGGGCGGCGGCGATCGCGGGCTCGGGGTCGCGCACGTCGGATTTCGTGATCGCGACGACGCCGGCGCGGACGCCGAGCGCGTCCAACACGGTCGCGTGCTCGCGCGTCTGCGGCATCACGCCGTCGTCGGCGGCGATCGTCATCAGGTACATGTCGATCCCGGTCGCGCCCGCGACCATCGCGCGCACGAACCGCTCGTGGCCGGGGACGTCGACGACCGACAGCCGCCGCCCGTCGGGCAGCGCCAGCGGCGCGTAGCCGAGCTCGATCGTCATCCCGCGCTCGCGCTCGGCCGGCAGGCGGTCGGTGTCGACGCCGGTCAGCGCCCGCACAAGCGCGGTCTTGCCGTGGTCGATGTGTCCGGCGGTGCCGAGCGTCAGCGGCGCGTCCGCGGCGCTCACCCGCGAGACGCCGCCGCCACCAGCTGCGCCGCGCACCGCGCCTCCTCGTCGGTGAGCGTGCGCGGGTCAAGCAGCAGCTCACCGGCGTGCACGCGCCCGACGAGCGCCGGATCGCCGGCACGCAGCCTCGCCGCGAGCGCGTCCACACCGTCCGGCCCCGGCGCCAGCGCGACCGCAGGCCCGGACAGCTCCAGCAGCGGCAGCGCGCCGCCGCCGACCCTCGCGATCGCCTGCACGACGCGCCCGCCGGTCTGCTCGGCCAGCAGCCGCGCGCGGCCGTCCAGCTCCTCGTCGGATGCCTCGAGCATCGCCAGCACCGGCAGCTCGCGGCGCGCCGCCGCCGGATCGCGATACAGCGCCAGCGTCGCCTCGAGCGCCGCCAGCGACAGCTTGTCGATCCGCAGCGCGCGGGCGAGCGGATGCGTGCGGCAGGCGTCGATCGCGTCACGGCGGCCGACGAGCACCCCGGCCTGCGGGCCGCCGAGCAGCTTGTCGCCTGAGAACGTCACGAGCGTCGCCCCGGCCGCAACCGAGCGTCGGACCGCCGGCTCGTCGCCCAGCTGCGGCACGTCGTCGGCGAGCACGCCCGAGCCGACGTCGTCGATGACCGGCGGGCCGAGGCTGACGAGCGTCTCGGTCTCGACCTGCTCGACGAACCCGAGCATCCGGAAGTTCGATGGGTGCGCGCGCAGGATCGCGCCTGTCCGCTCGCCGATCGCCGCCTCGTAGTCGGCGACGCGGGTGCGGTTCGTGGTGCCGACCTCGACGAGCGTCGTGCCCGCCTGCACGAGCAGTTCGGGGATCCGGAAGCCGCCGCCGATCTCGATCAGCTGGCCGCGGGAGACGATCGTCTCGCGGCCACGCGCAAGCGCCGCGACCGCGAGCAGCACCGCGCCGGCGCAGTTGTTGACGACGAGCGCGGCCTCGGCGCCGGTGAGCTCGGTCAGCAGGCCGGCGACGTGTTCGTGGCGCGAGCCGCGCCGTCCGCTAGCCAGGTCGAGCTCGATGTTGCACGAGCCCGCGGCCACGCGCGCGACCGCCGCCTGCGCCTGTGCGGCCAGCGGTGCTCGCCCGAGGTTGGTGTGCACGATCACGCCGGTCGCGTTGAGCACGCGGCGCAGCGACGGCGCCAGCCGCGCGCGGGCGCGCGCCACGAGGTCGACCTCGTCGCTGGCGCCGCGCAGCAACTCGGCGCGCCGAGCCTCCAGCTCCGCCCGCGCGACCGCGGTCGCGAGCCGGTCCACGGACGGCAGTGCTCGCATGCGTGCGTTGATCGCCTGATCCCGCTCCACCGCGTTGATTGATTGGTCAGTCATGCAAGTACGGAGCGGCGAAGGAGTCGAACCTTCCAGCGCGGATGACCGCGCCCGAACCGGTTTTGAAGACCGGGTGGGCCACCGGGCCCCGGCCGCTCCGGGTACGCGTGCAACGCCCCGGCTGCACGGCGATCGTGCCGGCTCGCCTGCAACGCCCCGAGCACGTTCACTGCACGGCGATCGTGCCCGGCTCGCCGGTCACGACCCGTCCCACGATGGTGCCGGGGATCTCATCGGCACGCCCGGGATCGACGGCGACGAGCAATCCCCCGGAGGTGGTCGCGTCGCACACCAGGATCGCGCGCGCTTCCGACACGCCCTCGTCAAAGACAGTGAACGACGCCGCATACTCGCGGTTGCGCCGGCTGCCGCCCGACACGGCGGGCGCGTCGTCCAACGCGAGCAGCTCGAGCACGCCCTCGATCGCCGGCACGTCGCGAGCGTCGATCACAGCCGCGACGCCGCTTGCGCGGACGACGTTGTGCAGATGGCCGAGCAGGCCGAAGCCGGTCACGTCGGTGACCGCGTGCGCGCCCGCGCTCCGGGCCGCCTCGGCCGCCGGTCCGTTCAACGCGGTCATCACCTCGACCGCTCGCTCGAGCAGCTCCGGGTCGTCCGAGATGCCGCGCTTGCGTGCGGTCGTGACCGCGCCGACGCCGAGCGGCTTGGTCAACACGAGCGCGTCGCCGGTGACCGCGCCGGCGTTGGTGAGCATCGCGTCAGGGTTGACGACACCCGTGACCGCGAGCCCGTACTTCGGCTCCGGATCGTCGATCGAGTGGCCGCCGACGACGGTCGCCCCGGCTCCAGAGACGACGTCGACGCCGCCGCGAAGAATCTCACGCAGCACGTCGCCGCCGAGCCGCTCCAGCGGAAACGCGACGATGTTCATCGCCGTCAGCGGCGTGCCGCCCATCGCGTACACGTCAGACAGCGCGTTGGCAGCGGCGATCCGCCCGAAGTCGTAGGGATCGTCGACGATCGGGGTGAAGAAGTCGAGCGTCTGCACGAGCGCGAGCCCGTCGGCGAGCCGGAACACCGCCGCGTCGTCGGCGGTGGCCGAGCCGACGAGCAGCCGTTCGTCGGTCGCCGCGGGAAGGTCGCGGACGATCTCGAGCAGCGACGCGGCGGGCAGCTTGCAACCACAGCCCGCCCCGTGGGCGAGCGACGTCAGTGGGATCGCCGCCGTCGACACGTTGCGAAGGCTAGTGGACCCGTTCCAGCGGCCGAGGGGGCGCGTACGCGGAGCGTCGCCGCCGGGCGCTGTCAGCCGTCGACCGGGTCTGAGCCGTTAGAACCGCGACGGGGGCTGACGTGCTGGAAGCCGAAGCGGCCCTTGATGCAGAGGTTCCCGCGCGTCACGTCGTGGTCGTCGGGCGAGGTGACCTTGACGATCTCGTTGTCCTGCACGTGCAGGGTGAGGTTGCAGCCGACGCCGCAGTAGGGACAGATCGTGTCGGTCTGCGTCTGGCGCGACTCGTCCCAGGTGGCGGCCTCGCGCAGCTCGTGCTCGGAGCGGAACATCAGCGCCCCGGTCGGGCACACCGCGATGCAGTTGCCGCAGTACACGCACGCGGAGTCCGGCAACGGGTTGGCGTACTCGGTCGAGATGCGCGCATCGAAGCCGCGTCCGGCGACCGTGATCGCGAACGTGTTCTGGTACTGCTCGCCGCAGGCGTCGACGCACTTGTAACAGAGGATGCACTTGGAGTAGTCGCGTACGTACAGGTCGTTGTCGACCTTCGTGGGCGTGTCGACTGTCGCGGCGGTCTGGCCGTCGGGGCGCTCGTGGTGGCCGGCGCGCCTGGCGTCTCGATCGGGATCGGGCGGCGCCGGCGGGCCGTAGCGGGCGGGGTCGGCGTCGTATCGCTGCAAGTAGTCGTCTGCGTCGGCGGTGATCGACAGATCCACGGACGAGGCGAGGAACTCCATCACCATCTTGCGGCTGTGGCGGACTCGCGGCGAGTCGGTGTGGATCACCATGTCGGGCTCGACCAGGCGCGAGCAGGCCGGGATCAGGGCGCGGGCGCCCTCGAGCTCGACGACGCAGACCCGGCACACGTTCGCGGGCTGAAGCGTGTCGCCGTAGCACAGCGTCGGCGTGTCGATCTCCAGCTGTCGGCACGCGTCGAGGATCGTCGAGCCCTCCGGCACCTCGACCGGCCGGTCGTCGATCGTCAGCTTCAGGAGCCGCGGCTCCAACGCAGGCAGCTGTCCCATCAGTTCGGTCATGTCGCCGCTCCGTTTCCGTCGAACACCGCGAGCCGCGCGATCGCCGACTCGATCGCCGAGGACGCGGTCTGGCCAAGCCCGCAGATCGAGGCGTCGCGCATCGCCTGGCCGATCTCGGCGATCAGCGCCAGCTCGTCGGCGACGGTGCCGCGCGGGCGCCCCGAGATCAGCCGGGCCAGCGCCTCCTCCTGGCGCACGGTCCCGACCCGGCAGGGAACGCACTGGCCGCAGCTCTCGTCGCGGAAGAACGCCGCGATCGCCATCAGCAGCTCGCCGAGGTCGACGCGATCGTCGACCGCCATCACGACGCCCGAGCCGAGCGTCGTGCCGGCCGCGCGCGTGTCCTCGAACGTCAGCGGCAGATCGAGGTCGTCGGGGGTCACGAAGCTGCCCGCGGCACCGCCGAGCAGAACCCCCCGCAGCGCCGAGCCGTCGAGGACGCCGCCAGCGAGCGTCAGCAGCTCGCGCAGCGTCGTCCCGAGCGGTACCTCGTAGACACCCGGCTTGGCGACACTGCCGCACAGGCAGAACAGCTTCGGCCCGGTCGAGCGTTCGGTGCCGATCGCGGCGAACGCGGCGCCGCCCTCGAGCAGGATCGCCGGCACGTTGACGAGCGTCTCGACGTTGTTGACGACGGTCGGCTGGCCGAACAGCCCATGGGTGACGGGGAACGGCGGCTTGTTTCGCGGCTCGCCGCGGAAGCCCTCGATCGAGGCGAACAACGCCGTCTCCTCGCCGCAGATGTAGGCGCCGGCGCCCTTGCGCAGCTCGATCTCGAAGTGCAAGCCTCGCCCGAACACGTCCTGCCCCAGCAGCCCGCGTTCGCGCACCTGCTCGATCGCATGCTCGAGGCGGCGCTCGGCGAGCGGGTACTCGCCCCGCAGGTAGATGAAGCCGCGCTCGCAGCCGGTCGCGTACGCGGCGATCGTCATCGCCTCGATCAGCGAGAACGGGTCGCCCTCCATGATCACGCGATCCTTGAACGTGCCCGGCTCGGACTCGTCGGCGTTGCAGATCAGGTAGTGCGGCCGGCGCGGCTGGCGGGCGACCGCCTCCCACTTGCGCCCGATCGGGAACGCGGCGCCGCCCCGTCCCAGCAGCTTGGAGTCCGCGAGCTCGCGGATCACGCCGTCGGGGCCGAGGTCGAAGGCCCGGCGCAGGGCCGCGTAACCTCCCGTAGCGCGGTAGTCGTCGAGACTCTCGGGGTCGACGATCCCGATCCGGTGCAGGAGCCGCAGCTTGTCGGTGCCGGCCTGGGGCGGGATCGCCGAGCGCGGCGGCTCGGGCGTCGATCCGTCGAGCACGGCTCGTGCGTCGGCGGTGGTGATCGCGGTCAGCTCGCGCTCAAGCGGCTCCTCGCCGGACTGGACGAGCATCGCCGCGGGCGCGCGATCGCACTGGCCCAGGCACGGGCTCGCGATCCAGGACGCGCCGTCGCGCTCCGATCCCTCGGGGCCGAACTCGTCCGAGAGCGCGTCGACGATCGCCTGGGAGCCGGCGCAGCGGCACACGAGGTCGTTGCAGACGTGGAGCACCCGCGGTGGCCGCGGCGTCGGCGAGAACAGCGCGTAGAACGTCGCCACCCCGTACACGTCGGCCGGCGGCACCGTCAACCGCCGGGCGATGTAGTTCAGCCCGCCGGGGCTGATCCACCCGGCTCGCGCATGCAGCGCATGCAGCACCGGCAGCAGCTGGTGGCGCTCGGCGCGCGCCGCATGGCCGCCGTGGGCGGCGTGGCCGTCCTGCACCGCGTCGGCGCCGACCCACGCCGACACGGGCGGGCCGAGGAACGCGTCGACCGCGTCCCGCTCCGCATCGGTCGGTTCGGCCTCGAGGAGCCGCAGGTCCATCTAGCCGTTGACCTCGGTGGGGGCGCCGACGGCCGCGGCCGCGCGCCCGTTGCCGTTGCGCTTCTCGATGCGGATCGCGGTCGCCTTGAACTCCGCCGTGCCCGACCGCTTGTCGAACGTGTCGCGCGTGAGCGTGTTGACGTCGATGCGGTCGCCGAAATGGAACGTCATGAACGCCAGCCCGGGGCGCAGACCGCGGTCCAGGCGCACGGGCGCCTCGATCGAGCCGCGACGCGAGCGCACCACGACCACCTCGCCGGGCTCGACGCCGAGCGTGCGCGCGTCGTCGGGGCAGAGGTCGAGCGTCTCGCCGCGGCGCAGCGGCGAGCTGTAGAGGTTCGACTGCGCGCCGGTGTTGTAGGAGTCCAGGCGCCGGCCGGTCGTCAGCCGGATCGGGAACTCGTCATCGAGCTGGTCGATCGGCGGCTGCCACTCGGTCACGGAGAACGGCGCCGGCGGGCCCTGCCGCGGCTCTTCCCACAGCCGCCCGTGCAGGAACGGGGCGCCCGGATCGTCCTCCGAGAAGCACGGCCACTGGATCCCGCCCAGCTCCTCCAGACGCCGGTAGCTCATGCCGCGGTGGTTGGGCGCCAGCGAGCGCAGCTCGTCCCACGCCTGCTCCAGCGTTGGATGGCCCCAGTCGTGTCCGAGCCGCCGCGCGAGCTCAGCGATGATCCAGTGATCGTCGCGCGCCTGCCCGGGCGGGTCCAGCGCCTTGTGCATCAGCTGCACGCGCCGCTCGGAGTTGGTGACGGTGCCGCCGTCGGCCTCGCACCACGACGCCGATGCCGGCAGCACCACGTCGGCCAGCTCGGCGGTCCTGGTCATCAGGATGTCCTGCACGATCAGGCAGTCGAGGCCCTCGAGCAGCTCGGTCGCCTTCTTGGAGTCGGCCTCGGACTGCGCCGGATTCTCGCCCATCACGTACAGGGTGCGCAGCTCGCCGCGCTCGATCGCCTCGAACATGTCCGACAGGTGCCACCCCTTCTCGGGCGGCAGCTTCGTGCCCCACGCCGCCTCGAACTTGGCACGCGCCTCGTGGTTTGAGACGACGTCCTGGAAGCCGGGGAGCTTGTCGGGGATCGCGCCCATGTCGCCGCCGCCCTGCACGTTGTTCTGGCCGCGCAGCGGGTCCACGCCCGAGCCCCAGCGGCCGACGTGACCGGTCAGCAATGACAAGTTGATGAGCGACAGCACGTTGTCGACCGCCGTCACGTGCTCGGTGATGCCGAGCGTCCAGCAGAGGATCGCGCGGTCGGCGCGCGCGTACGCGTGCGCGAGCTCGGAGATCGTCTGCGCCGGGACGCCCGTCACGCGCTCGCCCTCGTCGAGCGTCCAGCGCTCGACCGACGCCCGGTATTCATCGAAGCCGGTCGTCGCGCGCTCGATGAACGTCTCGTTTGCCAGGCCCGCGTGGATGATCTCGCGGCCGATCGTGTTCGCGAGCGCGATGTCGGTGCCGACGTCGAGCCCGAGCCACGAGTCGGCCCACTGCGCCGAGCTCGTCCGCCGCGGATCGATCACGTACAGCGCAGCGCCGTTGCGCACACCCTTGAGCATGTGGTGGAACATGATCGGGTGGGTTTCGCGCGCGTTGGAGCCCCACAGGATCAGCAGATCCGTTTCCTCCAACTCTTTATAGGACGTCGTACCGCCGCCCGCACCAAATACCGTCGCCAGACCGACGACGCTGGGAGCGTGTCAAGTGCGGTTGCAGGAGTCGATGTTGTTCGACCCCATCACGGAACGCACGAACTTCTGCGCCAGGAAATTGGCCTCGTTCGATGCCTTGGAGCAGCTGAACATGCCGAACGAGCGCGTCGCATCCTGCGCCCGCGCGCGCTCGAGCCCGGCCGTCGCGACGCTGAGGGCCTCATCCCAATCAGCGCGCCGCAGCGAGCCGTTGTCGCGCACCATCGGCTCAAGCAGCCGACCACGTGACTTTCGCAAACCGATCACCTCCCTCCATGTTCTCGGGCCTCGCGGCCATCGCCGACAGATCCACCTCGAAGTCTATTACCAGCACCGCGTCGGCTGGCGCCGACGGTGCCGGATCGAGCCGTCGTTTGAACGTATTGGTCTAATTGTGTCAGATCGCGCGGTGCGCGTCCCGGGAGACGCTGTTCGTCAACGTCAGGCGACGCCGCGCGCGGTCGCGCCGGGCCGCGTCGCGAAGTGAGCGTGCAGCAGCCGATCGACGCGGTGCAGGAAGCGGGCGCCGTGCAGCAGCGACGGCCACGTGTGCGTGCCGGTCGCAAACGTCAGCGCGTCGCACGCGTTCGTCGGCTCGGTGACGTCCGCCGGCTCGGACGCGGTCGCGAGCGCCGGACCCGCGCGGCTCGAGCGGAACGAGAACGTCACCACCGGCGTGCCCGCCAGCAGCACCGGGCAGGCGATGAAGTCGGGCTGGACGATCGGCAGCCGGTCGATCATCTCGATGATCGCGCGCACGTGTGGACCGCTGCGGACGTTTCTGGTCAGGTCCGGCAGATGACCTGGCTTGGTGCGGGTGATCGTGATCGCGCGCACGCCGGCGGGGACGCGCTCGCCGTCCGGTCGCGGAACGCGCCAGACGACCTGCGCGTCGACGCGGACGCCGGTCCGGCGGCGGCCGAGCGCGACCATCTCGAGCAGCGTCTGACGCGAGACGAGCGCGCGTCTCGTCGGCCATCCCCAGGTGAGGGAATGATTGCGGGGGACGCCGGGGCCGGCGCTCGTGCCGGTCGCGAGCTGACGGGCGTGTCTCGGTCGGTGGCGCGCGTAGAAGCGTTCGACCTCGTGCAGCGGCGCGCGGACGACGTAGAACGCGTGGCGGTCGACCAGCGCTCGCGTGGCGGGCACGCTCGAGGGGTTGGTGAGCAGGTGGCCGCCGCCGCGCGGCTCGGTCGCGACGCGACGGGAGCGGGTGGGGCGTGGGGTGCGGCGCAGCAGCGCTGCCGCGGCGTGGTGTGCGAGTGCGCGGTTGGAGACGCGTGCGGTGGCCCCGGCGGTCGAGCCCGCGATCGTGGCGCCGGCGGCGAGCATCGCAACGAGGCTGGCGGCCGAAACCAGGGGTCGTCGTCGAGGCTTCATCGCGATGTTAAGAATGCATCCCTTGCGGGGAAGTTGCGCCGCGCGTGATCGCCCGGGAGGGCGCGGCGGCGCTTCTAGAATCGAAGCGATGCCATCGGGATTCGTCACGCGCAACGCCGGCAAGGTCACGCACAAGGTGCCCGGCCTGCGCCGGGTGCCGGTCGTGCAGTTGCTGACCGCCGCCGAGCTGGCACTGGTGACGCGCGATCATGTGATGCGCCTGACGCCGGGGGAGCGACGCCGGCTGGTGACGCTCGTGCGCATCGGCCATGGACGGCGCTCGCGGCTGACGAGCTCCGAGCGGCTCGAGCTCGAGGACATCGTCGACAAGTTGGCGCCGCGCCAGCTCGTGGGCGAGGCCGTCAGCAAGCTCTCGCCGGTGCCGCTGCCGCGGCGACTGACGCACGGGCCGCGCCGGCACTGACAACTGATGCGGGCGCCGCCCTGCGGGCCGGCGCTGCCGCCGGCCCACGACGAGCCGGCTGTCAGCGGCTGCGGATCTGCGACAGCATCCCCGCGGCGCGGGGCGCAGCCGTCGTCGGCACGCCCAGCTGCAGCTCGAGCACCCGCCGCTGGGCGGTCTCGAGCTCGGTGAACAGGCGCCGCGAGCGATCGCTGGAGCGCAGGGAGCGAAGGGTCGAGGTACGGGTCATGGCTGGGTCCTTTCGCGGGTCGCGTGACGCCGGTCGTGAGGGGCTATTCGAGAGGTCCGCCGGGGCCGCGTGGTGAGGCTTTGGCGTACTTCGCACGATACCAACTTGAAACGATCATTTGAAGTGTGCATTCGTCACACGATCCCCTGCAAACGCGGCACAAATGAACGACCGCCGACGTACGCGTCACGGCGCGCATCAAACCCGTCGACGGCGTCGATCGATGGCGGCTTTGTAAGGGCTCCCGAGCGCTGATCGAGACGCCGACCGCTGATGTAACGTCGCCCACGATGCTCGAGGAGGCCAACCGGGTCGAGCGGGCGCCGCGCGTGGCCGGCAACGCTCGCGCGCAGGGCTTCCACGTGCCGGCGTCGGCCGGCGCCACGCCGGGCGACTGACGTCGATGGACCCGTCGGGCAAGCACGTCGTGATCACCGGCGCCGCGTCCGGGATCGGGCGCGCGTGTGCCGTGCGCTTCGCTCGCGCGGGCGCGCGCGTCGTGATCTCCGACCTCGACGAGGCCGCCACGCGCGAGGTCGCCGCGGGCCTCGACGGCGCGGTCGCGATCGCCGCCGACGTCTCGCGTGAGGACGAGATCGTGCGGCTGATCGAGGCCGCGCGCGAGCGCAACGGCCCGATCGACCTGTTTCACTCAAACGCCGGCGTCGGCGGCCCACACGGCGGACCTGACGGCGACGACGCCGAGATCCAGCACGCGTGGGACGTCAATGTGATGGCCCACCTGTGGGCCGCGCGTGCGCTGCTGCCCGAGATGACCCGCCGTGGCGACGGCTACCTGCTCAGCACCGCCTCGGCCGCGGGGCTGCTGACGCAGCTGTCGGGCCTTGTCTACTCGATCACCAAGCACGCCGCGGTGGCGCTCGCCGAGTGGCTGTCGATCACATACGCGGACGCCGGCGTCAAGGTCTCGTGCGTGTGCCCGCAGGCGGTCAACACGCCGCTGCTCGCCGACGCGCTCGATGATCCGGTCGGCACCGCCCCGATGATGGCCGACCCGGTCCTCGAGCCCGACGACGTCGCCGCCGCGGTGCTCGAGGGCGTCGCCGACGAGCGCTTCCTGATCCTCCCGCACGCCGACGTCGCCCGCTACCTGGCGCTCAAGGGCTCCGACCCCGAGCGGTGGCTGCAGGGTATGCGCCGGATGCTCGCCGACGCGCGCAGGGCCGCCGGGCCATAGCTCGACGCCCCCGCCCACCAGCGACCGCGCGAACTTTGCAGATCTCGTAACGGACGTCGTGACGAAATCTGCAAGGTTCGCGTTACCCGCGCCATCGACCGGCCCAGACCTCAATGGGCCACGATCTTGCGGATCTTGCGCGCGATCGAGCCGGCCCGGGAATGGTGCAGGCCGATCAGTCCGGTGACTCCGATCAGCACGCAGAACGCGCCCGCGACCAGGCAGATCACGGACAGCGTGACCGGCCAGTGGCGCTCCAGCCAACGGCGGCTCGTGGCCAGCACCCGCTGGGCGTTGGGACCGGCGAACTGCAGGACCGCGATGATCCCCACCAGCGGCAGCACGAACGTGACGTTGAAGATCAGGATCAGGAACACCCGGTGCCAGATGCCGTAGCCGGAGCTGACGACGGCGGCGATCGCCGCGAAGTAGGGGAACGCGGTCGGCAGCTCGACGGCGGAGATCGTCGCGCCGAGGATCGCGCTCGAGCGACCGTCGGACCGGACCTCGGGCAGCTGGCGCTGCGCCAGCAGCTTGCGAAACGCCCACAGCAGGACGGAGATCGTCAGCAGCACGACACCGCCGAGGATCTCGAACACGTATTTGAGCTCGGGCCGGGGATGGGGCGCCAGGTCGAGCACGAGCTCGCCGGGCCCGAGCGCGACCGCGAGCCCGCCGACCAGGTAGACCAGGAACACCCCGAGCGTGAACTCGGCGACCTGGCGGCGCGGGTCGCGCTTGCCGGTCGCCAGGTACATCGCCGGGGCGATCGTGCTCGGGTTCAGCGAATCGGCGAACCCGATCGAGATCATCAGCCCGATCAGCCGGAGCATCGAGCCATTCTCGCGGGCCGCGACGCGCAAGCAAACACCCGCAACGTACGGCCCTGGCGCCGAGCGGCCGCGGCGCTACACTCGACATCGGCGCCGGGGTGGCGTTCGTTTTGACGCCCGTAACCCGGTTTTCGATCGCCGAACGACCACGATTCTTCGCAGCAGAAAGGGCGCCTTATGGCCCGTGGAGACGTACGGATCGCTGCCACCCTCGCCTGCGAGGAGTGCAAGCGCCGCAACTACCAGACCAACAAGAGCAAGCGCAACAACCCCGAGCGGTTGCAGCTGAAGAAGTACTGCCGCTGGTGCCGTCGGCACACGCCGCACCGCGAGACGCGCTAGCCAGACGTCCGCACACCGATCGTGGCCCGTCAACGCAACCGCCCAGGCGACGCCGAGCAGGACCCTCCGTTCGAGGGCCCCGGGCTCGCGACCGCGGCCGATGACGCCGACGACGCGCAAGAGGACGGGCTCTACGACGAGCTAGGCTACGACGAGGATTCCGACGAGCGGGATCCGTCGGTCGGCGACGACGGTGGCGGCGGTCGGTCACGTCGGCGCACGCGCGAGGGCGCGGGCGGCGAGGGGTCCGGTGGCGAGGTCGCGTCGAGGCCGAGCACGATGGTGCGGCTCGTCCGCTTCCTGCAGGGAAGTTGGCGCGAGCTTCACCGGGTACAGTGGCCGGACCGTCCGCAGGTGGTGCAGGCCACCGGTGTCGTGATCGGGTTCGTGATCGTCGCGGGCGCGTTCCTGGCGGGCGCCGACTGGGTCTCTCAGCACATCATCAACTTCATCCTCAAGTAGCCAAATCAACGCAATGTTCCGCTGGTACGTCGTCAACACCTATTCAGGGCACGAGAACAAGGTCAAGCACAACCTCGAGCACCGGATCGTGTCGCTCAACCAGGAGCGCGCGGTGCGCCAGATCGTGGTCCCGACCGAGTCCGTGTCCGAGATGAAGGACAACCAGAAGGTGACCGTCGAGAAGCGGACGATGCCGGGCTACGTGCTCGTGCAGATGGACCTCAACGACGACACCTGGTCGCTGGTCAAGGGCACCCCTGGCGTCACCGGCTTCGTCGGCGGCGCCGCGACCGAGCCGGTGCCGCTGACCCAGGCCGAGGTCGACCGGCTGCTGAACATCGAGCCGACCGAGCGTCCGCGCAGCCGCGCGCAGTTCTCGATCGGCGAGTCGGTCAAGGTCGTCTCCGGGCCGCTGTCGGACTTCTCGGGCGAGATCTCCGAGGTCAACGAGGACGCGCAGCGGCTCAAGGTGCTGGTCTCGATCTTCGGCCGCGAGACCCCGGTCGAGGTCGGCTTCGATCAGGTGAAGAAGATTTAGTTTTGGGGGGCCGCTGACGCGGCCTTGTTTTTCGAGCTCAGCGGGAAGAAATGGCAAAGAAAGTCCTTACGCAGATCAAGCTGCAGGCCGTCGGTGGATCGGCCAGCCCGGCGCCGCCGGTCGGTCCCGCGCTGGGCCAGCACGGCGTCAACATCATGGAGTTCGTCAAGGCGTTCAACGCGCAGACGCAGTCCGA
Organism: Solirubrobacteraceae bacterium; assembly: GCA_036273655.1. GTDB lineage: Bacteria > Actinomycetota > Thermoleophilia > Solirubrobacterales > Solirubrobacteraceae > Palsa-465. The sequence continues at coordinate 47,740 of DASUHF010000074.1, read as the reverse complement.
CGCCGGCACCGTGATCCCGGTCGTGATCACCGTCTACGAGGACCGCTCGTTCACGTTCATCACCAAGAGCCCGCCGGCGGCGGTCTTGATCAAGCAGGCGCTGTCGCTGGAGAAGGGCTCCGCGGAGCCGCATCGTGACAAGGTCGCGACGATCAGCCAGGCTCAGCTCCGGGAGATCGCCGAGAAGAAGATGGCCGACCTGAACGCCAACGACGTCGACGCCGCCGCCAAGATCATCGCCGGCACCGCCCGCTCGATGGGAGTGGAGGTCGCCTGATGGCCAAGCACGGAAAGGCATATCTGGACGCCAAGCAGCGCCTGGACCGCACCCGCGAGTACAGCCCCGCCGAGGCGATCGGGCTGCTCAAGCAGCTCAGCCCCGCGAAGTTCAACGAGTCGATCGAGGTGCACGTCCGCACCGGGCTCAACGTCCGTCATGCCGACGAGCAGTTGCGCGGCACGATCGCGCTGCCCAACGGCCTCGGCAAGGAGGTCAAGATCGCCGTGTTCGCGCAGGGCGACAAGGCGCGCGAAGCCGAGGAGGCCGGCGCCGACATCGTCGGCGGCGAGGATCTCGCCAAGCGCATCCAGGAGGGCTTCGACGACTTCGACGTCGCGATCGCGACGCCGGACATGATGCCGATCGTCGGTCGCCTGGGCCGGATCCTGGGGCCGGCGGGCAAGATGCCCAACCCCAAGGTCGGGACGGTGACGATGGATGTCGCCAAGGCCGTCGGCGAGTCCAAGGCCGGCAAGGTCGAGTACCGCACCGACCGGACCGCGATCGTCCACCTCGTGATCGGCAAGAAGGACTTCGAGGATCAGGCGCTGCTGGAGAACTACGCCGCGGTGATCGACGAGCTGATCCGGGCCAAGCCGTCGGCCGCCAAGGGCCGCTACATCCGTTCGGTCACGTTCGCCTCGACGATGGGTCCGGGGATCAAGGTCGACCCATCGCAGACGCGCGACATCGTCGCCGAGCCGGTCGCCGCGTAGGCAGAGGCGCAGCTAAGATCGGCTGAGCAACTCCACTAGAGACCAGCCCAAGACCTCCGGCGGCCAGCGCGCGCAAGCCCGGAGCAGGCGGAATCTCGGACACGGCGCCGGCGCTCGTAGGAGTGGCCGCACGCTCACGAGACGCCCGCCTGATGTGCGGGCGTTTTTCATGAGAGCGAGCACCACCCGATGAACAGAGACGAGAAGGCAGCGGTCGTCGACGAGATCGCCGAGCAGTTCCGGTCCGCCGAGGCCGTGTTCGCGGTCGACTACCGCGGGATCTCGGTCTCGCAGGCGGCCGAGCTGCGCGAGCGGCTGCGCGCGGCCGATGCGCGGTTCCGCGTCGTCAAGAACTCGCTGACCGAGCGCGCCGCCGACAAGGCCGGAAGGGAGTCGCTGAAGCCGATGCTGACCGGCCCGACGGCGCTGACCTTCGTCTCCGGCGACGCCGCGACGGCCGCCAAGGCGCTGTCGGACGCCGCCCGCGTGATGCAGCTGCTCGACTTCAAGGGCGGGATGCTCGGCGACTCGCTGCTGAGCGCCGACGATGTGCGCTCGATCTCACGGCTGCCCAGCCGCGAGATGCTGGTCGCGCAGCTGGTCGGGACGATCGCGGCGCCGCTGTCGGGGCTGGCGCGGACGCTCAATGCGCTTGTCGGCGGGCTCGCGATCCAGCTTCAGGCGATGGTCGACCAAGGACTGGTGAGCGGCGAGGCGCCGGCGCCGGCGGCCGAGGAGCAGACCGCGGCTGCGGAGGAGGCGCCGGCCGCGGAGGAGGCTCCGGCGGCGGAGGAGGCTCCGGCCGCGGAGGCCGAGACCGGGGCTTCGGCCGACGAGCCCGCCGAGGCCGAGGCCGAGCCCGAGCCCGAAGCGACTTCAGACAACGACACTTCAGCCGCGTCGGACGCGGCCGAGTCCGACGACTAAGGAGGAACAGCAATGGCCACCAGCACCGAAGAGTGGATCGAGGAGCTCAAGTCGATCTCCGTTCTCGAGCTCTCAGAGCGCATCAAGGCGCTCGAGGAGGCGTTCGGCGTCTCCGCGCAGGCGGTCGCGCCGGCGCCCGCGGCCGGCGCGCCGGCAGCCGACGGTGGCGGCGAGGCCGCCGAGGAGCAGTCGAGCTTCGACGTCGTGCTCACCGCGGCGGGCGACAAGAAGATCCAGGTGATCAAGGTCGTGCGCGCGGCCACCGGCCTCGGCCTCAAGGAGGCCAAGGCGCTGGTCGACGAGGCGCCGAAGCCCGTCAAGGAGGGCGTCGACAAGGAGGAGGCCGACAAGCTCAAGGCCGACCTCGAGGAGGCCGGCGGCTCGGTCGAGCTCAAGTAGCGCCCGCTCCGTTCAGACCGACTCGTTTACGCGAACGCCGCGTCCGCTTCCGGGCGCGGCGTTTGCGTTGGCGGGGGTGCGGGCCGCGAGGATCGCGCGCAGCTGCCGGTCGAGCTCGTCGGGGTCGCGGGTGAGCCGCTTCCAGGTGATGCGCAGCGTGGCGACGCCGAGCTCGAGCGCGAGCGCGTCGCGGCGGCGATCTTGTTCGAAGCGGTCCGGCTGGGAGTGGTCGCGGTAGCCGTCGAGCTCGATGATCAATTGCGCGTCCTCGTAGAACGCGTCGACCTCGAAGCCGTGCCAGACGGCCTCGAACTCCGGGATCGGGAACCCGCGGTCGCGCAGGAAGGTTTTGAGGTAGTGCTGGAAGACGCTGCGGCTCGGCGCCTCGCCGGCGTCGAACACGCGGGCGGCGCGCGGGCACAGCTGATAGAGGCGGACGAGCTGGGAGTCGGGGAGGTCGCCGTTGCGGCGGGCCTCGTGGATCGCGCGCTCGAGCTGGATGTCGGTCAGGCGAGCGGCGACGTCGGCGATCGTGCGGGCGACGGTGGTGACGCGGATCCCCTGGCGGACGGTGACGTCGGCGCGGGTGAGCGTGGTGGTCCGGTGAGCGGTGATGCCTGGCCGCTCGTGCTTGAGCGCGGAGCTGACCTCCGGGGTCGGTGGCCAGCGCCGCAGGCCGTAGAGCGCGGCGGCGGAATCGTGGCTCAGTGCCGCGCGCGGCCCGCACGCCATCACTGCGGCGTCGGCGCGGGCGGCGGGCGTACGCTGCACGTGGCCGACCGCGTAGACCCCTTGGTGGATGCGGATCAGCTTGCCGGTTCGGCACCGGACGGAGATTCCGCTGGCCGTGAGGCCGAGCCGGCGCAGTTGGCGATGGTGAATGTGGCCCCAGCGGGTGACCTGCTGTCCAATTTGTTGATCGATGTGCGAGTTTCTGGACACCTACCGGTGAGTAGGCGCTGAGCGAGCCTGGTTCACCCCCGTAGCCGGCGTAAGGGCTCGCTCGGACCCAGCCGCGCCGGCACCTCGGCGTAGGCGGATCGAACGACCGAGGCATCGTGGCCATCGAGCGCCGTGACCGCGCTGATGATCCAGGAACAGGTAGCTCACGGCATTCTTACCGCGTTTTCACAAAAGACCGAGTACTCTTTGGAATAGTCGGGTTCTCAGACGGCCGCTGGGGCGAGCGGTCGTACCGCGCCGGGCGGAAACGGAGACTCGCCCAGTATCCGGGGGTGTGCCGAATGGCTCTGATGGCTGTTGGTTTCGAGAAGGACGCGCCGTACGTGCGGGCGAGGGGTCCGCGCGGGTCGCTCGCGTGGATCGTGCTGACCGCGATCCTGATCGCGATCGTGTGCTTCGTCGGATACGCCATGCCGCGACTGTGGGCGATCCACTCATCCGACCAGGCGCTGCGGCCGGCGCTGGAGACCGCCATCGCCGCGGCGGCGATTGTCGGCGTGATCCTGCTCGTCGGCCGACTCCGACAAACGCGACTGCTGCGCGACCTGATGCTCCTGGTCGCCCTTGGCGCGGTCGCGCTCAACGACTTCATCTTCAACGCGCTGCCCGCCTACGGCGAGCGGACCGCAATCCACGAGGGCAGCGTGTGGATCGCGCTGACGACGCTCGTTGCCGGGGCGTTCGTCGCCGCGGCGTTCGTCTCTGAGCACCGACGGGTCACGCTGACATGGCGGAGGGGGGCCGTCGGCACGGCCGCCTTGGTCGCCTGGATCGCATCGTGTGTCGCGATCGACAGGGCGATCGACATGGTGACCGATCACTGGCCCGCCGGCGCCTACGGCCCGATCTGGAACGCGATCGCACTGCTTTGCTTCGCGTTGTTGCTCCTGTCGGGCATCCGCTTCGCGCACCGCGGCGGCTCCGAGGACGCGACCGCGAAGCTGCTCACATGCGTCGCAATCCTGCTCGCGGGCGCCGAGCTCGAGACGCTCGCGGTTCCCGTGGTTCCGGGCGACTGGCTACTGCCCGGCGACGGACTGCGGGCGGCAGCGTACGCGACGTCGATCGCCGTCTGCGTGATTCTCTATCGCCGCTCGCTGCAGGCGCTGGCACACGATGCGCTTACGGCCGAGCGCACGCGGATCGCCCACGACCTCCACGACGGCCTTGCCCAAGACCTCGCGTGCATCGCGGCGCACTCCGCCCGGCTCGCGCGCGAGTTCGGAGCCGATCATCCGCTGACGCTCGCCGCCCGGCGTGCAGTTGCCGCGTCGCGCGGCAAGATCCTCGATCTGGAGGCGTCCGGCGCGCCGACCACGGCCGCGGCGCTGCGCGAGGTCGCGGCCGAGGCCGAGGTCCAATTCGGTGTCCAAATCGAGGTGCGGATGCAGGCGGACGATCAGCCGGAGCCGAGCGCGACCGAGCGCAGCGAGCTGATCCGGATCGCCCGCGAGGCGATCGCCAACGCCGCTCGCCATGGCAACGCGACGCACATCACGGTGATGCTCGGTTCCCGCCGCAACGAGCTCCTCTTGCGTGTCTCGGATGACGGCTCCGGGCTGCCGGACCTGGATCGGCGCCGCGGCGGCGGCCTTGGGATGCGCGCGATGCGCGCCCGGGCGCGCCGGATTGGCGCGCAACTGTGCGTGCGCAGCACGTGCGAGCAGGGCGGCGCAGAGATCGAGGTCGTGGGCGCGCCGGCTAACGCGGATCGCGCAGGCGAGCCGCGCTCCGGTCGGCCCGTGCGCAAGTCGGCGGCGACTCGGTAGACGGCGAGCGCAGCCCGGCGGCACGCCTGCGACGCCGATCCGTCGCCCGGCACACCCGGTGTCGGCCACCCCGTCCGCCCGGTAAGGGCCCACTCCCGCTCTCGCTGGGCCCGCAATCCAGGTGCGCGGTATCCGCCGCCCCGCGCGGATTACGCGGCCGCCAGCTCGGCCGGCGACGACTCGCGCCCGGCCGGCTTACGGGTGATGCCGCGCAGGTCGACGAACAACTCCGCCTGTTCGGCGAGCGCGTGGTGGTCGATCCCCGGGTGCGCGGTGACGAGCACGACTGCGTCGGCGTTGGCCACCGCGTCGGTCAGCGGCGCGCTCCGCAGCCCCTGGTCGGGAAGCGAGGGGACGTACGGGTCGTGGTAGCGCAGCAGCGCGCCGCGGTCGGCGAGACCTTCGAGGATCCGCAGCGCGGGCGACTCGCGGATGTCGCCGACGCCGCCCTTATAGCTGACGCCGAGGATCGTGATCCGGGAGCCGTTGACCGGCTTGGACCGCTGGTTGAGCGCTTCCTCGATGCGCTCGACGCAGTAGTGCGGCATCTGCTGGTTGATCTTGCCGGCAAGCTCGATGAACTCGGTCGACATGTGGAACTCGCGTGCCCGCCACGTGAGGTAGAACGGATCGACGGGAAGGCAGTGGCCGCCCATGCCCGGGCCAGGCTCGAAGCGCATGAAGCCGTAGGGCTTGGTGGAGGCGGCATCGATCACTTCCCAGATATCGATGCCCATACGGTCGGCGAGGATCGAGAGCTCGTTGACGAGAGCGATATTGACCGAGCGGAAGATGTTCTCGAGCAGCTTGGTCAGCTCGGCCGCCTCCGGGTTCGACACCGGGACGACGTGGTCGCAGACGATCTCATAGAGGGCGGTCGCGCGGCTCAGGCAGTCGGGCGTGATCCCGCCGACGACCTTCGGCGTGTTGCGCAGCTGATAATCGGTGCGGCCCGGGTCGACGCGCTCAGGCGAGAAGGCGACGTTGAAGTCGCGACCGATGCGCAGATCCGATTCGCGCTCGAGGATGGGCACGAGCGTCTCACGGGTCGTGCCGGGGTAGGTCGTCGATTCCAGCACGACCAGCTGCCCGCGCTGCAGCACCTGCGCGAGCGCGGTGGCGGAGCCGACCAGCGCACCGAGATCGGGCTCGCGATTCGGGGTCAGCGGCGTCGGGACGCAGATCAGCACCGCGTCGGCGCGCGCCAGTGGCGCGTAATGGGAGGTGACTTCGATCCGATCGCGCACATCACGCAGCCGTTCGGATGAGACATCCTCGACGTAGGATTCGCCCGCGGTGATCGCCGCGACCTTGCGCGGGTCCGCATCGACGGCGACCACGTGCTCGCCGGCTTGCGCGAACGCGACCACGAGCGGCAAGCCCACATATCCGAGTCCAATCACGCCAATCGCCATACGGCAGCTCCTCGTCGCCCGTTTGATGCTCTCGATGAGGAACGATGATCGACTGCCGATACTCACGCGGGCAGCGCTCGTCGGTGAATGCTCAAGATCACCTAAGCGCCACGCGAGCCTGGCAAGGTCTGCACCGTTGGTTCGCTATGAAGCTGTGCGGACTGGTGGTCGTCGAGGACTTCGGCGATGACAACGTGACCGAGCCGGGCTTTGTGCCCGCGGTCGAGCAGGTGGCGAACCGGCCGATTGCGCACCACGTGCTCGACGCGCTCGAGTCGGTCGGCGCGGTCGACGTGATCGTGGCGACGTCCGAGCGCTGCGCCGAGCGCGTTCGCCGTTGCCTGGCGTCGCGCCAGGCCCCGCCCGGCAGCGCGCTGCGATTTGTCAGCCGGCCAGGACCGGTCGACCTCGCATCCGCGCTGTGCATGGCGGCGCCGCTGGTCGGGCGGGCGCCGTGCATCGTGCATGCCGCCGGGGGGCTTTTGGCGGAGCCGCTGGCGCAGGTGACGGCCGGGCTCAACGGCCGTCCGGACGCGATCATCGCGGTCCATCACGCGTCATCGCCCGATCAGCCGCTCAGCCCCACCGCGCAGAGCTTGCTGCACCTCGCCGAGCTCGACCCGTCGCGCTCGGCGCTCGGCGTCGCCGGCGTGTGGGCATTCGGGCCCGGGGCGGTCCAGCTGGCTGCGAACGGCGGCTTGGCCGGTGGCGACCTGACGACCGGCGTCGACCTGACGATGGTCGCCGACCGGATCAGCTCGGCGGGCGGCGCCATCAACGTGCGCCAGGTCGACGTGTGGCGCACGTTTCGTGGCGGCGCCACCGATCTGCTCGAGCTCAACCGGATCGTGCTCGACCGGATCGAGGCGGATCTCCCGCCGAGCATCTGCGAGGGCAATCGCGTCGCGGGTCGCATCCGCGTGCACCGGACAGCGTCGGTCACCGACAGCGTCCTCGTCGGCCCCGCCGTGATTGGCCCCGGCGCACAGATCAGCGATGCCTACATCGGTCCCTACACGGCGATCGGCGCCGGATGCCGGATCGAGGGAGCCGAGATCGAACGCTCGATCGTGTCCCCGAACGCTCGCGTCAGCCACATCGGGTCGCGGATCACCGACAGCGTGGTCGGCCCCGGGGCGCGACTGTTCCGCCACTTCTCCATGCCCCGCGCACTTCGCGTCCGCGTGGGAGCGGACGCCGAGCTCGGGCTCTGCTGAGCCGTTTGGACTCGCAGCGCCCCACACCGCTGCGCTCCGTCGGTTCGATGATCGCGAGCCGCCGCTGGATCGCCGCTGTATTGGGGCTCGCGGGGCTTGTCGTGATCGCCGGACTGGTGGTCTACGTACGCAAGGGCTCGACCGCGACCCCTTCGCCGGTCCAGGCGGCCAGACCCGGCGTGTGGCACTCGACGCCGCCCGCCGCCTTTCCACTGCGGATCGGTCCGAACCGCCGGTATCTGGTCGAGCGTACCGGTCGCCCGTTCCTGATCGTCGGCGACTCGCCGCAGGCGCTGATCGTCAACCTCTCAGAAAAACAGGCCGGACGCTTCTTCGCCGACAGGGAGCGGGCCGGTTTCAACGCGATGTGGATCAACCTCCTCTGCGACGAGTACACGGGCGGCCGCGCCGACGGGACCACGTACGACGGGATCGCGCCGTTCCGCAGGCCCGGCGACCTCTCGACCCCGAACCCCGCCTACTTCACGCGCGCGGCGGCGATCGTGCGGCTGGCCGCACGCCACCACCTCTCCGTGTTCCTCGACCCGATCGAGACCGGCGGCTGGCTCGACGTGCTGCGAGGCAACGGGACCGCCCAGGCCTACCGGTACGGACGCTACCTCGGCCAGCGGTACCGGCGCTTCCACAACCTCGTCTGGCTCAACGGCAACGACTTCCAGACCTGGAGCTCGCGCAGCGACGACGCGCTCGTGCTCGCGGTCGCCCGCGGGATCAAATCGACCGATCCGCACGCGCTGCAGACGGTCGAGCTCAACTACCCGACCAGCACGTCCTCCGACGACCCGAGGTGGCGGCGCCTCGTCGGGCTCGACACCGCCTATAGCTACGCACCGACCTATGCGGAGGTGCTGAAGGCATACCGCCGCGATCACGTGCCGGTGTTCATGCTCGAGGCCAACTACGAAGGCGAGCACGCCTACACGGGCCCGGAGACGCTGCGCCGCCAGGAGTACTGGGCAGCGCTGAGCGGAGCCGCCGGACAGTTCTACGGCAACAAGTACACCTGGCAGTTCATCCCGGGGTGGCAGGGGCACCTGGACACGATCGGCTCGCGGCAGATGACGATCGTGACCAACCTGCTCTCGCACCGCCGGTGGTTCGGCCTCGTGCCCGACACCCGCCACCGGCTCGTGACAGCGGGCTATGGCACCTACTCCACCAGCGGCGATGTCAACGACAACGATTACGTCACCGCGGCGCGCACGCGCGACGGCAAGCTGGCGATCGCGTATCTCCCGACCGGTCAGCCCGTGCGGGTCGACTTGCGCCGGATGTCGGGGCGCCGCGTGCACGCACAGTGGTATGACCCGACCACCGGCAGGTACGCGCCGATCCACGGCTCTCCGTTCCGGCGGACGGACGCGCGCAGATTCGCGCCGCCCGGTGCCAATCACGAGGGCGACCCGGACTGGGTGCTCGTGCTGACCGCGACGCGCAATCACGAGCGCCACTGAGCACGGGGCGGCAGTAGAGCGGGTCCTCGGCCGTTGTTCTGCTGAGCGCTCTGCTCGCAGCTGATCTGCAACGACACCTCTTCGAGACTGGGGAGCTTTCCGAATGCGCGTACTCGTCACTGGCCACAACGGCTACATCGGCACCGTGATGACCCCACTGCTCACACGGGCCGGGCATGACGTGGTCGGGCTCGACTTCGACCTGTTCGCCGCGTGCACGTTCGGAGAACAACCTCCGGAGATCGAGTCGATCCGCAAGGACGTGCGCGACGTCGAGGTCGACGATCTCGTCGGCTTCGACGCGGTGCTGCACTTGGCGGCCGTGTGCAACGACCCCGTCGGCGATCTCAACCCGCAGGCGACCTACGACATCAATCACCTCGCTTCGGTCGATCTCGCCCAGAAGGCCAAGCATGCCGGGGTCGGACGCTTCCTGTTCTCCTCGTCGTGCAGTCTGTACGGCAAGGGCGCCGACGACGAGCTGCTCGACGAGCACGCGACGTTTGCTCCGGTGACGCCCTACGGCCGCTCGAAGGTGCTCGCCGAGCGCGACATCTCGGCACTCGCCGACGACGACTTCAGTCCGACCTACCTGCGCAACGCGACCGCCTACGGCGCCTCACCGCGGCTGCGCGCCGACATCGTCGTCAACAACCTCGTGGGGTACGCGGTGACGACCGGCGAGGTGCTGATCCAGTCAGACGGCACGCCGTGGCGTCCCCTGGTCCATATCGAGGACATCTCGCGAGCGTTCCTGACGGTGCTCGAAGCCCCACGCGAGCGCGTCCACGACGAGGCGTTCAACGTCGGCGCCAGCAGTGAGAACTACCGGATCCGCGAGATCGCGGAGATCATCGAACAGGCGGTGCCCAACTCGCGGGCGTCGTTCGCGGAGGGCGGCGGTCCCGACAAGCGGTCCTATCAGGTCGACTGCTCGAAGATCGGCCGCGTACTGCCCGAGTTCGAGCCGCAGTGGACGGTCCCGCTCGGCGTGCAGGAGATGCACGACGCCTACGTCCGCAACGGCCTCACGTTCGAGCAGTTCACCGGCTCGCGCTATCTGCGCATCAAGCGCGTGCAGGAGCTGCAGGACGCCGGGCGCGTCGATGACGATCTTCGCTGGCGGGCGCCCGTCGGGGCGCAGTCGTGATCTTCTCCTCCACGGCGCTGAAGGACGCCGTGGTGATCGACGTCGAGCGCCACCGCGACGATCGCGGATATCTCGCGCGCACCTTCTGCGAGCAGGAGTTCGCCGATCACGGCCTGGTGACGCGCTTCGTGCAGTCGAGCACGATCTTCAGCCCGCAGCGGGGCACGCTGCGCGGCTTGCATTTCCAGCGAGCCCCGCACGGCGAGGTCAAGCTCGTACGGTGCACGCGCGGCGCGGCGCGGGTCACCGTCGTCGACCTGCGGCCCGAGTCGCCGACCCACCGGCAGTGGCTCGGCGTTGAGCTCAGCCCGGAGAACGGACGGCTCGTGTACGTCCCGATCGGCTTCGCGCAGGGGTATCAGACGCTCGTCGACGGCACCGAGGTCGCCTACCAGATGTCGCACGAGTACGTGCCAGCCGCGGCCACGGGCGTGCGCTGGGACGACCCCGCATTCGGGATCGAATGGCCGGCCGCGCGGGCGCGGATCATCTCTGAGCGAGACCGTTCGTGGCCTGACTACGAGACGGGTTCGTCGCCGGCGCCAGCAGCAGGCCGGCCTCTTGCAGCCGCTTCGCCGCGCGGACGATGACCCGGTAGGGGAGGCCGGACTGCACGGCGACGTCGAGCAGCGAGGCGCCGCCGTCAGATAGGTTCAGCACCCACAGCAGCGCGCGCTCGTCCTCGGGCGAGCTGACCGCGCCACCGCTGGAGCGGTACAGGCCGCGGCGCCCGAGCTGGGGCTCGCCGTAGGGGCTGAGGTTGATGGCGGTACGGTTGGTCTCGAGCACGTCGACGACGTCGAGGCAGGTGCGTACCGACTCGGCCAGCGACTCGGGGCGGATCCGCTCGAGGCCGTCGGCGGACGTGTGGTAGCCGTCGAAGCCGCCGTGCGGGGTGCGCATCAGACAGCCGACGGGCAGGTCGAACCCGGGCGAGCAGAACTGGCGCTCGTCGCCACCCCACGGCTCCCACTCGAGCACCTCGTGCGCGGCGCCCGAGTCGCGAAGCACGAGCTCGACGGCGCGATCGATCTCGGCGGCCCCGCGCCGGCTGCGCTTGTAGGTCATCGGACCCGCATCGCCAATGCATGAGACCGCGAGCCCGTGCTTGACCCGATCCAGCCTGTCCTGGTTGGCGTGCAGCCACGCCAGCGGCCCGATCGTCCCGGGCGCGAACAGGATCCGGTAGGTGTGGCGCAGCTGGCGCTGTTGCAGCTGCTTGGCCACCATCGTGGCGACGGCGATCCCGGACAGGTTGTCGTTGGCGAGCGACGGGTGGCAGACGTAGGTCGAGACCAGCACCTCGTCCTCGGTTGAGCCCGGCAGCCGCACCTCGCCGTAGGTCAGGTGGCCGGGTTCGAGCGTCGAGTCGATCACGACCTCGTACTCGCCCGGCGCGAGCTCCTGCAGCCGGCGGTCCGAGAGGCAGAAGCCCCACGTGCGGTGGTAATACGAGGTCCGGTACGGGATCACGTCAGGCTGCTCGGGCAGGGTGTGGAGCCGCTCGCGCAGCTGCTCCAGCGACATGCGCGTGCGCACCGGCTCGCTGTAGGAGACGACGTGCAGGCTCGATTCGCTGAAGTCGACGACGCGCCTGCCGTCGCTGGAGGCGATGTAGGCGTCGCGGATGTTCCACTCGTCGGGCACCGTCCAGTCGAGCACCTGCGCACCGCTGGCTATCTCGGTCCGCTGCAGCGGGATGTGCTCCTCGAGCACGTCGAAGGTCGCGCGCACGCCGCTGCCGGTGAGGCTGCGGCAGAGCGGGAACAGCCGCTCGATCAGCTCGTATGCCTCGGTTCCGATCGCATTTAGCTCGCTCACAGCCAACCCACCCGGAAGGTCTGGCCGTTGAGCGCGCTCGGCTCACGTCGCGAGAGCTCGCAGATCGCATCGGCGACCTCGTCCGGCGTGTGTCCCGCGTGCGCCTCGTAGACGCGCACGAACCGCTCGCGGTCGGGGAAGTCCCGGGCGCGCACCTGGCGCTGCATCGGGGTCTCGGTGATCCCCGGGTCCAGCGAGCAGACGCCGCAGGCGGTGCCTGCCAGGTCGGAGGCGGCCGAGCGGATCAGATGCTCGGCGCCCGCCTTCGAGGCGCTGTATGCGCTCCAGCATGGCTTCGCGTTGGACGCGGCCCCGCTCGTCAGGTGGATCGCGACACCACCGTTGCCCGTGAGCGGGCCGGCCAGCGCAGCTCGCAGGACGTTGTAGGTGCCGAGCAGGTTGACCTCGGCGGCACGCCGCCACTCGTCGGGGTCGCTGACGGGCAGCGGCGTCACGGGTCCGATCGTGGCGGCGGCGTGGACGAGGAGCCGCAGTCGCGGGACCGCGTCGAATGCAGCGAGCAGGTCATCGAACCGCGTGACGTCGACGCACACCGAGGCGGTCGCGACGGTGCTCGCGGTCCGCGCAAGGCCGGTGACGTGCCATCCCTCCTCGCGCAGGCGCCGGCACGTCGCCGCTCCGATCCCGCCGCTTGCGCCCGTCACGAGCGCCTCGCGCTCCATCCCGGGGCTCCCTCACACCACCAGGGCCTTACGGCAGTGGAACGCTTCGGCATAGAACGTGGGCGAGTTGCACTCCATCCCGCGCAGCCGCAGCAGGCCGGAGAACAGGTCGTCCGCGAACCAGCGCTTGGACCGCTGCGAGCCGAAATGGGTCATCAGGTGCTCGATCTTGCGACGGCACAGCGACTCGTGCAGCGAGACGAACAAGTTGGGCACGCTCATGTCTCCGTCGTACTTGGGGATCTCGTACTCGAGCACGAGGTGGTCACGAAACGTGTTCCAGGTCAGCTCGCACGTCACGCGATGGTCCTGATGCAGGTCGGCCCGCTGGTGGGTGAGGATCACGTCCGGCGAGACCTCGCGCTTGAGCTCCTCGAAGAAGCTCTTGAGCTCTCCGCCCTCGTAGGGGAAGTATCCGTCGCGGAACTCCTTGAGGATCACGCGCGTGCTGGGGACGCCGGCGAGCATCGCCTCGGCGCTGTCGCCCGCTTCAGCGGCACGCTCGGCCCCGCCGGTCAGCACCACCCAGCAGACTTCCGCGAGCGCTTGCTGCTCGATCAGCTTGAGGATCGTCCCCCCGCAGCCAATCTCGATGTCGTCGGAATGCGCGCCGATCGCGAGCAGTTTCAGGGGTGCGTCGCCGGCGCGTCGCGCTTCGAGTGCGAGCATCAGCCGGAAGCTGCGACGAGATCGCTCTCGGCCGCGTGCGTCGCGCTCCAGCGCTCCCACGGGGCCTCGCCGCTCTCGTGCATGCGCTCGAGCGACTGTTTGTCCTTGAGTGTGTCCATCGGCGCCCAGAAGCCCTCGTGGCGCTCGGCCAGGAGCCGGTCGCGGGCCAGCAGCCGGTGAAACGGCGCCTCGACGAGCTCCTCGCCGGGGTGGATGTCGTCCAGGAGCTCCTTGCGCAGCACGAAGTAGCCGCCGTTGATCCATACGTCGGAGCGAGTCACGTCGTGGATCCGGTCGACGATCCCGGCCTCGTTCATGGAGACGACGTGGAAGCTGTAGTTGGGTCGCACCGCCAGGAACGTGGCCAGCGCGTCGGTCTCGCGGGCGCGGGCGATCATCGCCGGGAGGTCCGCGTCGGTGAGCGTGTCGCCGTAGTTGGCCAGGAACATCTCCTCGCCGGCGAGCAGGTGGCGGACGGCCCGCAGGCGCTCGCCGATGCAGGCGTGCAGCCCGGTGTCGACGAACGTGATGTTCCAGTTGTGGATATCGGTCTTGAGCAGGTGGACCTTCGCTCCGCCGTCGGACAGCACGAAGTCGTTGGCGAGCGCCTCGTTGTAGGTGAGGAAGAACTGCTTGATCACCTCGGCCTTGTAGCCAAGGCAGAGGATGAAGTCGGTGAACCCGAAGTGCGCGTAGTACTTCATCACGTGCCACAGGACCGGCCGGTTGCCGATCGGGACCATCGGCTTCGGTACCACGTCGGATGCCTCGCGCATCCGCAGGCCCTGGCCGCCACAGAAGATCACGACCTTCACAGGACCTGGACCTCCGGGATCGGGACGACGAACCGCGCTCCCCATTCACGCGCGAAGGCGAGTTGCTGCACGATCTCCTGCGTCAGGTTCCAGGGCAGGATCAGGATGTAGTCGGGCCGGTCGGATTCGAGCACCTCGGGGTGCTTGATCGGGATGTGCGTGCCCGGCAGATACTGGCCCTGCTTGTAGGGGTTGCGATCGACCGTGTAGTCGAGCAGATCGGTGCGGATGCCGCAGAAGTTCAGGAGGGTGTTGCCCTTGCCGGGCGCACCGTAGCCGGCGATCCGCTTGCCCTCGCGTCGGCGCGCGATCAGGAATTCGAGCAGGCGCCATTTCGTCTCGTGGACCTGCTGGGAGAACGCACGATGGCCGTCGAGCGTGTCGAAGCCGAGCTCGCGCTCGCGCTCGGCGAGCTCGGTGACGTGGTCTGACACGGGCCGCCGTCCGGTGTCGGCCCGCTGGGCATAGAGCCGCAGCGAGCCGCCGTGCGACTTCAGCTCGTCGACATCGAACAGCTGCAGGCCGTGCGCCTCGAGCACCTTGCGCGCGGTCAGCATTGAGAAATAGGAGAAGTGCTCGTGGTAGATCGTGTCGAACTGGTTGGACTCAACGAGGCGCAGCAAGTGCGGTATCTCGATCGTCGCGACGCCGCCGGGTGCCAGCACGATCGCGATGCCTCCGACGAAGTCGTTGAGATCGGGCACATGCGCCATCACGTTGTTGGCTGCGAGCAGGTCGGCGACGCGACCCTCGGCAGCGAGCCGGCCAGCCAGATCCCGGCCGAAGAACTCGACGACCGTCTCAATGCCCCGCTCGCGAGCGACCTCGGCGACGTTGGCGGCCGGCTCGATCCCGAGCGCGGGGATCCCCCGCGCAACGACGTGCTGCAGCAGGTAGCCGTCGTTGGACGCGAGCTCCATCACGAGGCTGCGCTCGTCGAGCTCGAAGCGCCGCACGGCCATCTCCACGTAGTCGCGCGCGTGCGCGACCCACGAGTCGGAGTACGACGAGAAGTACGCGTACTCGGTGAAGATCGCGTCGGCGGTGACGAACTCCTCGAGCTGCACGAGCAGGCAGCTCTCGCACACCTTCGCATGCAGCGGATAGAACGCCTCCATCGCGTTGACGCGATCGGCCGGGACGTAGCTCTCGCATAGCGGTGACATGCCGAGATCGACGAACGTGTGCTCGAGCGGCCCGCCACAGAAGCGGCAGGCCGGCGTTGTCAGCGGTTCGGGAGCGGTGGCGTCAAGGACGTCTGCATGGGGTGCTTGCACACCCGATCAACGGCTCTTGGCGGCCGACATTTGCACGCGGGGCGGCACCGGAAGTGCAGTCGCTGGCCGTGCGTTCCTCGGGTGTGGAGCCCGACCCCCACCGTCAGCCCGTCGCCGACGGTCAGCCTGTCGCCGACCAAACCGAGGACAGCGAGCCCTCGCTCGACGACCCCGAGCTGGGCGCGGGAAACATCCGGCACCGGGCGGTGACCGGCGCGGTCGTCGACACGCTGCGTGCGATCGGCGTGCGCGGAGTTGGTGTGCTCGGGACGCTCGTCACGGCCCGCCTGCTCACCCCGTATGACTTCGGGCTGGTGGCGGTGGGCGCGACGATCCTCGCGTTCGGCGATTTCCTCGACGACGGCGGCCTCGGGCCGGCGCTGATCCGGCGCCCGGAGGCGCCGGCCCGGAAGGAGCTGCGAGCGCTGCTCGCGTTCCAGCTCGCGCTGGACGTCCTGATCGTCGTGCTCGTCGGGCTCGTGATGCTGCCGTTCGGCGAGCTCGGCGAGGTGACGACGCTGATCGTCATCTCGCTGCCGCTCGGCGCGCTGCGCGTGCCGGCGACGATCATCTACGAGCGACGACTGGATTACCGTCCGATGGCCGTCGTCGAGATCGTGTCGACCGCCGTCTACTTCGCCTGGGCGATCGCGCTGATCGTCGTCGGCTGGGGCGTCTGGGCGCTCGCGACCGCGTACATCGTCCGCGAGCTGGTCGCGTCGGTGCTGATGCTGATCCTGCTGCGCGAGGGCCGGGTCCTCCCCGTGCCGTCGTTTACGACGATCCGGCCGATGCTGCGCTTCGGGGTGCGCTACCAGGCGACCCAGCTCGCCCACATGTTGCGCGATCAGGGGGTCAACATCGCGGTGGCGACGTTCGGCGGCGTCGCGATGCTCGGGCTGTGGCAGATCGCCTGGAAGATCCTGCAGATCCCGATCGCGCTGTTCCAGGCGCTGTGGCGCGTCGCGTTCCCCGGGATGTCCAGGCTTGTGGCCGCCGGCGAAGATCTCGGCCCGACGATCGAGCGGGTCATGGGGCTCGTCGCGATCGGGACGTGCGCGATGCTGGCGCCGCTGGCGGCCTCCGCGGTCCCGTGGATCCACATCTTGCTCGGGACGCGGTGGTCCGGAGCCGCGCCTTCGATCCCACCGGCGTGCTTCGCGATGATGTTCGGGGTGCCGATCTCGGTCGCGCTCTCGGGGTACCTGTGGGCGGTCGGGCTGGCCGAGGTGCCGCTGCGCGCGGCGCTGTTCGGGATCCCGGCGGTTGGGGTGATCATGCTGCCGCTGCTCCCCGCGTTCGGGATCGTCGCGGTCGGGCTCGGCTACATCGGCAGCGCAGCCGTCGAGTCCGCGCTGTTCATCTATGCGGCGCGACAGACGACGAGCTTCACGTTTTTCGCGCGCGTGGCCGTCCCCGTTGCGGCCGGGGCGCTCGCGATCGCATGCGGGTGGCTGGTCGCTCGCTGGGTCGGACCTGACCTCGCCGGGGCGCTGGCGAGCTCCGTCACGGCCGGCGCCGTGTTCCTCGGCCTGCTGGCGGCGGTCCACCGCTCGGCTCTCGCCGAGGCCTGGAGGCTGATCTGGCGTGGGATGCGCGGGGCGATGGCCCGCTCGCTCGACGCGCCGGCGCACGCGCAGCCCAAACCGGCCGCAGGCTAACGCGCCGGCCGGCCGCAGGCTAACGGCGCCGCGCTCAGAACCCGCGCTTGAACGCCAGGTAAGGGAGCAGCATCAGCTCGGCCAGGCCGGGCAGCGGATCGCGCCAGCTGAACACCGACTCCACGTCGGAGGACACGACCGAACGCCCGTAGGCGCGCCAGTCGAGGCGGCCGTGCAGCGATTCGACGACCGCGGTCGGCAGATCGGTCGCGAGCCGGATCCAGCGCACGCCCGATCTCGCGCACGATGCGCCCGCGGGCTCGCCGAGCTGGTCGGCATACAGCAGGTACGGGAAGTCGACGCCGGCCTTGGTCCCGATCGTGTGATAACCCCAGGTTCGCGCGTTGACGTCGAGCAGCTTGTAGCGGCCGTCCCGCGGGTCGAGCTTGAACTCGAGCTCGGCCAGGCCGTAGTAGCCGATCGAGCGCAGGAACCGCTCGGACAGGGTCTCGAGCAGCGGTAGGTCGACGGTCTCGACGTACGTGCTCGAGCGTCCGAACTCGGGCGGGTGCTGGCGCCGGCGCCGAACCACCATCTTGGCCGGGGCCCGATCGTCCTTGAAGAACGCGCAGTAGGCGAACTGCTGCCGGCCGTCGCCGGGGACGAGCTCCTGGATCATCACCTCGCCAGGACCGACGAGCCGGGCGGCGCGCTCGTACAGGGCGGGGAGCTCGGCACGGGTCCGCGCCTTCCACGCCTTGCTCCCGGTCGCGTAGATGAAGTGCTCCTTGATCGCGGGCTTGATCGCGAACGGCGGCTGGCCATCGATCTCGCGCAGCTCATCCGCGGTCGCGGGATACCACGTCCGCGGCACCGGGATATCGAGCTGCTGCGCGCGCGCGTAGGTCGCGCGCTTGTCCCACGCCTGCCGCACCGTCTCCCACGGTGGCGTGGGCACGCGAAACTGCTCGGCCAGCCGCGACCGGTGGCGCGAGAACGCGGCGACCGTCTCGTCGCGGGTTGGATACAGCACCCATCCGTCCAGCCCCAGTCGCCGGCCGGTCTCGAGCACCGTCGAGACCACGTCCTCCTGCGCACGCAGGTCGCCGGCGGCGACCGCGTGCGAGGTGTAGCGCGAGTACTTCGCGATCGAGCGCTCGTCGTCGAGCACGCACGTCGGTACACCGCGCCGGCCGAGGCTGCGGACGATTCCGAGTCCCTGGTAGTCGCCGCCGACGATCAGGGCCCCGGGCCGTCGAGCGCTCTGTGCGGTCGAGCCGGCGTCAGGCGGCATGGGCTCGGCGGCGGACATGGGCGGCGACCCGGCTGGCGGCGTACCACGAGCCCGACACGAATCGCATCGTCGGGCCGAAGCTGCGAGCGGCGGGAGCGCCGACGAAATGCAGCCCGGGGACCGTCGACTCGAAGCCCGTGCCGAGGCGCGGGTATCCGCCCACCCGCGCGACGCCGGACAGCACGCTGTCGGTGAGGAAGTCGTAGTCGGCGACGTCGACCCGGTAGCCGGTCCCGAGGATCACGTGATCGACCCGGCGCTCGGACCCGTCGTCGAGGCGGACGCTCACCTGCGCTCCAGTCTGGGCGGCGCCGACGGCATTGCGCCCCGTTGTGATCGGCACGTTTGCGAGCCGATCCACGAGCCACCTGGCGCCTGCCGGCCTGATCGCGCGGTGGGCCAGCCTCTCCTGCGCGCGACGCGGGAGCCTGCAGAACAGGGCGGGCACCGCGACCAGCCGGCTGAGGCCCGCCGGCCCGACGTCGGTCTGCGCGTAGAGCAGCGGCTTGAAGCGTCCGAGCATGCGCTGCACCGACCCGCCGTGGAGCCAGATGATCTCCTCGGTGCGCGCGACGACCTCGACCTCGGCGCCGGACTCGTGCAGGAGCGCGGCGGATTCAAGCGCGCTCTGGCCGCCACCGATCACGAGGATCCGCTTGCCGGCGAACGCCGCGAGGTCTCGGTGCTGGGACGAATGGGTCACGAGCTCAGGTGGGAGACCGTTCAGCGCGGGCGGGCGGTGCGCGAACGCCTCGATTCCCGCGGCGATCACGACCCGCGACGCGTGGACCGTGCCCCCGTCGGCGAGCTCGAGCTCGAAGCCGTCCTGCACGCGACGGACCGCGCCGACGCGGCGCTTGTCGAGCTCCGGGACCGCTGCGCGCTGGAACCATCGCCCGTAGTCGATGAACGCGTCGAGGGGCACCGGCTTCGTGAACGATCGTCCCGATTCGGCCCGATAGCGGTCGAGCGTCAAATCGCCCTCCGGGAAGCCGATGTAGCTCGCATCCCAGGCGGAGCGAAGCAGCATCCCGCGCGGCATCTCCGCCCAGAAGGACATCGGCTCGCCGAACACGGCGACATCGAGCCCTCGGATCGTCCGCAGGTGCGCGGCGACGGAAAGGCCGTAGGGGCCGGCACCGACGATCGCTACGTCGGTGACGCGGTCAGCGTGAGCCGCAGTGGGTGTCGGCTCGTGGGACAGGGACAGGGACGACGTCATCACACCACCTCGGGGTATTCGGGGTCGCAGGAGCGAAACTCGACCGTCGCCTCGCCGCAGGCGGGCCCGCTGATCGTCCAGCCGTCAGCCGTTCGCACGAGGCTCGACTCTGCGCGGCGACGCCACCACGTGTTGACCTCCCGGGGCAGAGCCAGCCACGCCTCCGGATCGGGCGCGAAGCGCTCGAGGAACCGGCGATAGCTGCCGAAGATGACCGGATCGGTCAGATAGTCGGGATGGGTGTCGAGCAGCGCCATGCCGCCGCGAGAGCGCAGGAACTGCGCCTTGTCCACCCACGTCTGCTCATCGCGCTGTCGCAGGATCACGAACAGGGTGTGGTCCTGCGGCATCGTGATCGGCAGCTCGACCGTGCTGCGGTTGAAGAACGGCAGCCACGCACAGCACCCACCCGCCTGCGGCTCGAACGGGTCGGTGTCCGGGTAGGAGGAGTCGTAGTCGAACCCGAGCAGCGGCATCGCGGCCCAGTCGCGGCGCGTGGCGGGCGAGCGAAAACCGGTCGCGCGCCACGCGTCTGCGGCCTCTCTCATGCCGGGAAGCCGTTCGGGCAGCGTGTCGGGGTCCAGATCGCGACCGTCGTGGTAAAGACCGTGAACGCCGACTTCGCAGCCCGAGGTCAGCAGGCTCTCGATCTGGGAGAGCGTGACCTTGTACCGGCGCGGGGCGAAGTTCCAGCACGATCTGACCCCGAGCGACCGTTCCAGCGCCAGCACCGGATCCAAGGCGGCGAGTCCGCGCTGGGTCTCGACGTCGTGGGTGAGCACCAGCGCCCATCGCTTGCCGTGCGGCCACGGGCCGATGCTCGGCATCGGCTCTCCTGCGATCGACTCGAGGATCGAGTGGAGAAGATCGAGGAAATCATGCAGCGCCGGCTCGATCGGCCAGCGCGGGAACGTGGCTCTCGCCTGGATCCGCGCATAGCGGCGGCGCATCCAGATCCACACCGGCCGCGGCACCAGGCCACGCGCGCGGTAGTAGCCGCGAACCGCCGTCCGCCGGCAATCCTGCTTCAGGGACCCTGCGAGGGCTCCGTGGTAGCGCTCGCTGAGGAACGCGAGCTGAGCCTCATCGGGGTCGAACGGCAGGAACACCGAGCCGTCCTCCCGTCGCCACAGCGATCCGAGCGGATCGCCATCGGGCTGCACGATGGCGGCGAAACGCGTCCAGTGGCCTCCGTATTGCGCCAGTGCGGCCTGCGCCCGCGCGTCGCCGACGACGCGTGCGAACAACGGGATCGGAGGCCGCCGCTCGTGGTGAAGCTCAGCCGCCAGCAGCGCCCCGCCAGCCGCCTGCGAACTTGGCCATAGCAATGCCGGCCCGTCGGTACGGGCTCGGAGCGTGCAGAGCCCGTCGCACTCGTCCTCGCCGGTGACCGCGTACGGCGTCCGGAAATGTTCGAGTACGAGCAGCGGTCGTGTCGACGTGAACAGCTGGCCGGAACCGAGGATCGCGGACGGGGCGCGCCGCCCGTTGCCGGCGTTCGTGCGGTCGGCAGTCACGGTGGAGAGCGCGGCGTCGATCGGTTGACCTGGCCCCTCCAACGGTTCGTTCGTCAGTGTCATCTGTCTCCCCAGCTCGCCCCGGGTCCGGTGATTGCGTCCCTCATGCTTCTCTCATGTTCAACGGGAGACGCTCTCGTTGACGGGTGTCGGTCGCCGAACGCTGGCCAGACGGTCAGGACCGGTCCACGCCCATAGAACGGGTTTGCGGCCCCAGTCTTCACGCCGGCTCATACGAGCTGCATAGTTGGCGCATGGCCACGATCTCGTCGATCGATGCATTCGAGCGATTCGAGGACCCGCTCGAGGCGATCGGACTCGAGACCTCGCCCGCCTGCACGGGCGAGTTGACCGAGGCGATCGACGACCACACGCGCACCCTGCTCACGCGCCGCTCCGGGGCGCGACGGCGGCGGCTGGTGCCACGGGCCCTGGTGGCGGCCGATCTGTTCGGGCTGACGCTCGCCTACCTGATCGCGACCGAGGGATGGGGGGACAAGGGCTCCGGCGGCTCGCCTCGAGAGCTTGCCCTGTTCGTCGCCTCGCTGCCGTGCTGGGTGCTCGTGGCCAAGCTTCACGGCCTGTATCGCCGCGACGAGGAGCGCGCCGACCACTGCACGACCGACGACATCGTCGGCGTCTTCCACATCGTCACAATCGGCGCGTGGCTGTTGCTGGTCGTCTCGCAGCTGATCGGACGGAGTGGGCCTGCTGTGCTCAACCTCGCGGCGTTCTGGCTGCTCGCCATCTGCATCGTGCCGCTCGCGCGCACGGTCGCGCGGCGGTTCTGCAAGCGCAACGGGGCCTACCAGCAGAACACCGTGATCGTCGGCGCCGGCGAGATCGGGCAGCTGATCGCCCGCAAGCTGATCAAGCACCCGGAGTACGGCGCCAACGTCGTTGGCTTCGTCGACCGCTCTCCGCGCGTTCGCCGCCCGGACCTTCCCGAGCACCTCGGGATCCTCGGTGGCAAGGAGCGCCTCGCGGAGATCATCGAGACGCTGGACATCGAGCGGGTCGTGATCGCCTTCTCCAACGAGCCCACCTCCGAGCTCTTGGCGCTGCTGCGCCGGATCCAGTCGATGAAGGTTCAGATCGACCTCGTCCCGTGGCTGTTCGAGCTGATCGGCCCACGGGTGTCCGTGCACGCGGTCGAGGGCCTGCCGCTGATCGGGCTGTCGCCGCCGCGGCGCTCGCGGACGTCCCGGGCCCTGAAGCGCGGGGTCGACATCGTCGGTGCAACGGTCGGGTTGCTGCTCGCCTCGCCGCTGATGGTCTACATCGCGGTGCGGATCAAGCGCGATTCGCCCGGCCCGGTCCTGTTTCGCCAGGCCCGGTTGGGCACCGGCATGGAGGAGTTCGAGGCGCTCAAGTTCCGGACGATGAAGGTCGACACGGATCCCGCCGCCCACCGGGAGTACGTGCGGCGGTTGATGTCGACGGCGGCCGCGGCCGAGGACAACGGCCTCTACAAGCTCGAGCAGCCGATGGCCGTCACCAACGTCGGCCGCTGGCTGCGCAAGACCAGCCTGGACGAGCTGCCGCAGCTGATCAACGTCCTGCGGGGCGACATGTCGCTCGTCGGGCCGCGTCCGTGCATTCCCTACGAGGCCGAGAACTTTGCGCCCCACCACCTGCAGCGCTTCCTGATGCCGCAGGGACTGACCGGGCTGTGGCAGGTCACGGCGCGGGCGAACTCCACCTATCTCGAGGCGCTCGACCTCGACGTCGCTTACGTCAGGGACTGGTCGTTCGGTCTCGACCTTCGCCTCCTGCTGCGGACGCCGTTGCAGGTGATCCGCCATCGCTCGTCGACGGCGTGATCGCCGGCCGGGTGCGGTCGCAAGCACGTCACCGCGGAGCGACCGGCAAACGAGCCGGTCAGAACGAGCCGGTCAGAACGAGCCGATCAGGAGGCAGGAGCCGATCAGGAGGCGGGCGCAGGCGCGGCGGCGAGCGCCGCGTCGGACGCGATGCTGGTCACGCCGCGCACGAACGCGATCCGCGTCGCCTGGGTGCGGTTGGTGACGTGAAGCTTGCGGTACACGTTGCGCAGGTGGAACTTCACCGTCTGCTCGGTGACCCACAGTCGCCGCGCGATGTCGCCGTTCGTGAAGCCGGCGGCGACGAGCTTGAGGATCTCCAGCTCACGGGCGGTGAGCGGCAGCTCCTCGCCGGGAGCGATCTCCGGCGCGGGCTCGGCGGCCTCGGTGACGGTCGCGAGCCGGTGGTAGATGTGGCCGTTGATCGTCTCCCGCACAAGCGTCGCGAGCGCGATCGGCTGCGTGGCCTTCGAGATCACGCTGATCGCGCCGGCGTCGAACAGGCGCTGCATCCACGCCGGATCCAGGTGCACGCTCAGCACGATCACCGCGACCGCGTCGTCCTTGGCCGTGATCTCGCGGATCAGCGCCAGCGATCGCTCCGAGCGGTCCATGTCGTCGAACAGGATCACGTCCGGTCGAGCGTCGACGATCGCTTCGGCCGACACGCGGCGTCCGTCGGCGCGCCCGACGAGGTTGAACTCCCCGCCCTGGCGAAAGCCGATCCGGATCGCCTGGACGATCAACGAATTGTCGGCGACGATCACGAGCCGCTTCATCGATCGCGGCGAGTCCGATTTGGGCGAGATTTCGCCTGGTGCCCCCATGCCCAAGGAACGGCGCCGACCGGCCCGTACTCGCGCACGGTCACGCAATGAACGCGAGATTCGGGCGGCCGGCGCTGCTCAGGGGCCGATCGAGCCGGCGTATCCGGCCGCGAACCTCAGGCCGATCGGGCGGTAGTAGCCGCCCGGCGGCCGCGAGTACGGGTACTTGGGGGCCCAGCCGGTTAACGTCCAACGCGGCTTCCAGCGCGTGATCGCATGGGTCGCATGCGCCTTGCGAGCGCTCCGGTCGTCGGTCACGTTGTCGTCGAACACACAGCTGCCCGAGCACTCGCCGAACGAGATGTCGGGGCCTTCGACGGTGCCGACGACGATGTTGCCCACCACCTGGTAACCGGTGCCCCGGCCATAGTCCTCGCCGGTCTGGGACTCGGTCAGGAGCACGCCGTAGTACGAGTCGATCACCGTGTTGTGCGAGAACGACAGCCCGCGGTCGTCGGCGGTCCAGAACGAGTAGCCCCGGCAATCGCTGTGATGAGCGTCGCACGCGGGGTCCTCGACGTCGAGGTTGTTGTCGATCGTGACGTTGTCGTAGTGGCCTTCCTGGAACAGCAGCGCCTGTCCGATCGTCTGGGTGTGCCACATGATGTTGTTCGAGAAGTCGACGTTGCGGGCGCCGTTGAAGATGTGGAAAACGTTGAGGTGTAGCCCCACCGACGCCGCATTGGGGTCCGCCGGTCCGACGAACGCGTTGTTGTCGACCTTCACGCCGACGATGCCGCCGATCTCGATGTAGTGGCCCGGCTGCGTGGACTCGGTGTCGTGGTAGCCGATCCCGGGACCGCAGATGTTGTGGGAGAAGGTGAACGCGTGCTCGTTGTCGGCACCACGCGTGACCGCCAGGCACTCGCCTACGTGATCGATCCGGTTGTGACGGATCTGGATCCCGGTCTGCGTCCCGCCGGCGCCGTTGCCGCCCGCGTCGAAGTAGAAGCCGTAGCCGTGGGCGTTGCGCGAGATCGTGTCGTACTGGAACACGAGCCCGCCCGGGGAGCCGGTCTCATCGTCGACGCCGCCCGGGATGTGGAACCCCTGGACGGTGAGATTCGAACTCGGGGCGCCCGTGACCGTGAGGTCTCTGAATACGACCCGCGCGCCGGGAACCGGCGCCAGCGTGACCCTGGCGGACGGCGAGATACCGTGAATCGTGACCGACCCGTAGTCGCCGGCGTTCAGGCACACGACGGCGCCGGGCCGCGCTCGCGAGAGCGCGTGCTGGATGTTCCGTCCGGCGCTCAGCTTGACGGTGCAGTTGACCGCGGGGCCGGGCGCGCCAACGCGGACGCGTGCGCCCGGCCGGCTGCTCGCGCGCTTGTGCTTGTGCGCGCGTTTGTGGTTGGCGCAATGCCGTGACCCGCGGCGATGCTTGCATTTCTGGTGGGCCATGGCGACCCCTCCGGCGGCACCGGAGGCATGCGTCGTCCGCGACGATCCCGAGTCGTCCGTCGCCGCCCATGCAGGCACCGAGGCAATCAGCAGGACGACGGCTGCGGCTCCGGTCAGCCAAGCGCGCATCGCCGCGACACCCTAACAATGGCTCCTCTTCGGAGGATGGTCATCGGGCGGCGTGCGCGCCGGATGCCGGCGACGCGGGCGGTCAGCGGGCCGGCAGCGTCCCCGAGTATCCGGCGGGGAACGGGAGGCCGACCGCCTCGAACGTGCTGCCGGGTCGCCAAATCGGGGTCCAGTCGGTGACGCTGTGAGCGACATGCTCCTGCGCCGCCGACCCGTCATCGGTGACGTTGTAGTCAAACACGCACGAGCTCGAGCACTCGCCGTACGAGATCGCGGGTGCGCCGCTGGCCCCGACGACTACGTTGTGCGCGATCACATAGTTGCTGCCGGTGGGGTAGTCGCCGCTCTCGCCCGAGGCGGTCAGGAGCACCCCATAGGCAGCGCCGACGACCGTGTTGCCGACGAACGAGAGCCCGTGCGCGTTGCTCACCTCGGCCATGTAGTTGGCGCAGCCCGAGTGCTCGGTGCAGGCCGGATCCTCGACGTCGAGGTTGTCGTCGATCCTGACGTGGTCGAAGTGGCCTTCCTGGATCAGGATCGCCTGACCGCGGGCCTGCGTTCGCCACATCAGATTGCCCGAGACGTCGACGTTGGTGGCTCCGCCGAACAGATGCAGGACGTTCAGGTGCAGGTCGGCGGCGTCGGCGTTGGGATCAGCCGGCCCCAGGAACGCATTGGCGGTGACGGAGAGACCGTCGATCCGGCCGACCTCGATGTAGTGGCTGGGCTGGGTCGACGCGGTGTCCCCGTACCCGAGACCTGGGCCGCAGACGTTGTGGGTGAACGTGACGTCGCGAGCGGTGCCGGCGATCGCCAGGCATTCGCCGACGTCGCTGATCCGGTTGTCGCGCATGACCACCCCGGCCTGCGCATGCGAGCCGCCGTTGCCGTCGGAGTTGAAGTAGAAGCCGTATCCCTGCCGGATGCGGGTGATCGTGTTGTGCTCGAACACGAGCCCACCGGTCGTGTCGGTCAGGTCCGCAACCCCGTGGTCGATCCAGAAGCCACGGACGGTGAGGTTGTCGGTCGGGCTCGGCGACCCGCTCTGCCCCTCGATCGTCAGGCTGCCCAGATGCACGTCCTGATCGGGCGCCGCCGCGAGGGTCACATTGCTCGTGGGGGCGAGTTGGCTGAGCGTTACGTGGCCCCAATCGCCGGCGTCGAGGCAGATCACCTGACCCGGGTCGGCGTGCGATAGGGCATCTTGCAAGTCAGCGCCTGCCTGGAGCGTCGTCGTACAGGACACGGCTGGTCCCGGAGCGCCGGCTTGCGCGGCCTCGAGTATCCCGGTGCGCGCTGACCATGCCGATGCCCGGCCCGCGGGGTTGCGCGCGGTCACGCGGACGCGAAAGGTGTGGGGCTGATCGGTCAACGCCGGGGTGTACGTGGCGCTGGTCGCCCCACGGATGTCGACGCAGGCGCCGCCGGTCCCGGGACACGTCTGCCATTGGTACGCGTATGCGGTCGGGCCGTGATGCCAGCTTCCGACCTGCGCGCGCAGCGGCTTGCCGGCGCCGACGGAGCCCGTGATCGAGGGCGGCGCCTCGCTTGTCGGGGCGGCCTGGCCCGAGCCGGACTGTGTGAGGACGATCACGGCGATGGCGACGCCGAGCGCGAGCACCCCGAGGGCGGCGAACAGCGTGCGTGATGTCCTGGCCGGCGTCGGCACGGCGATGCTCAGCCCGCCGGCACCGGCTCGCCGTAGATCGCCGCGCGCACCGCCGCGTTGAGCCGGACGGCGTCCGACGGGCCGGACACGCCGCGTGCCGGTAGCGCGCGGATCGCCGGCATCAGCTGGCCGGGGTCGGTTGCGACGCGAACGGTGCCGTGCTGCTCGAGCGCGCGGGCGAGCTCGACCTGATGATCGTCGACAGTCTCGCCGTGGCGTTGGAGGCGCGGGAACACGATCGGCGTGTGCCCCGAGCGGACGGCGCAGATGATGCTGCCGACGCCCGCGTGGCTGACGACGAGGTCCGCCTCCTCGATCAGCTCGAGCATCTCCGCGAAGGGCAGGAACGGGATCGTGCGGGCCGCCGGAGGTGGCGTCGCGGGGCCATGCTGGACGATGAGCTCGTCGGCCGGCACGGCGGCCAGCGCGCGCATGAACCGCTCGAACGGAAGATGGCTGGAGCCGCACGTCGCGAAGATCACGCGACGCTCCCCGCGTAGATCGCCCGCCGTGGCGGCTTGGGCATCCGCCACTGGACGAAGAAGCTGTCGGCGAGCGGATACACCAGCCGGCCGCTGAGGGCGAGCTTGTTGACGCGAGTCAGGCTCTCGACGTAGACCAGGCGGACACCGTGCAGCCGGCCGACGATGAAAAACGGCACTGCGAGCGCGGCTCCCGTGGAGAGGATCACATTCGGGCGGTACCGCTGAATCGTGCGCCACGCCAGCCACAGGTTGCGCAGCAGGTTGGGGATGTTGCGTTCGGTCGGGCCGTTGGCAAAGACGACCTCCTCGTCGGCGAGCAAGTCGACCGCGTCAGGCCGGCGCAGCGTCACCCACCTGCGCCGAAGCTCGCCCCAGGAAGGCTCGAGCGCCAGCATCTGCAGCAGGTGTCCGCCGGGCGAGGCGACGAGCAGGACCCGTTCCGGCGCGCTCATGGCGCCGACGCCTCCCCAAGCGACGTGAGCCTGAGCTGCGCGCCATCGGCCCATGCGGCGATCGGCGCGATCGCCTGCGCGGTCGGAACCGCGCTCGGCCGCCGGCCATACCGCGACGAGTCGTGCAGCAGCAGGATCCCGCCGTCGCCGAGCTGATCGGATGCCAGCTCGGTGATCCGTTCGGGACCCACATCCTCCCAGTCGTGGCCCCAGGCGGACCAGTAAACGGGCGTCAGACCGAGGTCCGAGCAGGCCGACAGCGAGGCGTCGGACATCTTCCCAAACGGGGGGCGATACCAGCGAGGCGGCCCACCGGTCAGCTGCTCGATCGCCTCAAAGCCGCGGGCGACGTCCTCGTAGCTGCGCCGGCCCTCGATCCGGTCGTGGCGCTCGTGCGCGAAGCCGTGCAATCCGATCTCGTGGCCGCAGCGGAGGATGTCGTCGGCGATCTCGGGATGCACGGTCAGCTGTTCCCCGACGAGAAAGAACGTGGCACGCAGCTCCGCCGCGTGCAGCGCCTCGAGCACGGCGGGCGTCGCGTCAGCGTCCGGACCGTCGTCGAACGTGAGCACGGCGGATCCGGTCGCCCCGACCTTCTCGACCCCGGGATACCGGCGCCACCGGCGCGCGCGGTTGGGATGCCAGTCGTACAGCCACTCCCGGGTCTGTTGCGGAATCAGCGACCGAAGCTTGTGCGTATTTCTCAATGCGGACATCACACGCCTCGGGGTCCTGATGGTCACCCGAACAACGAGGCCGCTGGCGGGGAACTTGTACTCACCCCGGTCATCCGACCGCTCGGTCAGTCTGCGTTCGAGTCTGGGTAGCCCGCGAAGTTGCGGGCGATCAACGGCTCGAGCTGGTCGGTGATCTCGTCCTCGGACACCCCGAGCAACTCGAATGTCATCCCGCCCCGGTCGTCCCCGGCGACGAACAGGGTCGGCTGCCGACCGGGCGCCGCGGGCCGCGGCCGTTGCACGGCGACGGTCCGGACCTCGCTCCAGTGCATACGGCCGATCGTCTCGCCGGTCGATCGTCTGCGGACGTCGATGCCCACGTCGGCGATTCGCAGCTCGATGTCGCGGTCGCCCGGCTTCAGCGCCTCGACCCCGAACACGTGGACCGCATCCACCAGCACCGTCGGCTCGGGTGGGTCGTCGGCATGCCCGGCACCGAGCGCCGGAGGGCCGGCGAGCCCGAGTTGAACAGCCAGCGCGCGCCGCTCGGCTCTGATCCGCGCGGAGACCTCCGGGTCATGGGATCGCGGCGAGAGCACCAGGATCCTGATCACGTGGCCGAGCGCCAGCGCCGTCCTGATCGCCGTGCAGCGACCGGCGCCGTAGTGCTTGGCCGCAAACAGCCGCCGTGAATGCGCCAGCTGCGCCATCAGATCGCCACGGTCGCGCCGGCCCGCATGGTGGACGATCGTCATCACCGGGAGGTGGTGAACGCCCCATCCCTGCTGTGTGAACCGGTAGCACCAGTCGACCTCCTCCGAGTACAGGAAGAAGTCCTCGTCCATCGGGCCGACCTGCGCGATCGCCTCGGTCCGGACGATCAGGAACGCGCCGACCAGCCAGTCGGCGCTGGTCTCGCGCGAATACACCTTGGGTCGCGTCTCGAGCTCCTGCCAGGTGCGCATCAGTGGCCACCGGTACGCGCCCAGCGCCTCGCCGAGGTCGCGTCGCACCGACGGGAAGCGCCGGATCGAGGGCTGCAGCTCGCCATCGGTCCCTCGTTGGACGACGCTGGCGACCGCCACCTTCGGGCGCTCGTCCATCGCCACGACCAGCCCCTTCAGGGTCCCTTGGGCGATCTCGACGTCGGGGTTGAGCAGCAGCACGTAGCGGCCGCGCGCGACCCCCAGTCCCACGTTGTTGCCGGCTGCGCATCCGCGGTTGTCGGCTTCTATCACCACGACATCGGGATGCGCTTGGCGGACCGCGTCCGGAGTGCCGTCCTCCGAGCCGCTGTCGACGACGATCCACTCCACGTCGAGTCCGGTCGCGGCGTGCATGGCCGACTGGAGCGTCGCCAGCGCCATCTCCCGTCCGTTGTGGGTGACGACGATGACGCTGAGGTCGGGCCGGTCGACCTCAGCCGCCGCCGGCTCGGGCCTATGCGGCCCGTGCGGACGTCGGCGAAGCCCTGCCGCGGCGCGACCGCGGCTGCTCGTGGCGATGCCGCGAGTGCGCTTGGCCGTCCGGCGCGTGGCGTTCGTGACGGCGTGCGCACCCGCGGCTGCGCGGGCCGCACCCCCGACGACAACGTCGCGGGTGCCGACCGCCACGGCGACGACCGCCAGCGCGACTGCGCGGAGGCCCGCGAGCAGGCCGTTCCGGACGGTCGTGACCCCCGTGCGCACCCCGGCGGCCACGGCTCGCGCGCCGGCAACCAGCGCGCGAACGGCCATAACCGCTCGACGACGGAGCCACGTGGCCAGCGCGACGGTGCCGATCGCCACCGCACGGACGCCCGCGAGCAGCCGGTCGCCGACGATCGCCGCGAGCGTGAGCGAGACGGTCGCGAGCGCACGAAGCCCGGCCACGAGTGCGCGGGCGCCGGCGACCAGCTGGTCACGCGCGACCACGGCCAGCGCGAGCGGGCCAGGCACCAACTGCTCGCGGATGCCGGTGACGACGCGACCGATGTCGGGTCTGCGGCGGGGGTGCGAGACCAGCACGTCGTCGTCCGAGAGCGGCGGAATCGCCACGGTGCGGTCGGCGATCTGTCGCGACGCCGCGGCCGCGATCAATCCTGCCGAGAATAAGAAGGAGTAGGGCGCCTGCGGGAACGACATCGCATCGAACGTGGCGGACACGATCGCGTAGGCAGCGCAGCCGGCGGCTGCGGCGACGATCGGCGGCGCGCGCCTCGGGTCGCGTCTGATCACGCGGTGGGCGGTGAACATCGGCGCGAGCACCATCGCCAGATACGCGGCGGCGCCGAGGAAGCCGGCGACGAACAGCACGCCGAGGTACTCGTTGTCGAGCACTCGGTACCAGCGGGGATTGTCAGGATCGAGGCTCCCGTAGCCACGTCCGAGGATCGGGTTGGCGAGGATGTCCGGCTTCACGGCGGCGTAGTCGCTCTCGCGCCCCTGGGTCGATATCGAGCTGCCGCCGGTCTGCAGGATGCTGAACGTGCCGAGCGCTCCCGGCGATGCGACGTGAATCACCGGTAGAAGCACGATGATCGCGACCGGAAGCCACTTGAGCATCCGGCGGTAGTAGAACGCGAGCACCGCGATTGCTCCGATCGGCGCGATGATCGCGGTCTTGCGTGCGGTCGACAGCGACGCGGCGAAGATCAGACCCACCGCCACCAGATAAGCGGCGCGTGCCGTCCAGCGCTTGACCTCGAACAGGCGAATAACCGCGAACGGCATCGCCACCGTCAGCATGCTGGCGAGCGCGAGGCCGTGCTGCGTCGGGCCGACGACGATCTTGCGGCCCTCGTCGACCGACGGGTGGATGTTGGTCGGCGCCTGGATGACGTGCGCGATCGGCCCCAGCACCGACCGGGTCCAGTCGTAGAAGACGTTGTAGCCGGTTCGAGACTCGTACAGCACGCCAAGCGAGGTGAGCACGGCCAGGATCAGAACGAACCGTCCGTACGCGCGGATCTCGCTGCGCCGGACCTGCGTCGCGACGATCAGGAAGAACCCGACGTAGCCGATCAGTTGGCTGAGCTGCTTCTCGACGAGCGACAGCTCGCCGAGCTGGAAGATCCGGCTGACGTTCGGCAGCACGCTGGCCAGTCCCACCGCCGCAAACAGCAGCACCGCGCCGGTGGCGCCGTTCATCCGCACCACCGGCCGCCTCACCTTCGGGGTGACCAGCGACTGGATCAGGAGCACCAGGGCCATGCCGACCAGCAGGAACCGGTCGGGCAGCGAGTCGACCGGCAGCTTGACGTCGAACTCGGTGCCGTCGATCGGGATCAGGAACACCGTCGCCATGAACACGGCGATCATCCACGGCATCAGCCGAGTGGTGTGCGGCCAGTCGTCGGTCCAGGCTGGTCTGCGCCGCTTGGGACCGCTGGCCGCGGAGCCGCGGGGCGTGTCCGGCGCCGCGGAGACCGCAGTCGCGCTCATCGAGTCGCTCAGCGATCGGTGGCGGGGGGACTGCCGGGTCGATCGGCGGGCTCCTCGTCGCCGTCACCGTCGATCCCGTTTGGGAGGATCACGCGGGCGCCATTGCCACCGTTCGGGTCGGCGCCGTGCCCATTGGAGCCGTTCGCGCCGACGTCGACCGCCGCGCGGGCGCGCAGCAGCCACCGCATGTCCTCGTCGAAATCGTCGATGACCTCGCGTCCGGACGGCTCCGGCTCGCGCATCTGCTCGCGCACGCGTGACACCCACAGCACCCCCAGGCACCAGATCACGAACACGAGCAACCCGAGCAGCGCACCGAGCTTGGCGGCGCTGCCGCCGGCGACGACGCCGCCCTCGGCGGCGCCGAGCTGACGGATCTGGATCTGCTCGGCCGCCGGAACCGAGGAGTTGGAGTCGAGCTGACGGATGTAGCTCGCGAATCCGGTCACCGCGCCGTTGGCCAGCGCGATCGCCTGCGTCGTGCTCGGGGCCTCCGCGTAGATGTCGACCGTCGGCAGGTCGGGGTTCTGGTCGAAGCGCAGGACGTACTTCTCCTTCGGCGCAACCAGCTTGCCGTCGACCTCGACCGATGGCGTGTGCATCGCGGTCGGGGCGCCGATCTCGGCCGGACCCACCGCGGAGATCTCGTTGCCGGGGATGCCCGCCGCCTTGCCGATGTAATCGAGCGCCGCCGGCGAGGTCATGAGCCGCGAGTACACGATCGCCCGGGCAGTGAACGGGACCAGCGACGTCTTCAGGTTGCCGAGCGCGGACTTCGGCGCATCGACGACCATCTGCGTGCTCGCGGCCGAGTAGGTCGTCTTCTTCAGGGCGTGTGTGCCGAGGATCCCGACGGCCACGGCCACGACGATGCCGAGCGCCAACAAGAGGCGCCGATGCCAGAGCCGGTTGAGTGCTAGGGCCAGTTCCATGTGAGCAAATCCTCGATCTCGTCGCGGGTCGTGCGCCGGTGACTAGAAGTGCCTGCTGACTGATGAACGAGCGGATGGCATGCGGATTTGTGCCATCCCGCGCTTTTGGGCGATGGCGATCGTCGACAGCTCCCGGCGCAGCTTGTCGACGAGCATCACAAGCCCGGTCCAGAGGACGAACACGATCACGAACACGAGCGCCGTCATCGTGTGGCCGCCGGCGCCGCCGGCGCTGACGATCGGTGCCAGGTGAGCGATGGTCAGTCGTGCCTTGGGCGGCACTTGGTTCGCGTCCTCGGCACGGGTCAGATACGACTCGAGCGCAACCTCCGTCGCGTGGACCAGCTTGAACGCCCCTGCCGGCGTGGGCGCCTCCCCGGAGATCCCAATCGCCGCAAGGTCCGGATCGGTGTTCAGCTCGATCCGGTAGGGGCTGCCTTCGACGACCAGCTGTGATGATCGCTTCTCTCCGGTCGGCTCCTGCTGGGTCCGCTGGAGGTCGGGGGAGACGGCTCCGTCGATCGCGAGCTGGCTCGCGGGGATTCCGGCCGTCCGCGCGATCAGCCCCTTCACCTCGGGGCTGGTCATCTCCTCCGCGAGTACCTCCGCCCACGGCCCGAACAGATAGGTGAGCGCGGGTGCCACCTTAGGGCTCGCCGGCGCGCTCACGTAGAGCTGCGAGCTGGCGATCGAGTACGCGATCGACTTGCTGTGCACCGACGGGGGCATCAGCGAGATCGACACGAGCGTGGTGAGCGCCGCCAGTCCGGCAACGGGCAGCCCGGCGACGATCCACAGTCGCCGGTTGCCGAATCTCTTCGGTCTGAGTGATCTGAGCCGATGCATGCGCTGGCGGACGCCGCGGCCTTGAACTCGAGCAAGCTCGACGCCCCTTATGCACGCAACGTCGGCACGCGGCGAGATCTTGCGGGCGATCAGCTCGGCCGTTCGAGCAGGCGCACGAGCCGCTCTGCTCGATCCGCCCAGCTGTGGCCGGCCGCGAACGCGCGACGGGCGGCCACCAGCCGCGGCTCGCGCGCCAGTGGCGCCTGCCGCGTGACCGACGCGGCGAACTCATCGGGCGTGTCGGCGAGGGTCACCAACTCGGTGTCCAGCGAGCGAGTCGCCGGCAACGACGTCGCGACTACCGGCCGACCGGCAGCCAGGTACTCGAGCGTCTTCATCGGGAAGCTCCAGCGGTTGAACTCGGTGTTGCCATAGGGAACGAGACCCACATCCGTCACCTTCAGGTAGGCCGGGAGCTCCTCGAACCCCCTCGGCCCGAGATACGAGACGTTCGCGCGCGCGATCAGCCGCGCGAACCGATCGGGTTCGAAGGCCGGATCCTTGGGGCCGATCAACAGCAGGCCGAGTCCCGCATCGGCGACGCCCTCGAGCAGCGCCAGGTCCGTACGGCCGTTGAGGTGACCGACGAACGCGGCGACCGGACCGTCGAGCGCGACGTCGGACGCCGCGTCGACGTCGTCGACGCCGGCGAACATCGCGGCGTCGCAGCCGTTGGGCAGGTACTCGGCGGGCAGCCCGCGCGCCCGCAGTCGCTCGGTCGCGCCCTCGTTGACGGCGACGATCAGGTCTGACGCGCGCGCCAGCCGCTCGTCGGCTGCTGCCATTCGTTCCTCGGTGTGACCCCACAGCGCGGCCGCGCCGACCGGGTCGTCGGTCCACCAGTACACGCGGCGGCGCTCGCCGCAGACGCCGTAGGCGTCGATGAACAGCCACGTCGACACCACCGCGCGGACCGATCCTCCCAACGCCCGGACCGCGTCGCGCAGCTGCCGCCGGGCGATCCGCGTGGCGATCTCGACGACCGCCGGATGGGTCGGCTTCGGCGGCACGACCGGGCTCAGGCGCGCGAGCCCCGGACCGAGGACGCGCAGGCGCGGGCCGCGGATCGATGCGGCGACGTCCGGACGGTTGAGTTGCGTCAGGTGGGAGACGGGCGGGTCTACGTAGAGGACCGGGCCGTGCGCGAGCAGGTGCTCGGCCATATGGCGATCCGCCAGCTTGACGTCGTCCCAACGCATGCCCGCGCAGAGAACGATCATCTCGTCCCAGGCACCGCCGCCGCTCGCTCCGTTGCTTTGCACTGCTACAGAAACGAGCGTTTGCGCAGGGGGCTTTCGGCTCGCCGGAGCCGCAAGAAGGATCACGGCGCATCGTTGGTAGGACGTGACGGTCTCGCAACGATCGGACGGGGCGACGGCGCCGAAGCTCGACCGTGCCTATTACACGGTGGCGAACGCGCCCTACTTCCTCGGGACGGTCGCGCTGCTGAACTCGCTCCGGCGTGTCGGCGAGGACGGAGCCCTCGTCGTGGTCGACTGCGGGCTGACGGAGGAGCAGCGTGAGCTCCTGTCCACTCGTGCGACCGTCGTCGACAGCGAGCCCGGCCTCCATCCGCTCTTGCAGAAGGCCAGAGGGCCCTATGCCAATCCGGCGAAGGTCATGGTGTTCATCGACGCTGACATCCTCGTCACGCGGGCGCTGGACCCGATCGCCCGTCACGCGCAGACCGGCCGGGTGGTGGTCTTCGAGGACTACGGCAATCCCGACCGGCACTTCACGGAGTGGTCGTCGCTCGGGCTCGGGCAGGTGCCGCGGCGCCCGTACGTCAACAGCGGGCTGTTCGCGTTCTCGTGGCAGACCGCAGACGAGCTCCTGCCGATATTCCTGCAGATGCAGCAGAGCGTCGATGTGTCATCGACGTTCAAGGCCGGCGGTTCCCCGTCGCACCCGCTCTACTTCGCAGACCAGGATCTGCTGAACGCGCTCCTGTGCACCCACTTCGACGACCGCACGACGCGGCTCGAGCGCCGGCTCGCTCCGTTCCCGCCGTTCACCGGCATCGAGCTCACCGCCGGCGAGCCGGGGCTGTGCACGTATGCCGACGGCGCAGCGCCGTTCGTGCTGCACCACACCTACCGCAAGCCGTGGCTCGCCTCGTTGGAGCCGAACCTCTACTCGCGTGTGTTCACGATCCTGATGAACGATCCCGACGCGTGCCTTCCGATCGATCCTCGCCGGCTCCCGCTGCGGTTGACCAATCGCCGCCTGGCGCCAGTCGACCGCTGGCGTGCCGCCACCCAGCACGCCGTCCATGGACGCGTGCGCGGCAAGCTCAAGCTGCGACCCCGGATCGCGCGGGCGCGAGCTCGTCTCGCAGGGTAGGGAGCTGGTTCTCGATGGCCGCCGTGACCGTCACGGTCGGCATTCCGACGTTCAATCGCGCGCCGATGCTGGCGCAGGCGATGGAGAGCGTCCTCGCGCAGACGTTCACCGGCTTTCGGCTCATCATCAGCGACAACGCGTCAACCGACGCCACACCCGACGTCGTGCGCTCGTTCGATGACAGGCGGATCGAATACGTCCGGTCCGAACGCAACGTCGGCGCGATCGCGAACCTGAACCGCCTGATCGGCCTCGCCGACACCGACTTCCTGGTGCTGCTTCCCGACGACGACCTCCTCTACCCGAGCCACCTCGGCGCGTGTGTGGAGCTGTTGCAGCGATCCGGCACGCTCGGGCTGGCACACACCGCGTTCGATCTGATCGACGAGGACTCCAGCGTGCACCGTAGTATGCGCCCGCTCGTGGCTCGCTCGGCGAGCGTGATGGAGCCCCGGCGTCGCGCGCTCGAGCGGCTGATGGTGTCGAGCTGGCCGATGTGCTTCCCGTCGGTGATGTATCGCACGCGCGCGATCATGGACGCTGGCGGCCTGCGCGAGCAGGACGGGCACTTCTGCGACATGGAGCTGTGGATGCGGATCGCGCTGCACTGGGGCTTCGGCTACGTGGCGCGGCCACTCGCGGGATTTCGCACCCACGCCGAGTCGGCCAGCAACTGCGTCGGCACCGGAGACGGGGCGGGCTCGGACGAGCTGGAGCTCGTCCTGCTGCACGCGCGGATGCGCTACGAGCGGCGGATGAGCTTCCTGCGAGACGCGCCGATCGCGGGGCGCCGGGCACGGTCGCTCCGCGCTCGGGCGCGCCTGCAACTACTCGTCGAGGAGGCCAACGAGGGGCTCGCTCCTCGCGAGGTCGCGACGCGGCTGGCAGACGTCGTCGGCGGCTGCCCACCGATCCTGTCCCGCCCGGCGCTGTGGCGCCTGATCGTTGCGGAGCTCGGGGGGAGGCGCGCGCGCTCGATGCTGCGCGCGACGATGGCGGGCCGGTCGTCAGGCGGCGCTACCGCGCCGTCCGTGCCGTCCGGCTCGCCCTGACCTGCTTGTAGGCGCGAGCCAGCGTCGGGCTTCGGCGAGCGACGCCTCGACTGAGTACCTGGACCCGGTAGGCGCCCGCAAGCCGGATGCGCTGTGCCGGCGCGGCGAAGCCGAAGTCCGGATAGTGCGCGTTCATGCGCTGGTCCTGCCAGTAGTCATCCGGACGCGGGGGCTGCAGGAGCGTGAACGCTGCTCCGCGCTCGTCGAGCACGCGGTCCAGGCGCCAGTTCGGCTCGAGTGACATGTGATCGAACACCGGCTTCACGGTTGGGATCGTGATGTCGTCCATCACCAGCCTTCCGCCAGGCTTCAGCGACCTGGTGATGTAGCACCAGTCGACCTCGGGGAACGGGAACGAATGCGCTCCGTCGATGAACGCGGCGTCGAGCGTGCGGTTGCGGGTGAGCAGCGAGGGCAGCACGTCCTCCGACGATCCGGCGATGAACGTGATTCGGTCGTCGTCTATCCCGATCCGGCGGCAATAGTCGCGGACGAGCTCGTGCTCCTGCGGGTCGGGGCTGATCGCCGTATGCCTGGCGCCGCCGGCGGCGAACACGACCGTGGATGCTCCGACGCCGGTCTCGATGGTGACATCGCCGGGGCTGACCGAGTCGCGGATTGCGCACAGCGTCCCGGGCAGCGACGCCCAATGGGCGTTTCCGCCGAGGTGGAACGACGGGCGTTCGGTCAGCAGTCGCTCGACGATCTCCAGGTCGCTGTTCGCCGTGGCTGTCGTGGACATCTCGCGCATCGCTCCATTCAT
This sequence comes from Solirubrobacteraceae bacterium, assembly GCA_036273655.1. Lineage (GTDB taxonomy): Bacteria > Actinomycetota > Thermoleophilia > Solirubrobacterales > Solirubrobacteraceae > Palsa-465. The sequence goes on along the minus strand of DASUHF010000074.1, from coordinate 9,706 downwards.
TGGCCGTCTTCGCGGTGAGGCGTACTGCCCAAAAACGTCTGGCCGACCGTCGAACTCACGCGGGCACCGTCAGCGAGCGGCCACGGCCGCCGAAATCGGGCGCGATCGTCCGGGCGCCGTGACCCGGAACGCGGCTGCGTATCGCGTCTCCCAGTCGGGCCGGCGGCGGTCGAGCGGCTCGAGCCCCCACCACCGCCAGGGCCAGTCCGCGCGTACGAACGGGTCCCCGTCGTGGATCTCGTCGCGGAGCTCGGCGATCGGCTCCCAGCCGCGCTCGAGTGCGATCTCTGTCCGAACGTCGAGATCGACCCCGGTCACGAGCAGATGGCCGCCGTCGGCGACCAGATCGCTCATGTTGCCCATGCAGGCGCGTGCGTCCGCCGGCGGCATGTGACACAGGAAGTTGTTGGCGACCACGAGCTCGTGCGGTCCGAGGCGGGCCGGCAGCTCAGGATCCGACGCGTCGCCGACCCCCCAAGTGATGTCTTCGCGCAGCCACGGCGCGATCGTCGCCTGGTCACCGTCCCAATCGAACATGCCGGTACGTTCCGCGTCAGTCAGATCCTGGAAGATCGACCAGTGAACCATCGCTGAGGCAGCGTCACTGTACACGCCCCGCTCAGCGACCCGGATCGCCTCAGGCGCGATGTCGATCGCGTGGACGGTGCAGTCAAGGTCGGGGTGATTCGTGCGCAGCGTCCACAGGATCGAATACACCTCGACACCGATGCTGCAGCCGAGCACGGCGATCCGAAATGGGGAGTCGGCGGAGCGCTGGGCGACGCGTCGAATCAGCTCCAACGACGGTCGGTTGCGGTGAAAGTGTGTGCCCAGGTACATCTGCCGGTCCGCTCGCCGGCAGACCGCTGCGTGCAGTCGTGCGCCGTACGCTCGTCCTGACGGCCGATCGCGAACGCCCGCCGGCAGACGGTTCCAGATTCGCTCGTTGACGTCGAGGATCGAGGACTGGAGGCGGTCGCGCACGCCTGGGTCACGGCTCGTCTTGGTGCTCGACGACGCGGCCGCTCCGAACAGGAGCTCGTACTGCTCGTCGAGCGCGGCGCGGGCAGCGGTCACCTGTTGGCCGATCGTTTCCGTGACGGCGTCCCGGTTGCGCTCGAGCGCCTGGAACTGGTCGATCAGCCGGTCGGCATCCATCTGATCGATGTCGTGGCAGTAGTCGGAGAGATGCATCTCACGCATCAGTGACTCGCACTTGTGATGAAACGAGATCGCGATCACCGGCTTGTCGAGCATCGTCGCCAGCAGCACGTTGTGAAAGCGAGTGGCGACGACGAAGTCGGTCGCGGCGAGCTCAGTGAGCAGGTCGTCGACCGAAGTCAGGGGCCGTCCACGGATGCGCTCCTGGTCGTAGCCTCCAGCGCGCGCGCGCACGGCCGCTGTGAAGTCCTCGAGGACCTCGGTGTCGTTGTCGCCGAGCAGCAATCGGATGTCGTAGCCGCGGGTCAGGAGCCACTCGGCGAACGCCGCGAGCGAATCGAGGTAGGTGCGGTAGGTCCGGGGATGCGGATCGGCGGCGCTGTAGCGGCCCGGAAACACCATCAGCCCGAGGCCGACGACGGGTCTCGACTGGGCGGCTCGAGCATGCTCGCGCGCAGGTAGCGCCACGGGGAGGCCGAACACCAGGTCTGGAAACACGCGATCGTCGTCGACCCGCACGCCGATCGATCGCATGCACTCCCTGCTCGCTTCGTCGCGGTACGACCTGTAGTCCGCGAGCGACAGCGCCGCCCTGACCAGTCGCCGGCCCGCGACGGTGTCCACCGGGCCGGCGCCGACGCTGACGTACAGCACCCGGGTACGACGGAGCTTTGCCATCAGCACCCATTTGAACTGGCTGTACGGCCCCCAGTTCGCCAGGCCGAACGCGTCGGTCACGAGCCCGGTCCCGGGCACGATCAGCATGTCCGTTCCCTTCAGCTCGCCGAACGCGCGGCGGTACTGCGCCGCCTCGGCCGCGATGCCGGCGAGCGCGCGGGAGAGGCGGCGGGGGAGCGGGAGCTCGCGATCCCAGATCCGTCCCTCGCGGGTGGTGACCGGGATCGGTTTCATCGCGTCGGTCGTGACGAGCCTCTCGGAATGTATGCAGATGCAGCGCAGGTCCGCGTCCGGCCACACGGAGCGCACCCGGGAGGCGATCGCCAGCAAGGTGCTCTCGTTCCCCGAGTTGTCGGATCCGAAATGGCCGAAGAAGCTGATCCTTCGGGGCTGGCCGCGTTGGGCACCGGTCATCGAAGGCATCTCGCGTGAGTAACGTCCGCACCCCGGCGTTGCTTGTACGTGAGCCTGGAGCGAGAGCATCGCTGGGTCCAGGCGCCGCCGATGCGGGCGCCGCGCCATCCGGCATCCTCGCTCGCGGCCGTCGCGCGCCGCTCACCGGCCGACCGCGTGATCGTGTTCGGCGTGTCGTTCGCGGTGGCGGCACTGGTCGCTCTGATCGTGACCCAGTGCCTCGACTTCGCGGTGTACGACCTGCGAATCCGGGCGCTCGATTCCGACACCCATCGCAGCGTCTTCGGCGTTATCAGCCTGCTGGCCCAGGCGGGCACCGTGCTCGTGATCGGCGCGCGATGCCTCTCGCCGTCGCGGCGTGCGGGGTGGTTGGTGCTCGGAGCGCTGATCGCGGTGCTGCTGCTGGTCAGAGCGCTGCTTTCGGACCAGCCCCTCGCCTACGCGCTTCCGGTCACGGCCGCGTTCGTCCTGTTCTGGTGGCTGACGGCGGCCGACTACCCCGCCGCGCGGACCGTGCTTCGGGTCGGACTGTTCGTGCTCGCGTTCTCGTTCGTGGTCCACATCGTCGGCCCCAAGATCATCGACCATCTGGGGTACGGCTACGGGACCTGGCCTTACGAGATCAAGGGCATGACCAAGCACAGCGCCGAGCTCGCAGGTTGGGTCCTGGTCGACACGGGCGTGCTCGCCGGTTGGGTCGCCAGCCGGCGGCCGGCCTGACGCAGCGCGCGGGTCGCGGCGCGGGGAGTGGGTGCCGCGCGCGGCGGTGCGGGTCACTCGCCGGCCACGCGCAGCGGCGGCGGGATCGCCGCGCGCGCCATGCGCCGGTGCAGCTCGCCGCGAGCGAACCGCCGGTAGCGGCGGTCGTCGACCCGCTCGGTCCTGGTCACGAACGCCCGCGTGTACCCGTAGAGGTAAGCGGCGCCGAGGACGCCGCGGGGCCGCTGCAGCGACAGCTTCAGTGACCTCAAGAGCACCCACAGCGGCGGATAGTGCGTGATGTAGGCGCACTGCCCCAGCCGGGTGCGGCCCCGGATCGCGCCGTCCGCCGTGCCCCAGGGGCGATGGTGGACGGAGACCAGGTCCCGGAAGCTCACGGTTCGGTAGCCGTGCATGCGGGCGTAGGTCTCGTCGATCGTGTCCCACGCCAGCCGCTCCTGCATGCCGCCGATCGAGGCGAAGCAGTCGCGCGTGTAGAGCTTGAGCGCGCCGTGGACGTGATGTGACGGGATCGGGATCCGCGCAAGCCCGCCGTCCGGCTGGGGCTCGTCGAGATAGCCGCCGGCGATCCCGATCGAGGCATCGGCCTGCATCCGCTCGATCACGGTCTGCAGGTAACCGGGCGCCAGCTCGATGTCGCCGTCGAGCTTCATCACGTAGTCGTACTCGCGCCAGTCGGCTTGTGCCAGCCCGCGGTTGAAGTTGCGAGGCGCGGCTGCCCGCGCGAGCCGGTCACGGGTGAACGTCGGAGCGGTCTCCGCGTGGGCCTCGTGCACCTCCATGAACGGCACCTCGGCCTCGAGGCGCCGCAGGACCTGGAGCGTGCGGTCGGTGGAGCGGTCGTCGATCACGATCCACCTCGTGGGCGGTTGGCGCTGCGCCGCCATCGCACGCACGACCCGGTCGATGTGGGCCGCCTCGTTGCGAACCGGCGAGACGACGAGCAGGCGGTGCGCCGTGGCGCTCACGCGACCGCCAGCAGCCGCTCGGGAGCCGGCTCGAGGTCGACGAACTCGCGGTGCCAGAGCTCGAGCACGAACAGCGACCAGAGCCGCTTGCCCTCGTCGCTGGTCCCCGCCCGGTGGTGGGCAAGCATCGTCTCGACCTGGCCGCGCCGAAAGTACCCGCGCTCGAGCGACCGGCGATCGAGCAGCACGCTCCGGGCGAGCTCGGCGAGCTCGTGCCGGAACCAGGCGCTGACGGGGACCGAGAAGCCCTGCTTGGGGCGGTCGAGGATCTCATCGGGCAGCCAGCCGCGAAGCGCCTGGCGCAAGATCCATTTCTTCTGGAGACCGCGCACCTTGAAGCCGGCCGGAATCGAGGCCGCGAACTCGAGCAACTCGTGGTCGAGCAGCGGCGAGCGCGCCTCGAGCGCGTGCGCCATCGTCGCGATGTCGATCTTCGTGATCAGATCGCCCGGCAGATAGGTCATGGTGTCGATTTCGAGCATCTTGTCGACGACGTCGGTGCCACTCGTGCGCGTCCACGCCACGCGCAGCATGTCGCCGCCACCGCGGCGGCACGACGCGGCGAACGCATCGCTGTAGAGCGCCGAACGCCGTGGTTCGTCAAACCAGGCGACATAGCGGCCGTAGCGGTCGGGTGGGTTGGTCGCGAGGCCGCGCAGGAGCCGGCCCGCCTTGTTGCTCGCGCTGCTCGGATCGCCGCCGCCGAGGCGATCGCCGGTCGCGGCGGCGGCGCGCTTGACGGCCGCCGGCAGCCGGTCGAGGCGGCCCGCCAGGCGGTTGGCGACGTACCTCGTGTAGCCGCCGAACGCCTCGTCGCCACCGTCGCCGTTGAGCGCGACGGTGACGTGCCTGCGGGTCAGCTCGGCCAGCTGGAAGCTGGGGATCGCCGAGGCGTCGGCGAACGGTTCGCCGAACTGGCGGACGATTCGCGGCACCGTCCCGATCGCATCCGATCGAACGACGAACTCCTCGTGCTCGGTCCCGAACAGCTGAGCGATCCGCCGGGCGTGGGGGAGCTCGTCGAAGTCCTCGTGCTCGAAGCCGATCGAAAACGTCCTCACCGGCTCGCTGCTGGCCTCCGACATCGCGGCGACCACCGCGGAGGAGTCGATCCCGCCCGACAGAAACGCGCCGATCTCGACGTCGGCGATCATCCGCCGGCGCGTGGCGGTGCGGATCGCGTCACGGATCGGCTCGTGCAGCTCGCGCGGATCGGCCACCGTCAGCTTGTTGGAGAAGTCCAGGCTCCAGTAGCGGCTGATCGTCGACTCGCCGTCCTGCCACACGAGCGTGTGCGCGGGCTCGAGCTTCTTGACACCGGTCAGGATCGAGTCCGGAGCCGGGACGTAACCGTAGGCGAGGAACCCGTCGAGTGCGACCGGGTCGACCTCGCGTGGGATCGTGGGATCCTCGAGCAGCGCGCGCAGCTCTGAGGCGAACGCGAGCCCCCCGTCGCGCTCGGCGTAGTAGAGGGGCTTCTTGCCGACGCGATCGCGGGCCAGCAGCAGCCGGCGGCGCCGGCGATCCCACAGTGCGAACGCGAACATCCCGTGCAGGCGCTCGACGCAATCGAGGCCGTGCTCCTCGTAGGAGTGGACGATCACCTCGGTGTCGCCCTCGCTGGCGAAGCGGTGCCCGCGGGCGCGCAGCTCGCGGCGCAGCTCTCTGAAGTTGTAGATCTCACCGTTGAGGACGACGACGACGGATCGGTCCTCGCTGTAGCTCGGCTGGTCGCCGGTGACGAGGTCGACGACTCGCAGTCGCTGAATGCCGAGGCCCGCCGACGAGTCCAGGAACACGCCGCGCGAGTCCGGGCCGCGATGCTCCAAGCCGGCGCACATCCGCTCGATCAGCTCGCGCTCGACGGCGCTACGGGCGGGGTTGACGAGCTTTCCGACGATCCCACACATGACCTTGATCAGACAACGTCGCTCGGTGAGGCGTTCTCACGGCGAAGGAGTCACCGCGACGACGAGCTGCTGCTCAGCCCCACTGCTGGATCTTGTTCAGAATCCACTGCCGGTACGTATCGACGCGAACGAACGTCTGCGGATACCTCGGATCGTCGTCAGCGACGGCGGTGTCGTTGATGCCCGCGATGAACAGGTTCCCCGCAGCGGCCCTCGCGAGCAGTGGACCACCAGAGTCGCCACCCGAGATCGTGTCCGCGTAATACGGATAGTCGAGCACGCAGAGATTGTCGACCGACATCTGCGTGTTCGTCGAGCAGAACGCATAGCTCTGCACGGTCGAATACGCGTAGTACGGCGTCGGCGCGGGCGCCGTGCTCCCAGCGGACAGGACCCCGTAGCCGGTGATCATCACGGACGTACCCGCCGGTGGTTCCGCGGTCGCGATCGGCAGCACCCTCTCCCGCGCGTTCGGCTTTCGCAGAATCAGGACGGCACCGTCGTTGTCGATGATGCCTCGCGCGTCATAACCCCATCCCGGGAACCGGAAATAGCGCGCCACGCGCAGCGTCTGGTGCGAATACTGAAGATGCACCCGGAAGCTGCGCCTGTTCGTCTTGTACCTATCGCCGCGCTCGTAGATGCAATGGCCAGCGGTCAGGATCACCCGCACGGAAACCTCAGACCCCGTGCACGTGCCGTTCGACGTAGTGATCTTCACCACACCATTGACCGAACCGGGCTGTCCACCAATGATCGCGCGGTGCACCCCGCCATCGCTCGCTGCGTTCGTAGAGGTAGCCGACGCGACCGCGACGCCCGTCGACAGACCCCCCACTGCGACTGCAAGACAAACGAATCGCTTCATCCGTCGCCCCCCTTCAGGTTCCACGGTCGTGTACGCGAAGCTTCGGCTGCGGTCAGGCGGCGACGAGCGCCGGCTGCCGCTGCCGCGTCACCGGCATCGAGTCCAGCCGTCGCAGCTCGTGCTGCAACGCGCGGCGGCCGCGGTGATGAAGCCCATGGATCGAGCTCTCCGTGCGGCCCATCTGGTCGGCGATCTCGCCCGGCGTCAGGCCGACGACGTGACGCAGGACTACGACCCGGCGCTGCTCGTCCGGGAGCGCCGCAAGCGCGGTGCGCACCGTCTCGGCACGGTCGAGATCGGCGCCGGAGCTCGTGTCCGGATCGAGCACGTTCTCGGTCGGCGTCAGCCGGTTGGCGCGCAGCTGGTCGATCGCCACGTTGCGGGCCATCCGCAGAAGCCACGCAAAGAACGGGACCCCACGCTCGTCGTATTTGACGATCGCGGTCATCAGCTTGGCGAACACCTGTTGGGTGATGTCCTCGGCCTCGTGATCGTCGTGCACGATCGAACGGACATACCCGTAGATGTTGTGCGAATACTGGACGTAGAGGAACCGCAGTGCCTCGCGGTCGCCCTCCTTGGCCCGCGCCGCCGCCAGCTTCACGCGACGGAGCATCTCCGGCGATTCGTCGATCGTGGTCCTGCTCCGAAACCCGATCGGCGCGTGCCAATCCGTCGCCAGCACGCCCCCCCTGGCGCTCTCAACCATTGCCCCATCCTTCGATTTGAAATGCCCCGGCCAGTGACTGGCCCCGGAGCGGCGAGTATGGGATCCGGGGTGGGGGCGCTCAATGGTCAGCGCGGCCCATTGCGCGTTCACGGACGTGAACGGGGCGCTGTGCCGCTTGGCCCCGCCGAGCGGATCGCGTCATCGTCGAAGAGGCCGCGAAGAAAGATGGGCTGACCGCCGTTGATCAAGTAGTGTGAAGAGCCGAAATTCGGGATACTCGCGGCTGCAGGCCACCACCGGGGATCGGCTGCTGCCGCGCGTTCAGACCGGGGGCGCGGGTTGAATAACGCAAATCAGCTGAAAGTCGAGCCGGTGCCAGCCGTGAAGGTCCTGCTGGTCGACCATCCACCGACCCGCGCGGGCATTCGGATGGCGCTCGGCGGCTCGGTCGAGGTCTGCGGCGAATACGGCGAGGTGGACCTCGCGATTCGCGCGGCGAAGCTCGAGCAGCCCGACATCGCCCTGATCGGACGAGAGATCACCGGCGACTGGCGCGCGGCTGTGCGCGGCGTGTGCCGCGCGGCACCACATTGTTCGGTCATCGTCCTCGCCCAGTCGCCCGACGCCGACGACATGCTGGAGTCCGTCAGGGCGGGCGCGCAGGGATATCTCCCGGGCACCCTCAAGGCCGAGAACCTGCGCTCCATCTTTCGCTTCGCGCAGACTCGCGAGGCACTGATTCCCCGCACGATGGTGCTCGAGCTGCTGACCGAGATCCGCGGGACGTCGGTGCCCGACAGCGGTCTGACCAGTCGTGAAGCGCAGGTGCTCGGGATGGTCCGACGCGGCCACTCGACGACGTGGATCGCCGACCGGCTGCAGATCGCGCCTGTGACGGTGCGCCGGCACATCTCCGAGCTCGTGCACAAGCTCGGCGTCGAGAATCGCTCGGACCTCGTCGAGCGCAGGATCGAGCGGGGCGCGCCGTATCCCGTGGTGGCCGTTCGCGGCGGCGGGCGCCGGAACGGCGCCTGACCGGGCCCGGTCCGGTGCCATCGCGCGTGCCCGAGGCGCCGCGCAAGTGCGCCGGGCGCTCGTCCGTTAGTTCAGTGCATGAGGAGGCCGGGCCGAAATGCGCTGACCGGCGTCATCGCCGTCGGCCTTGCGTGTGCCTTGACCGGAACCGCGGTCGCGGGGTCGGCGCCGTCTTCGGACCGAGTGGTCGTCAAGCGCGGGCTCGCCCCGGCGCACCTGTCTGTCCGTAGCGCGTCCGCTCGCATGGCCGGCGGTCGAATCGCGGTCCAGGCGACGATCGTCAACACGGGCCGAACTCGCGCGCGGTCTACAACCGGCGCGCTCGCGCTGACCGGGGGGCGGGGCGGCGCGCTGGGGGTTCGCACGTTCTCGCTCGCATCGCTGGCGGCCGGGAGGTCGCGCAGCGTCCACTTCACGACGGGGACGGCCCCTGACCTCCCGCTTGGCTCAGGGAAGTTCGCGACCGTGCTCTGCACCGATGTCTACAGCCAGGTCCGACGGTTCTCGGCGACGAGCAGTTGTGCGCGCGCAGGCGGCGTCGCGATCACATCGCCGGCCGGGCCTGACCTCCGCTCCGATCGGGTGCCCGACACGGTTCTGCGCCCAGGTCAGACCCGTGCAAGGGGCGCGACAGCGGTGCTTCGCTTCGGCTCCAAGGCCCATCGCGGTCGCTTCAGGTGCAGCCTCGACGGGGGTCCGTGGCTGGAGTGCAAGAGCCCGCGCAGATATGCCGGGCTCGTCGATGGGCCGCACACATTCGCGGTTCGCGCGGTCAGTCCCTCCGGGAGGCATGCGACCGCGCCTGCCCGCCTCTCGTGGACGGTGGATCGGGTCGCTCCGACAGTGACGCTGCGCAATCCCGCGAACGGGAGCACCACGAGCGACAATACGCCGACGTTCTCGGGGACGGGCGGCACCGCCTCCGGCGATCAGCAGAAGGTCACGGTCAAGGTGTATGCCGGGACGAGCATTTCGGGCTCGCCTGTCCAGACGCTCACCGCAACGATGTCGCGGGGGAACTGGTCGGTGACGCCGACTCACGCACTTGCCGATGGGGCATACACGGCCCAGGCCCAGCAGTCCGACGCGGCGAACAACACCGGCCTGAGCAACACCAGCACCTTCAACGTGCAGACCAAGGCGCCGCCTCCGCCGGCGACGTATTCGGTTGGTGGGTCGGTCTCGGGGGCGTCGGGGACGGTGGTGTTGCAGGACAATGGCGGGGATGATTTGAGCGTGAGCGCGAACGGCTCGTTTGCGTTTGCGACGAAGATCGCCAGCG
>DASUHF010000073.1:0-16639 GCA_036273655.1 Solirubrobacteraceae bacterium | reverse complement strand
GTTCGTGCGGATCCACTTCCGGTACGCGAGCGAAAGCAACCGCGGCCCGTATCCATTCTCGGCGCGGACGCCGATCGAGGGTGGCCCGAACGCCGCCGGCGACCGCCATGCGCTGATGGTCGACCCCGCGACATGCGTGCTCTACGAGCTCTACGACGCGCACTACCGGCCGCACAACCGATCGACGGCCGGCTCCGGCGCGATCTGGCACCTGCGATCGGACCGGCTGCGGCCCGCGGGCTGGACCTCGGCCGACGCCGCTGGGCTTCCGATCTTGCCGGGCCTCGTCAACTACGACGAGGTGCGCTCCGGGCACATCGATCATGCGATCCGGTTCACCGCGCAGACGACCAGGACCCGCTACCTGTGGCCGGCGCGACACGAAGCCGGCGCGACCGCAAACCCCGGGTACCCGCCGATGGGGGCGCGATTCCGGCTGAAGTCGGGGTTCAGGCTTCCGCGCTTCCGCTGCGCGCGTCCCTGCCAGGTCGTGATCGCGGCGATGAAGACCTACGGGCTGATTCTCGCCGACAACGGCAGCAACTGGTTCTTCGGCGGCACCGCCGACCGGCGCTGGACCTACACGATGGCCGATCAGCTCAAGCAGATCCCGGCCGCCGCCTTTCAGGCCGTCGACGAGCGCTGCCTGATGATCGCGTCCGATTCCGGCCGCGCACGCCAGCCGAGAACAACCGCCTACCGGCGGGCCTGCCGCAACCGTTAGCGCCGCTCGATCGCGCCCTGCACCCGGGGCTGACGACGTCAAGCGTCGGTCCAGAGCGCGGGGAGAGGTCCCTGTCGCCCGCTCACCGGATCGGCCGTTGGCAGCGGAACCCGCGCGATGTTCGCGCGCACCTCATCGTGCTCGGCGGGGTCGCCACGGCGCAGATCCCACGCCATCCCGTCCGGATAGGCGCCGACCACGAGCAGACCGTCGCCGCCGAGGTTGCGGTGGCCGGTACCGGCAGGAAGAACGAGCACCTGACCGCAGCTCACCTGAAGCTCGCGGCCCTGCGGTCCGCCGAGCATCACCGACGCCGAGCCGGCGACGACGCCGAGGACCTCGTGTGCGGTCGAGTGGAAGTGGTGGAATGAGTAAATACCGTTCCGCCAAGCGCCCAGCCACCCATGGCGGCCGAACAGCCGCTCGCAGTCCGCGGGATCGCGGGCCTCGGCGACATCGTCGTAGACGAGCACGGGCAGGGGCGAGTTGGGGATCGCGCCGTCGTCGTCAAATGTCCAGGTCGCCGGTTTCATCCCGTCAACGTAGCTCGACGGCGTTATGCGAGGGATCGGCGAGGCACGCGAACGGCCGATCACAGCTCCTTCACAACTCGTTCACAAGTCGATCCCGGCTTCGGCATACGCTGCGGCCACGCGGTCGGTTCGCGGCATCATGCCTGGGCCGGTCGTCGTTCTGCTCCTCACGATGATCCGACTCGCGACCCTCCTGCGTGGCAAGGACCACCGGCTGTTCGAGCTCTTCGAACGTGCCGGTGAGAACATCCACCGGTCCGCCGAGCTGCTCGACCGGATGCTGGGCACGTATCCCGAGGGCGCCGCGCTCGCGGCGGAGATCCGCGCACGCGAGCACGAGGGAGATCAGATCACGCACGAGCTGATCGACCGCATGAACAAGACGTTCGTGACGCCGATCGAGCGCGAGGACGTCCTCCAGCTCGCGTCGGCGCTCGACGACGTAGTCGACTACATCGAGGAGGTCGCGGACTACCTGGGGCTGTACGGGATCGAGGCCCCGATGGACCAGGCGCAGCAGCTAGCGAGCATCCTCCTCGGCGCGACCCGTGAGCTCGCGATCGCGCTGCCGATGTTGCAGGGGTTCAAGGACATCCACGCACAGGTGATCGAGATCCACCGGCTGGAGAACGAGGGCGACACGATCGTCCGCGGCGCGATCACCTCGTTGTTCAGGCAGGGCGTCGACCCGATCGTCGTGATCCGCTGGAAGGACATCTTCGAACGCCTCGAGCAGGCGATCGACTCCAGCGAGCGAGCCGCGTACATCCTCGAAGGCATCGTCATCAAGAACGCATGAACGGCGACATCATCCTCGTGATCGTGATCGGCACCGCGCTGGCGTTCGATGTGACCAACGGCTTTCACGACACCGCCAACGTCGTCGCGACCGCGATCTCGACCCGCGCGATCGCGCCCAAGACGGCCGTCGCGGGTGCGGCGCTGCTGAACTTCGCGGGCGCATTCATCTCGCTCAAGGTCGCGACCACCGTCGGGAAGGGATTCGTCGACGCGCAGGCGATCACGACCACGGTCGTGTTCGCCGGCCTCGTCGGCGCGATCGCGTGGAACATCATCACCTGGTACTTCGGGCTCCCGTCCTCGAGCTCGCATGCCCTGATCGGCGGGCTGGTCGGGGCGGTCGCAACCGCGTCGGGCCTCGGCGCCGTCAACGGCGGCGGGCTGTTCGACAACTTGATCGTGCCCGCGATCGCCGCGCCGATCATCGCGTTCGTGACCGCGTCCGTCGCGATCCTGATCGTCTATCGCATCGTCGGGCGGTTGCGACCCGGCCCCACGAGCCGCGGCTTCCGGCTCGGCCAGATCGCCTCCAGCGGCCTGCTCGCGCTCTCGCACGGCACCAACGACGCTCAGAAGACGATGGGCGTGATCACGCTCGCGCTGATCGCGCACGGCAACATCTCCGCGAGCTCGTTTCACGTTCCCGCGTGGGTGGTGATCGCCTCTGCCAGCGCGATTGCGATCGGCACCTTCAGCGGCGGCTGGCGGATCATCCGCACGGTCGGCTCGCGGATCGTGAAGATGGATGCGGCGCAGGGGTTCGCGGCCCAGGGCGCCGGCGCCGCCGTCATCCTCGCCGCCTCGAGCGTCGGCTACCCGCTGTCCACGACCCACGTCATCTCCGGCGGGATCATGGGGGCCGGAGCCGGCAAGCGGCTGTCGGCGGTGCGCTGGGGCGTGGCCGGGAACATCGTCGCCGGATGGCTCGTCACGCTTCCCGCGGCCGCCGTCTTCGGCGGTCTCGTGTACGAGGTCAGCAACCTGTTCGGACACAGCGCCGTCGGCCCGCTGGTGATCATCATCGTCCTGCTCCTGGCGCTGGGCGCGGTCTTCGCCCGCCGCGCACGCCAAGCCGCAACCGTGCCCGCCCCGCAATGACGACCGGCGCGATCGAGGTCCACCTCCTGCTGCGCGTGCTCTACACGGCGTTCGCCGCCGGCGTCGGCGTCTCGCTGGTGTTCTCGCTCGGCGTCTACGGCCTGATCCGCTCAAACGACATGCGCCGCGATCATCGCACGCTGGCGGCAGTCGGCTTCGGGGCGCTCAGCGGGATCGGGCTGATGCTGACGATCGCGCTGATCGTGTTCGGCCTGATCCTGCTCACACACAAGAGCTGACGCCCGGTGTGCGCCGGCTCAGCGCTGCCCGGCTCGGTGGCGCGGGGCGAGCCGCAGCGCGAGCGTCGGGCAGACGGATGCGGCGCGGCGCGCGAGCGCCTCGAGCTCGGGTGGCACCTCGCGATCGGCGATCAGCGGGTATCCCCATTCGTCGAGCGCGATCAGTTCGGGCAGCAACTCGGCGCAGAGTCCGTGCCCGTCGCAGGCGATCGGATCGATCTCGATGCGCATCAGTGCACCGCGTGCGTTCCCGACAGGGTCAGCGTCGGCGACGCGTCGCACGCGTCGCAGCGCCCGAGCTCGGCGTGGTCGATCAGCTCCGGGGCGAACACGCGCAGCGCGCTCGAGATGAACTCGGCGACGCCGTCCGGATGCGCGCAGGCACCGCGGCCGGTCACCAGCTCACACCACCGCGCGACGCGGTCGAGCGTCGGCGGGTCGTCGCCGTCGCGGATCGAGGCCATCCCCGCCGCGATCGACCCAAGCCCATGGATGCATGGCCCGCACTGGCCAGCGCTCTGCGCCGACAGCCATTCGGCGGCGCGCGCGATCTCGGCCACCGGACAGGCACTCTGGCCCAGTGCGACCACCACGCCGGCGCCGAGCCGTGTGCCGAACGGGCGCAGCTGCGCGCGGGAGAGCCGTAGCTTCGGCAGCTCGCCGGCGTCGACCCAGCCGCCGCCGTAGCCGCCGACCAGGAACGCGCGGATCGGCTCGCTTGCGCCGCCGGCCGTGCGCAGCAGCGAGGCGAGCGGCTCTCCATGGGCGATCTCGTACACGCCGGGATCGGCGACCGCGCCGGACAGCGTGATCAGCGCCGTGCCGGGATCGGCCTCGGTTCCGAGCTCGCGGAACCAGTCCGCACCGTGGCGGGCGATCAACGCCACGTGCGCCACCGTCTCGACGTTGGCGACGAGCGTCGGACGGCGGCGGACGCCGCGTTCGCTGACGCGCGGCGGGTTCGGCAACGGCGTCGCGATCCCGTCGTCGTGCCAATGGACGATCGCACTCTCGTGGCCCGTTACGTATCCACCGGGTGTTGCGACGATCCCCATCGTCAGGCGTCGACCCTCGGCGCGCTCGCCGATCTCACGATGCAGCGACTCGTGGATCCGCGGTTCGAGCTCGTCGAGGCAGAAGATCACCTCGGCGGCGCCGATGGCGTCGGCGAGCGCGACCGCGCCGTCGACGATCAGGTGCGGGGCGCACCACATGAGCAGCCGGTCCTTGGTGCTCATCGGCTCGCTTTCGGTGCCGTTGACGACGACCACCGGCGAGCTGCCGCCCCGCCGGACGGCGGCGAGCTTGAGCGCGAGCGGGAACCCGCCGCCGCCTCGGCCGCGCAGCCCCGATCGCTCCAGCTCAGCGAGGAGCTCGGTTGCGCGCCACCGCGGAAGCTCGCCATGGACCGAGGTGTGGCGACGCTGGTCCATCGGCAGGTCGTCGATCCCCGCCAGCAGCCTGGGGAGGCTCACGAGCGGGCCCCTCGCTCGGAGGCGGGCAACAGATTCGTCGGCGTGCCCGCGCGCTTGGCCCAGTCGTGTCCGAGCGGCCCCTGCGGCAGCCACAGCGCGACACTCACCAGCGCGGCCGTGAGCGCTCCGAGCGCGCCGATGCGGATGCGGCGGTGTGCGGGCCAGCCGATCGCGATCCGAGCGAGCACCGCCGCGACCACGGCCGCCCCGCACACCGCGCACGTGAGCTGCAGCCATGCCAGGCGCACGTCACTGCCGGTCCCGAGCGAGTGCACGACCGCGATCGGCCACGTCGCGTACGCCAGCCAGTGGACCATCCGCCAGCGCCGGTGTCCGAGCCGTCGCCGAAGCAGGCTCGTGATCGTGACCGCGAGCAGCAGGTCGAGCGCGACCGCACCGAGGCCGAGCCACAACGGCCGATAGCTGCCGGCGAACGGGATCACCGCGTCGAGCAGCGAGATCGGGGCGAACGAGTCCAGCACCGCCGTCGCGACGTGCACCGCCAGGAACGCCACCGCCAGCAGCGAGCTCGAACGGTGCACGCCGTCGATCACGAACCGCGGCCAGCGCTGTGATTGGACGCGGCCGATCGACAGGATCCCGACCACGACCGCGACCGTGAGCAGGATCAGCGATACGGCGCCGCTCGCCCGCGTCAGGTACCAGTACGCCTTCACCGCGGCCACCCTCCCTGGATGTGGACCGAGCCGTCGGCCGCGACCAGGCGCGCGGGCAGTCCTTGGCCCGCGAGCCAACCGGGGGCGTCGTCGCCGAGCACGATCGCGGCGGTCGCGGCGATGTTCGCCTGGGCGCAGTCGGCGGCCGCGACGCTCGCCGTGCGCCAGCGGGGCACGACCGGCGCACCGGTGCGCGGGTCGACGATGTGATGAACGGCGCGGCCCCGGTGATACCAGCGACGCGGCACCAGGCTCGAGGTCGCAAGGCCGCCGGAGTCGATCACGACATCCTGGACGCAACCGCCGTCGGGGTCTCGATGGTCGTCCGCGACCCGGATCGGCCATCCGCCCGCGGGCGCCGCGCCGCTCGTGGCGATGTCGCCGCCGAGCGAACACAGCACCCCTCCGTCCGCCGCGCCGGCGGCCGCGACCGCCGCCAGATCGGCCGCCAGCGCCTTGGCGGTGGCGCCGAGGTCGAGCCTCACGGTCGGCGGGATGCGAACGGCCGGTGGATCGTCCCAGAGCTCGATCGAGCGCCACCGCCGCAGGTGCAACCCGCGCGCGTGCGTGAACCGTCCGTGCGCGGTGCGCGCCTGCAGCGGCGTATCCGGAGAGACGTGAACGAGCAGATCCCAGTCGCGGTCGTACCCGAGTTCGTGCATGGTCTGGCCGACGGTCGGGTCCACCGCTCCGCCGGTGAGCTCGGCCGCGTCGACCGCGAGGCGCAGCGCTTGAAGCGCGCAACGCGAGATCGTGCAGCGCCGGCCGCCGGACGCGTTGACCCGCGACAGCTCCGACCCGGGATCGAAGCGGTTGGCGGCGTGGTCGATCGCGAGGATCGTTCGTGTTGCCGCCTCCACCGCCGGTTCGATCCGGTCTGCCGGCGCCCATAGCATCGCGGTGGTGCCGAGCGCCCGCCAGCGTCGCATCGCCAGCGCGGGCGCACCGCACGCGATGACGTCGCTCACGACCCGCCGGAGACCGTCGTCGTGGGCGCGGGGGTGGACGTCACCGCCGTCGTCGTGGTGGGTGTCGTGCCGCCGGTCGCCGGCGGACGAGCGTGGTGTACGTGGCGGTGTTCGGCGGGCCGCCTCGGCGCTGCCGCCGGCCGCGCGAGCGAGCCCCTCGGGGAGCGATGCCTGTGACGCGGGGTGACGCTGGTCGGGTGCGAGCCGTTCGCGGTGCGGGCTGACGCGGTGCTGGGATGACCCGAGAAGCCGCGGGCCGCGACCGCCGCGAACGCCAGCAGCAGCGCCGTCGAGGCGCCGATCAGCCCGCCATTGGCTCGTCGCAGGCGTCTGAGCGCCGCATCACGCCGTCGCCGTCTCAGGACATCCGCACGGTGCACTTCGCGAAGGTTCCTGACGGTGCTAAACGAGCCGTGTCCTGATGGTGAGAGGACTCTTTTCTCATCTTGGAGTCATCTGCGCATGCGAGGATCGTCTCCCGTGCCGACTGTCGCGTTGATCGAGGACGAAGACGGGATCGCGGACTTCGTGCAACGGGGCCTGGCCCGGGCGGGGTTGCGCGTGCGAATCGCGCGCGATGGCGACGCCGGCCTGGAGCTGGCGCTGCGCGACGAAGTCGATCTCGTCGTGCTCGATCTGATGCTGCCGCAGCGCAGCGGCGTCGAGATCCTCGAGGCGCTGCAGGCGGAGCGCCCGTGGGTTCCCGTCATCGTGCTGACCGCCCGCGGCGCGCTCGAGGACCGGCTCGCGGGGCTGCGCGGCGGCGCCGTGGACTACATCGTCAAACCGTTCGTGCTGGCGGAGCTCGAAGCTCGGATCCAGTCGCAGCTGCGCGTCGCTCGGCAGATGCCCGACACGACGATGCGCTACGGGGATCTGACGATCGACCTGCTCGCCCGCAGGCTCACGCACGGCGACCGCACGATCCGCCTCAGCACGACTGAGTTCGAGCTGCTGGCGTACTTCGTGCAGAACGTCGGCACGTTGCTGACCCGGGCCCAGCTGCGTCGCGCGGTGTGGGGCTACCGGCACGAGCTCAGCACCAACCTCGTCGACGTCTACGTCGGCTACCTGCGCCGCAAGGTGTCCGGCCCCGACGGGCCGTTGCTGAACATCACCGCGGTGCGCTCCCGGGGCTACCGGCTGGAGCCCGCCGCGTGATCGCCCGGATCGGGATGCGGTGGCGGCTCGTCGCGTGGGTCAGCGCGGCGATGGTCTGTGTGTGCGCGGTCGTGTTCGTGGTCGTCTACCAGCAGACCGGAAGCCAGCTGCGCGCGCAGGTCGCGCAGGACACCCGTGACGATGTCACGCAGCTGTCCGAGGCAGTGCGGACGCTGCATCCGCTCGCACCCGGCCCGCTCGCCCACCGCCTGCGGCGATACGTCGGCTCGCAGCCCTACAGCAGGGCCTCCGCTCTGCTGTTCGCGGTCGTGCCCGGCCACGGCACGATCAGCAACTATCGGGAGCTGTTCGGATCCGCCCGGCCCGACAACGGCGAGACCGGCGCCCAGCAGCAGCTCGAGAACCGGCAAGGGCACGAGTTGCTGGTCGGCGCTGCCGGCTCGCGCACGGTGCGGACCCCGGACGTCGGCATGATCCAGCTCGACGAGCGCGTGCTCACGATCGCCGGCCATCCGATCCGGATCGGCGCGGGTGAGTCGCTGCTGACGGTGACGCGCGCGCAACGAAGCGTGGCGCGGGCGTTCCTGCTCGCCGGGGCGCTGGCGCTGGCGCTGATGTTGATCGCCTCGTATCTCGCGGGCGGATTGGCGACCAGGCCGATCCGCCGGCTCGCGAGCGTCGCCGCGCGCGTCGGCGACGGAGACCTGCACCCGCGCATGCATGTCTCAGATCACGCGGCGCATGAGATCCAGACCCTCGCCAACTCTTTCAACGGGATGCTCGACCGGCTCGCCGCCGCGTTCTCACGTCAGCGCGAGTTCGTCGCAGACGCCTCTCACGAGCTGCGGACCCCGTTGACCGTGATCGCCGGCCAGCTCGAGGTGCTCGGATCAGATCCCGACCCCTCCCCCGCCGACATCCGCCGCGCCGAGCGACTCGCGGGCGCCGAGATCTCACGGATCTCGCGGCTGGTCGACGACATGCTGCTGCTCACGCGGGCCGACCACGCCGATTTCCTGCACCGCGCGCCGATCGACCTGGAGACCTACATCGCCGACCTCTGGGAGACGACGACGCGCCAACACGAGCGACGGTTCACGCTGGGACCCGTTCCAGACCTCGTGCTCGATGCCGACCCGGACCGGCTCGCGCAGGCGCTGCGCAACCTCATCGACAACGCGGTCGCGCACACGCGCGCGCCCGACGGGCGGGTGTCGCTCTCGATCACGGCGGCGCACGATCGGATCCGCTTCACCGTCGCCGACGACGGTCCCGGGATCCCGGCCGCCGAGCACGAGCGGGTGTTCAACCGGTTTCACCGCATCGACTCCGCGCGTGATCGGGGCAGCGGCGGCTCCGGCCTCGGCTTGGCGATCGTGGCCGCGATCGCCGCCGCCCATGGCGGCAGCGTCCGCGTGGCCGACTCCGAGATCGGCGCGCGGCTGGCGCTCGAGCTGCCGCTGGCGTCGCGCGCGCCCGCCGGGACCGAGCCGGTCGAGCATCCGAGCCGGGCCTCCTCGCGCGCGGCCGCGCTCTGAGGGCGGCCGCTCGGTCAGTCGACCCAGGTCAGCGAAGCCAGCCGGCGAGCTCGTCGCGCTGTCGATATTGCATCGATGTTCGTCGCTCGCTCCGCGAGGCCGCGCGCGTGCTGCGGCCCGGCGGTCGCCTCGCCGTCACAGACGGCGTCGCCGATCCCGACATGGACCGCGCCACTCGCGATGACATGCGCCTGCACCGGCTGCATCGCGGGGGCGCTCACCCGCGGCCAGTTCGCGGCGCAGCTTCACGCGGCCGGCTTCACAAACGTGACGATCGAGGAGACCCACCGGGTGCACGCCGCGGCCGCCGCGGCGATCATCCGCGCTCGCGTGCCCGGTTGGTAACGCGCCATGATGGCGACGATGACTCGGACATGCACCGCGACCCGGTTCGCGATCGCCGCCGCCGTCCTGATGGCGGCATCAGCGGCGATCAGCGCCTATTGGGCCGCGGGTGGCACCGGCCTGCTTGACACCGTCGGCGGCTCGATCGCGCGGTGGGGCCGGGAGGGCGGCGTCGACGTGCGACTCGCGCTCGCGCTGATCGTCGTGCTGAAGCTGGTCGCGGCGTGGCTCCCGCTCGCCGCTGTGCGCCCGTGCCGGCCGACGATCCGTCGGTTGGCGTGGCTGGAGGCCGTGATCCTGACCGTGTACGGCGGCGTACTGACCGGCGCCGGGCTCGCCGTTCAAGCCGGGCTCGTCAACCCTGGCCGCGACGCCGACTGGAAGGCGCTCGACTGGCACGCCTACCTGTGGGACCCCTGGTTCCTCGTCGCGGGCGTGCTCGTGCTGGCAGCCCTACGCGCGCGTCGGGACACACCGCCGCGTTGACTATCGATCGCTCGATCAGGGCGCCCGGATTTGAACCGGGGCATCGAGATCACGCGAACCGGTTTCCCCTGCTGAGAGCGCACATTGGGTTCGATGAGAGCAGCTGGGGTCCGCTCAGAATGCAACGACGAATAGAACCACGGCTTGGTCAGCGCGTATTGGCGCTACGACGCCATCTGGGGGTGAGATCGACCGGAGCGCGCTGTCACATTGGCCCCGTTTGCGGGGTCGTCTCGATGACCCCCGTCTACACCGTGCGTGAGGATGAGAGACAGCAAATGGCTGGTTGAACGGTTCGAGGAGCGCCGCGGCTTGCTGCGGGCGGTGGCGTATCGAATGCTCGGGTCGCTTAGCGAGGCCGATGACGCGCTGCAGGAGGTGTGGCTTCGGCTGAGCCGCTCTGACCGGAGCGATGTCGAGAACCTGGACGCGTGGCTGACGACGGTTGTGGGCCGGGTGTGCCTGAACATGCTGCGCTCGCGGGAGCGCCGGCGCGAGGAGCTGTGTGGAGTTCGCATGCCTGATCCGATCGTGACCGGCGGGCAGGCGCTCGATCCTGCCGAGGAGGTGCTTCTGGCGGAATCGGTCGGGTTGGCGCTGCTGGTGGTGATCGAGACCTTGACGCCCGCAGAGCGGCTGGCGTTCGTGCTGCACGACATGTTCGGAGTGTCCTTCGCGGAGATCGCGTCGATGCTCGATCGTTCGCCGGCGGCGGCGAGGCAGCTCGCCAGCCGCGGGCGGCGGCGGGTGCACGGCGAGGCCAGGGTTCCCGACGCTGATCTTGCCGAGCAGCGGGCGGTGGTCGATGCGTTCTTCGCGGCCGCGCGGGACGGCGACTTCGATCGTCTCGTGGCGGTGCTTGACCCGGATGTAGTGCTCCGGGCGGACGGCGTCCCGGCGGCGACGCATGTGTCGCGGATACTGCGCGGCGCGGATCAGGTGGCGAGGGCTTCTCTGGCCGGCGCGCGTAGTGGCCGGACACTGCGGCCCGCGCTTGTCAACGGCGCGCCCGGAGCTGTTCTGTTCGAACACGGCCGGCCTGTCTCGGTGATGGGGTTCACAGTCGTTCAGGGCAGGATCGTCGAAATCGATGCGCTCAGCGATCCCGATCGTCTGCGACGGCTGGATCTCGCCCGCCTTGGCATGTGACACTCGACCCGCAGGACGCGTCGACGGCGAGCCTGAGCGCAGGCCCGAGAGGTTCACGACCCGCATGCGACCGGGCCGGTTCTTGACAGTTCGTTGACAGTCCTGGCGGGCGGGTCACATTCGGTCGCCGGGCGGGGTCGTGAGAGGTGACAGCAAATTTCGCGCGGTCGGCCGCGCTTGAACAGCCAAGGAGCGCCACGAACTGATGCTTTCGCTTGCTCGCTGGTCGATGAGGTATCGGCGCACGATTGTTGGGCTGTGGGTGGTGGTGCTGGTCGGGTCGCTCGCCGGGCTTTCGGGCGGTTTGGGCAACCACTTCAGCAACAGCTCGAGTCTCCCGGGGACGGGTTCGCAGCGCGCGAGCGATCTGCTGCGCTCGCGGTTCCCGGCGCAGGCGGGGGACACCGACCAGATCGTGTTCCGTGCGCGCACCGGCGAGCTGAGCGATCCGTCGGTCAGGGCGCCGATCGATGTGATGCTTGCGCGGGTGGCGAGGCTGCCGCACGTGGTCGGCGTGATCGGCCCGTACACACCGGGGGCTCGCGCGATCTCCCCGAGCGGGACGATCGGGTTCGCGACGGTCGCGTTTGATCAGCAGAGCGACCTGGTTCCGACCACCGCGATCAACCGCGTGGTCAACGTGGCTCGCTCGATCGGCTCGTCGCGGCTTGAGGTCGAGCTCGGCGGCGCGGCGGTCGAGCGGACCGTGAGCCCAGGGGTGGGGGCGGCGACCGCGATCGCGATCGGCGCCGCGATCGTCGTGCTGCTGTTGAGCTTCGGGTCGCTTTTGGCGATGACGCTGCCGATCTTGACAGCCCTGTTCGGGCTCGGCACGAGCACCGGTCTGATCGCAGTGGTCACGCATCTCGTGAGCACTCCGAACTGGGCGTCCGAGGTCGCGATCCTTGTCGGGCTCGGCGTGGGGATCGACTACTCGCTGTTCGTGGTGACCCGCTTCCGCGAGGCACACCACCTCAACGGCGGCAACGTGGAGGATGCGATCGCGGTGGCGATGGATACCGCTGGCCGGTCGATCGCGTTCGCCGGGAGCTGCGTGGTGATCGCGATGCTCGGCATGTTCAGCGCGCGGATCGACTCGCTGTATGGCGTTGCGATCGCTACCTCGGTCACGGTGCTCGTGATGCTGCTCGCGGCGTTGACGCTGTTGCCGGCGCTGCTCTCCTGGTCGGGCGCGAGGATCGGCGCTGGCCGCCGCGCCCGAACGTCTGACGCTGGCGGGGCGTGGGCACGCTGGGCCGAGCTGGTCGGGGCGCGTCCGGCGGTCTGTGCGCTGGTCGCTACAGCGCTGATGCTGCTGCTGGCCGCGCCAGCGCTCGGGCTGCGGCTCGCCTCGGGCGACGCCGGCAACGACCCGCCGTCCACCACTACCCACAAGGCCTACGAGCTACTCGCCGCAGGGTTCGGCAGAGGGTTCAACGAGCCGCTAGTCGTTGCCGCGCAGCTGCCACCCACCGGCGGAGCGCGGACGGTCGCGCAGCTGACGGACGCGATCGGCCGCACCCGCGGCGTGGCGTCGGTCGCCACCCCGCAGCTGAACGCCACCCGCGACACGGCCGTGATCACCGTGTATCCCACCACGCCGCCCGCGAGCTCGCAGACGTATCAGCTGGTCACCCGTCTGCGCGACCGGGTGATCGCGCCGATCGAGCGCGAGACTGCAGCGCACGCGTATGTCGGCGGCTGGACCGCGACACAGGTCGACTACGCCCACGTCATCTCCAACCGGCTGCCGGTGTTCATCGCCGTCGTGATCGGGGTCTCCGCGCTGCTGCTGCTGTTGGTGTTCCGCTCGCTCGTGATCCCGATCCAGGCGGCGGTGATGAACCTGCTCACCTTCGCCGCATCGCTGGGGGTGGTGCAGGCGATCTTCGAGCGCGGCTGGCTCGACGGGGTGTTCGGCGCCCAGCAGGAGCCGATCGAGTCGTGGCTGCCGGTGATCATGTTCGCGGTCGTGTTCGGCCTCTCGATGGACTACGAGGTGTTCCTCATCTCCCGCATCCACGAAGAGTGGCGGCGCACCGGCGATCACGTAGCCGCGATCAAGCGGGGACTGAGCTCGAGCGGTCGGGTGATCACCGCCGCTGCGGCCGTGATGATCGTCGTGTTCGCCTCATTCGCCCTGGGCGGCAGCAACCTGCTGAAGCTGATCGGTCTCGCGCTCGCCAGCGCCGTGCTGCTCGACGCGCTCGTGATCCGAACGCTGCTGCTCCCTGCCGTGCTCGGGCTCCTCGGCCCTCGGGCCTGGTGGTTCCCACGCTGGCTCGCACGGCGTATCCCCGTCGTCGCCGTCGAACCCAGACCCTCGGTTATTGCCGGCATCCCCGAACCCGTCGCGTCAGACCCAGCCCGATGAGCACCGCCCTCACACCCATGCTGCGCGCACCGGCGACCGTGCGGCCCATCCTCGCACGTCATCACCGCCGTGACGACCGCTGAGGGCGCGATGGCACGTGTAGGACGCGGTCGCCCTACCGCGGTGAAAGCCCACCGCCTGCTCGTCGACCTGTTGCTGCTCGGGGTCGCCGCCCAGTTCTTCCTCGCCGGAGTTGCGATCTTCCGCGCTAAGCCGCACGGCACGCAGCGGTTCGCCGCCTCATCCAGCTTCGACGCTCACCGAACGCTGGGCAACGCGCTCATATTCGTCGCGCTGCTGATCCTGATCGCCGCGATGCTCGCCTCAAGGCAGCGTCGGCGGAGCGCCGCTCTGTTCGTGCTGATGACCCTGCAAAGCGCGTGGACGGCGATCGGATCAAGCGCCCCCGCGATCGCCGCCCTGCACGTCCTCGGCGCCTTTGCAATCGCGATCCTCGCATACGTTGTGCACCGCGAAAGCCGCCTCCGAAGCGCTAACGCCGCGCGTGAGCAACAGAGAAGATGGCTGCCGCCCGATTCAGGGGTGCCTACGTAGCTGCTCGCGCCGCCGTTGTTCTCGCCAGCGAGCCAGACCCTTGCAGCTCCTAGAGCGTACAAGTAACCACCCAACCGGCAGGAGATCCTTACTGATGGCAACTGAAGCGCCGTTCCCCAGACAGCCGCCCCGCGCGCCGACGTCGGCACCCGAAGCGTCCTCATTTCTCGCGCCGATCGAGAGGCCCAAGGGAGTGATCCTGCGGATCATGTATTGGTACTCACAGCGGCAGTGGGGGAAGGTCCCTCGCCCCATCAGCGTGTTCGTCGCACGGATGCCAATCGCGTTCGGCACCTTCTTCGGCAAGGTGTCCAAGCTCGACAAGAAGCTCGCACTCCCCGATGACACCGCGACGCTGATCAGAGCGCGGGTCGCCAACCTCAACACGTGCATGTGGTGTGTCGACGGCCAGCGCTGGTTCGTGACCCACAAGACGCCGCAGCACCTCGCCAAGCTGGACGCGCTCGATGAGTACCACACCAGCCCCCTGTTCGACACCAGGCAGCGCGCAGCGCTCGACTTCGCTACCGAGCTGACCAAGCACAAGCGCGTCAACCCGGAAACGTTCAAGACGCTCTCCCGCCACTACCCAGAGCGCGAGATCTGCGACATCGTTTGGCTCATCTCAAGCGAGCACCTCTACAACCTCAACAACCTCGGGCTACACATCGGCTCAGACGGCCTGTGCAAGATCACCACCGGACCACAGCGGGCCGCCTAGCCCGGATCCGCCGGTAGAGCGCCGAAGGTGATCGTTGGCCCGTGATCGGCGTGATGTCGTTGTCGGTGGCGGATGTCTGGCTGAGTCGGGCGCTCGGTCGGCGCGTGGGGTGACGCTTTGGCTGCGAAAGCGACTGTTTTGGGGTAGGGCTGAGTGCGGTGGTGTGTCTGCTGGTCATCGTCGGGGCGCCCGGCGCGTGTCAGCAGCGGGCGGGGATGGCTCGCAGGCGGGTGAACGCGGCGGCAAGGGCGGTGGCCCACGGCCAGTCGGCTTGCAGGCGCAGCCTGGCGCGGCGGCCGTGGCGGACGAGCCGTCCGGCGGTGTGCAGCAGTCGGTGGCGCAGGCGCTTGGGTTCGACGAGCCGCAGGCGCCCGTCGAGCAGCAGCAGCCGCATCCAGCACAGCAGCTCTTGGGCGATCAGCGAGAGCTCCAGCCACGTCTGGTTGTGTGCGAAGGCGTGGTGGGGCAGGTTGCGCATGCCGGTGTCCTTGGCTGAGCGGATGCAGTCCTCGACTCGGGCGCGCTGGCGGTGGCGCATCTCCAGCCCTGCGATCTCGCCGATCTGGTCGGTGAGAAACGCTGTGTGCCGGTAGCCGTGCTCGTCAAAGATGGTGAACTGCGCGCCGGGATGCGGGCGCTCGCGGCGGACGATCAGCCGGCTGCCCTGTGGCCACGCGTTCAGGTCGAGCTGGTCGGTCAGCTCTGCCACCCACGCCCCGTCGCGGTCCTCGCCGTTGCTGTCGATCGCGGCAACCCACGCGTTCTCAGAGATCTCGAGGACCTGGTCGCGAATGGTGTGATCGACCGGATGCCCGACCGAGAAGCGAATTCCAGCGTCGCGGCACTCGGCGCAGAACGCGTGCGTAGCGCCACCGACATCGGTGCGCACCAGCATCTCGCGCTCGAGGTCGGCGGCTGGGATCTGCGCGAGCGCGAGCTGCAGCACCTGAAAGTGATCGACGGCGGTGTTAGACCCGGCGTTGCCCGCCCGCAGCATGACCGCCAGCGGCTCGCCGGTCTCGGCCAGCCAGCACCCGAGCGGATGAAACCCGTATCCGTGCTTGTAGTTGCCGCTCGCGCGGTCCTTCTCGGAGTGCGCGGTCACAAGCGTGGCGTCGATGTCCAACGTGAGCGAGTCCGGGCGCGCGCCCGCCTCCCAGGCCCGCTCGCGCGCCACCGCACGGGCCGCCCGCACCCTGGCGAGCACGCCGGCGTCGACCGCTTTGAGCGTGCGGTGCGTCGTGGTCTCTGAAGCGACCGGCCCGAACAGCCGCTGTTGGCCGCGCAGCCCATCCAGGTCGGTGACGCAATCACCGCCATCGGCCAGCATCACCGCGACGTCCCTGAGCACCCGTCCGGGGTCATGCGCCGAGCGGCGCTCCCGTGTCGATGCCAGCGCCTCAGACAACGACCCGGTCAACCCGACGCGATCGGCCAACTCTGCCAGCAACGCCGTCCCCGCATGCGACACCAGACCATCGCCGTCCGCCGTGACTTCTACCGTTCCAACCCGGAGCCCTGGCTTCACCAACTGGGTGTCCTCCCTGATCGTGGATCGAGACCTCGCAAATCCCGATTCTCACGGCCGGGGAGGACGTTCCCGGCTGCCCGCGATCAGACCCTTACCGACGAATCCGGGCTAGAGTCCGAGCCGATACCTGCGCTGTGCGCGAGATGGAGGTGAACGCTGTGGCCCGTACGGCGCGAGCGTCGTCCCGGACCGCCCCGTCTCATCCAACGCAGCGACGAGGTCACCGACGACGACGGCTGGGATCAGGCTCACCTGTGGGCAGCGGTGGCTCGAACAGCGCGAGCTTGGTGATCGCAGCGCCGT
>DASUHF010000072.1:0-18260 GCA_036273655.1 Solirubrobacteraceae bacterium | reverse complement strand
GGACCTGCCGAAGCGCCTCGGCATGCCCGAGGACTTCGAGTCCGAGGTCGCGCGCGACTACGCCGCCGAGGCCGCGTCGATGCCGCGCGAGCCCGTCGTCGACCACCTCGACGAGTACGAGCACTTCGGCAACCGCCGCCTGCGCACGGTCGGCGAGCTGATCCAGGAGGCGTTCCGCGTCGGTCTCTACCGCATGGAGCGCGTCGTCCGCGAGCGCCTCACCACCGAGGACGCGGACACGATCACGCCGCAGACGATCATCAACATCCGGCCGGTCGTCGCCGCGCAGAAGGAGTTCTTCGGCTCCTCGCAGCTCAGCCAGTTCATGGACCAGACGAACTCGCTGGCCGGCCTGCGCCACCGCCGCCGCCTGAGCGCCCTCGGCGCCGGCGGCCTCACGCGCGAGCGCGCGCCGATCGAGGTGCGCGACGTGCACCCCACGCACTACGGCCGCATGTGCCCGATCGAGACGCCGGAGGGCCCGAACATCGGCCTGATCGGCTCGCTGTCGAGCTACGCCGAGGTCTCCGAGCACGGCTTCGTCACGACGCCCTACCGCGTCGTCAAGGACGGCAAGATCACCGGCGAGATCGTCCGCTACGACGCCACGCAGGAGGAAGAGCTCAAGATCGCCCAGGCCAACCACCCGGTCGACAAGAACGGCAAGCTGCTCGGCGACGAGGCCGTCTGCCGGACGCTCGCGGGCCAGTACGTCACGGTGCCGGCCGATCAGGTCGACCTCATCGATGTCTCGCCCGAGCAGATCTGGTCGGTGGCGACGGCGATGATCCCGTTCCTGGAGCACGATGACGCCAACCGCGCCCTGATGGGCTCCAACATGCAGCGCCAGGCGGTGCCGCTGCTGGTCACCGACGCTCCGGTCATCGGGACCGGCATGGAGCGCCGCGCGGCCATCGACACGGGCGACGTGGCCGTGTCCCGCGCCGCGGGCACCGTCTCCTACGTCGACGCCGAGCGGATCGTCATCGACGGCTCCGAGGTGCAGCAGGAGTATCCGCTGCAGAAGTTCATGCGCTCCAACCAGGGGACGCTGATCCACCAGAAGCCGATCGTCGACGTCGGCGCCAAGGTCGCCACCGGCGACGTGCTGGCCGACGGCTCGGCGACCGATATGGGCGAGATGGCGCTCGGCAAGAACCTGCTGGTCGCCTTCATGTCCTGGGAGGGCTACAACTTCGAGGACGCGATCATTTTGTCGAAGCGCCTCGTGCAGGACGACGAGCTCACCTCGATCCACATCGAGGAGTACGAGGTCGACGCCCGCACGACCAAGCTCGGCGACGAGGAGATCACCCGCGACATCCCGAACCGCTCGGAGGAGTCGCTGCGCAACCTCGACGACCGCGGGATCGTCCGGATCGGCGCGGAGGTGGCGTCCGGCGACCTGCTCGTCGGCAAGGTCACGCCCAAGGGCGAGACCGAGCTGACCGCCGAGGAGAAGCTGATCCGCGCGATCTTCAAGGAGAAGGCGCGCGAGGTCCGCGACACCTCGCTGAAGGTGCCGCACGGCGAGGGCGGCGTCGTGATCGACGTCAAGACGTTCAGCCGCGACGAGGGCGACGACCTGCCGCCCGGCGTCAACGACCTCGTCCGCGTGTTCGTCGCCAAGAAGCGCAAGATCTCCGAGGGCGACAAGCTCGCCGGCCGTCACGGCAACAAGGGCGTGATCTCGAAGATCGTCGACCAGCAGGACATGCCGTTCCTCGAGGACGGCACGCCGGTCGACGTGATCCTCAACCCGCTCGGCGTGCCTAGCCGGATGAACATCGGGCAGATCCTCGAGGTCCATCTCGGCTGGGTCGCCGCCAACGGCTGGTACGACGACGGCTCCGAGGCCCGCAAGCACGCCACCAACGGCGGCTCGCGGCCGGACGGGCGCCCGGGCAAGGTGTACGTCTCGACGCCGGTGTTCGACGGCGCGACCGTCGCCGATGTCGACGAGGCGCTCGTGCGCTGGCAGGAGGAGCACACCGCCAACGACGGCCTGATCCGGATGGACGTCGACAAGCGCCGCCGCGAGGGCGAGCAGGCGTCGGGCAAGACGACGCTGTTCAACGGCCGCACCGGCGAGCCGTTCGAGGAGCAGGTGACGGTCGGCTACATGTACATCCTGAAGCTGCTGCACCTCGTCGACGACAAGATCCACGCCCGCTCGACCGGGCCGTACTCGCTGGTCACCCAGCAGCCGCTGGGCGGCAAGGCGCAGTTCGGCGGCCAGCGCTTCGGCGAGATGGAGGTGTGGGCGCTGGAGGCCTACGGCGCCGCGTACACGCTGCAGGAGATGCTGACGATCAAGTCCGACGACACCGTCGGGCGGGTCAAGGCCTACGAGGCGATCGTCAAGGGCGAGAACATCGCCGAGCCGTCGATCCCCGAGTCGTTCAAGGTCCTGCTCAAGGAGATGCAGTCGCTGGCGCTCGACGTCAACGTCGTCTCCGAGGAGGGCGAGCGCGCCGAGATGCGCGAGGAGGACGACGACCTGCTGCGCGCCGCTGAGGAGCTCGGCATCGACCTCTCGGGCGTGCGCGCGACCGACGGCCAGGCGGCCGACGAGTCCGAGGAGCACGAGGGCGAGACGGTCGAGGCGTCCGCCGAGGAGGCCGCGACCGAGGATCCGGACCTGGAGTCAGGCGAGGAGATCGAAGCCGAGGACCTGGCTTCGGGCGACGACGACATGCTCGAGGCCGGCGTGCCCGGCGGCGAAGCGGAGGGAGTTCTGGAGGAGGACGAGGCCTAGCCCGCCTCGTCCCCAGACGCCGACACATTTTCGAATAGAGGATTCA
This sequence comes from Solirubrobacteraceae bacterium, assembly GCA_036273655.1. Taxonomy (GTDB): domain Bacteria; phylum Actinomycetota; class Thermoleophilia; order Solirubrobacterales; family Solirubrobacteraceae; genus Palsa-465. The sequence continues at coordinate 15,456 of DASUHF010000072.1, read as the reverse complement.
CTTTGATCGACATCAATAATTTCGACGCCATCGAGATCGGCCTCGCCTCCTCCAAGCAGATTCGCTCGTGGAGCTCGGGCGAGGTCACCAAGCCGGAGACGATCAACTACCGGACGCTCAAGCCCGAGAAGGACGGGCTGTTCTGCGAGCGCATCTTCGGTCCGACCAAGGACTGGGAGTGCTACTGCGGCAAGTACAAGCGCGTCCGCTACAAGGGCATCGTCTGTGAGCGCTGCGGCGTCGAGGTCACCCGCTCCAAGGTCCGCCGCGAGCGGATGGGGCACATCGACCTGGCCGCGCCGGTCTCGCACATCTGGTTCTTCAAGGGCGTCCCCAGCCGGATCGGCTACCTGCTCGACATGGCCCCCAAGGAGCTCGAGAAGGTCCTGTACTTCGCCGCGTCGATGATCACCTGGGTCGACGACGAGGCCCGTGAGGCCGACCTCGAGAAGCTGCAGGGCGAGGTCCAGGCGGTGCTGGACTCCTACGCGGCCGAGAAGGAGGAGCGCGTCCTCGAGCTCAAGGAGTCGCTCGCGCGTCGCGAGGAGTTCCTGCAGTCGGCCAAGACCGGCCGGGACTTCTCCGATGACGACCACCTGTGGGCCGAGACGCTCGACGTCAACGTCGCCAAGCTGTCCGACGACGAGCGCGAGAAGATGCTCAAGGACCTGCGCAAGTCGTTCAACGCCGACATCGAGGACACCGAGGCCTACATCGAGGACGCCGCCACGCGCATGACCGACGTGTGGGAGCTGTTCAAGACGATGAAGTCCAAGGACGTCGTCAACGACGAGACGATCTTCCGCGAGCTGCGCGAGCGGTTCGGCTCACCGTACGGGTTCGGCGAGTACTTCCGCGGCGGGATGGGCGCCGAGGCCGTCCGCGACCTGCTCCAGCAGGTCGACCTGGACGCCGAGTCCGAGGACCTGCAGGAGCAGGTCAAGACCGCCAAGGGCCAGAAGCAGGCGCGCGCGGTCAAGCGGCTGAAGGTCGTGTCCGCATTTCTGCAGTCGGGCAACAAGCCCGAGATGATGGTGCTCGAGGCCGTCCCCGTGATCCCGCCCGAGCTGCGCCCGATGGTGCAGCTGGACGGCGGCCGGTTCGCGACCAGCGACTTGAACGACCTCTACCGCCGGGTGATCAACCGCAACAACCGCCTCAAGCGGCTGCTGGACCTCGGCGCGCCCGAGATCATCGTCAACAACGAGAAGCGGATGCTGCAGGAGTCCGTCGACGCGCTGTTCGACAACGGCCGCCGCGGGCGTCCGGTCACCGGCCCGGGCAACCGGCCGCTCAAGTCCCTGAGCGACATGCTCAAGGGCAAGCAGGGCCGCTTCCGCCAGAACCTGCTGGGCAAGCGCGTGGACTACTCGGGCCGGTCGGTGATCGTCTCGGGCCCGTCGCTGCGCCTGCACCAGTGCGGGCTGCCGAAGCTGATGGCGCTCGAGCTGTTCAAGCCGTTCATCATGGCGCGGCTGGTCGAGCGCAAGTCCGCGCAGAACATCAAGGCGGCCAAGAAGATGGTCGACTCGATGATCCCCGAGGTGTGGGACGTGCTCGAGGAGGTCATCCACGAGCATCCGGTGCTGCTCAACCGCGCGCCGACGCTGCACCGCCTCGGCATCCAGGCGTTCGAGCCGGTGCTGGTCGAGGGCAAGGCGATCCAGGTCCATCCGCTCGTCTGCCACGCGTTCAACGCCGACTTCGACGGCGACCAGATGGCGGTCCATCTCCCGCTGTCGGCCGAGGCCCAGGCCGAGGCGCGGATCCTGATGCTGTCGGCCAACAACATCCTGTCCCCGGCGCACGGCGAGCCGCTGGCGACGCCGTCGCAGGACATGGTGCTGGGCGCCTACTACCTGACCTACGGCCCGACCGCGGATGAGCTGTCCGAGCTCGATCCGGCGTCGCTGGAGCCGCGGCCGCACGTGTTCCGCACCGCCCAGGAGGCGGAGTGGTCCTACGAGCACCGCGTCGTCAAGCTCCACGACCTGGCCGAGTACCGGCCGCTGGGGCTGGAGGGCGGCCACGTGCTGACCACGGTCGGGCGAATCATCTACAACGAGGCGATCGAGCGGGCGCTGGCAGACGCGCTGGGCGAGGACTTCGACCCCGCGTCCTACCAGTTCATCAATCGCTCGATGCGCAAGAAGGACACGACCAACCTGATCGATCAGCTCGTGCAGAAGTACGGTGCCAGCTCGATCTCGCTCGTGCTCGACGCGTTCAAGGACGTGGGCTTCCAGTACGCGACGCGCGCCGGCGTGACGTTCTCCAAGAACGACGTGCAGACGCCGCCGAACAAGGCCGAGATCCTCGCGCGCTACGACAATGAGGTCGCCGGCATCGAAGGCAAGTACCTCGACGGTGAGATCACGCAGGAGGAGCGCCACGAGGCGGTCACGAACCTGTGGGACCGTGCGACCGACGAGGTCGGCCAGGCGCTGCGCGGCCATCTGACGCCGCTGAACCCGATCGCGATGATGGCCGACTCAGGCGCTCGCGGCTCGTTCTCCCAGATCCGCCAGCTGGCCGGCATGCGCGGCCTGATGGCCAATCCGAAGGGCGAGATCATCGAGCGGCCGATCAAGGCCAACTTCGTCGAGGGCCTGAGCGTGCTCGAGTTCTTCATCTCGACGCACGGCGCTCGCAAGGGCCTGGCCGACACGGCGCTGCGCACGGCCGACTCGGGCTATCTGACCCGGCGTCTGGTCGACGTCTCCCAGGACGTGATCATCCGCCAGGAGGACTGCGGCACCGAGGAGTACATCGACATGGCGATCTCCGAGTTGGAGAACGACCCCGAGACGCACGCGCTGCGTCCGACCGGGGCGCCCAACTCGGACCTGATCGGCCGGATCGCGGCGCGTGAGATCACCACCAAGCGCGGTCGCGTGATCGTCGAGCAGGGCCAGGAGATCGACCGGGCCGAGGCCGCCGACATCGTCGAGTCCTTCGCCGACGACACCGAGAAGGGCCATGTGGTGACGGTGCCGGTCCGCTCGGTGCTCAAGTGCGAGGCTCCGACCGGGGTCTGCCAGGCCTGCTACGGGCGCTCGCTGGCGACCGGCAACATCGCCCAGATCGGCGATGCGGTCGGGATCATCGCGGCGCAGTCGATCGGCGAGCCGGGCACGCAGCTGACGATGCGGACGTTCCACCAGGGCGGCATCGCCGGCGCCGACATCACGCAGGGCCTGCCGCGCGTCGTCGAGCTGTTCGAGGCACGCAAGCCCAAGGGTCTGGCGAAGATCTCCGAGGTCGGAGGCAAGGTCTCAATCGAGTCCTCCGACAAGGCGATCTGCGTCGTCATCACCGACGAGGCGGGCGAGGAGCACCGCAACACGTTCCCGCGGCGCACGCTCCTGTACGTCGAGGAGGGCCAGACGATCGAGCCGGGCACGCAGCTCAACGAGGGGTCGCTGTACCCGCACGAGCTGCTGGCGATCCGCGATCGGACCGAGACCGAGCTGTACCTCGTCCGTGAGGTCCAGGAGGTCTACAAGTCCCAGGGCGTGGACATCAACGACAAGCACATCGAGCTGATCGTGCGCCAGATGATGAAGAAGGTGCGGGTCGACCAGAAGGGCGACACGGACCTGCTCCCGGGCCAGTTCGTCGACCGCCACGAGTACGCGCGGATCAACGCCGAGGTCGAGACCGCGGGAGGCGAGACCGCCCAGGCCGAGGAGATCATCCTCGGGATCACGAAGGCGTCGCTGAACACGGACTCGTTCCTGTCGGCCGCTTCCTTCCAGGAGACGACCAAGGTCCTGACCGATGCGGCGCTGGAGGGCAAGACCGATCGGCTCAACGGCCTGAAGGAGAACGTGATCATCGGCAAGCTGATCCCGGCCGCGACCGGCCTCAAGCGCTACCGGCGGATCGAGATCGAGCCGACCGAGCCGCTCCCGCGCGGGATCGACGAGGTCGGGCTGCTCGACCACGACGACCTCGCGGCCGAGCTCGGTCTGACCGACGGCGAATCGCTGCAGAGCTTCGGCGGCGGCATTGAGGCCGACCTGTCCGACCTCGAGGACATCGGCAACGGCTCCTCGCTGGGCTTCGCCGAGGAGCTGGCCGACCTCGATCTGCCGCTCGACGACTCAAACGAGGACAAGTAGGGGCTCGCACCGGTCGAGATGACGGTTCGACGGGGCGGTCGCCGGGTGGCGGCCGCCCCGTTGTCGTTCGTGGGGCACAATCCAAGAGTGATGAGCGCGAGAGATCGCCGAACGATTCGTTACGGGGTGCCCGTGGTGGCCGTGGTCGCGGGGGGGTTGTGCGGCGCGGCGATGACCAACAGCATCGGCAACACCGTCGCGACGGCGATGATCGGCGGCGGGCTGTTCGCGATCATGATCTTCCTGTTGCGCGACATGGGGATTCTCACCGCGGACGAGCCGAGTGTTGGGCCGGCGGGGCCTGCGCCCGACGACGATGCGGTGGACCACAGTCCAGGGCCCGATCACGGCTCAGGCAACGGCTCCGTCCCGAGTCCCGACGCCAGCCGGAGCGTCAACGTGCCGCGGCCGGACCGGATGCGCGGGCAGCACCGGCGGCTGCGCTGAGCACTCCTGCTGGCAGCGTCAGCGCGGGCTGCAGGCGACGTTCGGCCGGGTCATGCCGACCGCCAGGCACGATGTGACGATCTTCGGCTTGCGGCCGCGCCGGACCACGAATCGGTAGTACTTGCCCAACCAGCTGCGGTGGGTGATCCGCACGATCAGCTTCGCGCCGATGCCGAGCCGCGCGTGGTGCAGGCGCTTGGCCAGGTCCAGCGGCTTGCAGTGATGGCGCTTGCCGCACGAGCGCTTCGTCGTGCGGTAGACGTGGTGGCGTAGCGGGCAGCGGTCGCCGGAGCACACGAGCGCGACTGCGTCACCTGGGACGAGCCCAGTCACGCGGAGCGTCGCGACCTGCGTCGAGGTCGGCGAGAAGCGGAACGTCCACGCCATCAGCGCGCTGACGAATCCCTTGGGCTTGGCGATGGTCACGTTCGTCTTGTGAGTCCGCGAGCTCGAGCCCGAGAACGCCGCGTCTCCGAGGTAATCGGCGGCGATCATGTGCGTGCGGAGCTTGTGATACGTGACCGAGCAGCGGGCGGCGTTCCCCGACAGCGTCACCACGCACCCCTTGATCGGCTTGCTCCCGTCGACGAACACGACGGTGCCGGCGGGTGTGATGCCCTTGGTGCCGGGCGCGGGACGGACCCTGGCGACCAACGTGGCGCGATGGCCGATCGTCAGATGCCTCGGGACCTTCACTTTCGTGGTCGTCGGCGCGCGGCCGACCACGAACCCGCCGGCGTTGCTGTCCGAGCCGGTCACCAGCGAGCCGGCGGCAGGGGTGAACACGGCGCTCAAGCCTGACGGGGCCGAGCCGAACGTGGTCCGGCAGGTGACGGTCGCGCTCGCGCCCGACGGCTGGGTCGCGATCGAGTTGCAGCCGGGGACGGGCGTTCCCGAGTTCGAGAACAGGACCGTGCCCGCGGGCGGCGCCGCGCCCGTCGCCGAGGTGACGGTCGCGATCAGGGTCACCGGCTGTCCGGCAACGATCGTGGGCGGCGTGAGCTGCAGCGTCGTCTCGGTCGGCGCGGTCACGTTCGCGCTCTGCGGCGAGCGCACTGTCGCGGACCCACCTGCGTTCGTCCCGGTTTCGACGAACTGAAGCGAGTCCCCGAGGTCTGCCGCGCTTGGCGTATACGTCGTCGCGGTGGCGCCGCCGATCGCCGTGCAGGAGCTCGAGGTCGGGCACCGCGCCCACTGATAGGTGTAGCTGGGGTTGTTCGACATCGTCACGGGAGTACCCGCGACGGTTGACCCAACCTGCGGCGTGCCCGACAGCGTGGGCTGCGCGCTGCCGACGCTCGGGGGACTGACCGTCTGCACGGGCGTGGTAATCGGGCCGAACAGCGCCGGATTCCCAGGAGCAGTGCCGCCGGGGCCGATTGCGGTCACGCTCAAGAGGATCTGCGCGCCGACGTCGCTCGAGGTCAGGGAATACGTGGGACCTGTCGCCACCTGCTGGCACCCCGACCCGTTGCTCTGGCAGCGCGACCAGCTGTCGGAGAAGCTCGTCGCGCCCAGCCAGGTCCCGTTGTCCGCGGTGAGCGTCGTGCCCGAGATGGGGGTTCCGAGGATCGCCGGATCGGTCACTGCGCTGGGCGGCGACGGTCCGACCGGAGGCAGTTGCACCGGGATCGCTGCTGACTGCGTGCCCGCCGTCAGCGGCGTGTCGGTCTCGAACACGACGATGTACCGGCCCTGATCGGCGGACGCGACCTGATATGTGGTCCCCGATCCCTGGAGATAGGTGCAGCCGGCGGGCGTCGTCGGCGCCGCCGCGTCGCAGTCGTACCACGTGTCCACGACGGCTGAGCCGGTCGGATCGGCGGTGTACGTGCCCGGCGTCAGCGTGATCGTGTCGCCGACGAGCGCGGGCGGAGTGCCCGGCGTCGCGTCGGTCAAGGTCGGGGCCGTGTCCGCCCACGCGGCGGGCGCGGCGAGCAGCGCGAGTACGGAGACGATCGCGGCCAGCGCCAAACCAAGGCCTGAACGGCGCATCAGGCCGGGCGTTCTACGCAAATGGCGGCTCATCGCTGCTGATCACCCCCCGAGGCGATAACAGCTTAACCGAGTGCAAGGTCCGCTGCGTCATATAAACGTCCGCTTCGAGGGTCAATCGCTCAAGTATGGTCGCCGGGTCAGGACTCAGGGTGGGGTGCAGCGCATCGTCGGCTTGGTCGCGCCGACGGCCAGGCAGGCCGTGACGATCTTCGGCTTGCGGCCCTGGCGGACCACGAATCGGTAGTACTTGCCCAGCCAGCCGCGGTGCGTGAGCCGCACCGTCAGCTTCGCGCCGACGCCGAGGCGCGCGTGGTGCAGGCGCTTGGCAAGGTCAAACGGCTTGCAGTGGTGGCCCCTGCCGCCGTGGCGCTTGTCGCAGGAGCGCTTCGTCATGCGGTAGACGTGGTGGCGCAGCGGGCAGCCGTCGCCCGAGCACGCGAGTGAGACCGAGACGCCGGGTACGAGCCCGGTCACGCGCAGCAACGCGACCTGCGTCGAGCCCGGCGAGAAGCGGAACGTCCACGCCATCAGTGCGGTCACGTAGCCGGAGGGCTTGGCGACGGTCACCTTCGTCTCGTGGATTCGCGAGCTCGATCCCGAGAACGTGTCGTCGCCCAGGTAGATCGCCGAAATCGCGTGCGCACGGAGCCTGTGGTACCTGACCGAGCAGCGCACGACGCCGCCGGTCACCGGCTTCACGCAGCCGTGGATCACCTTGCCACGATCCACGAACAGGACCGAGCCGGTCGGCGCGAAGCGCTTCGTGCCCGGCGCCGGCCGGACCCGCACCATCAGCGTGTGGCGCCTGTTGACCGTCAGTCGGCGCGCCATGATCAGCTGCACGGTGGTCGGGTCGCGACCGACGACGAACCCGTCCACATTGCTGTTGGAGCCGGTCACGAGCGCCCCGGATCTCGGCGTGAAGACCGCGACGAGCCCGGCCCGGCCGACCGCGAAGCGGGTGCGACAGACGACCGTGGCGCTGGCGCCCGACGGCTTGGTCTTGACCGACTTGCAGCCCCGTGCCGGCACGCCGGATCGCTCGAACGTGATCGACCCGGCGGGCGCTGCCGCGGCGGTCGCCGACGTGACGGTCGCGACCAGCGTCTCCGGCTGGCCGGCGACAACCTTGCGGGGGCTGACCTGCACGGTCGTCTCGGTCGGCGCCGTGACCGCGACGCTCTGCGCCGAGCGCACCTGGGTCGAGCCGCCCGCGTTGGTGCCGGTTTCGACGAACATGAGCGTGTCGCCGAGGTCGGCCGCGGTCGGTGCGTAAGCGGTCGTGGTCGCGCCCGGGATCGCAGTGCAATGCGCCGCGCACCGGACCCACTGGTACGCGTAAGCGGGATTGTTGGTCATCGTGACCGGTCTGGCGGTGACGGTTTCGTCGACCTGCGGCGCGCCGGCGAGCGTCGGCTTCGCCGAGCCGGGGTCGGGCGCAGGCACCGAGCCGCCGGTGGTCGTGACCGGCCCGTACAGGGGCGAGTGCGCGCTCGCGGCGCCGCCCGGGCCCGCGGCGTGCTGCGTGAGCAGGATCTTCGAGCCGAGATCGGCCGCGGTCAGCGTGTAGTTGCCCCCGGTCGCGATCGGCACGCAGTTCGAGCCGTCGCTTTCGCAACGCGACCACGCGTACGAGTAGTTGGTGGCGCCGACCCAGACGCCGGTGACCGCGGTCAGCGTCGACCCGACCGCGGTCGAGCCGGTCGCGGACGGAGCGACGACGTTGCCCGGCGGCGCCGGGCCGCTTGCCGCCGGTCCCACCTGGATCGCGTTCGACGGCGATCCGAGGACGCCGAGCAGTCCGCCCTCGAACACCACGATGAAGTTGCTCGCATACCGGGTCTGGTCCGCGCTCGTGACCTGGTAGCTGAGACCGCCGCCAGACACCTCGGTGCAGCCCACGAGCGTGATGGAAGGGCTCGCGGTGTTGCAGTCATACCAGGTGTCCTGGCCGCCGCCCGAGCCCGGCGTGAGCGCGATCGTGTCGCCGGCGGCGGCGGGCGGAGTCCGCGTCGTGTCGGTCAGGGCGGGGCTGCTGGCGGCCCAGGCGGTCGGCGCGGCGAACAGCGACAGCGCCAGCATGGTCGTGATCAACGCCGTGCGGAGTACTACGTGCCGGGTCAACTGGCGCATCCCTGCGCTCGAAACACGCAAACGCGACTCATTACGACTGCTCTCTACCCGAAACGTTCCACAGCTTAACTGTGCGAGTAGGCTATGCGTCATATAAATGTCCGGCTTCAGCCTCAAACGCTCAAGTACGGCCGCCCTTCGCCGCTGGCGCGGCGGCGCAGGGGTGACAGCTTGGGCGCGCGGGCGATCGCTTCTCCTGATCTGCCTCGTGGTGGACGCTGCGCTCGCCGTCGCAATCGTGGTCGTCGCCACCGGTGGCGGCTCGTCGGCGCGGCATCGTGCGCCTGCCGCCGCCACCGCGAAGGCTCCGTCGAACGCCATCGCCGAGCAGTCGCCCTCCGTTGCGCCCGTGTTCGCCGCCTCCCGCGCCGGCACTGCGCCGGACTCCTCGGGCGCGCGCACCTGGACCGCGGTGCTGAACGCGCAGGCGGCCGCGCAGGCGCAGGCACGCCGCGTTGCGGAACGCAAGCAGGCTGCCGCCCGGGCGCAGAGCGAGCAGCAGGCCGCGGTCGTCGTCGAGCAGACGTCCACGACGGCGCCGACGGTCGCCACGACCGCCACCGCGACGTACTCGCAGACGACGCCGGTCTACACGCAGACCACCGCGGCGCCGACCCAGACCGCGCCGCCGGTGCAGACGACCCCGCCGGTGACGACGACGCCGCCACCCCCGCCAGCACCGGCGCCGGCGCCGACGCCCCCACCGGCGCCGGCCCCCAGCCCGCCCGCGAGCAGCAGCGGCGGCAGCTCAAGTGGCTCTGGCAGCGCCAGCGGCGGCGGCTGATCCGCGTCGTTAGCCATTGATCCGCGGCCGCTCGCGATCTGTCGTCAACTTGCTTCAAATCCCCTGAAGCAACTCGACAATCGTCGGCACCGGCCCGCCTGAATAGACTGCCAATCCGGGCCGCCTGCCGGCAAACTTGGATGATGTTGCTCCTCAGGGCCGCCGACAATCGCCGCTCTGCCGTCGGTGCGGCCAGTTTGGCCGATCCCTCAGGGTTCGGGCGCCGCTCCCGCGGCGCGGAGCGCTGCCGCAGCTCGCCGCACGACGGTCACCGTCGCGCCGGCGGAGACTCGGACCGAACCGCGCGTCAGCCACCGCCTCGGACACAGCGAGCGGGGCGCGTCGGATCGCGGTCGGCCTGCGCTACCGACACGACCGAGCGACGCCCGCGAGCGCTAACGTGTGAATCCCGGTTCACATCCGACGGGGCCGTCCACTGAGGAGACACCGACTTGGATCTCGACGACACGCCTGAACAGGCTGAGTTTCGAGCGCGCGCCCGCGCGTGGCTCGACGAGCACAAGCACGAGGCGCCGCCGCGCTCGGGCTCGAGCGAGGACGCCGAGTACATCTCGGCGCGGCGGGCGTGGCAGCGGCGGCTCGCTGAGGCCGGCCTGGCGGGCGTGACCTGGCCGGTGGAGTACGGCGGCCAGGGGCTCGGCCCGATCGAGCAGGTCACTGCCAACCAGGAGATCCGCCGCGCCGGCGTTCCCGGGGTGCTCGATGTGATCGGCACCGGGATGCTCGGGCCGTGCCTGATCGCACACGGGTCGGAGGAGCAGAAGTCGCGGTATTTGGGGCCGTTGCTGCACGGCGACGAGGTCTGGTGCCAACTGTTCTCCGAGCCCGCGGCCGGATCGGACCTCGCCGCGATCCAGACGCGCGCCCGTCAGGACGACGCCGGCACGTTCACGATCAACGGCCAGAAGGTGTGGACAACCAACGCCCAGTTCGCGTCCTACGGGATGCTGCTGGCGCGCACCGACCCCGACGTGCCCAAGCACAAGGGGCTGACGATGTTCGCGGTGCCGATGGACGCGCCCGGCGTGACCGTCCGCGGGCTGCGCCAGATCTCCGGTGAGGCCGAGTTCAACGAGGTGTTCTTCGACGATGTCGTCGTTGCGCCCGACACGGTCGTCGGCGGGATCGGCAACGGCTGGGGCGCGGCGCTGACGATCCTCATGTTCGAGCGGCTGACGATCGGCCTCGGCTCCGAGAACTACAGCTCGCCGGTCGAGCTCGCGCGGACGATGGCCGCCGACGAGGTGGCCAGCCGCGACTCGGAGATGCGCGCCCGTCTGGGCCACGTGATGACCGAGCTGACCGCCGTGCGCTTCAACGGCTACCGGATGCTCACCCAGCTCTCGCGCGGCCAGATTCCCGGTCCCGAGGCGGGCCTCGCGAAGGTCACGATGGTCAACGCGGCGATCACCGCGACCGATCTCGGCGCTGACATCGTCGGACCCGACGCGCTCGCCGAGGACGCCGCCTGGAACTACCTGATCTCGTTTCTGCCCGGGCTCAAAACGGCTGGCGGCACCGAGCAGATCCTGCGCAACACGATCGGCGAGCGCGTGCTCGGCCTGCCCGCCGAGCCGCGGATCGACAAGGGCGTGCCGTTCTCCGAGCTGCGCGCGCTCGAAACCGAGGGGGCGGGTCGATGAACCTCGCGCTGTCGGACGAGCAGGAGCTGCTGCGCGAGGCCGCGCGCGGGACGCTGAGCCGGGTCAAGACCGTCGAGGCCGCACGCGACGCGCTCGAAGACGAGTCCAGGCGCCCGGATCTGTGGGCGACGGCGGTGGAGGCCGGTTGGCCGGGGCTGTTGGTCTCCGAGCAGCAGGGCGGCGCACAGCTCGGCGCGTTCGACGCGATGCTCGTCGCCGAGGAGTGCGGCCGTGTGCTGGCGCCGGTGCCGCTGCTCGGGATGCTGCCCGCGACCGCGATCCTCGATGCCGCGGGCCACGAGTCGCTGCCGCGGATCGCGGCCGGCGAGCTGCGCCCGGCCTACGTGCCGGCGCGACCGCCGAGCGATCTGGAGCCGCGCTGGACCGTCGATCCGCGCAGCGGCGCGCGCCGGGCCGACGCGCCGCGCCCGCGAAGCGGCGGCGACGACGGCGACGCGATCGTGCTCGACGGGACCGCCTCGTTCGTGCCGGACCTGCCCGGCGCGCAGCTGCTCGTCGTGGTTGCGAGCACCGAGGGCGGCGAGCCGGTCGCGGCCGCGATCGCCGCCGACGCCGACGGCGTCAGCACGGAGTCGCTATGGCGCTATGACGCGACCCGGCCGCTCGGCCACGTCACGTTTGACGGCGCTCGCGCCGAGCGGCTGGACGTTTCCGCGGAGACGCTCGCCGGCGCCTGGTACTTGGCGCACGCGCTGATCGCGGCGGAGTCGATCGGCGCCGTGCAGACGTGCCTGGACGTCAGCGTGCAGTACGCCAAGGAGCGCCACACGTTCGGCCGCCCGATCGGCTCCTACCAGTCGCTCAAGCACGAGCTGACCGAGGTGCTGCGCCGGCTCGAGAACGCCCGCGGGCTGCAGTACTACGCGGGCTGGGCGCACGGCTCGAAGCCCGACGAGTTCCCGCTCGCCGCGAGCGCGGCGCGTTCGGCGGCCGGCGAGGCACTGGACTTCGCGGCCCGCTCGATGATCAACGTCCACGGCGGCATCGGCGCGACCTGGGAGCACGACGCGCCGCTGTTCTTCCGGCGCGCAGAGCTCTCGCGGCGGTTGCTGGGCGGCACCGGCGACGCGACCGACCGGGTCGCGTCCGAGACGCTGCGCACGGTCGTGGCGAGCTAGCCCGCGCAGCGGGCGATCTTGGCGAAGTTCGACGTCTCTCCAACACCGTCCACCGCTCTGAAATCGGCTATGGGTTGACTTAGATTTCCTGATCCACTATGACATAGCCGTGGTCTAATGTCGAGATGGATCCCGAGCGGGTCGAGCGCCACAACGGCCGGCTGTATCTGACGGGGCTCGCCGCCTCGCTGATCGGCAACAGCGCGATGACGCTCGTCGCCGGGATCTGGGTGAAGTCGTTGACCGGCTCCAGCGCCCGTGCCGGGCTCGTATCGGCGCTGATGTACGCGCCGACGCTTGCGGGGCCGGCGGCGGGAATGCTCGTCGACCGCGTCGACCGCCGCCGCTGGCTGGTCGCGATCAACCTCGTGTCGGCGGCGACGATCCTGTCGCTGCTCGGGGTCCGATCGGCGGACGGATGGTGGCTGATCGCGGGTGCGATGTGCGTGTACGGGCTCGAGGAGGTCCTGATCGGCCCGGCCGAGGACGCGCTGTTCGTGCAGATCTTCTCCGACGCGTTCAGGCGGCGGATCAATGGCCGCCGGCTGGCGATCCAGGAGACGGGGAGGCTGGTCGCGCCGCTGATCGGCGCGGGACTGTTCGCGCTGATCGGCGGCGGCGCTGTCGCGGCGCTGGACGCGGCGACGTTCCTCGTCGCGGCGGCCGTCAGCGCGCGGCTGATCGTGCCGGCACCGACGGCGTCTGCGGCCGCCGCGCGGGCGCCCGCGCGCGGGCCGGCGCCCGCGGGCGACGCCGAGGCCGAGCCGCCGCGAGCTCGGCGGTTGGCCTCTGAGCTCGCCGCCGGCGGTCGCCACATCCTCGCCGACGACGCGCTGCGGCGAGTCACGTTCGCCGGCGCGGGCGTGATGGCGGTGTCCGCGGTCGGCGTCGCGGCGCAGTTCAGCCTCGTGACCGCAGTCGGCCAGCGCCCGGCCTTCCTCGGCGTGTTCAGCGCGGTGCTCGGCGCCGGCTCGGTCATCGCCGCGTTGACGAGCGGCCGCGTGATCACGCGGGTCGGCGAGCGCGGGCTGGCGCTCGCCGGGCTGGCGAACTTCGCGGCCGGCAACCTGCTGCGGGCGACCGGCGTGCTGCCGGCGGCGCTGGCCGGCACGCTCGTGCTCGGCTTCGCGTTGCCGTGGGCGTACCTGGCGGTGCTCAACCTCGCCCAGCGGTCCACTCCGGACGACCTCCAGGGCCGCGTGTCGGCGGCGGTGACGCTGGCGATGTTCGGGCCGCAGGCGCCGCTACAGGCGCTCGGGTCGCTGGCGATCTCGGTGGTCGGCTTCGGCGTGATCTACGGCGCGTCCGCGGTCGCCTCGCTGGCGCTCGCGGGCTGGCTGGCGCTGGCGACGCGCGGCTACGGCTGGACGGTGCGCTCGATCCCGAGCGGATTCGAGCGCCGCAGGGCGTCGGGCAGCAGTTCGTCCGGGAAGCCCTGATAGGCGATCGGCGCAAGCCAGCGGCGAATCGCGGTTGCGCCGACCGATGTCGTCGCGGGGGCCGTGCTCGCCGGCCACGGGCCGCCGTGGTGCATCGCCCAGCAGACCGCAACCCCGGTCGGCCATCCGTTGAAGATCAGCCGCCCGACCTTCGGCGCGAGCGCATCTGCGACCCGTCCGGCGGCGTCGAGCTCGGCGTCGGCCGCGTGCACCGAGCCGCTGAGACTGCCCGGCAGCGACGGCACCAGCTCGAGCACCTGCTCGAGCTTGTCGTAGATCACGACCAGGCCGGCGGGGCCGAACCGCTCTTGCGCGAGCTGGTCGAGCTGCGATCCGAATCGGTCAAGCGCCACCGACCGAACCTGCGGCGTCGGTGAGCGCGGCCCGTCGCCACGCTCGCCGCGGCCGACGAGGTCGAGCTCGGACCACACCGGTGCCGACACGTGCCCCTCGAACTGGTCGTATATCCGCTCGGTCAGCATCGTCGACCCGGTCGCCGATGCGACCGCCGCGCTGATCGCCTGCACGAGCGTCTCGTCGCGCGGCACGAACATCAACCCGGGGTTCGTGCAGAACTGTCCGACGCCGAGCGTCAGCGAGCCAACGTACGCCTCCGCCAGCTCCTGCGGGCGCTTGGTGGCGGCTCCCTCGAGCACGACGACCGGGTTGAGGCTGCCCAGCTCGCCATAGAACGGGATCGGATCGGGACGCGTCTGCGTGAGCTTCATCAGCGCATTGCCGCCCGGCAGCGAGCCGGTGAAGCCGACCGCTCGGATCGCCGGCGCGAGCACGAGGTTGCGTCCGGCGTCGAAGCCGTAGACGGTCTGCAGCAGCGCCGTGGGTGCGCCGGCGTCCGCGAGCGCCCGCGCGATCACCTCGGTCGTCAGGCGCGAGGTCCGAGGATGCCCTTCGTGCGCCTTGACGAGCACCGGGCAGCCGGCCGCCAACGCCGACGCGGTGTCGCCGCCGGCGACCGAGAACGCGAACGGGAAGTTGGAGGCGCCGAACACGGCGACCGGCCCGATCGCCCGCATCACGCGGCGCACGTCCGGCCTGGCGGCCGAGGCGTCGGCTTCGGAGATGATCGCGTCGAGCTCTGCGCCGCGCGTGACGAGGTCGGCGAACATCCGCAGCTGCCCGGTCGTACGCGCCACCTCGCCGCTCAGCCGCGGCCGTCCAAGCGCCGTCTCGGCGTCAGCGACGTCGACGAGCTGGTCCGTCGTCTCGTCGAGCAGATCGGCGATTCGCCGCAGCACGGCAGCGCGCTGCTCGCCCGGCGTGTGCGCCCAGCGCCCTGCGATCCGGGCGGCGGCGGCGACGGCCGTCGCGACATCGTGCTCGGAGCTGTCGGCGACGGTCTCGTGGATCTCGGTCGTATCGGTCATCGTGGGCGGACCGCGTGGTCTTGGGAGAGAGCTTCCACCGTCCGAACGTTATCTCCCATGCAGTTCCGTGCCAGGGGGGCGGCGCGCGCCACGTGGGTGAAAATCGCCACCTGGGTGGCTCGTCGCCACCTGGATGGCTCGGAGGAGCAGGGCGGTGATCGTGTTCGTCGTGGCGCATTGGCGCTCAACCGGAGCGGCTGATCGCCTAGTGACCTGAGTCGTTAGTTCGCAGGCATGCTGGGTTTGGGGGCGAATCCATCGTCGTTATCGACGAGGATTGGAGGCGGTCATGGCGCAGCGTGCCGAAGTCGTGCTCAGTGATGAGGAGCGGGAGGTGCTTGAG
>DASUHF010000071.1:0-28266 GCA_036273655.1 Solirubrobacteraceae bacterium | reverse complement strand
GTGCCGTCGGGACGCCGGTGAAACCACTCGGGATGCTCGCTCAGCCACGGGTGGTCAGCCGAGCACTGGATCGCGAAGTCCAGCGCGATCTCGATCCCGTGGTCTGCGGCGGTGGCCGTCAGCGCTCGCAGATCGTCCTCGCTGCCGAGGTCGGGGTGGATCGCGTCGTGGCCGCCGGTTCGGTCGCCGATCGCCCACGGCGAGCCGGGGTCGCCCGGTGCGGCGGTCAGCGCGTTGTCTTTGCCCTTGCGGTTGGTCTGTCCGATCGGGTGGATGGGCGGCAGGTAGACGACGTCGAAGCCGAGCTCGGCCAGCCGTGGAATCTCGCGCTCGACGCCTTTGAGGCCGCCCCAGGAGCGCGGAAACAGCTCATACCAGGCGCCGAAGCGGGCACGGAGCCGGTCGACCCGCACGTCGATCGGTGGCTCGAGCGTCACCGCCTCGTGGCGGATCGGGTCGCGCTCCACGGCCGCCGCCAGCTCGTCGCCGAGCGCCACGTCGTGCTTGGCGCTGTGCGGCGTGCCCGGGTCCTGCAGCTCGGCGATCGCGTGCTCGATCAGGGCCCGGTCGTCAGGGTCGTCGGTGTGCGCGGCGGCGGCCTGCAGCAGCACGATCCCCTCCGACAGCTCGCCTGACAGGTCTTGCTGTGCGGCGGCGACCTTGCGCCGCAGCTCGTCGCGCCACGTCCCGAACAGGTCGGTCCACGCCTCGATCGCGTACCGCCAGCGGCCGGGCCGATCGACCGTGAACGCCCCGGCCCAGCGGACGCCGCCAAGGTGGGCGTCCGAGCGGTGCAGCTCTGACTCGCCGGTGTTGCCGTCGGGATCGGTGTGGCGCACGACCGCGCGCAGCAGCTCGTGACCGTCGCGGAACACGTCGACCGCGACCGCGACCGTATCCCCGGCGCACCGCTTCACCGGGTAGGCGCCGCCGTCGACGGCGGGCACCGGGTACTGGATCACGATCCGGCCACGGTGCGCTGGCGGGGCGTGTGTCGTCGCCGGGGCCGGCGGGCTGTCGGGCGCGTCGGTGCGGATGGCCACGGGTTCAAGCTATCCGATGGGCGGCACCCGCTAAACAACGGACGATGAGCGCGCGGTCCAGCGGCGTGCAGCTGCACATCACCTCGCTGCCGGGCGGGCGGCTCGGCGACGAGGCACGCCGATTTGTCGACTGGCTGGCGGCGGCCGGGCAGAGCTGGTGGCAGGTGCTGCCGCTGGGCCCGCCCGACCGCTACGGCTCGCCCTATAAGTCGGCCTCGGCGTTTGCGGCGTGGCCCGGCCTGCTCGCCGACCGGCGTGCTCCCGTCAGCGCTTCGGAGGTGATCGATTTCCGCGACCGCCACTCGTTCTGGCTGCCGTCGTGGGAGGCGTACTCGTCGCGCGCGGCGGTCCGCGACCAGGTCCGCTTCGAGCGCGAGTGGGGCGCGTTGCGCGCGTATGGGGCCGAGCGCGGTGTGCGCGTGTTCGGCGACATCGCGATCTACGTGTCGCCGGGAGGGGCCGATGAGCGGTTCTGGCCCGAGCTGTTCGTCTCCGACCGCGTCGCCGGCGCGCCGCCGGACGCCTACTCCGACACCGGGCAGCTGTGGGGCAACCCGCTGTACGACTGGCCGGCGCTGCGCCGGCGCCGCTACGAGTGGTGGGTGCAGCGGATCAGGCGCACGCTGTCGCTGTTCGACATGGCACGGATCGACCACTTCCGCGGCCTGGTGTCGTACTGGTCGGTGCCGGCGGGGGCGCGCACGGCGGTCGACGGGTCATGGCGGCGCGGGCCCGGACTTGGGTTGTTCCGGGCGATCGAGCGTTCGCTCGGACGGGGAGGCGCTCGTGTCGACGCGGCGTGGTCGGGGCCGTTGTCGGAGCCGCTCGTCGCCGAGGACCTCGGCGTGATCACCGAGCCGGTCGAGCGGCTGCGCCGGTCGCTGGCGATGCTCGGGATGCTCGTGATCCAGTTCGGCATGGACCCCGACGAGCCAACGAGCCCACACCGCCTGGAGAACCACACCTCCGATCGGATCGTGTACACGGCCACGCACGACCAGGACACTGCCCGCGGCTGGCTCGAGTCGCTGCCGTCTCATCGGCGTGCGTTCGTCGACGCCGAGGTGCGGCGCCGCGGGCTCGCCGAGCCGCGCGCGCCGTGGTGGGGGCTGATCCGGCTCGCGTTTTCGTCGCCGGCGCGGATCGCGATCGTGCAGGCGCAGGACGTGCTCGGGCTCGGCTCGGAGGCGCGCATGAACGTGCCCGGCTCGGCGACCGGCAGCTGGCGCTGGCGGGCGCCGGAGGGTGCGTTCACGCGCGCGCTGGCGGCGCGGCTGCGTGAGGCGAGCGCCGAGGCCGGGAGGCTCGCCGGCGGGTGACGGTCGGCCACGCGCTCCGGCGCCCCGGCGTGTGCTGCACCGGGGCACCGGACGCGCGAAGCCGCTCAGCGACGCTCGATGCCTGGCAGCACCTGCGTGTGCTGGATCTGGACGGCCTGCAGCGCGCCGGGATCGAGCCCCAGCAGGCGCAACATCGTCGGAGCGATCTGGGTCGTCTCCACCCACCGGTCAGAGACCTGGTGGTGGACCGACCCGGGGGCATAGACGACGATCGGCACGTCCCGGTCGGCCGGGTTGGCGCCGCCGTGCTCGGCGATCTTGGCGGTGCCGCCCGTGTAGACGACGCCGACCTTGACGACGCCCCACACGTCGGGATGGCGCGGGTCCGACTGGGGCACGCCGAAGTAGCGCGCGGCCGACTTTCCGGCGTAGATCTTCACCAGTCCCGAGTGGGGAAGGGTCCGGGTCCCGCCCGACACGGTGTTGCCGGTGGCGCTGTGGGTCCACAGGTAGTGGCGCACGAACCGCGCCGCCTGCGGTGAGCGGTCCGACAGCCACCACATGATCGCGTCGTCGTCGGTGTCGAACACGACCAGCGGCTGCGCGCCGGGATGGGTCGCTGCCCACGCCTTGTTGACGCCGTCGATGATCGGACCGTCGTCGATCCGCGTCAGCTGGTCGGGGTTCTGCGGCGACTGGCCGTGCTTGGCGGACAGGATGATCGCGGTCGAGTTCTCAAGGCCCCTGGCCTGGATTTGATCGGCCATCCGCTGCACCTGGTCGTCGATGTACTGCATCGCCCGCGCCAGCAGCGGCCCCGGCGTGGTCGTGCCCGGGAGGTCGCCGCCCTGCAGGCCGTCCGACGACGGGAGCTTCTCGGCCGTCGAGACGGTCTGGAAGTTCATCCCGAAGATCGACGGGGTGCCGATCATGTCCGTGCCGCTGTGGTCAAAGCCGTCGATCCAGTTGAGCACCGCTCCGACCTTGTAGGAGTCGTACTGCATCGTCGCGGCGTTGTCGTCGGTCCACGAGATGCCGCCGGGGTACGGCGTTCCGTCGGGCTGCAGCGCGGTCGAATCGATCTCGGGGTCGAACGAATCGGTGATCCCGTTGCCCGCCGGCCCGTCGAACGACGTGTAGACCGGGTGCTTGTCCGACCAGGCGGTGACGAGCCCGGCGCTGTGGGCGACGTTGAAGACCATGTTGACCTTCAGGTACTGGTTCGGGAACACGGGCTTGCACGTCTTCGGGTCGACCGGGAATGTCGCCGGGTTCAGCAGCGTCTGTGGCTGCCCGGTCATGTGCAGGATGCTCCCCGGCAGGCCGCTCAGGCCCTGGCCGGCGTCGAGGCTCGTGCCGCCGTCCACGTCGTCGGGCGAGTCGTAGATCACCGCCGAGCCGGGCGGCGTTCCCGTACAGGTCGTCGTCCCCGGCGCAAACATGTCGTGGTTGTAGGTGTTGTCGTAGTAGACGCCGGTGGTGCCGGGGTCGCCGCCGGTCAACTGCGCGGTCATTCCCGGGTCGGAGTCCGACGGGATCGGCGTGTGGGCGCTCGTGTAGTCGGCGCCGCCGTTGACGAGCTTGGCGAGCTCGGAACCCGGGTGGTTGGCGACGTACCAGTCGAGGTCTGACTGGTGCAGCCCGTCGACCGAGAGCAGCAGCACGTGCTTGATCGCATCGGCGCCCCCGCCCGGGCCGCCGGGGCCGCCGGGGTCGCCCCGACCGCCGCGGCCGCCCCGACCACCGGGCCCGCCCGGGCCGCCGGGGTCGGCGGCGTGGCCGTGGTGTCCGGGTGGGCCGCTGCCGCCGCCGTGCAACGACGCGCTCGCGACCGGGACGCCGATCGCGAGCGCGCCGACCGCGAGTGCGGCGAACGCGCTGGTCCGCAGACGTGTGTTCATGCGCTGCTCCTCCTGGGGGTCGGTTCTGACCCGCGGGATCATCGAAGCGGCCGCGCCGCCACACGGTCGCCGCGCGGTGAACGTCGGATGTGAGTTGTCTCATCCCGCGCGGCGCCTGCCGGGCCTCTCAGGTCAGCCGCAGGCCGCCGTCGCAGGGCAGGACGACGCCCGTGATGAAGCCGTTGCCGATGAGCGCCGAGATCGCGCCGGCGACGTCGTCGGCGGTGCCGTTGCGGCCGACCGGCGCGCGCTGGGCGAACGTCGCGAACATCTCGTCACGATCATGATCGGGCAGCTCGCTCCACCACTCGGTCTCGATCACACCCGGCGAGACGGCGTTGACTCGCCGCGGCGCGAGCTCGACGGCGAGCGGCGCGACCGCGGCTTCGAGCGCGCCGTTGACGGCGGCGAGGCCGACCGTCCCGGGTAGCGCCGATTGCGCCGAACCGGCCGTCACGAGCGTGATCGAGCCGTGCTCGCCGAGCGTCGGCAATGCCAGCGCGATCGCGCGCAGGTGCGCGATCGGCTTGCCGGCGAACGCGCCGGCCAGGTCTGCGTCGGCGAGGTCGGCGGCGGGGCCGGCGCCGCCGCGTCGGGTCACGGTGATCACGAGATCGTCGATCGGCCCGGCCTCGCCGAAGAACGCGCGCAGCGAGCGTGGATCCTCGGCGTCGACGACGATGCCGGTCGCCGTGTCGCCAATTAGCCGGCAAGCGTCGTCGAGTCGCTGTCGATCACGCCCGCCGAGCGTCACATCGGCGCCCGCGGCCGCCACTCGCCGGGCGACGGCGAGCCCGATGCCGGCGGAGCCGCCGAGCACCACCAGCCGACGCGGGCCGTTGGTCGTGGATGACATGGGCGTCCCTCCTTTTCCAGACGAAGCGTTTGGAAATACTATAACCAGACGTTCCGTCCGGTAATGTGCGCGATGCGATGAGCGAGACGAGCACCCGCCGTCGAGGGCGACCGCGAAGCGAGCGAGCGCGGCGGGCTGTCCTCGATGCGGTCTTGGCGCTGGCGGCCGAGCGCGATGCGAACACGATCACGATGGACGCCATCGCCAGACGCGCCGGGGTCAGCAAGGACACGCTGTATCGCTGGTGGCGCTCGCGCACGGAGGTCGTGCTCGAGGCGCTCGCCGAACGAGGCGAGGAGACGATCGCGGTCCCGGACCTGGGCTCGCTCGAGGCCGACCTGACCGCATTCCTGCGCGCGACCGTCGCCTCGGCGACGCCGACGACGCAGCGGCTCCTGCGCTCGATCGCGTCCGAGGCCGCGCGAGACGGCGACGCCGCGACCGTCGTTCGCGAACGGTTCGTGGAATCGCGGCGGCGCGCGCTGCGCGCGGTGCTGGCGCGCGCCGCCGAACGCGGGGAGCTGGACGGCGCGCGGATCGAGCTGCTGATCGACCTGGTGTACGGCTCGCTGTGGTACCGGGTCGTGTTCGCGGTCGCGCCGCTCGACGACGCCTGGGCCGATGGGATCGTGCGCCTGCTCGCCTCCGCCCGAGCGCCCGCGGAGATCGGCGGAACGGGCGCCTGAGCGCGGTCGCGGCGGCGCCGCGAAGCAGCGGGCAGGCCGTCGCTGGCGCGGGCGGTCAGTGGCGACGGCCACGTGCGACGGCCCGCGCGCGCTCCTTGGCGTCGCGGTACACGTACGTCCAGTCGCCGCGCAGGCGCTGCCAGCCGGTCGTCTCGTACGCGATCAGCGAGGCGGGAGCGACGCGCGCCGGCAGGCCGGCGGCGGCGAGCACCGCGAGCGCGCGCTCGGCGATCGCGATCTGCCCGAACGCGGTCGGATGCACATGGTCGACCATCACGTGGTTGCGGGCGCCGAAGTCCCGCAGGTCGACGACGAGCGCGCCGTGCTCGGCGGCGCCTCGCTCGACGATCGCGTTGAGCTGGGGCACCTTCGCGCCAGCCGGCGGGCGGCCGAGCCGCAGCGGCGCGGTCACGGCCAGCACGCGCTCGCAGCGCTCGGCCAGGAACGTCAGCGCGCGCGCATGGGCGGACGCAAACGCCGTGGGGTCCCAATCGGGCCGGCGCACGTCGTTGACGCCGATGTACAGGCAGCCGACGGCGTAGTGTCCCCGGTCGTCGGTGCGTGATGCAAACGCCGGCATCTGCCGCTCGACGACGTCTTGCACGTCGGCGCCGTCGACCGCGTAGCCGCTGTAGGGCAGTCCCAGCGAGCGCGCGACCCACAACGCCCACGACTGCAGGGCCACGCCCCACTGCAGCTCACCGCCGCCGTTGGTGATCGAATCGCCGAACGCCAGCACCCCGAGCCGCGGACACGCGGGGTCCGGCTGCGTCGCCACGGCCATCCGCGGCGATCGTACAGATGCCTGCCATGTGCCGATATCACGCAATCCGGCGGGGGCGCTTGCTTTCATTGCAGAGCTTGACCACCTCGTCACGCATCCGGATCGACGGCGGTCGCGACATCGGCGCGGCGGTCGACGAGCTTGCAGAGCGGCTGCCCGAACGGCTGGCGCCGCTGGCGACGCTTGCCTACAACTACCGCTGGTCGTGGCTGCCGGGCGGCTCCGAGCTGTTTGCGGCGATCGACGCCGATCGCTTCGACCTGTGCGGGCGCAATCCGGTGCGGCTGCTGCAGGAGAGCTCGGCAGCGTCGCTTCGCGCCGCGGCGAACGACGATTGGCTCGTCGCCGAGGTGCAGACGCTGGTGCACGCACTGATCAGCGATCTCGACCGGCCCGCCTCCGAGCACGTCGTCTCGGCCGAGCACCCGGTCGCGTTCGTGTGCGCCGAGTACGGCGTGCACGTGTCGCTGCCGATCTACTCGGGAGGGCTCGGGGCGCTCGCCGGGGACCTGCTCAAGGAGGCCTCTGACCGGGCGCTGCCGATGGTCGCGGTCGGGCTGATGTACCGCAAGGGGTACTTCCGCCAGCGCATCGATGCGTCCGGTTGGCAGCACGAGTACTGGGTCGAGACCGATCCCGAGCGGCTGCCTGCGGCGCGGGTCACCGGCGAGGACGGGTCGCCGCTGACGGTCACGGTCCCGATCGGCGCAAACGACGTCACCGCCAGGATCTGGCGCGTCGACGTCGGCCGCGTGCCGTTGTACCTGCTCGACACCGACTGTCCCGAGAACGCGCCGCTTGACCGCTGGATCACCGGCCGGCTGTACGTGGGCGACCCGCAGACGCGGCTGTCGCAGTACACGCTGCTGGGTGTCGGCGGGATCCGCGCGCTACGGGCGATGGGCTACGACCCGGGCGTGATCCACCTCAACGAGGGCCACGCCGCGCTGGCGCCGCTCGAGCTCGAGCTCGCACGCCGCGGCCGTGACGAGTCGCTGCACGACGCGCTGCAGCGAGCCCGCACGCGCGCGGTGTTCACGACCCACACGCCGGTGCCCGCCGGTAACGACACCTATCGGATTGATGCGATAGAGGAGGCCGTCGGCCGGCTTGCGGCGCAGTGGGGCGCCCCGCTTGAGGAGCTGATCGCGCTCGGCCACGACCCCGGCGCCGATGCGGGCGCGCCGTTCGGCGTCACCCAGGCGGCACTGCGCGTCAGCCGCAGCGCCAACGGCGTCAGCCGCCGCCACGGCGACGTCGCCCGCGAGATGTGGCAGCCGCTGTGGCCGGACCGTGAGCGCCACGACGTGCCGATCGGGCACGTCACCAACGGCGTCCACGTCCCAACCTGGATCGGGCCGCCGATGCGGGAGCTGCTCGACCGCCACCTGCCCGCCGGCTGGTGCCAGCACACGTCCGATCCCGAGGTGTGGGCGGCGGTGCAGCGGATCCCGCCGGCAGAGCTGTGGGCGGTCCGCGGACGCCAGCGCGCCGAGCTCGTGGACTTCATCCGCGCTCGCAGCGTCTCGGACCGCCTGGCGCGAGACGACCTGCGCGAGTACGTCGACCTCGCCGCCCACGCGTTCGATCCAGACGTGCTGACGATCGGCTTCGCCCGCCGGGTCGCGACCTACAAGCGGCTCGACCTGCTGATCCGCGACCCGGAGTGGACGCTCGCGCTGCTCGCCGGCGAGCGGCCGGTGCAGGTGGTGCTGGCCGGCAAGGCGCACCCGCGCGACGAGGAGGCCAAGCGCGCGCTGCAGCGGCTGTTCGGCCTCAAGGCGGCGAAGGTGATCGGCGAGCGGGTCGTGTTCCTCGACGACTACGACCTGTACTCCGCCTCACGGCTGGTCCGCGGCTGCGACGTGTGGCTCAACGTCCCGCGGCCGCCGCTGGAGGCCAGCGGCACGAGCGGCATGAAGTCCGCGTTCAACGGCGGCCTGCAGCTCAGCGTGCTCGACGGGTGGTGGGCCGAGGCCTACGAGTCCGGCAACGGCTGGGCGATCGCCGGCGAGGTCGACGCAGACCACCAGGCGCAGGACGAGCGCCACGCCGCGTCGCTTCACCGCCTGCTCGAGCACGAGGTCGTGCCGGCCTTCTACGACCGCGACGAGTCGGGGCTGCCGCAGCGATGGCTGGAGATGGTGTGCCACTCGCTGCGGACGCTCGGCCCGCGCTTCTCGGCGTCGCGGATGCTTGCCGAGTACGTCGCCGGGCCGTACTCCGGCTGAGCGCAGCGGTCGCAGGGATATCGTTGGCCGCCGTGGACGAGCTGCTCAGACGTCCGGCGGTGGAGCTCGCGGGGCTCATCCGCGCCGGCGAGATCTCGTCACGGGAGCTCGTCGACGCCTCGCTTGACGCGATCGAGCGCCGCGACCGCGCGATCAACGCGTTCACGTACGTCGACCCCGACGGCGCCCGCGCGCTCGCAAACACGATCACGGCGGGCGACGAGCGGCCGTTCGCGGGAGTGCCGATCGCGATCAAGGACAACCGCGCGGTCGCGGGCATGCCGATCACGATGGCCTCGGACCTGTACGCCGACGTCGTGCCCGAGCGCGACGCGTTGCTGGTGGCGCGGCTGCGGGCGGCCGGATTCGTGATCGTCGGCAAGACGAACATGCCCGAGAACGGGATCCTGCCGACGACCGAGCCGCGGCGGTTCGGACCGACCGCCAACCCGTGGGATCTCGGCCGCACGCCCGGCGGCTCCAGCGGCGGCTCGGCGGCGGCGGTCGCGGCTGGGATGGTGCCGATCGCGCACGGGAACGACGGCGGCGGCTCGATCCGGATCCCCGCGGCGTGCTGCGGGGTGGTTGGGCTGAAACCCGCCCGTGGGCGGGTGTCGGTCGGGCCGGACGCCGGGCAGAGCTTCCTCGTCTCCGACGGCGTGCTGACGCGCAGCGTCGCCGACACCGCCAGGGCACTCGATGTGCTCGCCGGCTATGAGCCGGGCGACGCGAACTGGGCGCCCCCGGTGGCCGCCGGTGCGTTTGCGGCCGCGGTCGCGGCCGGTGCCGAGTTGTTCGACGGGCCGCTGCGGATCGGGCTTGCGTTGAACACGCCCTTGGACGCGGCCGAGGTCGACCCGCTTGCGACCGGCGCGGCCCGCGACGCCGCGGTGCTGCTCGCCTCGCTCGGACACGAGGTCGACGAGGTGACGCCGCCGTGGTCGGGACTCGGGCTGCTGCCCGACTTCACCCGCGCGTTCGGGCCGCTGATCGCGATGACGACCGCTGTCGGCGGCCAACTCGCGGGCCGCGAGGTGACCGAGGCCGACGTCGAGCCGCTGACGTGGGCGATGTACGAGCGGTCGCGGACGCTCAACGTGCTCGACCACCTGACCGCGCAGTCACGCCTCGAGGCGGTCGCGCGCTCGATCGTCTCCTGGATGCTCGCGCGGCCGCTCGACGTGATCGTGACCCCGGCGCTGGCGGAGCGGCCGCTGCGCACCGGCGAGGTCCACGGCCGCGGACCCGACCCGTGGGGCAATTACCGGCGCTCCGGAGCGTTCACCCCATACACGGCGATGATGAACGTGACCGGCCAGCCCGCCGTGGTGCTGCCTCTGTATCACGGCGACGACGGTCTGCCGCTGGCGGTGCAGCTGATTGGGCAGCCCGCCCGCGAAGACGTGCTGCTGGCGCTCGGGGCGCAGCTGGAGGAGGCGCTGCCGTGGGCCGACCGGGTGCCGGCCGGGTTCGAGTAGCTCTAGGGTTGCCGCCCCGGGGCGGGCGTCTGCGGTTGGCGGGGACGGGTGGGCATATTGCGGTTGGCGAACGGCAGCACCGAAAGGGGACGGCGGGCGTCTTCCGGTTGGCGAACGGCGGTACCGAAGGGGGGCGGGCGTCTGGTGGTGAAAAGATCGCCAATCAGGGTCGCCTGTGGCCAGGATGGCGAGACGGGGTGGGCAGGTCATGCATTCACAACCAATCCACGGACAGCGCGCCTGGTTTGGCGGATTGCTCATGACGTCGACCCGTCCCCTTCGGTGGTGCCGCTCGAACGGCAGACATCGATGGCCCGTGGGGGGATTGCCACCCCGCAACGGGCGACAATCGCCCACAACGACTCACGGGGCGGGTCAGACGCCCAGGACGGCGGCCATCGACCGCGGCGTGACCCCGAGCCGCTCGCAGTCGGCGGTTCCGTTGGCGGCGAGCAGCGGCACGTCGAGCAGCTCGGCCTCGTCCCAGGTCGCGAACGCGTCGGGGCCGCTGATCCGCTCGACGGCCTTGAGGACGCGGCGCGTGAGCGCCGGTGAGACGGAGACGATGCGCCGGCGGCGGTGGGCGGCGGCGAGCACGAGCCCGACGATCTGGCGGTGGGTGAGGACGTCGGGCCCGGCGAGCTCGTAGCGGGTGCCGACAGATTCGGACTCGGCGCGGCCGGCGGGCAGCGTCGCGAGCACGCAATCGGCGACGTCCTCTGACCAGATCGGCGCAAAGCGCGCGCTGCCGTCGCCCGGGATCGGCATCAGCGGCAGCAGCGACATGCGTTCGATCAGCGTCACGTACGGGTCGTTGGGCGCGTAGATGATCGACGGCGCGAACACCGTGCTGAGCAGGGACGACTGCACCACCGCCCGCTCGGCGACGGCCTTGGCGCGCATGAAGCGGACGGCGCTCCGCGTGTCGGCGTTGAGCGTCGAGAAGAACAGAAAGCGCGTGACGCCGGCCTGCTCGGCGGCCTCCACCAGGCGTACCGTCGCAAACCCCGCGAGCTCCTCGATCGAGCCCGACCGCTGGTCACGGATCACGCTGGCGAGATGCACGACGGTGTCGACGTCGCGCAGCGCGTGGCGGAACGACGCGGGGTCGCCGAGGTCGCCGAGCGCGATCTGCACGCGGACCCGTTCTGCGCCCAGCCGCCGGGGGTCACGGACGAGGCAGCGAACCGACACGCCATCCGCCAGCAGACGCCGCAGCAGCGCCCGTCCGACGGTTCCCGTTGCGCCGGTCAGCAGCAACACGGGTGGCAGCGTACTGGCCCGATTTGCAAGTACGACGCGAACCAGTCCCCGCCGGCCCGCGGTCCCTAGAATGGTCGGCTCGCCGGTCGTGGGACCGGCATTTTTTGAGTACGAACCCGGACGCGAAGGATTTCTCTAGAACCATGGCCTACGTCATCGCCGAGCCGTGCATCGGGACCAAGGACAACTCGTGCGTCGAGGTGTGCCCGGTCGACTGCATCCATCCCACGCCCGACGAGCCGGACTACGACAAGGTCGAGATGCTCTACATCGACCCCGAGGAGTGCATCGACTGCGACGCATGCGTCGAGGCGTGCCCGGTCGATGCCTGCTTCGCCGAGGATCAGCTGCCCGACGAGTGGCAGAAGTACGCGAAGCTGAACGCGGACTACTACAAGGGCTGATCGACTGAGCCGCCTCAGCTGAGGGCGGCGACCGCTCGGTCGACGTCGTCGACGGTCGCCGGGAGGTGGCAGCTGAGCCGCACGCGGCCCGCGCGCACCGATGCGCGGATCCCCGCCTCGCGCAGGCGCTGCTCCGCATCGGGCACGTCGACGATCACGATCGCGGAGTCCGACGGCGCCATCCCCAGGCCCTCGCGCAGGCGCGCGGCGAGCGCGAGATCGTAGGCGCCGATCGCATCGACGCCGAGCTCGTCGATCAGCTCCAGCGACGCCCTGGTTCCCGCCCAGCACGTCCATGCGGGGGAGACGTCGAAGCGCTTGGCGGTCGCCGACAGCCGCAGCGGCCCGCCGTAGCAGCACGACCAGGGGTCGGCGGCCGCGTACCAGCCGGCCGTATGCGCAGCGACGCGCTGCGCCGCCTGCGGCCGCACCGACATCAGCGCCGTCCCGCGCGGCGACAGCAGCCACTTGTAGGCGCCGGCGCAGACGAACGCAAAGCGGGTCGCGTCGATCGGCAGCCATCCCGCCGCCTGCGTGGCGTCGAGGAACACGTCGGCGCCGTGGTCGGAGGCGGCGTCGGCGAGCGCGTGGAGATCGGCGACGCGGCCGTCGGCGGACTGCACGGCGGACACGGCGACCAAAGACGTGCGCGCATCGATCGCGTTGGCGATCTGCTCCAGCGGCACCTCGCGGACCCGCACGCCCCGCGACTCCTGGACGAGCATCGGGTACATGACCGAAGTGAAGTCGCCGGCGGCGACGAGGATCTCGCCGCCGGCCGGGACCGAGGCCGCGACCAGGCCGGCGAACACCGACACCGCGTTGCCACAGGCGACGTCATCCGCCTGCACCCCGACGATTCGCGCGAACGCGGCACGGGCGCGGTGCACGTCGTCGTCGAACGCGCGCGCGTCGATCCGTCCCTCGGCCCAGGCCGCCACCGCCTCGTGGACGGCCTCAACCGCGCAGAACGGCGGCACGCCGCTGGTGGCGGCGTCGAGGTGGCCCTCGACGGCGGGGAAGCGGTGCAGCTCGGCGGTGATCGTGTTGGCTTCGATGGTGGCGATGCGTTCGAATTTGACAGGATCTCGAGAGAAAGCGCCACTCAGAGTTTCTTGGAAATGCCAAAGCAGCCTTTTGAGATGCGCTCGACGCCCCCGACGCTCGACCTCCGCCGCCTGCGCGTGCTGCAGGCGGTCGCGCGATGCAAGTCGTTCAGCGCCGCGGCGCGGGCGCTTGACTACACGCAGCCGGCGATCGGCCATCACGTCCGGCGGCTCGAGGCCGAGCTCGGCACGCCGCTGGTGATCCGCAGGGGGCGGATCGTCGACCTGACGCCCGCGGGCGCGGCGCTCGCGCAGCGCGCAGACGTGCTGCTGGCCGGGGCCACCGCCGCCGCTGAGGAGGTCGCGGCCGTCGCCGGTCTGCGCGCCGGCCGGGTGCGGCTCGCGGCGTTCCCGAGTGCCGGCGGAGCGCTCGTGCCCCCGGCGCTGGCGCTCGTGCGAGCGCGGCATCCCGAAATGGAGGTCACGCTCGTCGAGGCCGAGCCGCCGGCGCTTGCGGAGCTGATCCGGCGCGGCGACGCCGATGTCGCGGTGAGCTTCGAGTACGCCGGCCTCGACGGCGACGCCGACTCTGACCTGGACCGAACCGAGCTGTGCGTCGACGAGAAGCTCGCGGTGCTGCCGGCCGGCCATCCGCTCGCGGTCGAGGCCGAGGTCCGTCTCGAGGAGCTCGCCGGCGAGCGGTTCATCGCCGGCTGCCCACGCTGCCGCGGCCACCTCGTATCGCTCTGCCGGGCGGCCGGATTCGAGCCCGACATCGCGCTTGCGACCGATGACTCGATCGCGGTGCAGGCGATGGTCGCAGGCCATCTCGGGGTGACGCTCCTGCCGGCGCTCGTGCTCGACACCGTCAGGCACCCCGACGTCCGCATCCTGCCGGTGCGCGGCCGGCCGACGCGCACCGTGAGCGCGCTGACGCTGCGCGACGGCGGCGCCGTGCCCGGCGTGCGCGCGCTGGTCGACGCGCTCGCCGAGGAGGCCGCACGTCGGCCGCGGCGACTGGAGTGGGTGGAGGCGCCAGCCGAGCCGCCGCAGCGCTCCACGTTAGGGAACGTTCCCTAACAAACGCCGACGCCCGGCCGGTAGGGAACGTTCCCTACCAAACGACGATCAGCGGAAGACGCGGCTCAGCGCGCGAGCAGGCCGCCCTCGACCGACAGCGCCTCGCCGGTCACGAACGAGGCGGCGTCCGACAGCAGCCACGCGATCGCCGAGGCGACCTCGTCGGGGCGTCCGAGTCGCTGCATCGGCACGAACCCGATCAACATCTGCTTAAAGCCCGGGAAGCGCTCGAACGTCTCGTCCATCATCGGCGTGTCGATCGCGCCCGGGCAGACGGCGTTGACGCGGATCCGCTGGGGCGCGTACTCGATCGCAGCGGTGCGGGTGAGGCCGAGCACGGCGTGCTTGGACGCGCTGTAGGGCGCGGCGTTCGAAGAGCCGCGCTGCCCGAGCGTCGAGGCGACGTTGACAATCGCGCCGCCCTCGTTGCGCCGCGCGAGCGCGCGCAGCTCGTGGCGCATCGTCAGCAGCGTGCCGCGCATGTTGATGTCGACGATCTCGTCGAACGTCTCCAGCGGATAGTCGGCGGTCAGCGCGTGGCCGCCGCCGACGCCGGCGCAGTTCGCCGAGCAGTCCAAGCGCCCGTGGGCGGAGGTGACGTGGCCGACGAGCGCGATCACGTCGTCCTCGTCGGAGACGTCGGCGCGCACGAACGTCACCGCGTGACCGTCGTCCGCGAGCCGGGTGACGGCCTCGGCGCCGCGGGCAGCGTCGATGTCTGAGGCGACGACGCGGGCGCCCATCCGCGCCAGCAACTCCGTCGTCGCCAGCCCGATGCCCGAGGCCGCGCCGGTGACGAGCGCGACCCGGCCCGACAGCCCGTAGTCCATGTGCGGCGCAGCGGCGGCGCCCGGCGGCCCGGATCAGGCCATCGGCAGCGACATTCCCGCCGGCTTCGGTGCCGCCGCGGGGGCGGGCGCCTGCATCACCGGCAGCTCGACCGGCGAGAGCGCGATCAGGCCCCTGGCGCCATGCCGGATCGCCTGCGCGGCGGGATCGTCGGGGTCTGAGAACACGAGCGGGATGCCCGAGTCCGACTGCTCGCGCAGCGCCATCGTCAGCGGCACCTTCGCCAGCAGCGGCACGTCGAGGTCGACCGCGAGCTGCTGGCCGCCGCCCTCGCCGAAGATCTGGAAGCGCTCGCCGGCCGGCGTCACGAACCCGGACATGTTCTCGATCACGCCGCAGATCTCGAGCTTGAGCTTGGTCGCCATCTCGGCCGAGCGGGCCGCGACCTTCTGCGCGACCGGCTGGGGGGTCGTGACGATCAGGAACTTCGCCTGCGGGAGCAGCTGCGCGAGCGTCATCGAGACGTCGCCGGTGCCGGGCGGCAGGTCGATCAGCAGATAGTCCAGCTCGCCCCAGTCGACGTCCTCGAGGAACTGCTGCAGCGCCTTGTGGAGCATCGGCCCGCGCCACACGACCGCGGCATCCTGCTCGACGAAGAAGCCGATCGACATCACCTTGATGCCGTCGTGGACCTCGATCGGGATCAGCTTGCGCTCGGCGGAGACCTTCGGCCGCTGGGCGCCGGCGCCGAGCATCCGCGGTTGCGAGTAGCCCCACACGTCGGCGTCGAGCACGCCGACCTGCTTGCCGTCGGCGGCCAGCGCCGCGGCGATGTTGGCGGTGACGCTGGACTTGCCGACGCCGCCCTTGCCCGAGCCGATGCAGATCACGTTGGAGACCTGGGCGAGCGCGCCCTCGGGGAGCCCGCCGCCGCGGCCGAGCTTGCGCGCCAGGCCCTGCTTTTCGGAGTCCGACAGGACGTCGAAGCTGAGGTTGACGCCGACGACGCCGTCGAGCTCGGAGACCGCCTTCTGCACCGCGGTCTCGAAGTGGTTGCGGATCGGGCAGCCGGGGGTCGTCAGCGAGACGGTCACGTCGACGACGCCGTTGGGATGGACGTCGAGCGATCGGACCATCCCCAGCTCGACGATGTCGCGGCGGAGCTCGGGGTCGATAACGGCGCGCAGCGCCTCGGTCACCTGGTCTGTGGTCGGCATGTAATCCATTCAAGCAGGTCGGAATTGGCGCCCCGCCGGGCCCTGAGGGCGGGCACTTCCGCAATTTCGGCGTCTATACGTAAGTTCGGTAGGAAGCGGCGCGCGCGTCGCCCGCTCACACACTCGCGTCGGCCCCGTGGCGATCCAGCCAGCGACGCAGACCCGCGAAATTCTGGTGCAGCGGCACCGTCAGCGTGTAGTCGGTCAGCCGCTCCTCCGCGCCGCCGTCGACGATCAGGCGCGTCATGTGCTCGACGTACTCGTCCTCGTCGACGCCGCCGCGGATCAGCTGCGCCTCCTGGCGCAGATCGTCGGCGATCGCGGCGAGGTGGGGCGCGGGGTCGTCGACGGCGCCGAAGTGCGTGATCCCGAGGTGCGTCGGCCGCCAGTCGGCGACGAGCGCGATCGACGCAAGCCACGCGTCGATGTCGATGTCGGGTGGCGGACTCGGCGCGAACACGGGCTCGCCGGGCTCCAATCGCACGCCCGCGACGTCGCCGACGAGCGCCCACCCGGACTCGTCGAGCATGCACACGTGGTGGGAGGCGTGGCCGGGCGTGTAGGCGATCCGCAGGCCGTCGATCGTCTCGCCGCCATCGAGCGCGTGCAGCCGCTGCTCAGGGATCGGCTCAAGCGTCCCGAACAGCGCCTCGAATGCCTCGCCGAACACGCGCCGCGCGCTTGACTCCAGCCGCTCGGGCGAGGCCATGTGGTGGGCGCCGCGCCGGTGCACGTAGACCTCCAGGTCGGGCCAGCGCCGTGCGAGCGCGCCGGCGGCGCCGGCGTGGTCGAAGTGGATGTGGGTGAGGATCAGCCGCCGCGGCCGCCAGTCGCCGAGCGCCGCCAGCAGACCGGGCAGCGCCGTCGTCGGGCCGCAGTCGATCAGGTTGTCGCGGACGCGCCAGACGGCGATGCAGCCCGGGCGTCCCATCCACTCGACATCGACCGCGACTGGCGCCTCCGTACCGCCGCTCATGCCGGTGGCCCGCCGGCGGCGACCAGCGGCGCGAGCCGCTCGCCGAGCAGCGCGACCGCGTCAAGGTCGTCGTGCAGCAGGTGCTGGCAGAAGACCCGCTCGATGCCCGCGTCCGAGAGCGCGCGCAGCTGCTCGGCCGCGTCCTGCACGGTGCCGACGATCCAGCCGTGCGGCGACTCGTTCAAAGTCGACCCCGGCGCGGCTCCGATGCGCTGTTCGAGCCGCGCGGCGCGCTGGGCGAGCTCGTCCTCGTCGGCGCCGATGAGCACCGTCGTCATCAGCGAGTACGGCAGCATCGGCCGGCCCTCGGCGCGGCATGCCTGCGCGAGCTGCTCGCCCCGCTGCCGCACCTCCTCGAGCGAGGCGAATGCGGTGTTGTACTCGTCCCCGTAGCGGGCCGCCAGCAGGCAGCTGCGCCGACCGCCCGAGCCGCCGATCAGCAGCGGCGGATGGGGCTCCTGGAGTGGCTTGGGCTCGGCGTCGAGCTCCGCGAGCGTGTAGTGGTCGCCGGCGAACGAGAACGGCGCGGCCGCCGACCCAGACCAGTTGCCGAGCACGACCTGGAGCTGCTCTTCGAGCACGTCCATCCGCTCGCCGAGCCCGGCGAATCCGAAGCCGTAGGCCTCGTGCTCGCGCTCATGCCAGCCGGCGCCGAGTCCGAGCTCGACGCGACCGCCCGAGATCTGGTCCGCGGTCGTGACGAGCTTGGCGAGCTCGGACGGATGCCGGAACGTCGCCGGCGAGACGAGCGTTCCGAGCCGCACCGTCGAGGTCACTGCCGCCAGGCCGCACAGCGTGCCCCACGCATCGAGCGAGCCGCGATCGCCGACCCCCTCGAGGTTCAGGTAGTGATCGGAGCGAAACAGCTTCGGGATCCCGTGCGCCTCACAGGTGCGCGCGAGCGCCACCCATTGGCTCCAGGTGACCCCCTCCTGCCCCTCGATCATCAGGCACAGCTCCATGCCGGCGGATCCTAGTCGCGGCTACATAGGCCGTTGATTAAAGACCGACGGGGCGCCACATCCTGTGGCGCCCCGGCGGTTGAGGGAGGAGAGGGTACTTCGCTCGCCGGCGAAAATATGAGGCCGGCGAACGTCTCCCACCGTAGCGCCCTCTCCGGCGCCCGATGGGTGAAACTCGTCACGCAGCCGATCCGCCCCCGATCCGATGCTGCGCGTCGGACACGAGCTTCTGCGCTCGGGAGCCGAGCGCGCTCGACTGCTGGCCGAGGTCCTGCCGTGCGGTGCGCAGCTCGCGCTCGAACCGCCTGCGGGTGCTGCGGACCTGCCGCTCGAAGCGGTTGCGCGCCTTGGTGCCGCGCTGCTCGTAGCGGTTCAGCCGCCGCTGCCTCGCGGTCGGGTTCAACGCGGTGTCGCGGATCCCCTTGACCGTCGAGACGACGTTGTCGCGGGCGGTGAGGCCGGCGCCGACCTGGACGAGCATCAGCCGCTCGGCGAGCTGCTGCACCTGGCTGACGCGGAGCTTGGTCTCGGCCTCGGTTGCGGCGACCGTCGCCTCCGCCGCCTGCTCGGCCTCGGTCGCGGTCCTGCGGGCGCTGGTGCGGGTCGCCTGCGCGCCGTGCCTGGCGGTCGTCGCGGTTGCGCGCGCCGACGTGCGCGTCTGTCGCGCGGCCTTCCCGGCGGCGTTGCGCTTGCGCGTCGCGGCGCCCTTGCGGGCTCGCGCCGAGGCGCCGTCGCCGTCTGCCTTCGTTGCTGTAGCCATGTGCTCCCGATCTCGATTCGTTGTGCTCGACAGGATATCTCGATACCCGAACACATGTTTGTAAACCGGACCGATGTCCGAGTTACGATTTTGGGAACAGGGGTTCGTACGTGGCCGGGGACGCGGCGGGCTCAGATCTCGCCGCGGGCGGCTGCATCCTCGAGCCGCTGCGAGAAGTCGAACGTCGCCGGGTCGCCGGCGATCCGTCCCGACGGCCGGTCCAGGGCGTCGATCGCCGCCAGCTCGGAGTCGGTGAGCGCGACCTCGTCGAGCGCGAGGTTCTCCCGCATCCGCTCGACGTGCGTCGACTTCGGGATCGCGATCCGGCCGGACTGCAGATGCCAGCCGAGCACGACCTGCGCCGGGCTGACGCGCAGCCGCCGCGCCGGCGCCAGCACGGCGTCGGCCTCGAGATCGGCGCCCTGGCCGAGCGGCGAGTAGGCCTGCACCGCGACGCCCATCTCCGCGCACGTCTGTCGCAGCCGCGGCTGCGAGAAGCTCGGGTGGATCTCGAGCTGGTCCAGCGACGGCGTCACGCCGGTCTCGTCGACGATCCGCCGCAGATGCTCGCCGAGGAAGTTGGACACGCCGATCGAGCGTACGACGCCCTCCTCGCGCAATCGGATCAGCGCCCGCCAGCAGTCGAGGTAGCGATCCTCGCTCGGCACCGGCCAGTGGATCAGATACAGGTCGACGACGTCGACGCCGAGCGCGCGGCGCGAGGCCTCGAACGCGGCCAGCGCCGAGTCGTAGCCCTGGTCTGCGTTGCGCAGCTTGGTCGTGACGAACACGTCGTCGCGGCCGCTGGCGCGCAGCGCGGCGCCGACCCCGGCCTCGTTGTAGTAAGCGGCGGCGGTGTCGATCAGGCGGTAGCCCACCTCGATCGCGCACTCGACCGCCCGCTGGGTGTCGTCGGGCGGAATCTGGAAGGTCCCGAAGCCGAGGCGCGGGATCCGCATGCCGTCGCCCAGCGTCAGCTCCGCCGCTGCGCCGGTCACGTCGGCAGTCCCATCCGCATCAGCCACGCGGGCGGGTCGGCGAGCTCGGCCAGCGTCGGCAGCGCCTCCGGCGCTGAGAACACGGCCACGAGCGCGTCGGTGCCGGCACGGCGCACGACTTCATCGCAGAAGACCTTGCCCTGCTCGTACTGGCGCATCTTCATCTCCAGCCCGAGCAGCTTCGCCAGCAGCCGCGCCCGGCCCGACTGCGAGCGGCGGCGGCGGTCGAGCGCCGAGCGAAGCTTCGGCAGCGACGGCAACAGCTCCGGCGCAACCGCGTCCATCACGTGCTCGGCGTGGCCCTCGATCACGGCCATCGTCGCCTGCACGCGGTCGATCGTCGCGCGCTCGCCCTCGGAGGCGAAGATCCCGATGATGTCGCCGTGGCGCACGGCGGTCGCGATCCGTCGCGCCTCCGCGACGCTCGGCGTCGGCAGCCGCCGCGGACCGTCGATCCGCAGCTCCATCGAGCGCAGCAGCTCGGAGACGAGGCCGGCCATGTGCGGCTGCAGCCACGGCACCGCGGAGAACTGCACCGCGTGCGTGACCTCGTGCAACGTCACCCAGGTCAGGAACTCGTCGGAGGGGACGCGCAGCGTCCGTACCGCGGTGCTCAAATTGGGCAGCACGAACAGCAGTCGCGGCGGGTTGTCGGCGGAGGCCTCCTCGAGCAGCACCAGCTCGTACTGGCCGAGCACGCGCTGGGCGAGGAAGCCGACGACGATCCCGACCTCGGTCGTCGACACGACGCTGACGCCGAGCGAGCGCGCGCCGCGCGGCGAGCCGAGCTTCTCACCGGCGCGCTCGAGCACCGGGTCGAGCATCCGCCGCATCGAGCGCAGATTGGCCGCGACCCATTCGCGGCGGCTGATCCCCTCCGGCGGCGGCAGCTCGCGTTGTGGCTGCAGGCGGGTGTAGGCGACGACGCGCTCCGCGGCGTCGGCCGCGAGCGGGCCCAGCGGGACCGTCGGCTCGCGCGCGTCGCCCTCGCCGGCGACGTAGGACGCGATCTTCTCGGCGATGATCCAATCGATCACCGAGTGCGGACCGCGTTTCGCCGGCGGGCGAGCGGCGGGTCCGGGCGTGATCGTGCGCGTCAGCGCGGTCGTCATCTGACCGACGCCCTTCATGGCTGAGCCACCCGTTCGAGTTCGTGCAGCCCCCGCTCGGTCCGCGCCGCGACCAGCCGCGAGCTCGGGCTCGAGTCAAGCGGCGCGCCGAGCACCTCGTCGCAGTCGGGATAGCTGACGACGCCGCCGGCCTCGCGCACGATCAGCTGGCCCGCCGCTGAGTCCACGCCTCGGGAGCGGATCAGCGTCACCATGCCGTCCATCCGCGCCGCCGCGACCTCGCACAGCGTGATCGCGATCGCGCCGAGCGCGCGGAGCCGGTGGGCGGCCTGCGCGAGCGCGTCGATGTGGTCGCGCACGTAGCGCGGGTCGGCGGATTCGATCCCGACCAGCTCGAGCCGGCCGCGCCGGTTGCGGCGCTCGCCGATCGACGGGTCCAGGCGCACGCCGTCGTCTGATTCGCAGGTCGAGTCGAGCCAGGCGCCGCGGCCGCGCCACGCCCAGAACTGCTCGCGGGCGCCGAAGTCGTGGACGAAGCCGAACGCGACGTCGGCCATCGTCGGGCCGTCGGCGACCGCGACCGAAAGCGCGTAGTGGGGGACCGACCGCTTGGCGTTCAGCGAGCCGTCGATCGGGTCGATCACGACACGTACGTGGGCGGAGCCGAAGTCGACCTCGCCGCGCTCCTCGGACACGGCATAGAACCGATGGCCGTCGCGGGCGACGGCGTCCAGTTGCGCGAACACGACGTCCTCGGCGGCGGCGTCGAGCAGCAGCGTGCGATCGCCGCCCGAGCCGAGCGTGCCGGTCTCGCGAACCCGCTCGGCGGTCGTCGGCGCATCGGCCAGCACCTGCTCCAGCCCCTGCACCGCTCGCCTGCAGACGGCCAGCCAGTCGACGCTCAGGGCTGTGTCGGTGGCGGTCATCGGTCAAGACCTATCCTGTCAGACGGTGAGCGAGGACCGTGCATCCCGGGTCGCCGCCGAGAATCTCGACCTGTTCAACGACGGCACCGGCTCCGACGACCTGACGCCGGCTCAGCGCACGGCCGCCGTCCACGAATGCCCGCGCATGCTCCTGCTCGGCGTCGCCGGCGCGGGCAAGACCCGGACGCTGCAGGCGCGCTTTCAATGGCTGCTTCACGGCGGCGTCGCGCCGGAGCGGATCGCGGTGCTCGCGCCGACCGCGAATCGAGCACGCGCGCTGGAAGCAGTGCTGGAGACGTATCCGGCCGCGGGCTTCGAGCAGCTGCAGGTGCTGACGCCGGCCAGTTTGGGCTCGCTGCTGCTATCGCGGGCACCGGGTGCGCCCGCGTGGCCGATCGAGCCGTTGAGCGCCGGCGACCGGCTCGCGATGCTGGCCGAGCGAGCGCAGACGCCGTCCGGGCACGGCGACGGCGAGCTGTCGCTTCGCCACCACGACTTCGGCGGCCGCCCAACGCTGCTGCTGGGCAGCTTCGTGCGCCGCATCGACCGGCTCAAGGCCGAGCTGATCGACGCCGAGCGATACCTGGCGTGGGCGACCGAACGCGAGCGTGACGGCCATCCCGACGCGGCGCTCGAGCTCGAGTTCGCGCAGGTCTACGTGGCCCACGAGCGGATGCTGATGCAGGCCGGCGCCCGCGACGACGGCGGCCTCGTGATCGACGCGCTGGCGCTCGCGCGGGCGCGTGGCGGCGCCGGCGGGCTCGGCGGCTTCACACACCTGCTGATCGACGACGCCCAGGAGCTCGATCTCGCCGCCGCGACGCTTGCGCTCGAGCTCGGCGTCCCGAGCGTGACCATCGCCGGCGATCCCGACGCCGCGCTGCGGCGCTATCGCGGCGCCGGCGCCGAGCGGCTCGAGCGCTTCCGCGACCCCGACACGCCGGTCGTGATGCTCGAGCGGAGCATGCGTTGTGCCGAGACCGTGTGGCGGGCAGCACGCGCGGCCGGCCCCGGGCGCGCCGGCGACGACGAGGGGGTCGACGGCGGGCGGGAGGGGTCGGTCGAGGTGTGGCGCTGCGCCAACGAGCGCTCGCAGGCGCAGTCGGTCGCAATCGACGTCGAACGGCTCGTTTCGCGCGAGCGGATCGCCGCCGGTGACGTCGCGGTGCTCGTGTCCGACATCAACCACGAGGGCCAGGCGGTCGCGGCGGCGCTGCAGGAGCGCGCGATCCCGTACCGCCTCGTCGGCGAGGCCGCGTTCTTCCAGCGGGCCGAGGTCCGCGACCTGCTCGCGTGGCTGCGCCTGGCGGTCGATCCGACCGACGCCGCCGCGGTCGTCAGGGCGCTCGCGCGGCCGCCGGTCGAGCTGCGCTCGGTCGACATCGCGCGCTGCACGCAGATCGCGCGCCGGCGCAAGCTCGACATGGTCTCGGCGATGGCTGCGGCGACAGAGTCGCCACAGGTGCCGCCCGAGGCCCGGGACCGGCTCCACCTGTTCTTGAAGCTGTACCGCGCGAGCGTGTCGGCGTTGGATTCGAGCCGGCCCGATCTGTACGTCCACCGCCTGATCGAGCGGCTCGGCCTGCGCCGTCAGCAGCTGTTCGCCGCCCATCCCGATGTCGTCGCGCGGCTGCGGGCGCTGGCGCGCTTCGGCGAGCTCGCCGGCTCCTACGTGACGCGGCTGCCGCAGGCGACCGCGCGCGAATTCGCCGTCTCTATCGCGGCGGCCGCCGATTATGGGCTGCGCGAGCACGAGGAGCCCGAGCTCGCCACCGCCGGCGCGGTACAGGTGCTGGCGCGGGCCTCGGCGGGCGGCCTGGAGGCCGAGCACGTGTACGTCATCGGGCTGCACGCGGGGATCGCCGCCGCGACGCCGGAGCCGATCCCCGAGGCGCTCGTGACCGAGCCGCTGCCGGGCGACGACGGCGGGCTGCGCGAGCGAATGCTCGGCCAGGAGCTGTACGTCGCCTGCAGCCGCGCCCGGCGCCGGCTCGTGCTCGCCTACCCGCGGGCCGACGACCGCGGCGTCGAGCTGGCCCCGGCCCCGGCGCTGGAGGACGCGCGGCGGGCGGTCCACGCCGCCTGGACCGACAAGCAGGAGGAGCTGTTCGGCCCCGCCGAGGGGCTGGCCTCGACGTACCGGCTGCTGCGCGACGAGCTGATGTCCGGCACCGCCCGTGCCGGCGGCCGGCTCGCGGAGCTGCGGTTCGACACCGATCTCGACGTCACGCACGCGGTCGTGCGCTACCTGGAGCTGCTCAAGCTCGCGGCGCTGATGGCCCGACCGGACGGACAGAGCGTCGCCGAGTCGCTGCACGACATCAACGCGCGGATCCTGCAGGCCTGCAACGCCGACCAGCGCGAGATCTTCGAGACCTCCTCGCTGGACGAGTACCTGCTCGACTCCGAGCGCGACGCGCGCGCCCGCGCAGCCGCGGTCGCGGCCCGTGACGAGCCGACGCTCGAGCCGTTTCTGCCGCTGCGCGGCGACGGCGTGATGCTGTCGGCGAGCGACATCGACACCTATCGGACGTGCCCGCTGAAGTACAAGTTCGCGCGCGTGTTCCGGATCCCGCAGGAGCCGACGATCAATCAGCGGTTCGGGATCCTCGTCCACCAGGTGCTCGAGCGCTATCACGCGGCCTCGCAGCCGTCGAGCGGCTCGCCGGGCGGGCTGCCGGAACTGCTCGGACTGCTCGACGCGGGCTGGCGGCGGGGAGGGTTCGGC
Organism: Solirubrobacteraceae bacterium; assembly: GCA_036273655.1. Taxonomy (GTDB): domain Bacteria; phylum Actinomycetota; class Thermoleophilia; order Solirubrobacterales; family Solirubrobacteraceae; genus Palsa-465. Next base: position 3,788 of record DASUHF010000071.1, on the reverse strand, counting down.
GACTCCGAGCAGGAGCGACAGCTGCGCGTCAAGGCGACGACGGCGCTGACCCGCTACCACGAGCGGTTTGCGACCGAGCGCGCGACGCCGGTCTGGTTCGAGCGTCAGTTCCAGTTCAAGCTCGGACGGCACATGCTCCGCGGCCGCGTCGATCGCGTCGACCGGCTGCCCGGTGGCGAGTATGAGCTGATCGACTACAAGACCGGCCGCCCCAAGGACGCCACGCAGCTGGCCGACGACGTGCAGCTATCGCTGTACGCGGTCGGCGCGCGGGAGGCGTGGCGGCTAGACGCCTCGCGGCAGGCCTACTACTACCTGCTCGATGATGAGAAGGTCGCGGTCCCCGACGACGCCGAGCGCGACGAGTGGGTGCGCGAGGTCGCGACCGAGGTCGCCGAGGGGATCCGCTCGCAGGGGTTTGAGCCGACCCCGTCGTACGGGGCCTGCTCGATCTGCGACTACCGGCTCGTCTGCCCGGCCGCCGAGCGCTGAGCCGCCGCGGGTTCACGGTCGGACCGGTGCTCGCGGGCCGCATGGTCGCGGGCATCGTGCTCGCCCGTGGCGTGCTCGCGGGCGCCGGTCGGACGCAGCGCGATGCCGACGACCACGGCGCCGACGAGCCCGGCGATGCCGCCGATTACGAGCGTCGCGTTCAGGCCCGACGCAAACGCGCTGGAGATCGCGTGATCAAGCGCGCCACGCGCGGCGGGCGGCGCGGCGTGCAGCACGGCCTGGCTCTGGCCACCGGCGACGGTCTTCGCGAGCCGGCCGGAGTCGGTAACGCCCGGGCTATGGGAAAGGCTGTCGGCGATCCGGCTCTGCAGGATCACGCCGAGCCCCGCGATCCCGAGCGCGTACCCGAGCTGACGCATCGTGTTGAGCGCCCCGGACGCCATCCCGCCGAGCTGCGGCGGGACGGCCGCCAGCGCCGCCGAGGCCAACGGCGGCGACACCAGCCCGACGCCGATGCCGTTGACGAGCAGCCCGATGAACACGCTGCGCCAGTCGGAGTCGGCGCCGAGGTGGGCCGCCAGCAGTCCGCCGGCGCCGATGAGGGCCAGCCCGACCGTCAACGACCATCGTTGTGCGGTCGGCGTGTGCAGGAAGCGCCCGATCGTCAGCGACACCGTCAGCGACGCGATGCTCAGCGGCAGGAACGCGGCGCCGGCCCCGATCGGGCTCATGCCGTGGACCGACTGCAACCACAGCGAGACGTAGGTCAGATACGAGAATGCCGCCAGCGGGAGGACGAACCCGCCGACAAGCACGGCGCTGAACCGCGGGCGGCGCAACAGCTGCAGATCGAGCAGCGGCCGGCGCGAGCGCGCTTCGATGGCGACGAACGCCAGCAGCGCGACCGCGCTGACGGCGAGCAGGCCGACCGTCTGCGGCGAGCCCCAGCCGGCGTCGGACGCGCGCGTCAGCGCGTATGTGACCGCGCCGGCGCAGAGCGTGAACGCGATCGTCCCGGGGAGGTCGACGCGGCCTTCGCGCCGCGGCTCGTGCTTGTCGAGCGCGAGTACCGAGAGCGTGATCGCGGCGACCGAAATCGGCAGGTTGACGAAGAAGATCCAGCGCCACGACAGCCCCTGGGTCAGCAGACCGCCGATGATCGGCCCGGCGGCCGCGGCGGCGCCGTTGATCGCGCCCCAGACGCCGAACGCAATGCCGCGGTCGCGGCCCTCGTACGACGTGCTCAACAGCGCGATCGTGGTCGCGAACATCGCCGCCGCACCGATTCCCTGGACCCCGCGCGAGGCGATCAGCACCGTCGTGTCGGGCGCCAGCCCGCACGACAGCGACGACAGCGCAAACACGGCCAGCCCGACGATGTAGACCGGCCGGCGGCCGACCTTGTCGGAGTACGCGCCGATGCCGAGCAGCAGTGCGGCCAATGACAGCGCGTAGATGTCGATCACCCACTGCAGGCTCGAGAACGACGAGTGCAGGTCCTTCGCCATGTCCGGCAGCGCGACGTTCACGATCGTGACGTCGATCAGCAGCATGAAGGTGCCGAGCGACACCGTGGTCAGCGGGAGCCATTTGCGCATGGGTCGAGTGTGCGACAGGGCGGTGAGCTAGTCCAGCACTTTGGCGGTATGCGACGATTTATTCCAATGAGCGCCGGGTCTGCGTCTGAAACCATCACGCTCGACCGGCTGGATCGGCAGCTGATGCACGCGCTGCAGTTCGACGGGCGCGTCTCGTTCCGGCTGCTGGCCGAGATCCTCGGGTCATCCGAGCAGACCGTCGCGCGCCGCTACCGCCGCCTGCGCGACGCCGGCATCGTGCGCGTGATGGTGCTGACCGCCCCGGCCCGCGGGCAGTACTGGATCGTCCGCATGCAGGTCGTGCCCGGCGGCGCCATGAAGCTGGCGCGGGCGCTTGCCCGCCGCGCCGACGTCAGCTGGGTGTCGATCTTCTCCGGCGGCTCGGAGGTGACGTGCGTGTGCCGTCCGCGCTCGGTCGGCCAACGCGACGAGCTGCTGCTCGACCGCCTGCCCGAGACCGAGCTCGTCACCGGTCTTGTCTCGCATGCGACCTTGAGCCAGTTCGCCGGCGGCCGCGTCGAGCGAGAGTGGGCCGGGTACGACGACCCGCTGACCGGCGAGCAGTACGCGGCGCTCGACGCCGCGCGCCAGCTGCCGTCGGTCCCGTTCGGGACGGTCGTGCCGGATGCTGTTGCGCGCGAGGACGCGCCACTGCTGGCCGAGCTCGGACGGGACGGGCGCGCGAGCTACGCGACGCTGGCGGCGGCGACCGGCTCAAGCGCGGCGCGGGTGCGACGGCGTCTGTACGAGCTCGTCTCCAGCGGCGCCGCGTACCTCGACGTCGACCTCGCGATCGAGGCGCTCGGGTTCGACGTGATGGCGTCGATCTGGATGACGGTCGCGCCGTCGCGGCTGGACGAGGTCGGCCACCGCATCGCGGCGCTGCCCGAGACCGCGTACGTGGCCGCGGTGACCGGGCCCGCGAACCTGATTGCGTCGGTGATCGCGCGCGACACCGACGGGCTGTACCGCTACGTGACCGAGCAGCTCGGGTCGCTTGAGGGGGTCGAGCGCGCCGAGGTGGCGCCGGTGTTGCGGCGCGTCAAGCAGGCGGGGTCGGTGGTGACCGGGGCGCGGTTGCCGCCGCCGGGGGAGTGAGCCGGGGCGGGTCGGCCGGCCGGATGGGTCGGTCGTCGGCTGTAGGCGCAACGGCAGCAGCGAAATGGGAGGGCGGGAGCATGGGCGCGGGCCGGGCGGAGAGGGGCGTTCGCTCTGCTCTGGGCGCGAGACGGCTGCGATGAAGGGGCGGACGGGGCGCAGGGACTCAACGCGGGCTGACCTGAGAGATAAGTACGTCCATGCCGGACTCATATCTCACTTGGCCGCGGTACAAGGCCCGACCCGCGGCGGGCACATGCGACCAGCTACAGGCGGCCGACCCGCCTCTTCATTGCTGCAGTTTGCGCCGCACCACGACGTGCGCGGGGTTTGCTCCGAGCTCAGACCCGGTGCCGGCAGCCCAACCGGCGATCGGATCAGACCGGCCCCAACGGCGGCCCGTCGGACCCCCGCTGGCGCAGGAAGTTCTGCAGCTCGGACTCGATCGTCTCGCCCGACGGCAGCGACGTGGGGTCGTCGCTCGACTCCTCGCCGGCGGCCTGCTCGAGCCGCTCGACGAACGCCTGCACGTCCGGGTCGGACTGGACCGCGACGTTGACCTGGCGCTCGTAGTCGGCGGCGGCCAGCTCCAAATCCGAAGCGTCGATCACGACCCCGACCAACCCTTCGAGCTTGCGC
>DASUHF010000070.1:0-3301 GCA_036273655.1 Solirubrobacteraceae bacterium | reverse complement strand
CTGCTACGCGTGTTCGAGGACTTGGTCCCGCCGCTCGGCCCGGGCGCCGGCCAAATCGCACACGAACCGTCAGCGGCGTCAGATCCGCACCCGTAAGGTGAGGACCGGCGGCCTGGGTTCGTCACCTGTCAGGCCACGGTGTCCGACTGCAGACGGATAATCGTCCACACACGGGCCAGCGGCACCGGTTGCGAGCAAAACCTGCAATGCCGATCAATGATTGCCGCAGACCCCGGCGGAAACCGGACACCCATGAGCATCGGTCATGACAAGGAGCACGCGCGCAGCGACCATCTTCACTTCCGCTCGTGGCGCGAGAGTCCGACGGGCGCACGTGTGCCGGCCATCGGTTACGCCGAGACGCGCGTGCTCGGACGTCGAGTCGCCGAGGACGGCTACTACACCGACCGATGCGATCTCTATGAGATCGAGGAGATCGAGAATTCCACCGGGTGTGTGACGATGCGGGATTGCAGCTCCGAGGAGTAGCGATACCTCGCGATTCTCGACTTTCGCCGCATCGTGTGGCGGGTGCGCTGAGCTAGTCGCGGGCCGGCCCCGCGCACACGCCGTAGATGTGAGGACTCTCAGTCGTCGGCGAGCGCCAACTCCGCGAGCCGGCCGATTCCCGCTCGGGTGCGTGCCACCGCGAGGAATCGCTTGGCGTGGCAGAACAGGGCGTCGGCGACGCCGGTCACCGCGACGAGATCGTCACCCTCGAGCCCGGCCCACGCCGCCGGCAGGTCGCGTCGGTTCTGAAACGAGCCAAGCTGCCGTGGGATCGCCTCCACCCCGAACCCCTGGCGCTTGGGGTAGATCACGAACAGCGCCTGCGGCGCCTCCGGGACGATCGTCCGCTTCCACGGCGCATCGACCGGCAACTCGATCAGCCGCGGATCCGAGGCGGCAGCGATCGCGGCGCGAACGACCTGCACGGCCCGGACCGCAGCCGCCGCGGCATCGATCTCACGACGCAGGATCCCGCCCGCGAGCTCGACCGCCTGATCGAACCGCGCGCGCTCCTGGGCGGCGTCGAGCGTCTCGTCCCAGCGCGGCTGCAACCCGGCGATGACGCTCGACACCGACATCGGATGTGCGCCCTCGACGACCGGCTCGGCCAGCCGCTGGCCGGTGTCGTTCGCGTCGACGGTCTGCACGAGCGTCGCGTCGACGGTGCCGGCGACCTCCGCGTCACCGCCGGAGATCCGCTCCCCGTAGCGCTCCCAGACGAGCCCGAACGACGCGTACGCGACGCCGTTGGCGCGAGCGCGGTCAAAGCCCCGCTGGTGATGGTCGAAATCGCCGGTGGCGGGGTCGTCGCGAAAGCCGACGTCGACGCGCACGTCGGCGGTGGCGAGCAGATCACGATCGCGCGTGCGAATCACCTCGATGCCGGCCGGCTCGTTGAGCAGCGTCAACGCAGCGACCGCGAACACGTCGTCGGCGTGGAACGATCCGTCGTGGGTTGCGACCAGCATCCCGGGGACTCTAGGACCGCCGACCGCGCGTCGCGGTGCATGAGGCCGCCGCGTTCCCGCCAGCAGGCGTCCGGCACTGTCATGCTTTGACCATGCATGTGCCGTTCCGGGGCGACGGTTTGCAGGTGCGGGTGCCTGCCGTGATGGCGGGCGCTCGAATCCACGGGCGGACCGCGTGGAGGTAGTCCTCGCACTTGCCTCGGCCGCGCTGTTCGCGCTCGGGAGCGTGCTGCAGCAGAAGGCCGGCGCCGACGCGCCGAGCATCGGCGCAAGCGGCGCGCTGCTGGTGCGGATGGCGCGACGGCCGGTGTGGGTTGCGGGGATCGCCGTGGACGCGCTCGGTTTCGTCAGCCAGGCGGCCGCGCTTCGCGTCGGGCGCCTGGCCGTGGTGCAGCCGCTGATGGTCACGAGCGTCGTGTTCGCGCTGCCGCTCGGAGCATGGCTCGGCGGCGCGCGCGTCTGCCGCCGCGAGGCGGTCGCCGCGACGGTCGTGGTCGCCGGTCTGGCGGCGTTTGTCGCGCTCGCGGATCCGGCCGGCGGGCGCGACGACGCGCCATTCGGCGCCTGGGCGCTGGCGGGCGCCGGGTGCGCCGCCGCGTGCGTACCGCTGGTGGCGCTGGCACCGCGCATCCCCGGGGCGCGGCGCGCCGCATACCTGGGGGTGGCCACCGGGATCCTGTTCGCGCTGTCGGCGGCGCTCACCAAGGCGACCGTCAACGAGCTGTCGGGCAGCCCGCTGGCCGTGATCACCAGCTGGCAGCTGTACGGGCTGATCGCGGTCGGCTACGTGTCGATGACGCTCAACCAGCTGTCGCTCGACGCGGGCGCGCTGTCGGCGACGCTCGCGACGAGCACCGCGTTTGACCCGATCGTGAGCGTGCTGCTCGGGCTGACGTTGTTCGTGGAGACCATCCATGCGGGTCCCGTACAGGCAACGGTCATCGCCCTGGCCCTGGCCGTCGCGCTGGGGGCGATGATCGTGCTCGCGCGCGATCAGACCCAGGCGCCGCCGGTGGCGACCGCGGGGGTGCCGCGATGACCGTCGGCGAGCCCGAGCAGCCGATGGTCGGATCCGAGCAGCCGGCGACACCGAGCATTTCAACGAAATCGACCGCGCCGGGGATGCCGACGGGAAAATGTACGGTCCCGCCGAACGTTTTCACGTCGACGTCGCGATCGTCCGCAGAAACGGGAATATGTCCGGTGGTGGACGCGCCGCGGGGTGCTGGTGATCTCCGCAAATGTAGAGCCGCCAGACATGACCAGCGGCGCGCCGCAACGCTTCCGGATGTCCGCAGGCCGGGCAAGGTGTGGCGAAAGGTGCAGGGTTGCCCCTTATCGTCCCCATCGTCGATGAACACGCTGCGGATCGCCGTCGGGATCGCCTGGGTCGCGTTCTGGATCTACTGGTTCGCGTCTGCGTGGGGCGTGAAGGCCGGCGCGCGGCCCTCGGCGTGGGCGCGCTCGCGGCTGCTGATCGTGATCGTGGCGATCGTCGTCGTGCGCATCGTGCACCCACGCGGATGGACGTTCCAGAGCTGGCTCGTCGACGGGATCGGGGCCGCGCTGTTCGTCTGCGGCGTCGCGGTCGCCATCTGGGCGCGCGTCAACCTCGGCCGCAACTGGGGAATGCCGATGACCACCAAGCAGGAGCCCGAGCTCGTCACTTCCGGCCCCTACCAGTTCGTCCGCCACCCGATCTACTCGGGTCTGCTGCTCGCGATCCTCGGGACCACGCTGCTCACCAACATCATCGGACTCGTCATCGTCGCCGCGTTCGCCGCGACGTTCTACTACAGCGCACTGGTCGAGGAGCGCAACCT
>DASUHF010000069.1:0-49114 GCA_036273655.1 Solirubrobacteraceae bacterium | reverse complement strand
GCTGGATCACGCGGTGATAGGCGTCGCAGACGATCAGCTCAGCGGGAGGTCTGGGCTCGGCGAGCCGGCGCGCCAGTCGGATCGTCTCGTTCAGCGACTCGGTCGTGATCAGCTGCGGCCGGTCCGCGAACGTGATCATCCATTTGCCCGCGGGTCCTGGATCGACACGCACCGTCGTCTGCATGAGCTAGGACCCGGTGGTGACACGCCACGAACAAGGGCGTCGTTCGCTGCCGAAATGCTCGTCTGTGTCGAGCACGAGGACGATGGCAGCGACCGGCGGCCGCTGCCATCGGTGGGCGTCGACAATGCTTCAGACGTGCTGCCGATGCCGGCCGCGATGACCGCTCACGGCCACCGGGGGCGGGCCTGCGCCGATGGTCGAGGCGGGGGCCGGAGGTGACGTCATCGCGGCGAGCTCCTCGACGAGCTCGAGCGCCTGCGCGTGCGTCTGGTCGTTGTGGCGGCTGATCGCCCTGGCGGCGAACGAGCCGGCGGCCTCCGGCGGCGTCGGGCCCTCGGCAACCAGGATCGGAGCGAGCAGTCGACGCGGCCAGCTGCCCGCGCGCCGCATCTCCCGACCCCACTGCAGGCAACGCTCGATGCGTCGCCGTTGAAGCGCCTCCGTGCCCCGGGTGCCGATCACCAGCGCGGCCAGCCGGTACAGATCCTGCCGTCGGTCGTCGTCGATCGTGTCGTTGTAGGCGCGCAGGAAGGCGCCGATGACCGGGCAGACCGACCTCGGATGGTCATTGAAGGGTTCGCTGGCGAGCATCGACGCCAGCTCCATCACGCACGCGCCATCCCGTGGCGTGTCGTGTTTGCCTCGCGACAGTTTGACGGTCTGGTAGCTGACCGGTGGCGCCTGCTTGTTCATGTCGCTCCTCACTTTCATTCAGACACCGGCGGCCGGTGCGGCGGCGCTCGCACGCGCCACCGCTTCACCGGCCGGTGTGTCGACGGCACACATCAACTTCGGCTCGGGACGGTCTCGCGGTCACTGTCCGTGCTTGACGCCGGGTTCGCCGAGCTCGAATTGAATCGGGTAGTTCGGGCGTCGTCCCGGGACGTTGGCGTCTTTGCGCAGCATGCCCACAGGGAGGATGACGCCGCCGGTGGTGTCGGCCATCATCATCGCGAACGCGGCATAGAACGCGGTGCATGCGGACAGCATCGTCACGTAGCCGCCGAGGTGGATCCAGAAGCTGCCTCAGCAGGGGAGAGGCGGCGGTTCCGTACCACCCGACCAAGTAGGCGGGGACGATGAACGTCGCCGCGGAGAAGCCGAACAGCCCGAGGATCGAGGGGGCCGCGATCGGTTGCAGGAACACACGCGTGTGGTCGCGCCACGCCGCGAGCTCCGCGGGCGCGCCGTTCGTGCCGGCGCCGAGATGCATGCGCCGCGTTGAACCGCCAGCTGCGGCGGGGTGGTGGGCACTCATGTCTGGCACCTCCGTGTCGCTTACTGTCGACAGCGGCATTACCCGTCGCGCGAGGCGGTCCGTGGCGTTTGTTCGGTGGGTAACACGCCGGCGATCAGTGCTCGGCGAGAATCACGGCCGCGTTGATCAGCGCCAGGTGTGTCAGCGCCTGCGGAACGTTGCCGCGCATCGCGTGACTTGAGACCTCCATCTCCTCGGTGTAGAGCCCGACGTCGTTGCCGAGCGACACCATCGCGTCCATGATCTCGGCGGCCTCGTCTCGACGACCGGCCAGTGCCAGCGCCTCCACCATCCAGAACGAGCACGCCAGAAACGCGTTCTCCTCCTCGCGCATGCCGCTGTAGCGGTACCAGAGCGGGCCGCCCGCGTGCAGTTCGGCGCCGATCGCATCGATCGTTGCGGTCATGCGCGGTCCGGACGGGTCATCGAAGCGGCGCCGAGACGCGAGCAGCACCCCGCAGTCGAGCATTTCGCTGCCCGCCTTCATCACGTAGCTGCGGCGCTCGGGCGACCACAGGCGTGTCTGCACGAACTCGCGGATCCGCCCGCGCTCGCGCCTCCACAGATCCGGATGCCTGCCTGGCACCTGCCCGCGGTCGACGAGTGCGAGCAGGCGCTCAAGCGCGGTCCAGCAGCCGATCTTCGAGGTCGCGTAGTGGGCGCGGTCGCCCAGCTCCCACAGCCCCGCATCGGGGTTGTGCCAGATCGCGCACAGCAGGTCGGCGCAGTCGGCCAGCAGCTCGCCCGCCTGCGCAGAGAGCAGATGACCCGACTCGGTGTAATGCCAGACCGTCTCGAGCAGATCCCCGAAGCCGCCCAGCTGCAGCTGAGATCCAGCCTGGTTGCCGACGTACACCGGCGAGCTGCCACGGTAGCCCGGCAGGTCGATCGGATGCTGCGAGCGGACGACGTCTCCGGTGAGCGCGTACACCGCGTCGACTCGCGGTGCGGTCCGGCCGACCGCTTCCAGAAGCCACATCACCGACTCGTGCGCGAGCTCACGCATGCCGACGCGCAACAGCGCCTCGACGGTGAACGAGAGGTCGCGCACCCAACCGAAGCGATAGTCGAAGTTGCGCTCGCCGCCGACCACCTCGGGCAGCGAGCAGGTGCCGGCGGCCGCGATCGCCCCCGACCTGCCGTCGGCCAGCAACCCGATCGCCAGCAGGCTGCGCCGGACCGCGTCGCGCCACGGCCCGTCGTAGCTGGTGCGCTGCACCCAGGTCCGCCACATCTCCACGGTCGTCCGCAGCCGCCTCCCGACGTCGTCGCGGTGCGGGATCGGGACCGCCTGCTCGGCGCCGGCCACGAGCGCCAGCGTCGCCCGCTCGCCCTGGCCGATCGCGACCTGGCCACCGGCCGCTCCTCGGCTCACCTCCGGCACACCGGCGTCCCAGCACATCAGCGCGACCTGCAACCCGCGGTGGCGCCAGACCAGCGCGTCCTGCAGGCGCGCCGGCTCGACCGCTTCGCTTCCGTACTGAAAGCGCGGGCGCAGACGCCACTGCATCGGCACCGTCCCGGATACCCCCTCGACCGCGCGCACCAGCTCTCGCCACGGTGCGCGTCGCGCGGTATCCACCGTCAGCGCCTCGGTCACCCGCACGACCCCCTCGGCGGTCGTGAACTCGCTGCACAGAACGTTGGTGTCCGGGAGGTAGTGGCGGCTGACCGAGTAGGCGATCGCGGGGGCCAGCGAGAAGCTGCCGCCATCCACCGGGTCGAGCAGCGCCGCGAACACGCTCGGCGCGTCGAGCTCGGGGAGGCACATCCAGTCGATCGACCCGTCGATGCCGACGAGCGCAAGCGCGCGGCCGTCGCCGATCGCGGCGTAGTCCTCGATCGGCAGGTAGCCGTCGGTTCGCCGCGGCTCGCTCGCCGCTGCCGCTGTGGGGCTCGGTACCGCGGTACTGGTGGGTTCCCGTGCCATTTGATGATCGCGTCTACCCGATCGTGACGGCGGCTACCCGATTTCGTCCCGGACCGTTTGCCGAGTGACGCTGCATGGGTGCCGTCGCTCAGCGCGGGTAGGCGCAAGCCAGGATCTGCTGAAGAACAGGAGCGACATGACGAAGCGAAGCGAAGTCGTTGTGATCACCGGCGCCTCTGGCGGTGTCGGGCGGGCAGCCGCCCGCAGGTTCGCGCGGGACGGCGCCCGGGTTGCGCTGCTGGCGCGTGGCCGTAAGGGCCTCGAAGCGGCGGCCGTCGAGGTGCGCCAGGAGGGTGGGCAGGCGCTGACGCTGCCGATCGACGTCTCCCACTACGACCAGGTGGAGGCGGCGGCCTCCTCAGTGGAGGACGCGTTCGGTGAGATCGACGTGTGGGTCAACGACGCGATGGTCACGGTCTACGCCGAGTTCCTCGACATCGAGCCCGACGAGTTCGCCCGCTCCACCGAGGTCAGCTACCTGGGGATGGTGTGGGGGACACGCGCCGCGCTCAAGCGCATGCGCGAGCGCGACCGGGGCTCGATCGTGCAGGTCTGCTCGGCGATGTCCTATCGCGGGATCCCGCTGCAGTCCCCGTACTGCGGGGCCAAGCATGCGTGCAAGGGGTTTACCGAGTCGGTCATCACCGAGCTTCGGCACCACAAGTCAAACGTGCAGGTCTCGATGATCCAGCTGCCGGGGATGAACACGACCCAGTTCACATGGGGCCGTACCAAGCTCGAGAAGCAGACGATGCCGGTGCCGCCGATCTACCAGCCCGAGATCGCCGCCGACGCGATCCACTACGCCGCCCATCACAAGCGCCGCCAGATCTTCGTCGGCTTCCCGACCGTGATGAACGTCCTCGGCGAGCGCACGGCGCCGTGGCTGCTCGATCGTTTCCTGGCCAGCACCGGCTACCAGAACCAGATGACCGAGCACGACCTCGACCCGCAGGGACACGACAACCTGTTCGAGCCCGTCGACGAGGACCGCGGTTCCCACGGGCCGTTCGACGGGCAGGCGCACCCGCGCAGCGCGCAATACGTGCTGGCAAAGCACCGCGGGCTCGTGTTCGCCGGGATCGGAGCGGCGGCCGCGGGTGCCGGCGCCGCGCTCGCCATGCGCAACGGCGATGGCTGATCCCGGCGGTGCCCGCACTGCGCGGTGGCGATGACTTCAGGCGGGCGGGACCGAACATTTCCACGAAATCGGCGGCGGCGCGGGCGCTGACGTTGCAATGTTCCGCGCTCCGCCGGCGCTTCGAGCGCCGGTCCAGGGATCGCCGCTGAGCGCCGACTGCGGATGTGCGTGCCAGCGCTCAGGTGCCGTGGCCGAGCCACAGCTGGACGGCCAGCGCGAGGCCGACCGCGGCGACGAGCGGGCGCATGATCGCGGGCGACACACGGCGTGTCAGGTGCGGGCCGAGGGTGCTTCCGGCGAGCATGCCCGCGGCGAGCGGGAGCGTGGTCGCCCAGTCGACCGGGTGCAGCACGATCAGCGCGAGCGAGGCGATCAGCGATCCGGCGCCGATCACCATGTTCTTCAGCGCGTTGGCGTTCGGCAGCCGGGGAGTGACGGCGATCAGCAGCAGCGCGAGCGTCATCACGCCCGAGGCGGCTCCGAAGTACCCGGCGTACACCGACACCAGCAGGATCGTGGCGTGCACCCCCCAATCCGGGATCGGCGACGCGTGGCCGGCCCGTCGGATGATCACTGGCGAGATCAGCAGCACCAGTGAGCCGGCTGCGACGAGGAACGGCACGATCGCGGCGAAGCTGTGCGCCGGAGTCGACAGCAGGAGCGCCACCCCGATCGCGGCGCCGGCGGCGGCCGCCGGCAGGTGACGGGCGAGCCAGGTCGCGCGGCCGCGCAGCTCGGGGCGTGAGGCGAGCGCCGATCCCGGCCACAGCGCGGTGCCGGCGACGATGTTGGAGACGTTCGCCGCCAGCGGCTGCACGCCGGCGAGGATCAGCGCCGGGTAGGAGATCAATGACGTGATCGCTCCGGCGCTGCCCAGCGCTCCGCCCAACGCGCCGGCGACCAGCAGGAGCGCGGCGCGCGCGGGCGGACTCATTCAACGACTCCCGTCACCGCACGGCCACGCTAGCGGACGCGGGCGCGGCCGGTGCCCGCACCCGCCCAGCCCGATCGTCGATGCTCCGGACGGACGGGCGCGTCCGGCCCCCGGGGGCATGGGGGCCGGACGGAGCTCAGCGTCGTCCGGGGGGGAACCACCGAGCGCACGCCCTTCTTCCAGAATAGTGGAGTACTGGCGTTCGAGCGAGCCCGGCCGACGCGGGCGCCGCCGTGAGATCAGCACGCCCATCCCCAGCGCGGCCGACAGGTGGCGGGCGGCGAGCGTGCCCTTGACGCTGTTGCCGGCGGCGTCGAGGCGCGGCGCGAACGTCCCGAGCCCGCCCTTGCCGGGAGACACCGTCACGATCCCGCCGCCGATGCCGCTCCTGGCCGGCAGCCCGACGTGATAGCGCCACTCCCCGGAACTCTCGTACATCCCCGCGGTCAGCATCACGGCCAGCACGTAGTGGCAGACCTCGGCGGCGACGACGCGCTCGTGGGTGACGGGGTTGACGCCGCCGTCGGCGAGCGTCGCGCCCGTCACCGCCAGGTCACGGGCGGTGACGCGCAGCGTCGACTGGCCGGTATCGAGGTCGACCGCCTGCGCGGGGTCGCGTCGCAGGCGCTCATAGCGCTTGGCCAGCTCGTATGCGTTGTCGGTGCCCGGCCGTCATCTGCAGGAAGTTCTCGCGGTCGTGTCCGCCGCGCGCGAGGCCTCGCTCTGCCCGGCAGGTAGGTGTGATCGAGGCGATCGTGTTTGCCCTCGACGAGCACGTACTGGGATGGGCGCAGCTGTCCGCGACTGTCGAACACGTGCACGTCGGCCAACAACATGCGGGTGGCAGGTTCGCTCACGCGGTCACCGTAACCGCACGACCGCCGGCGCCGCCGCAACAGTGATGCCTACACCACGATCAGCGACCGACGATCGACGACCGGCGCCGGCGAGGCGTCTGACGCCGGCAGCGGAATCCAGCCGCTCAGCCTCGTCCCGCGCCCGGGGGCCGAGCTCACCCGGGTCCCGCCGCCGAGCGCGTGCAGCCGCTCGCGGAAGTTCGTCAGCCCGCGACCGACGGCGACGCGACGTGCGTCGAAGCCGACGCCGTCATCGGTGATCCGCAGGTGCAGCACATCGTCTCGGATCGTGAGCGAGACGGCCGCGCACGCGCCCTCGCCGGCATGCTTGACGACGTTCTGCACCGCCTCCAGACAACAGAAGTACGCGGCGTTCTCGACCGGTGAGTCCAGACGCGGGAGATCGTCGATCTCGACGGTCACCGGGATCATCGCTCCCCGCACGGCGGCGGTCAGCGCCACCTCGAGACCGTCGGAGGCGAGCAGTGGCGGCCGCAGTCCATGCGCGAGCTCGCGCAGCTCGTCGAGCGCGTCGTCGAGCTCGGCGCGCAGGCTCTCGAGTTGGACGCGCGCGCCGCCCGGATCCTGCTCGACGGTCTCGGACAGCAGCCCCAGCTCGAGCCGGATCGCGACGAGGCGCTGCTGGGCTCCGTCATGGAGGTCGCGGGCGATGCGCTCCCGCTCGGCATCCGCCGCGGCGACCGCACGTCGCTGCGCCGCGCGGACCGCGTTGCGCATCCCCGGGAACGCGCGCGGCATCACAACCCGCTCCGTCCACGCTGACAGCCGGTCGAGCACTGTGACGGTCAGCAACTCAAACATCGCAAACGTTCACCGAAGCTCACGATTGGATCGCCGTGGCACGAACCATCCTCCCGTCGAAGGTCCGGTCAGCCTACATCCACGGACAGCGCGGTGCGATCGTAGTGGGCGTTGCGAGGTGCCACGGTTCGGTCACCGTGACCGAGTGTGACTCGTCCGCGACGATCTACCGAAATGTGATGTGAAGTGCCTTGATCAGGCGACGGCGCCGTCGCGCTCGGACAGGTAGATGAGCGCGGCCGCCACGCGCCGACTGACGTGCTGGGGCTCGTCGAGCTCGAGCTTGGCGAAGATCGCGTTCACGTGCTTCTCGACCGCTCGCTTGGTGAGCACGAGCCGCTCCGCGATCGCGGCGTTGCTGTGTCCCTCGGCGACGAGCGCCAGCGTCTCCAGCTCGCGCGGGGTCAGGTCACGCAGTCGCGAGCACGTCGTCGCGCGGCGCGAGCGGATCAGATCCGCGACGATCTGCGGGTCGATCACCGAATGGCCGTCGGCGACCGACATGACCGCCTCGAGCAGCTGCGCGCGGTCGCGGATCCTGTCCTTGAGCAGGTAGCCGCGGCTGTCGGAGCCGTTGGCGAACAGCTTCAGCGCGTAGGTGACCTCGGCATAGGTGCTCAGGACGATCACCGCAAGCGCGGGATGGCTGGCGCGCAGCCGGATGGCGAGCTGGATCCCCTCGTCGTCGCCGAACGGGGGGATGCGGATATCGGTGATCAGCAGGTCGGCGCGCTGCTCGTCGATCAGCCGCGGCACCTCCCGCGGGTCATCGCTCTCGCCGACGACGTCGATCGCGCGAACGTCGGCCAGCAGATGGCAGATCGCCGTCCGCACGAGGAAGGCGTCGTCGAGCAGTATCACCCGGATCGGCGGTCGGGGTGCTGCTCGTCGGGGAGAGACGGTCTCGGTCATCGCATCAGCCGCCCGACACGACGTCGTTGGATCACACCGCAAAATGCGCGAGACGCACGTCAAGCGGCTCGCCCCACCGCCGGTGGCCAACGGGCCGTGGCAAGTGGGGGCATACGCTACTCGCGCACGATACGGACACGCCCAACAGACGTGCGTGCACCTCATCGTTTCGGCAGGTAGCGTCCCGTGTGCACGACACCGACCGGCTCTGGTGGCGCGAGCGCGAAGCGGTGATGATGCCGACGATGGGCTCTGCGTCATCCGGCGGCCGGGGAGTGACCGCGATCGTCGTTGCCGCCGTCGTGCTGGCGATGCTCGCGCTGGTGCTGTCCTACGCCGGGCGCTCGGTGCTGCGCTCCGGGACGTTCGCCGACCGGACCGTTCACGCGCTGCCTCAACCGGCCGTGCGCGACGAGGTCGCCGACCGCCTGACGAATGCTGTCGTGCACGCGGGGTCCGGCGACCTCGCCACCGTGCGCCCGCTCGTGCGCGCGGTCGCCGGCTCGGTCGTGTCGAGCCCGGCGTTCGCGGCGCTGCTGCGGCGAGCGGTGATCGAGGCCCACGCGGCCGTCGTGCAACGCGACCGCACGACGATGTTCGCCACGGTCGCCGACGCCGGCGTGCTCCTGCAGGGGGTGCTGCAGCGGCTTGCGCCCGACGCCGCGAAGGCGATCGGCGCCGAGCGGGCGCAGCGGCTGCTCACGGTCCGCCCGGGCGCCGGCCTACTCGACGTCGTGCGCGCGGCCAGGGCCGTGTACGCGCTGGCGTGGCTGTTTGGCGCCGTTGCGGCGCTGCTCGGCGCCGCGGCGATCTGGCGCTCTCGCGCGCGGCGGCGGACGATCCGACAGCTCGGCAGCGCGCTGGCGATGGGCGCGATGGCGCTCGTCGTCGCCTACGTGGTCGGGGCGGCGGTCGCCGCGCAGCTCGCCCCATCGGGCCAGGGGCCGGTCGCCGCCGCGCTGTGGCGGGCGTTCCTCGGCGGGCTGCAGGTCGAGGCGCTGTACGCGGCCGCGGCCGGCGTGATCGTCGCGGCTGCGGCTTCGAGCACGATGACGCCGGCGCGGCTCGCGCGCGTGCCGGGAGCGGCCTGGCAACAGCTCACCGGCGAGCGCGTCGCGGGCGAGCGCGTGGCCGGCTCGCTGGCGCTGGTCGCGATCGGGATCGGGATCCTGCTCGAGCCCGGGCCCGCGGTGCGGGTGCTGGTGCTCGCGCTCGGCCTGTTCGTCCTGTATCGGGGCGTCGCCGGCGCCCTTGGCTGGGCTCGCGCTCGCGCCGCGGCGGCGGTCGCGAGCGGGCGCGGGCAGGTGGCGCGGGCGGCGCGCCTGTTGCGGTTTGCCCCCCTCGTGCTCGGCGTCGCCGTCCTCGCCGCGGCCGTCGCCGTGATCGCGACCGGCGGCGGCGACGAGGCTCCCGCCGCGACGACGCCGGCGACGTGCAACGGCCACGTCGCGCTGTGCGCGCGGCCGCTGAACGACGTGTCGTTCGCGACCACCCACAACTCGTACGCGTCGGTGACGATCCCGACGTACCTGTTCGGCCAGCAGGACGGCACGATCGCCGATCAGCTGGGCTTCGGGATCCGCGGCCTGATGCTTGACACCTATTACGGCGACAAGGTCGACGGCCGCGTGCGTACCGATCTCGAGAGCCTGCCCAAGCGCGAGGCCGCGGTCGATGAGATCGGCGCCCCCGCGGTCGACGCGGCGGTGCGGATCCGCTCACGGCTGCAGCGCGGCGGCCCCGGCACGCGCGGCATCTACCTGTGCCACGGCCTCTGCGAGCTCGGCGCGGTGTCGCTGTCCTCGGCGCTGTCGGACATCCGCTCGTTCCTGGTCTCGCATCCCGGCGCCGTCATGATCGTGATCAACCAGGACGAGGGCGTCGCGCCCAACGCGATCGCGCGCGCGTTCGAGCGCGCCGGGCTGCTGCACCTGATCTACCGCGGCCCGCTCGGGCCGTTCCCGACGCTGCGGCGGATGATCGACTCGGACCGGCGGCTGGTCGTGATGGCAGAGAACGACGCGGGAGACATCCCCTGGTATCACCTCGCCTACGCGCACGCGCTGCAGGAGACGCCGTACCGGTTCACGAACCCGGCGGCGCTCACCGACCCCGAGCGCCTCGATGCCAGCTGCCGTCCCAACCGGGGGCCGCGCTCGGCGCCGCTGTTCCTGCTCAACCACTGGATCGACACGACGCCGACACCGCGCGCGTCCAACGCCGCGATCGTCAACGCCCGCAATGCGCTGCTCGCCCGCGCCCGTCGCTGCGAGCAAGTCCGCCACCGGCTCCCGAACCTCGTCGCGGTCGACTTCTACCGGCGCGGCGACGTGCTCGGCGTCGTCGACGCGCTCAACGGCGTCGGCGCGGGGAGATGACGGGCCAGATCAGAGATGGATGGGCGCGCCCGGTCCGAGCGGGATCCCCAACAGGTACCAGATGATGAAGAACAGGCCCCACACGACGAGCAGGATCAGCGCGTAGGGGATCATCATCGCGATGACCGTGCCGATGCCGGCGGATTTTCGGTAGCGCTGGGCGAAGATCACGATCAGCGGGAAGTACGCCATCGCCGGCGTGATCACGTTCAGCGGGGAGTCGCCGAGCCGGTAGGCCGCCAGGACCGTTGCCGGCGAGATGTTCAGGCGCAGGAACAGTGGGATGAAGATCGGGGCGAAGATCGCCCACTGACCGACCGCACCCGTCAGGATCAGGTCGATCACCGCGGTGACGAGGATGAACAGGACCAGCAGCCAGATGCCGCCGACGTTGGCGCGCTCGACGAGGTCGCCGAGCTTGACCGCGGCCACGGTGGCGATGTTCGAGTAGCTGAAGTAGTCCAGGAACTGGGCGATCAGCAGGAACAGCAGCAGCATGCCGGCGAGCGTCTGCCACTGCTTGGTGATCGCGTTGATGATCGCGGTCGAGCCCTTGATCGTTCCCGCGCCCCGCGCGAAGCAGAAGCCGCACACGAAGAACACGATCATGATCACGAACACGAGGCTGTCCATGAATGGCGAGTCGCCGATCACGCTGCCGGTCTCGGGGTTGCGCAGCGGCGCGCCGGGGATCGCCGTCAGCAGCGCGATCCCGATGACCACGCCGATCAGGCCCAAGAGCGCAAAGCGCAGGCCGCGCGACTCGGCCTCGGGCGTGACCTGCGACTCCTCGCCCGCTTCGGCCGACGCCTCGCCGGCCTCGCTGGGGTCGTACTTTCCCAGCGAGCGCTCGACGAACCAGGTCGTGATCAGCGCGCCGACGATCGCGACGAGGATCGTCGAGAAGATCCCGAACCACAGGTTCGCGGTCAGATCGATGGTCCTGCTCGGATCGGTGAGGTGGATCGCCTCGTTGGTGATCTCGGTCAGCACGGTGTCGATCGGGGTGATCAGGAAGTTGACCCCGAACCCAGCGCTGACCCCGGCGAACCCCGCGGCCATCCCAGCCAACGGATGGCGTCCGACGCTGAGGTAGGCGGCGGCGCCGAGCGGGATCAGCACGAGGTAGCCGGCATCCGAGGCGATGCTCGAGACCACGCCGATCAGCACGATGATGAACGCCAGTCCGGAGGGCGGCGCGACCGCCACGAGTTTTCGCACCAGGGCGGCGATCAGCCCCGCCTCCTCGGCCAACCCGACCCCGATCATCACGACGAGGATCAGCGCCATCGCCGAGAAGTTCTGGAACGTGCTGACGAACGCGGTGAAGATGTGGCGCACGCCGTTGCCCGTCAACAGGCCCGAGACCTTCGTCGTCTCGTGCTGCACCTTGTAGTCCTTGGCCGGCGCCGGTTGCTCGGGCACCACCTCGATCGGCTTGGTGGACCCGGCGCCGTAGTACTCGCTCTGATGGGTCGCCTGCGGCGGCGGCGCGACCGTCTCATACGTCGCCTTGACGTTGAGGAAGTACAGGATCTGGGAGAGGATGATCACCCCGACGATCAGGTACACGAACAGCATCGCGGGATGCGGGATCCGGTTGCCGACGCGCTCGATCCCGTCGAGCATGCGCTGGCCGAACGAGCGCTCGGGCGGTGTGACCTCGATCGTGTCGGTCGTCATCCGGCCGCTACCGGGCCTGTTGCGCGTAGAGGCGGAAGAACTCGGCCTCGGCGAGCGTCGCCTTCTCGAACTCGTCGAGCAGCACGCGTTCGTTCGGGCCGTGGATGTTGGCGTAACCGTCCGTGGTGCCGACGAGCAGCGCCTCGGCGTCGGGCAGCGCCGACGCGAGTGCGGCGACGATCGGGATCGACCCGCCGCTGCCCGCCAGCATCACGTCCGCGCCCCACGCCTTCGACCACGCCGTCCGCGCCGCCGCGTACGCGGGACCGGTCGTGGCCGCCGCGAACCCGTTGCCGGTCGGCCCGGGGGAGACGTCGAGCTCGATCCCGTACGGCCGCGCCGCGCGCAGGTGCGCCATCACCGCGTCCTGGGCCTCGACGCAGCCCTGCTCGGGGTGCACGCGGACGTTGAGGACCGCCCGGGCGTGTGGCGAGACCGCGTTGAGCGCGGCCTCGACCGGCGGCACGTCGATGCCGATCACGGTGATCGCCGGTCCCGACCAGATCCGCGACCCGAGTCCGCCTGAACCGATCAGCGGCATTCCCGGCAGTACCCCGCCGAGCTCGCGGAACTGCTCCACGCTCTGCTCGCGTCCATCCCACTCGTTGCGGCGCAACCCGGCGACGGCGACGTCGCCGTGCTCGTCGTGCAGCGACGCGAGCGCGCGCAAGAGCGCCAGCAGCGCGTCGGGGGCCGCGCCCCCGTACTGGCCCGAGTGCTTGCCCGAGCGCAGCGTGCGCACCTCGACGGTGACGTTCGCCATGCCCCGCAGGGCGGTCGTCAGCGTCGGCGTCCCGGGCGCGATGCTGCCCATGTCGGCGATCACCAGCGCGTCGGCGCGGAACAGGTCGGGATCGGTCGGCGGGTAGGTCGGCAACGCCCCGGAGCCGATCTCCTCGTAGCCCTCGATGCAGAGCTTGATGCCGACCGGGGGGCGGCCGTCGAAGGCGCGCAGCGCGCCGATGTGGGCCAGCACGTTGGACTTCGTGTCGGCGGCGCCGCGGCCGAAGATCGCCCCGTGGCGCTCGGTCGGCTCAAACGGCGGCGATTCCCACTCGCGCTCGTCGCCCGCGGGGACGACGTCGTAGTGGCTGTAGAGCAGCACCGTCGGCGCGCGCGGCGGCGCCGGAATGTGACCGACGACGACCGGGGCGGTGTCGGGCAGGTCAAGGCGGTCGACGGTGACGCCCGCGTCGGCGAACAGGCGCGCGACCATGTCATGCGCCCGCAGCAGCTCGTCGTCGATCCGACCGGGCTGCGACACCGACGGGATCCGCACGAGCGCCTCGAGGTCCGACCGCAGCGCCGGCATCAGGTCCGCGACCGTCCGCGACAGCTCGCCGCCGTGACCCTCTGTGCTCGAATCGGTTGCCGGAACGTTGCTCACCGCGGTCTCCTCGTGCGGGACGCGCGGCACTCTAGGGACGCCCCTGCGGGTCGATCGGTCAGGGATGCGGGCACCCGCGGGGCGGTGGGTGCCCGCACACGGACCTACGCTCGGTCAGAACGACCAGATCAGCGGGACGAGGCCGACGGCGACCGCGAAGAACGCGACCATCACGCACAGGCCGAGCTTCCAGTAGTCGCCGAAGCGGTATCCCGCCGGCCCCATCACCATCATGTTGGCCGGGGTCGCGATCGGGGTCAAGAACGACGCCGCGGCGGCGACCGCGACGCTCATCAGCACCGGGCGCGCGGAGACGTCGAGATCGCCGGCGGCCGAGACCGCGATCGGGATCACGATCAACGCGGTCGCGGTGTTCGAGATCAGCTGGCCGAACACCGCGGTCAGCACGAACAGCGCGATCAGCAGCACGTGCGGCCCCGAGTCGCCGACGATCCGCACGAGCTGGTCGGCGATCGTCGCGGCGGCGCCGCTGTCCTTGATCGCGAGCGACACGGCGAACATCGCGCCGATCAGCACGACCGTCGTCCACGACACCGAGCGGTAGGCCTGCTCGACGGTCAGCACGCGCAGGACGACGAGCGCGAGCGCGGCCAGCAGGCTCGCCACGAACGCGGGCACCGCGCCGGTCGCCAGCAGGATCACGAGCCCGGCGAGCACGACGAGCGCGCGCTTGGCGCCCGGGCCGAGCGGGACCGCCTGGCGGCGCACCTGGTGGGGCGGGTCGACGAGCAGTACCTCGGGGTCGTGCTCGAGGCTCTCGTCGAGCGTCGCCCAGTCGCCCTGCAGCAGCAGCGTGTCGCCGACCGCGACCTCGGTCTCCTCGGTGCGGTCATCGCCGTTGCGCTGGACCGCGAGCACGACGAAGTCGCCGCTGCTGGTCACCATCCCGGGGAATACGGACGCGCCGACGAGCTCGGAGCGCGGCGGCACGACGACCTCGGCGACGCCGGACTCGCGGTTGAGCAGCGCCGGGTCCACGTCGTGGTGGTCCAGGACCGCGGCGTCGAGCGCGTACTGGTCGATCAGCGTGCGCGCGTGCTCGCTGAGATCGGGCGTGATCGTGCGCGCCCGGCGCGTCGGCACCAGCCGGTCGGACAGCAGCGCGCAGATCGCGATCGTCGCGAGCGTCAGCGGGATCCCGACGAGCGTGAACGAGAAGAAGCCGAACGGGTGGCCCGAGCTCTGCCCGGCGGCCTCGGCGATGATCACGTTGACGGGCGAGCCGGTGAGCGCCAGCAGCGACCCGGCGCTGGCCGAGAACGCGAGCCCCATCAAGAACGCCGACGGCGGACGGTCGATCCGCCGCGCCATCATCACCGCGATCGGCACGATCGCCGCCGCCGCTCCGTTGGGCGTGATCAGCGCCGCGGCGACCGCCGCGAGGCCGAGCACGAGCACGACCCGCAGGCTCGGCCGAGACCCGCCGATCGACATCAGCCGCTGGCCTGCCCAGGCCGTCACCCCGGTCGCGTCGAGCGCCTCGGAGACGACGAACAGCGAGGCGATGAACGCGACCGCGGGATCGCCGAACCCGGTCAGCACCTGAGCGGGGTGCAGCACCCCGAACGCGTACAGCGCAAGCGCCGCCCCCAGGGCGACGGCCTCCGGGGGCAGGCGGTTGTGCACGAACAGCACGACCGCCGCGCCGAGCACGATGAGACTGATCGTGCTGTGGCTCATGGGCGCGGCGACGCGCCGTCAGCTACGGCTGAGATGACCTAAGACGTGCGGCTCACGCGGCGCTTGTGCCCTCAAGCACCTCGCGCAGCCGCTCCTCGGCTTCGTTGTCGAGCGAGGTCTGCAGCACCTCGCCGCCGTACTGCTGGATCTCGGGCAGCACCTTGTCCGGGGTGACCTTGCGCACGAGCACGATCAGCGCCGCGCCGCCCGGCTGCAGCTTCTGACCCAGCTGCTTCATGAAGTCGTCGTTGATGCCGACGTCGACAAGCGCGCCGCTGGCGCCGCCGGCGGCCGCGCCGACGGCCATCCCGAACAGCGGGGCGAGGAACAGCAGCCCGATCAGGCCGCCCCACAACGCGCCGCCGACCGCCCCGCTCGCCGCGGTGCGGTGCGCCTGGTGCAGCTTGATCTTGCCGTCGGGCTCGCGGTCGACGACGACGGCGTCCTCGAGCTCGATCGAGCGCTCGACCATCAGCTGGGCGAGCTTGCTCCGGACCGTCTCCGCGGTCTGCTTGTCCGGGTAGGCGATCGCGATCAGATCACTCATTCCTGTTCCTTTCTGTGCGGGACTCGCTACGACTTCGCGACGACTGTATGGCCGCGCGGGCGAGCGGGTGCAACGAGGGTGCCGGCACCCTGACCGGCAGGCATGTGTGCGCCGGGCCGCGCGGACCCGCTGCGCCACGAAACAAACAAGGCGGCGTCAGCCGCCCCCCAAAAACACAAACGTAGAATTCGTCGCGTCGGCGTCACGGCGACAAAGGAGAGGCGATGTCGGAGTCCTACGCGCGCGGCCCGGAGGAGCCGCCGCTGCTCGAGCAGACGATCGGTTCCAACCTGGAGGCGACCGTCGTCCGGTTCGGCGATCGCGAGGCGCTCGTTTCCTGCCGGCAGTCGCTGCGCTACACGTGGTCGCAGCTGGCCGCGGCGGTCGACGAGGTCGCGCGCGGGCTGCTCGCGGCCGGCCTGCAGAAGGGCGACCGGGTCGCGATCTGGAGCCCGAACTGCGCCGAGTGGACGCTCGTGCAGTACGCGACGGCGCGCATCGGCGTGATTCTCTTGAACGTCAACCCCGCCTACCAGACCTCCGAGCTGCGATACGTGCTGCGCCAGTCGGGCACGCGGATGCTCGTCTCGGCGATCTCGCACAAGACCTCGGACTACCGCGCGATGGTCGACGAGGTGCGGGGCGAGCTGCCGGCGCTCGAACGGGTCGTGTTCCTGGGGGAGGACAGCTGGGACGAGCTGCTGGCCGGGGGCGCCGACGTCGACCCGGGACGGGTCGCGGAGATCGGCGCGACGCTCACGCCGGGCGAGGCGATCAACATCCAGTACACGAGCGGGACGACCGGCTTTCCGAAGGGCGCGACGCTCACGCATCGCAACATCCTCAACAACGGGTATTTGGTCGGCGAGGGCGTCGGCTACTCCGAGGTCGACCGGGTGTGTATCCCGGTGCCGTTCTACCACTGCTTCGGGATGGTGATGGGCAACCTCGCCTGTTCGTCGCATGGCGCCGCGATGGTGATTCCGGCGCCGTCGTTCGAGCCCGAGGCGACGCTCGAAGCGTGCGCGCGGGAACGGTGCACCTCGTTGTACGGCGTGCCGACGATGTTCATCGCAGAGCTCGACCATCCGCGCTTCGATGAGTTCGACCTGCGGTCGCTGCGGACGGGGATCATGGCCGGCTCGCCGTGCCCGGTCGAGGTGATGAAGCGGGTGATCGAGCAGATGCACATGAGCGAGGTCGGGATCTGCTACGGGATGACCGAGACGAGCCCGGTGTCGACCCAGACCGCGGTCGACGACCCGGTGCAAAAGCGCGTCTCGACCGTCGGCCGCGTCGGCCCGCACCTGGAGGTCAAGGTCGTTTCGCCCGACGACGGCGCCACCGTCCCGCGCGGCGAGCCGGGCGAGTTCTGCACGCGCGGCTACAGCGTGATGCTCGGCTATTGGGAGGACCCCGAGCGGACCGCGGAGGCGATCGACGCCGACGGCTGGATGCACACGGGCGACCTCGCGACGATGGACGAGGACGGCTACCTCAACATCGTCGGTCGGATCAAGGACCTCGTGATCCGCGGCGGCGAGAACGTGTATCCGCGCGAGGTCGAGGAGTTCCTCTACACCCATCCCCGGATCGCCGACGTGCAGGTGATCGGCGTCCCCGACGCGCGCTACGGCGAGGAGCTGATGGCGTGGGTGATCCCGCGCGAGCCCGCGTCACTGTCAGGTGATGAGATCCGCGCGTATTGCCAGGGCAAGATCGCGCACTACAAGATCCCGCGTTACGTCAAGATCGTCGACGCGTTCCCGATGACGGTCACCGGCAAGGTCCAGAAGTTCAGGATGCGCGAGCAGGCGATCGAGGAGCTCGACCTCGGCGCGGCGGCGGCGGCGCGCACGGCCTGACTGAGGGCGCTGCTACGTATAGGGACACAATCCCGACCCTGAGGAGCGACGATGGCAGTGACGATTCCCGCGGGCAGGCTGCGGCTGTCGGAAGTGGCGCCCAAGCAGTACGGAGCGATGTTCCGGCTGGAGCGCACGATCGAGCTCGATCCCACGATCCGGGAGCTCGTCAAGATCCGCGCCTCCCAGATCAACGGCTGCGCGTTCTGCATCGACATGCACTGGCAGGACGCGCGCGCCGCCGGCGAATCCGAGGAGCGGCTGTACCTGCTGAACGCCTGGCGTGAGTCGCCGGGTGTCTACACCGACCGCGAGCGGGCCGCACTCGACCTCTGCGAGGCGATCACGCTGGTCGCCGACACGCACGTCCCCGACGACGTCTGGGAGCGCGCCGCGGCCGAGTTCGCCTCCGATGAGCTCGCGCAGCTGGTGTTCGCGATCGCCTCGATCAACACCTGGAACCGGCTGTTGGTCGCGGCTCGCCAGGAGCCGGGTCACTACACGCCCGCGGCAGCCGCCTGAGCCTGAGCCGCGCGGCGCGGGAACCGGGCGATGTCGCGCGGGTATGACCGGCGAGAGCTGGCTGCGATCTTCGCCGGGGGGATGATCGGCGCGGTGCTGCGCGTGTGGATCGCGCGGCGCCTGGTGACCGACCCCACCCAGTGGCCCTGGGCCGTGTTCGCGATCAACGTCACCGGCACGGTCGCGCTCGCCTACTTCGCGACGCGGCTGCAGGAGCGCCTGCCGCAGTCCCTGTATCGCCGCCCGCTGCTCGGCACCGGATTCTGCGGCGCGTACACGACGTTCTCGACGATGCAGGTCGAGATTCTGATGATGCTCGATCACCATGCGTACGGGCTCGCGGTCGGCTATGCGGCCGGGAGCGTCGCCGCCGGGCTCGGCGCGGTGTGGCTGACGACGGCGCTCGTCAGGCGCACGCGGGTGTTGATATGACCGTCTGGTCGTGGATCGCGGTGGCGCTGGTCGGGGGCGGCGGCGCGATCGCCCGGTTCGTCATCGACTCAGAGGTCGATCGCGTGTTCGGCGGGGAGTTCCCGCTCGGGACGCTCGCGGTCAACTTGTCGGGCGCGTTCCTGCTGGGTCTGCTGACCGGGCTTGCGCTGTCGACGATGGCGCTGCTGATCTTTGGCACGGCCACCGTCGGGTCCTACTCGACGTTCTCGACGTGGATGCTCGAGACCGACCGGCTGGGCGAGGGCGGCGCCCCCGGCGCAGCGCTGGCCAACATCGTCGTCAGCATCGTGCTCGGGGTCGCGCTGGCGGCGCTCGGGAGGACGATCGGCGGCTGGCTGTGATCGGCGCCGGCGTTTACGTGGCGCCGACGCCGGCCGCGGCGAGGATGAACGCCTGCACGCGGGCCTCGTCGCGCCACGCCTCGTAACGTCCCGACGGGCCCATGTGGCCGGCGCCGAGCTCGGTCCACAACAGCAGCGGCGGCCGCTCGTCGGTGCGCATCGCGCGTAGCTTGCAGACCCATTTGGCCGGCTCCCAGAAGCCGACGCGCGGGTCGTTGAGCCCGGCCGTCACGTACATCGCCGGATACGCGGCCGCGACCACGTTGTCGTATGGCGAGTAGGACCGCATCGTCTCGTAGGCGCGTTGATCGTGGACCGGATCGCCCCACTCCTCGCGCTCGTTGACGGTCAGCGGCAGCGTCTCGTCGCTCATCGTCGTGATCACGTCGACGAACGGGACCTCGGCGACGACGCCCGCCCACAGCTCGGGGCGCATGTTCGTGACGGCGCCCATCAGCAGCCCGCCGGCGCTGGCGCCACGGATCACAAGGCGGTCCGGCGCCGCCCAGCCGGTCGCGATCAGGTGCTCGGCGCAGGCGATGAAGTCCGTGAACGTCGCGCGCTTGTGCTCCAGGCGACCCTGCTCATACCAGCGGCGGCCCATCTCGCCGCCGCCGCGGACGTGCGCGATCGCGCACACGAACCCGCGCTCGAGCAGGTTCAGCCGCGAGGCCGAGAACGCGGGCTCGACCGTGATCTCGTAGGCGCCGTAGCCGTACAGCAGGCACGGAGCGGTGCCGTCGAGCGCAACGTCCGCGCGCGCGACCACCGAGATCGGCACCGCGGTTCCGTCGTCGGCGGTGGCCCACAGCCGGTCGGTGCGGTATTCGGATGGGTCATAGCCGCCGAGCACCGGCTCGGTCTTGACGACCGTCCGGGCGTGGGTGTCGAGGCCGTACTCGACCGTGGCCCGGGGCTGTGTCAGCGATGTGTAGCCGAAGCGGTATGCGTGGGTCTCGAACTCGGCGTTGGGCGCGGGGGTGAGCGCGTACACGGGCTCGGGCTGCTCGATCACGTGTGATTGGTCTTTGGTGGGCTCGACGACGCGGATCTGCTCCAGCCCGTGGCTGCGCTCGCGGATGGCGGCATGGCCGGCGAACGCCTCGGCGGCGACGATCGTGGCATCGTCCCGGTGTTCGACGAGCGTGCGTTCTGCGCCGCCGTGCAGCGGGACGAGCACGACCGCGAAGTTCGGGCGCGGCCGCCCCTCTTTGTCTGGGGCGTTGGTGCGGATCAGCCACGCGTCGCCGTCGGGCAGGATCGTGTGGTCGGCCTGGTATTCGATTCCTTCGACGCGAGGTGCGATCACCGCCGGCGTGCGCTCGGGCTCGTCGGCCGGGACGCAGCTGACCTCGGTCGTCTGCCGCGACTCGCTCTCGATCAGCACGTAGCGTCGGGAGCGCGTGAGTGCGACCGACACGTAGAACCGCTCGTCGGGATCGTGGTAGACGCGCACGTCCTCGGCGGCCGCGGTTCCGAGCCGGTGGCGCCACACCTCGAACGGGCGCATTGCCTCGTCGTGGCGCGTGTAGAAGAACGTGGTCGCGTCGGCCGACCAGGCCGACCCGTAGATGACGTCCTCGATCTCGTCGGGCAGGTCCGTGTTCGATGTCAGGTCGCGGAACCGGAGCGCGTAGCGCTCGGAGCCGTCGTGGTCTTCGGCGTATGCGAGCAGCCGGTGGTCGGGGCTGACGTCGAACACCCCGAGCGCGTGGAACGGGTGGCCCTCGGCCTCGGCGTTCTCGTCGAGGATCACGTCGCCGGCGCCGCTCTCGGCGGCTTGCAGCGCCGTGCTTGAGTCGAGCGTGCGCTCTGGATCCGCGAGCCGGCAGTGGATCGGATACTGACGTCCCTCCTCGGTCCGGCTCCAGTACCAATATGTGCCGTCGCGCGCAGCTGCCGACAGGTCGTTTTCCTGGGTCCGCGCCCGAATCTGCTCGTACAGGCGCTCGCGCAGCTCGGCGGTCGGTTTTGCCTGCTCCTCGGCGTAGGCGTTCTCGGCTTGGAGGTAGGCAAGGACGGCGGGATCGTCGCGGTCCTTGAGCCAGTACCAGTCGTCGACGCGGACGTCGCCGTGGGCTGTGAGGCGAGTGGTGCGGCGCGGCGCCAGCGGCGGCTGCGGCGCGGCCGGCGGTTGCGGCGCCGCCGGCGTGTGCGGGTCGGCGGCGCGGTCGGGCTCGAGCATCGGCTGATTGTGCCCGGTGGCGGCCGCTGCACACGGGTGACGCTTGCGAAACCGAAGCTTGGACACCCGGTTTCACCCCTCGGAACGATCTGTCCATGCTTCTCGGTCTCACCCTCGTGCGGCACGAAAAAACCCCGCGGCGCGGGGCTCTTTCAATGCGCCCGAGAGGACTCGAACCTCCACGGACCATACAGTCCACAAGGCCCTCAACCTTGCGCGTCTACCAATTCCGCCACAGGCGCGTGGGGCGGCCGAGTATAGCCCCGAGATCGGGGCGGCGGGAGGGCCGCAGGACGCCCCGAGTTGTGTCCGTCCGCGACGCTCGCTAGATTCACGAACACACGTTCGATGGCCGCCGACGCGGTCCACCCGCAGGAGGCATAGACCACATGGACCTGACCAAGCGACAGCAGGAGATCTTCGATTTCATCAAGCGATACTCGGCGATGAACGGGTATCCGCCGACGGTGCGCGACATCGGCAAGGCGGTCGGCCTCGCGTCCTCGTCGACCGTGCATGCGCACCTGGCCAACCTCGAGAAGATCGGGCTGCTGCGGCGCGACCCGACGAAGCCGCGCGCGATCGAGCTGCTCGACCGCGCGGCGGCCGGGATGCGGGGTTTCGTGAAGCCTGGGCTGCCGCTCGTCGGGCAGGTTGCCGCGGGCCAGCCGGTCGTCGCCGAGGAGCACATCGAGGAGTACATCCAGACACCGGGGGTTGCGGGTGGCGAGGACGGCGAGTTCCTGTTGCGCGTCCGCGGCGACTCGATGATCGAGGCGGGCATCCTCGAGGACGACCTGGTCGTGGTGCGGCCACAGGAGACCGCGACCGACGGCGAGATCGTGGTCGCGCTGGTCGGCGACGAGGCGACCGTCAAACGGTTCTTCCAGGAGACCGACCACGTGCGCCTGCAGCCGGAGAACTCGGCGATGGAGCCGATCCGCAGCAAGGAGGTCCGCGTGCTCGGGCGAGTCGTCGGCCTGATGAGGAGCATCTCGTGAGCCCCGTCACGACACAGCGGCGCCCCGGTCGACGGACCGACGGCAACCGTCGCCCCGGCACGACCCGGTGCGCCGCGCAGCCGGCGACGCTGTTCGACGCGCCCCCGACCGGCGCCCGCGCCAGCGAGCGCGATCGCTCGATCGCGCACGTCGACGGGCTCGAGTCAACCCGCGTGAGCGCGGCGGTCGCCGATCCGACTCGGAGCGGCGAGCCCCACCGGGAGGCGGGCGCGGCCGGGCACGGCGAGACGCTCGACCGGCTCGTGGTCGGCGGCTGGGAGCGACTCACGAGCCGTGCGACGACGGCGTGCCTACTGTGCGGCGGCACGATGGAGCCTGTCTACGGCGCACACGCGCGGCCGATCGGGGGCCGCTGCCGCGACTGCGGGACGACGCTGGCCTGACGCGGCACTTTGCCTGGCGTGACTGCGGGGCGACGCTGACCTGACGCGGCATCCACCTGGCGTGACTGCGGGACGACGCTGAGCTGACCGCGATTGCGTGGCCCTTGGTCGAGCGTCGCGCAGGGGCCGTTCTTTCGCGAGTTGCTGCGAACCCTCCGCAGCAACTTGCGGAACTTCTCGTCGGCCGGCGGGGGTTCGTCGGCTATGCTCCGATGCCGCAGGCTGAGCAGTCGCGGAGGTGATGAGCCTTCGAGGAAAGTCCGGACATCACAGGGCAGGGTGGTCGGTAACGCCGACCCGGGGAAACCCGCGGGAAAGTGCCACAGAAATAACACCGCCTAAGCCCGAGGCAGCTGCAGCGCCTCGAGCCGGCAAGGGTGAAATGGTGCGGTAAGAGCGCACCGGCGTCGCGGTGACGCGGCGGCCAGGCAAACCCCACCCGATGCTAGGCCAAGCAGGACCGTTCGCAGGTGGCCCGCCAAGGTCCGGGTAGGCCGCGTAGATGGATGACTGCTCTCGACAAGATCCGGCTTACAGGCCTGCTACGGAAGAGCCCCGCTCCGGCGGGGCTTTTCTATGCGCCACCAGACCCGAAAGCTCGTCACGTTTGCCTGGGCTCGCGACCCCCGGCGAGCACACCGGCGCGGTGAGGCGGTGGTGGTAATACGATGAGGTGTGCTGACGGTCGGCGCCGAGCGGTTCGCGGAGCCCGAACAGCGCCGCGACTGGCCAGGCGCCGGCAAACGCGTTGACGCAGCAGCGGTGGGAAGGTCGCAGCGATGTCACAGATCGTGACGCCGATCCGGGCACGAGGCCGGATATTGCACTGGCTTGGTCCCCTTGCGCTGTTGGTGGTGGCCGCTGCGGTCGTAATGGTGATCACCAGCGCTCCGGTGGGTGGTGGCGCCGGGCACCCGCAGGCTGAGCGCCGTGCGCGCCCGGCGCATCGACATGGGCACCACCATGCGGCCTACTGGATGGTGCGCCCGGGGGACACGTTGGCGCAGATCTCGGCCAAAACGGGCGTGTCGGTCCGGCGGCTTGAGGCCTATAACCCAAACGCCGACCCGCAGGCGCTGGCGATCGGAGAGCGGTTGCGGCTGCGGGCGCATCCACCGCCGCCACGGCCGGCTAAGCCCAAGCCGCCGGGGCCACTGTTTTGGACCGTGCGACCCGGCCAGTCCTACGGTTTCATCGCGGCCGCGACGGGGATCAACCTCGCGCGCCTGGAGCATCTCAACCCGAAGCTGCCGCCGACCAAGGTGCAGCCGGGCGATCAGATCCAGCTGCGGTCCACAGCGACCGTCGAACGGGCCACAGTCTTAGCGGCCGGCAAGCGGGCGGCGGCGCTGGCACGGCTGCGGCTGGGTCACTAGGGCGCGCAACCGTAGACGGTCTGGCGGGCGAGGCCGGATATGACCCGCCGTCGGCGGTGTGCGTGACCGGCGCCCGCTGGGCGGGGGGTTGGTGAGACCCTATCGGCCCGCTTGTCTGCGGGATGATGGTGGGGTGATGGCGACTGGCGTGCGGGATCTGAGCGACGCGGCCGAGCACACGGTGACGGTCCGCGGCGACGCGGTCGTGCGCGCCGAGCCTGACGAGGCGCTGCTGAGGATCACGCTGACCAGGCTCGCCGATACGCCCAGGGCGGCGCTGGCTGACGTGTCGGGGCGCGTGGGCGCGCTTCAGGCGATGCTCGACGAGCTTGGGATCGCCGCCTCAGACGGCTCGACGTCCGGCGTCTCGGTCAGCGAGGAATTTGACCACACCGCTCAAGGCCGCCGGTCGCTTGGACACCGCGCCACCGCGCAGACGACCATACGCCTGGTCGACCACCAGCTGATCGGCCGCCTGATCACGCAGGCCACCGAACATCTCGACGCGCGGATCGCCGGGCCGCGCTGGCAGATCGCGCTCGATAACCCCGTCCGGCTCGTGGCAGCTCGCCGGGCCGCCGCCAATGCTGAGCACAAGGCGCGCGCCTACGCCGAGGGCGTCGGCGCCACGCTCGGGGAACCGCTGGCGCTCTCAGAGCCCCACGAGCCGCACATGATCGAGCCGCTGGCATTGCGGGCCGCCGCCGGCCACGCCGAGCCGCTGGAGATCGAGCCCGGCGAGCACGAGGTCAGCGCCTCGGTCCAGGTCACGTTCGCGCTGCAGCGCGACGACGCACGCTGAAGCGCCTCACCCTCGCCCGGTCGCGGTTACGCTTCAGCCGCCGCCTCGGTCGTGGCCCGGATGGTGCCACACCACGGCCGATCGGGCGATCGTCAGCGCTGCAACCTGATCGCCAGCGAGTCCGTGCGCGTCTGCCCCGCGGTGGTGCGCGCGGTGGCCTGCAGCTTGTAGGTCAGGTGCGCGCGCAGATGCGCGAACACAACATGACGAACGCCGACGGTCAACATCAGCTTCCGGCGGTGATGCGCATGTCCATGGGAGACCACCAGAGTGACCCGCACTCGGGCGAGGTCGTTCGAGCGCACCCGGACCGAGACGATGACCCTGTGGGCCGCCTGTTTGACGATATGCCACGATTGCAGGCGGATGATCACCGGCGCGGTGTTGAACCGGTGTCGTGGGGTGACGGTGCGTCCGGCCGCGTTCCTGCACGAGAACGTGTACGCGTAACGGGCGGCGGCGTGCAATCCGACGAACATCCCCGACACATTTGAGGTTCCGGTGAACGACACCGTCGAGCTTGTCGACGTTCGCTCGGTGGCGGTGTTGGTCAGCGCGAACGTGCACGTGGTCGTCTGCCCATGGCCGTTGACGTGGGCGTGAATGTCCGCGGTGCTGGGGGTCGCGGACACCGACGGGCCGCCGACGACGGTCGGTTTGGCGGTGGCCGCGGCCGGGGGGCCCGGGTTGCTGGTTGCGCCCGGGCCGGCAGCGGTCTTGAACGACTGCAACGGCCCGTCGACGGCGCCGGCGGCGTTGGTGGCGACCAGCCGGTAGTAGTACGTGGTGCTCGGCGCCAGCCCGACCAGGGACGCGGTGACCGGATCGACGCCGATGCCGCCTGGCAGCGAGATGTTCGTAGTCGACTGCGTCGCTGCGGGGGTGGTGCCGAACTTCCAGACCGCGGTGGTGTTCAGCCGATTGGTGTAGACGCCGCCGGCGACGTTCGCGGCCGTGGCCGAGACGGCGGTGATCGCCCCCGCCGAGCCGACGCCCGGGCCGCCTGCGACCATGTCGCCGGAGATCGTCCCGGCGCCGGTCGGCCCGTCAAACCCGGCGCTTGCCTGGCAGAGAATCGGGATCGCGCAGCTGCCGTTGGAGCCGCTGGTGATGTCGTTGAGCGCGGGTGCGTTGCTCTCGGCCCAGTTGCCGTTCGGCGCCGAGGCACCGGTCAGCGCCAGAAAACCGGCGACCAGCGGCGATGCGAGGCTGGTCCCGCCGGTGAGCAGCCAGCCCTGACCGCTGACGTACACGTCGAGTCCGGTGTTGAAGTCCGCGTCGGCTGCGACGTCGGAGTACAGCCGGCCGTCGCACCCGGCAAACGAGAGCAGCCCGGTGGTGAGCGCTGGCGCGCAACCGGAGCCGCCGGCTGACCAGGCGGTTTCGGTGAACCCGCGCGGCGCCGCCGGATCGGCGGTGAGCGTCGTCCCGCCGACAGCTGTCACCGACTGCAACGCCGCCGGCCAGGCGGCCAAGCCGGCGTGGTAGCCGTCGTCGCCATCAGAGGCGGTAACCGAGATCCCGGGATATGAGTAGGCAAGCAACGACAGCGGGTCGGTGGCAGCCGGCGCATCCCAGCTGTCTGAAATCGCCTGCGGATGCAGGTGGGCGGCGGCGTTCTCGGCGGCGGTCAAATCGGTCAGCGAATTGGACTGAGCCTCGACAAGATCGATGTGGCATTGTGGGCAGGCGGTCGAGACCGCCGCTAGATCGATCGCTGTCTCGACGGACCAGTCGGAATCAGCGGCTCCGGGAGAGCCGACAACATCCCGCTCAAAGCACCCGTTCGCGCCGGTGCACGCCGGCATCCCGAACTGAGAGCGAAACGCAGCGAGATCCTGCTCGGCTGTCGCGTCGTAGTAGGGGTCGACGACCGCGACCGTCTGTCCGACGCCGCGATTAGCCGCCAGCCAGTTGAGGTCATAGGCGGCAAGCAGGAGCTGCGGCTCACCGTTCGCCGCCATTGCGCCGCTGTCGGCCGGCCCGGCGCCGACACCGAACCGGCGCCAAGAGCCAGGCGTTCGTGACCGCGGCGGATGGATGTGCACAAACCTCGCCGCGCAGGTCGCATACCCAGGCGCCGGCACCGGGCAATGCGCGCCGCGGGAGATGTCGGTCGTCACGCCGACGTGCGCCCGGGTCGCCACCGGCAGCGCGAGAGCCATCAGTACGACGAGCGACGCCGCGAACAGAAGTCGCCGCCCAGCCTCGGCTGATTGATCCCACAGCAAATTCATCGTGACGCCCCGCCCAACGCCGGCCCCGCAAGACACCGAAATATAGCAAGGCGCGCGATGGGCGTCCAGGGCGGGCGGTCACGCGCGTATTGCGCTGCGTGGAATCGAGGTGCTTGTGGCCCAGCAGCTCCGGGATCTGGCGGAGGTTGCCCCGGCGGGGCTTTTCTTTGCGCCAAAATCGAGGGATGAGCCACGGGATGGCGCCGCCCGACCCCGAGGAGCTCGAGGCCACGGGCGCTCCGGCTCGCGCCGAGCTGCCGGCGTCGACCACGGTCGGCG
Source organism: Solirubrobacteraceae bacterium (assembly GCA_036273655.1). Taxonomy (GTDB): domain Bacteria; phylum Actinomycetota; class Thermoleophilia; order Solirubrobacterales; family Solirubrobacteraceae; genus Palsa-465. The sequence continues at coordinate 21,915 of DASUHF010000069.1, read as the reverse complement.
CGGTACACCTGACCGTGGCCGACCTCGACCGCTCGATCGAGTACTACGGCAATGCCGTCGGCCTCAATGTTCTGCAGCGCGATGGCGGCTCGGCGTCGCTGGGATGCGGTGAGCGAGAGCTGGTGTGCCTGGTGCAGGAGCCCGGAGCGCAGCCGGCCCGCGGGCACACCGGGCTCTACCACTTCGCGCTGCTGCTACCGGAGCGGGTCGACCTCGCGCGTTGGCTGGCCCACGCCGCGCGCGACCGGGTCGCCTTGGTCGGGCTCTCCGACCATTTCGTCAGCGAGGCGCTGTACCTCTCAGACCCCGACGAGCACGGGATCGAGATCTACTGGGACCGCCCACGCGAGCTGTGGGAAGGCCGGGTCGCCGACCGCATGACAACCCTCCCGCTCGACGCCGACAGCCTCCTGGGCGAGCTGCAGGACCCAGGCTCGGAGCCGTTTGACGGTCTCCCATCCGGCACCGTCATGGGCCATGTGCACCTGAAGGTGGCGCGGATAGACGAGACGATCGCGTTCTACCGCGACGTCCTCGGCTTCGCGCTGATGGCGCAGCTCGGACCGTACGCCGCGTTTCTCAGCGCCGGCGGCTACCACCACCACATGGGCGCGAACACCTGGGAGAGCGCCGGTGCGACGATGGCCCCGCCGGGGAGCGCGGCGCTGCGCCACGCGACGATCGTGCTGCCCGACGCAGGCGAGCGCGATCGGGTGCTCGAACGGCTGGAGCGCAGCGGCCATTCCCCGGAGCACGATGCCTCGGCACCGATGATCAGTGATCCCTCTGGCAACGTGCTGGCGCTGGGGATCGCCGGCGAACGCGACTGAGGGCGACGTTGAGGCGAGGCCGAGTGGGAAGTAAAGAACGTATAGATGCCGTTCGGTAACAGTCGGTAGCGGTTCTCCGGCTAGTCGCCGGTGAAGCGCGCCGGCCGTTTCTCGACGAACGCCGCGACGCCCTCGAGGAAGTCCCTGGACTCGATGCGCCGCTGTTGCTGCACCGCCTCGAGCTCGAGCAGCTCGGCGAAGTCCGCGTACGCCCGCGCGTTGATCGTGTGCTTGATCGTCGCGTAGGAGCCGGGCGGGCCTGCCACGAAGCGGGCCGCGAGCTCGTCGACCGCGGCCGGCAGCTCGCCATCGTCGACGACGCGGTTGATCATGCCCCAGTCCAGGGCCTGCTCGGCCGACACGCGCTCGCCGAGGTAGGCCATCTCGAACGCGCGCGCGTGGCCGATCCGCTCACGCAGCAGCTGGGAGGCGCCGCCGTCGAGCCCGAGGCCGACGTTGACGAACGCCAGCAGGAAATACGCCGAGCGCGCCGCGACCACCATGTCGGCAGCCAGCGCCAGCGAGCAGCCGATCCCGGCCGCGGCCCCGTTGACCGCCGCAATCACCGGCTTGTCGACGGTCCGCACGCGCAGCAACAGCGGGTTGTAGCTCTCACGCAGCGGCGTCAGCACGTCGAACGCGCCGTCATCGGTCGTCAGCTCGCCGCTCGCCTTCAGGTCCGCGCCCGCCGAGAACGCGCGACCGGCGCCGGTGAAAACGATCACGCGCACGTCGCGGTCGGCGGCGTGGTGCTCGAGCGCCGCCAGCATGTCGTCGCCAAGCCGGCGGATCCACGCGTTGAGCGCATCGGGGCGATTCAGCGTGATCCGGCCGACGCCGCCGTCGCTGCTGCACAACACGGTCTCCAGCTCGAGCGTTGACATCGGCGGCGGACAATACCTTGGATCGGATGCCCGGCGGCGGCACCGATCCGCCAACATTGTCGCTTCCCGATGGAACTGCCGAAGGAGATCACGCAACCCCTGAGCCGGCTCGGCGCGGCCGCGCAGAACGCGCTCGAGGTGGCCCGGTTCGGTGGCCTGGCGACCGACGAGGACCCGTCGCCGTACGAGATCGCCGCCGAGCACCCGGTCTATCGGCTGCGCCACTACTACCCGCGCGTCGCGTCGGACGCACCGCGCACATCCGGCTCCGCCACGAGCGCCCCGGCGATCCTGATGATCCCGCCGATGATGCTCGCCGCCGGGATCTACGACGTATCGTCGACGACGAGCGCGGTCACGCACCTGCACGAGCGCGGGATCGACCCGTGGGTCGTCGACTTCGGCGTGCCCGAACGCGAGCGCGGCGGCCTCGAGCGCACGCTTGCCGACCACGTGCGGGCGATCTCCGACGCCGTCGAGCGCGTCAACGAGCTGACCGGCCGCGACGTCCACCTGTGCGGCTACTCGCAGGGCGGGATGTTCGCCTACCAGGTCGCCGCCTACCGGCACAACCAGGGCCTCGCGTCGCTGATCACGTTCGGCAGCTCGGTCGACACGCGCGTCGGGATGCCGTTCGGGCTGCCCGAGCAGTTCGCCTCGGGCGCCGCGGAGCTGCTTGGAGACCGGCTGTTCCGCGGCAGGCAGCTGCCGGCCTGGGCGAGCCGAACCGCCTTTCAGCTGCTTGACCCGGTCAAGTCCGCTCGCAACCGGCTCGAGTTCATCTCGCAGCTGCACGACCGCGATGCGCTGCTCGCGCGGGAGAGCCAGCGCCGGTTTCTCGAGTCCGACGGCTGGGTCGCCTGGCCGGGACCTGCGCTGGCCGACTTCCTGCGCCAGTTCATCGCTCACAACCGGCTGCTCGAGGGCGGCTTCACGATCGACGAGCTGCTGCTGACGCTCGCCGACGTGAGCGCGCCGATTTTGTCGGTCGTCGGCACCGTGGACGAGATCGCGCCGCCCGCCGGTGTGCGGGCAATCCGCCAGGCGGCCCCGCGCGCTGACGTCTACGAGCTGCAGGTTCGCGCCGGTCATTTCGGGCTCGTCGTCGGCTCGGTCTCGAACGAGGTCACGTGGCCGACGGTCGCGGCGTGGGTGCGCTGGCGCGACGGCGACGGCGAACAGCCGGGCAACATCGCGCCGGCGCCCGACGACCCCTACGCCGAGCCGGAGCCCGAACCCACGCCGAACCGGGTCGCGCACGGGATCGAGCTCGCCGGCGAGGTGTCGGCCGAGGTCGTGCGCTCGATCGCGACGACCGCGTCGCGCACCGCGCGCAACATGACCACGTTGTCCCGCGAGGCGGCGAGCCAGTTGCCGCGGATCATCCGGTCCGAGCAGGTCCGCCCGCACACGCGGATCTCGTTGGGGCGGCTGCTGTCCGAGCGCGCCGAGCACGATCCCGACGAGCTGCTGTTCGCATTCGACGACCGCGCCTACACCGCCAAGGACGTCGACCGCCGGATCGACGACGTCGTCCGCGGCCTGATCGCGATCGGCGTGCGCCAGGGCGAGCACGTCGGCGTGCTGATGGGGCCGCGGCCGAGCGGACTGGCCGTCGTCGCCGCGCTCAACCGGCTCGGCGCTGTCGCGGTGATGCTGCGGCCCGACGGCAACACGCGCCGCGAGGCGACACTCGGGCAGGTGCGGCGCATCATCGCCGATCCGGAGCGGGCAGCGCAGGCGTCCGGCGAGGGCCACGTCCACACGTTCGTGCTTGGCGGTGGCGGCGGCCCACGCGATCTGGGCGTCGAGGTGACGACCGATATGGAGCAGATCGACCCTGCCGCCGTGCGGGTCCCGGCGTGGTACAGCCCCAACCCCGGACGGGCGTCGGAGCTCGCGTTCGTGCTGTTCACCGGCGAGGGGCAGACCACGCGGATGAGTCGGATCACGAACGGGCGCTGGGTCACCTCCGCGCTCGGGACCGCATCCTCGGCACGGCTGACGGCCGCCGACACCGTCTACACGGTCACGCCGCTGCACCACCCGTCCGCGCTGCTGATGTCGATCGGCGGTGCGATCGCCGGCGGGGCCCGCGTCGCGGTGGCGAGACGGTTCGACCCGGCGACGTTCTGGGAGGAGGTGCGGCGCTACGGGGTGACGGTCGCCTCCTACACGTGGACGATGCTGCGCGAGCTCGTTGACGCGCCGCCGCAGCCCGGCGAGCGCCATCACCCGGTGCGGCTGTTCATGGGGTCGGGAATGCCGCGCAACCTGTGGCGCCGGGTCGAGCAGCGATTCACGCCCGCGCGCGTGCTCGAGTTCTATGCCTCGACCGAGACCGGCGCGATCCTCGTCAACCTCGGCAACGCCAAGCCGGGCGCGATGGGGCGGCGGCTGCCGGGCTCGCCGGAGGTCCGGCTCGGCGCCTACGACGCCGACAACGATCAGCTCGTGCTGGGCGCCGGCGGCTTCGTTCGGCCGTGCGCGCCCGGCGAGCCCGGGGTGCTGCTGGCGCGGGCGCGGGAGATCGACACGGTCGCGACGACGCCGCTGCGGGGCGTGTTCGCCAAGGGCGACAGCTGGCTGTCGACCGGCGACGTCTTCTGCGCCGACGAGGACGGAGACATGTGGCGTCTGGACGGCGCCTTCGACGTGATCCGCACCGCGCACGGCGCCGTCTACGCGGCGCCGATCCGCGAGGCGCTCGGCGATCTTCCCGCGGTCGACCTCGCCGTCGCCTACGGCGTCCGGCCCGAGGCCGCGCACGCGGAGCTCGCGTTCGCGGCGGTGACGCTGCGCGACGGTGGCGATCTCGACGCGCGCGAGCTGACGGGAGCGATGCGCGCGCTGGCGCCCGGAGAGCGGCCGGCGATCGTGCACGTAGTCGACGCGATCCCGGTCACGACCTGGTACCGGCCGAACACCGGGCCGCTGCGCGACGCGGGGCTGCCGCCGGCCGGACCGCGGGCGTTCTACCTCGACGCCGACGGCGAGCGCTACCGGCCGCTGACGGCGGCCGCGCGCAGGCGGCTGGCTGCCACGCGCTGAATCCGCGGACGGCTTGCGACTGCGAACGACCGAGCGACGCCTGCTCAGGCAGGCAGCGTCTCGCCCGAGTACAGCTTGTGCACCGTCACCGCGCCCGCCGGCGCGGCGTTGATGCACAGCTCGCAGAGCACGCATTCGTCGAGGTGTTCCTCGACGATCTCGACCCCGGTGGGTCCGGCGGCGAAGATGTCGACGGGGCAGACGTCGGTGAGCGTGCGCGCCAGCTCCGCGTCGCCCGCGGCCGACGCCTCGACGGTGACGTCGATGAACGTTCCCGGCATCAGATTCTCTCCTTGACGAGGTCCGGGATGTCCTCGATGCGCTCGGCGACGGTGATGCCGGCGGCGGCGAGGCGCGCGATCTTCTCGGTCGCGGTGTCCTCCTTGCCCTCGACGATCGTGCCGGCGTGGCCGAAGCTCATGCCCGGCATCTCGTCCATGAAGCGGCCGGCCATGAACGCGACGATCGGCAGCCGCGAGTCGTGCTCGGTGACCCAGGCGGCGAGCTCGGCTTCCATGCGGCCGCCGGGCTCGGTGTAGATCACGATCGCCTGGGTCTGCTCGTCGGCTTCGAACAGCGGCATCAGCTCGGCGTAGGAGGAGCCGATGATCGCGTCGCCGCCGATCGAGACCGCCGTGGACTGGCCCAGCCCGGCGGCCGACAGCGTCGAGGACATCTCGGTGGTCATCCCGCCCGAGCGTGAGATCACGCCGACCGGTCCTGGGGTGTAGGACTTCTTGGCGTCCTTGGCGGGGCCGCCGATGCCGCCCATCTTGAGCACGTCGGGGACGATGATCCCGAGGCAGTTGGGTCCGATGATCCGCGCGCCGTGCTCGGCGGCGACCTCGACCATCTGAGCGACGTCGCCGCGGGGGATCCGCTCGGTGACGATCACCACCAGCTTGATGTCGTTGTGCAGCGCCTCGAGCACCGCGTCCTTGGTGAACGCGGGGGGGACGGTGACGACCGACCCGTCGATCGGTGAGCCGTGATGCTCGACCGCCTGGGCGACGGTGTCGAACACCGGCACGCCGTGCACGTCGCGTCCGCGCCGTCCCGGGGTGACGCCGCCGGCGATCTTGGCGCCGGCACCGTAGTCCAGGCACTCACGGGTCAAGTTCACCGCCTCGCGGCCGGTGATCCCCTGCACGATGAAGGTGGTGTCGGCGTCGACGAGGATCGACATCAGGCCGTGACTCCCTGGATTCGCTCGACGGCGCGGCGTGCGGCCTCGTTGAGCGACACCGAGCGATCGGCGTAGCTGACGCCGTAGCGGTCGAGGATCTTGAACCCCTCCTCCTCCCAGGCGCCCGGGATCCGGAAGATCGCGATCTTCTCGGCGGGATCGTGGCCGAGCTCAAGACAGGCCTTGATCACACCGCGGGCGACGATGTCCACGCGCGTGTTGGAGACGATCGACATCATCACCGCGATCTTGTCGACGCCCGGCTTTGACAGCACGAGCTTGGCCAGCCCGCAGGCCTTGGCGACCGACGGGTTGCCACCGATCTCGCAGTAGTTGGCGGGCCGGCCGCCGTGCGCGCGGACCGCGTCAAACAGCGTCAGCGAGCCACCGCCGGCGCCGATCACCAGGCCGAGGTCGCCGTCGAACTCGGTGACGTTGCCGGCGACGCCGCGATGGTCGGTCGCGTCGACCTGCTCGCCCGCGAGCTCGAACGGGGTCGCCTCCCGGGCCTGGCGGGTCTCCTCGTCGCCGACGCCGAGCTCGTGCAGCAGCGCCTTCTGGCGCGGCCGGGCCTCTGACTCCATGTCCATGTGCGCGTCGAGCGCGACGAAGGCGCCGTCCTCGAGCTCCCCGAGCGGGTTGATCTCGGCCAGCGTCATGTCGTACTGCAAAAACAGGCGCGCGAGCTTGGCAAGGATCGGCGTCAGCCGGTTGAGCCTTGAGCCGGTGATGCCCAGCGACGCGATCAGCTGCTTGGCCTGCCAGTCGGCGAACGGTGCCCGCGTCGAGAAGTGCGCGCGCACCACGTGGTCGGGGTGCTCGGCCGCGACCTGCTCGATGTCGATCCCGCCCATGTCGGAGAACAGCATCACCGGCCGCTTGCGCGTCCCGTCCCACACCACCCCGGCGTAGTACTCGTGTGCGACCGCCGCCTTGTCGTCGACCAGCACGCCACGCGGAACGTGACCGTTGATCGCCAGATCGAGCACGTGCTCGGCCTTGCGCGCGGCCTCCTCCGGCGTGTCGGCGAACTGCACGCCGCCGGCCTTCATGCGGCCACCGGTCAGCACCTGGGACTTGATCACCACCGGCCCGGCGATCTGCTCAGCGATCCGCCGCGCCTGATCGGCGGTCTTGGCGAAGCCATGTTGGGTCACGGGGATTCCAGCCTTGGCGACCACCGCACGGGACTCGTATTCAAAGAAGCGCATGGAAGCGCCGGAGCGTACCGGTCCGGCGCGCGACGCGAGGTGTGCAGCAGGGGGGTTGCTCGAAACGTTGATCCATGTCCGCGTTTTCGGCCACGGGCTCTGAGTGCCGGCGCTGTGCGCGCAGGTCCGGGTCCAGCGTAATCTCAACAAATACAATCGAACTAACAATCCGGGTCGAATAAGTCGGCGAATTGTGTAATACTGCCGCAACTCAATCGACTAAGTCGTCTTTCGAACCGTGAGAGGACGTTGATGAACACACGCTCTGACCGGAGCAGACCACCGGCTTCGCCGTCGGTGCCCCGGGCCGTGCTCACGCTGGGACTGGGCGTGGCTGCCGCGCTCGCCGTTGCCGCCTGCGGCGGCTCCTCGGACGTCGCGACGAACGCGAGCGCCAGCGCCGGCGGCGATCCGTCGGGCAGTTCGAACGCAGGCTCGAAGGCGACGCTCAACCTGGTCGGGTACTCGACGCCCGAGAAGGCCTACGACGCCGTCGACCAGGCCTACGCGAAGACGTCCGGCGGCGCCGGCATCGGCTTCAGGACGTCGTTTGCCGCATCCGGGGCGCAGAGCCGCGCGGTGGCCGCGGGCCAGCCGGCCGACGTGGTCGCGTTCTCGACCTCGCCAGACGTCGACCGCCTCGTGCAGGCCGGCCTGGTCGCGTCGAACTGGGCCGCCGGCCCGACCAAGGGGATCGTCAACGACTCGACCGTGGTGATGATCGTGCGGCCCGGCAACCCGAAGCACATCATTGGCTGGGACGACCTGATCAAGCCCGGTGTCAAGGTCGTGACGCCGAACCCGGCGACGTCGGGCTCGGCCCGGTGGAACATCATGGCCGCATACGGGGCCGAGCTGCGCGAGGGCAAGAGCAAGTCCCAGGCGCTCACCTACCTGGCGACGCTGCTGGAGAAGAACACGGTCGCGCAGCCCGACAGCGCCTCCGACGCGCTGCAGGCGTTCGTGTCCGGGCAGGGCGACGTGCTGCTCGACTACGAGTCCGACGCGATCGCCGCCAAGCGCGCCGGCGACAAGATCCAGATCGTCTACCCGAAGTCGTCGATCCTGATCCAGACGCCGATCGCCGTCCTCAAGAAGTCCGGCCGGCTGAGCCAGGCCAACGCGTACGTGAAGTGGCTTGAGTCGCCGCCGGCCCAGAAGCTGTGGGGCCAACAGGGCTACCGGCCGGTGCTGCCGAGCGTGGCCAAGCAGTTCACCAGCACGTTCCCGCACGTCAACACGTTCACGATCGACAGCTTCGGCGGATGGACCAAGGTCAACGATGAGTTCTTCACCGCGCCCAACGGCTCGGTGATCAAGATCGAGGAGAAGGCGGGTGTCCCCACCTCCTCCAGCTGACACGCTGGCGGCGCCCCTCGGCGCTCCACCGCCCGGCAGCACGAGTCGCGCGCACGCCGGCCTCCGTGTCCGCGGGGCCGGCGGCGCGCTCGGGCTCGGTCTGTCGACGCTGTACCTGAGCATCTTCGTCCTGATCCCGGTCGCCGCGGTCGTCGACGTCGCGCTCGGCTCGGGCTGGCACGCGTTCTGGACGTCGTTCACGAACACGGTCGCGCTCACAGCGCTCGAGCAGACGCTGGCGATCTCGGCGGTCGTCGCCGCGGTCGGCTCGGTGCTGGGCACGGTCGTGGCGTGGGTGCTGGTCCGCGACCAGTTCGGTGGCAAGCAGATCCTCAACTCGGTGATCGACCTGCCGTTCGCGCTGCCGACGATCGTCGCGAGCCTGGCGCTGCTCGGGCTGTATGGGACCAGCAGCCCGGTCGGGATCGACATCGCGCTGACGAAGACGATCGTCGGCGTTGCGCTGCTGTTCGTCACGCTCCCGTTCGCGGTGCGCTCGGTGCAGCCGGTGCTCCTCGAACTCGATCAGGAGGTCGAGGAGGCCGCCGCGTCGCTCGGAGCCGCCAACGCGACGACGTTCCGGCGGATCGTGCTGCCGGCGCTGCGACCCGCGATCCTGTCGGGCACGGCGCTGTCGTTCGCGCGGTGCATGGGTGAATACGGCTCGATCGTGCTGCTCGCGGGCAAGGTGCAGATCGCGAGCCTCGTGATCTTCGCCGATGTCGAGAGCGCGACGGGCTCGGGCAACTCCGCCTATCAGCCGGCGGCCGGTCTGTCGGTGGCACTGCTGGCGATCGCGCTGGCGGTCCTGTTCGGCCTGCGCAAATGGGGGACCGACGGTGACGGTTAGGCCCGTGTGGAAGTACTCGCTGCGCGCGGTCGCGCTCGCCTACCTTGCGGCGCTGCTGCTCGCCCCGGTCGTGTTCATCTTCATCAGGACGTTCGAGCACGGATTCAGCACCGCGTGGGCGTACATGACGACGCCGGCGGCGATCAGCGCCTTCTGGCTGTCGGTGCTGATCGCCGCGATCGCGGTCCCGCTGAACACGATCTTCGGCGTCGGCACGGCGCTCGTGCTGGTCCGCTCCAAGGCCCGCGGCCGCAAGATCCTCGACGCGCTGATCGACATCCCGTTCGTCGTGTCGCCGGTGATCATCGGCCTCGCGCTGATCGTCGTGTACGGGATCCACGGCTGGTTCGGGAGCTGGTTTGTCGACCACGGGATCCCGATCATCTTCGACCCACGCGGGATGATCATCGCGACCGTGTTCGTGTCGCTGCCGTTCTGCGTGCGCGAGGTGGCGCCGGTGCTGATGGAGGTCGGGACCGAGCAGGAGCAGGCGGCCGCGACCCTCGGTGCTTCCTCCTGGCAGACGTTCTGGCGGGTCACGCTGCCGTCGATCCGCGTCGGCGTCGCCTACGGCGTCGTGCTGACGACCGCTCGCGCGCTCGGCGAGATCGGCGCCGTCGCGGTCGTCTCCTCCAACGTGCTCGGATCGACCGTGTCGCTGCCGCTGCTCGTCAAGTACCGCACCCAGACGCTCGGTCCCGGCGGGATCACCGCCGCGTATGCGACCGGCGTCGAGCTCGCGGTGATGTCGCTGATCGTGCTGCTTGCGATGACCCTGTTGGCCCCCCAGAGAAAGGATGCCCGATGAGGATCGACGCCGAGGCGATCGAGAAGCGGTTCGGCGAGGACTTCGTCGCGCTCGACGGCGTCACGCTGTCCGTGCCCGAGGGGTCGCTGACGGCGCTGCTGGGCCCGAGCGGCTCGGGCAAGTCGACGCTGCTGCGGATACTGGCCGGCCTCGAGACACCCGACCGCGGCGTCGTCAGGATCGCCGGCAACGACGTCACCGCCGCACGGCCCCAGGAACGCGGGATCGGCTTCGTGTTTCAGCACTACGCGGCGTTCGCGCACATGAGCGTGCGTGAGAACGTCGCGTTCGGTCTGAAGATCCGCAAACGGCCGAAGTCCGAGGTCAAGCGGAAGGTCGACGAGCTGCTCGACCTCGTCGGGCTCACGCAATGGGGCGCCCAGCGCCCGCACCAGCTCTCGGGCGGACAGCGCCAGCGGATGGCGCTTGCGCGGGCGCTGGCGATCGAGCCGCGCGTGCTGCTGCTCGACGAGCCGTTCGGGGCGCTGGACGCCAACGTCCGGACAGAGCTGCGCCGCTGGCTGCGGCGGCTGCACGACGAGCAGCACGTGACGACCGTGCTCGTCACCCACGACCAGGAGGAGGCGATGGAGGTTGCCGACACGATCGCGGTCATGAACCAGGGCCGGATCGAGCAGGTCGGCTCACCGAAGGAGGTCTACGACGCCCCGGCCACCGACTTCGTGATGAGCTTCCTCGGCCCGATCGCGACGGTCGCGGGCAAGCTCGTGCGCCCCCACGACATCGCGCTGTCGCACACGCCGGCCGCCGGCGACGTGGGCGCGACCGTCACGCGGGTCGTGCACCTCGGCTTCGAGGTCCGGATCGAGCTCGCGCTCGAGGACGGCTCCTCCGCGCGCGTGCAGCTCACGCGCACGCAGGTCGCCGAGCTCGGCCTCGCCGACGGCCAGCGGATCTACCTGCGCCCGCCGGCAACGGCGGTCATCGGCCGCCCCGAGGAGCACGCCGTCGCGGCCGATGACGGATCGCTGTCCGAAGCGGTTGCGTAGCGCGACCGCCTAGATCGCCGCGCGCGCTCGCAGCGGCCGACGGCGGCGCAGGCGGCGGGCACCGCGTCTTGGCGTCCGGTCGGCCTCGCGGGCATGCGCGCCGAGCAGCCGCACGAGCGGCGCCGATGGGTAGAACGGGTCGGCGATCGAGCTGCCTCGTTCGCTCAGCGACAGAGCCGCGCGCAGCTTGCCGTCGACCTCGGCGACGAGCAGCGGCGGCGCCGGCGGCGCAGGCGCGCTGTCGAGCGCCGCGAGCCGGAGCAGCGCGCGCTCGTCATCGGCGTAGGCGAGGCGGATCGTGATCTGGTCGGTCAATCGGTCGCGGGCGGACATGGGGACTCCTCGGCTTGCTGTTCGTGAATGCATCGTGGGATCGGATCGCCATAACGTCAAATTGGGATTTGCTTGAGCTGGTATAACGCCAGGTAATGCTGGACGTGCGCCGGATCCGGGTGCTGGTGGAGGTCGCACGCCACGGTTCGTTCTCGGCCGCGGCGGCAGAGCTCGGCTACACGCAGCCGGCGGTCTCGCGCCAGATCGCGACGCTCGAGGCGGAGGTCGGCCTCGCGCTCGTGCGACGGGTGCCGTCGGGCGCGCTGCTGACCGACGCCGGCAGGGTGCTGGTGGACCGCGGCGAGGCGATTCTCGCCCGGCTGGCCGAGACCGAGTCCGAGCTGCGAGCGCTCACCCAGCTGGAGGGCGGCACGCTGCGTTTCGGGACGTTCGCGTCGGGCGCGGCATCGGTGGTGCCACTCGCAGTGGCGCTGTTTCGCGAGCGGGCGCCGCTCGTCGACCTGTCGATTGTGATGGCAGATCCGATCGAGGCGGTGCCGCAGTTGCGCGCCGGCAAGCTCGACATGGCGCTGATCCACGATCCGATGGACCCGTCCGAGGTCGACGCGCCGCTGCCGCTGACGCCCGATCTCGAGCTCGTGCCGCTGTTCGAGGACCCTATGTACATCGTGCTGCCCGCCGGGCACCGGCTCGCGGACGTGCCGGAGCTCGAGCTGGGTCAGCTCGCGTCCGAGCCGTGGATGCTCGCCACCTCCGACACCTGCCCGGACTCGCGGCTGTTCATCCGCGCCTGCCGCGACGCCGGGTTCGACCCCCAGATCGCGTTCGAGAACGACGACTACGGCGCGATCCTCGGGTTCGCGGCCGCCGGCGTCGGGGCGGCGCTGATCCCGGACATGGTCGCGCGCCGGGGGGTGCGCGACGACGTCGTCGTGCGCCGGCTGAACCCGCCGCCGCCGTCCCGGCCGATCGCAGCGCTGTTGCCGTCCAGCTACCGGTCGCCGGCGGCCGCCGCGATGCTGGCGGTACTCGAGGAGGTCTCGGCCGAATGGGTCCGCGGGCGCGTGTTCGGCGGCGACGCACTGGTCGTCGGCTGAGCGCGGTGGCGTGTCGGCGGGCATCGACACCACGATGAGCTACGACGCGCGCCCGCGCATCGGCAGTTCGCCGCGTCCGCGCCCTTATGCGCACAGGGGATCGGACTTACGGCCAGGCCGGTCGGTTAGCGCGCGGGGCAGCGGTAGGCTGGCGGCCGGACAGAGCACGACCGGGAGACGAGATGATCATCGCGATGTTCGTGCGTCGGCTCAAGGAGGGCGCGACTTTCGAACAGTTCGAGACCGAGTGGGCCGCCGACGAGGGCTACGGGATCCCGACGCGGGTCTTCAACGCCCAGAGCCTCGAGGATCCGCGGGACGTGCTGTCGATCGGGTTCGTGACCGCGAGCGCGGCCGAGCTCGCACAGTGGGCCGGCGAGAATCCGTCGCACGACGACGCACGCCACGAGCGAATCGACACCGTGATCGAGTCGACGACGCTGCAGGCGATGTACGAGCTGCGCTCGGAGCACGACTTCACCACGCAGCCGCTCACGATCGCGCCCGGTGACGCCGCCAGCCTGCTGGCCCCGCTGCTCGCGGCGCGCGCGGCGCTCGAGGCCGAGGCGGCGGGCGCGCAGCCGCCCGTCAGCGGGTGACCCAGGCGCCCGGGTCCTCGATCAGCTCCTGCACCGACGCGGGCAGCTCGGACTGGGCGATGTCGGCGATCGTGACCTGTTCGAGGACGCGCCTGAGGTTGGCGCGGACCGCGATCCAGACGCGCGGCAGCGCGCTGGCGGCGCCGTCGTAGGCGGCGTCCTCGGGCGGGCCGCCGCGGACGCTCGCCAGCGGGCCCTCGACGGCGCGGATCACGTCGGCGACCGTCAGCTCGTCGGCGGGCTTGGCGAGCCGGAAGCCGCCCTCGGCGCCGCGATGGCTGCGCACGATGCCGGCGTGCCGGAGCTCGCCGAGGATGTTCTCCAGGAAGTTGAGCGGGATCGCCTGCGCAGTGGCGATCCGCTCGGCCTTGATCGGCTTCTCGCCCTCGGCGGCGGCGAGCTCGGCGACCGCCCGCACGGCATAGTCAGCTTTGGCGGAGATCCTCATCGTAATTGTGAAGATTACGCTGCGGCCGGCGCGAATCCGTAGGCCTGCGCCAGCTCGGGGTCGCGATCGGCCAGCATCTCGGCCAGCTCGACCATCACCTTGCACTGCTTCCAGGTCGCGTCGTCCTGCATCTTGCCGTCGATCATGTGGACGCCGCGGCCGTCCGGGATCGCTTCTAGCACCCGCTTGGCGAACAGCACCTCCTCGGGGTCGGGGCTGAAGACCTTCTTGGCGATCCCGATCTGGACCGGGTGCAGCGACCACGCGCCGACGCAGCCGAGCAGGAACGCGGCGCGGAACTGGGTCTCGCAGCCGAGCGTGTCGCGGATGTCGCCGAACGGCCCGTAGAACGGCAGGATCCCGGCGCTCGTGCAGGCGTCGACCATGCGCGCGATCGAGTAGTGCCACGGATCCTGCTGGACCGAAACCCGCGGCGCCTCTGCGTTCTCCAGATCCGGGTCCTCGATCGAGCGGTAGCCGGGGTGGCCGCCGCCGACGCGCGTGGTCTTCATCCGGCGCGAGGCGGCGAGGTCGGCCGGACCGAAGCTCATGCCCTGCATCCGCGGGCTGGCGGTTGCGATCTGCTCGACGTTGATCATCCCCAGCCCGGTCTCGAGCAGGGCGTGGATGAGGATCGGGCGCTGCAGGCCGGCCCGCGCCTCGAGCTGGGCCAGCAGCCGGTCGATGTAGTGGATGTCCCATGGGCCTTCGACCTTCGGGACCATGATCACGTCGAGCTTGTCCCCGATCTCCGAGACGAGCGTCGTCAGGTCGTCGAGGACCCACGGCGACTCGAGGCTGTTGACGCGCGTCCACAGCTGTGTGTCACCGAGCTCCATCTCCTTGCCGACCCGTACCAGGCCCGCGCGCGCCGCCTCCTTGCGATCGACGGGAACGGCGTCCTCGAGGTTGCCGAGCAGGATGTCGACGGTCGGGGCGATGTCCGGGACCTTGGCGACCATCTTCTCGTTGGAGAAGTCCAGGAAGTGGATCATCCGCGATGGCTTGAACGGGATCTCGAGGATCGGCTCGGGGGCGCCGATCGCCAAGGGCTTGCCGAAGTCACGAGGGTTTCGCACGGATCGATCTCCTGGTCGGTGGGCCGCCGAGCCTAGCGACAGCAGGGCGCCCGCGACGTACGCTGGACGCGATGGAGGGCGTCGTCATCCGTGCGGCTCGGCGCGACGACGCCGCGGCGATCGCGGGGGTCCACGTGCGTGCGTGGCTGTCGGCGTACCGCGGGATGCTCGACGACGAGATCCTCGACGCGCAGTCGGTCGCGGAGCGAGAGCGCCTGTGGGTCGATGTCCTCGGTCGCCCGACGGTTCGCGGTCTTCCGTTGACCCGCGTCGCGGTCCGCGGACAGCGGCTGCTCGGCTTCTGCAGCGCGCTTGCGCTCGACGACGATGCCGACGCGACGATCGGCGGGCTGTACCTCGAGCCCGGCCACCTGCGCGGCGGGATCGGGAGCGCGCTGCTGGCCGCGGTGCTGGGCGAGCTCGCCCGGGCGGACCTCACGGACGTGGCGCTGTGGGTGCTCGCGGACAATCGCGGCGCGATCGCGTTCTACGAACGGTTGGGGTTCGTCGACGACGGCAGCCGCAACCTCTACAGGGGCGCACCGGAGCTCCGGATGCGCGCGTCCCTGGCATCCTCGGTGTCCATTTCGCCAAACCCCACCCAGGAGCTTTGAACACGATGCCCGAAGTCCAGACAGTGCAGACCGATCAGGCGGCGCGCGAGGCGTCCGGCGCGCACCCCTACGGCCGTTATCTGGAGGAGTTCGAGGTCGGGGCCATCTACAAGCACTGGCCCGCGAAGACCGTGACCGAGGCCGACGACCACCTGTTCTGCCTGATCACGATGAACCATCACCCGCTGCACATCAACGACGTCTACGCCGCCGGCTCTCAGCAGGGACGCAATGTCGTCGTCGGCCCGCTGGTGTACTCGCTGGCGCTGGGAATGAGCGTTTCCGACGTGTCGGGCAAGGCGATCGCGAACCTCGCGACCGAGGAGCTCAGCCACCCGGCTCCGGTGTTCCACGGCGACACGCTGTTCGTCGAGTCCGAGGTGCTCGAGGTCAAGGAGTCGCGCTCCAAGCCCGACCGCGGCACGGTCAAGGTCCACACGCGGGTGCTCAACCAGGATGGGGTGCTCGTGGCCGAGTTCAAGCGCGTGGTGCTGGTGCCGCGTAAAGAGCCTGGATAATCGTCCAAAAACCAGCGCGACGGGCGACTCGGTTGCGAGCATCGCCGATGGGACACCCGTGGGCCGACAGCTGCACGGAGGCGATGCTGTTACACGCGCGTCGCGCGTCTGCGCACGCCGGACGATCGGGCGGTTGGTCGTCGCCGCGATGGCGATTGCGACGTGTGCGGTGGCGCCCGGGGTCGCGGCAGCGGCGCCGTCGGTCCGGGACGTGTGCGCGACGCCCGCGAACCCGCACGCCTACCGGTGCCTGTCGCTGCTGCGCACCGACCGCAGGCCGAGGACCGAGGCGGAGGTCAGGTCAGCCGGCGACGCGTTCCCGGACGGCTACGGCTACAGCCCGGCACAGCTGCAGAGCGCGTACGCGCTGAGCGCCGCGGCCGCCACCGGCGGCGTCGGGGCGACGGTCGCGGTCGTCGACGCCTACGACGACCCGAACGCCGAGGCAGACCTCGCGATGTACCGCAGCGCCGCCGGCCTGCCGGCGTGCACGACCGCCAACGGGTGCTTCCAAAAGCTCAACGAGCACGGGCAGGCGAGTCCGCTGCCGGCGGCCGCGGGATGGACCGGGTGGGACGTCGAGGAGAGCCTCGACATCGACATGGTCTCGGCGATATGTCCCAACTGCCACATCGACCTGATCGAGGCCGATTCGGCGAGCAACATCGATCTCGACACGGCCGCGAGCACCGGCGCGACCGTCGCCGGCTTCGAGTCAAACAGCTACGGCGGCGACGAGTACGCGAGCGAGCAGTCCGAGGACGTCTACTTCGACCACCCCGGCACGGTGGTGACCGCATCGGCCGGCGACAGCGGCTATGGGGTCGAGTACCCGGCCGCATCGCCGTACGTGACGGCGGTCGGCGGCACCAGCCTGCAGCCGGCCGCCAACGCCCGTGGCTGGACAGAGACCGTTTGGGGGCCGGACGCCGGCAATGGCAGCACCGGGTCGGGCTGCTCGGCCTTCGAGCCCGAGCCGGCGTGGCAAACCGACTCCGGCTGCGCGAGCCGCACAGTCGCCGACGTCTCGATGGACGCCGATCCCGGCTCCGGCGTCGCCGTCTATGACAGCTACAGCCAGGGCGGCTGGGTGGAGTTGGGCGGCACGAGCGCCTCGGCGCCGATGATCGCCGCGGTGTACGCGCTCGCCGGCACGCCGAACGCCGGCACCAACCCCGCCTCGTATCCCTACCAAGACGCCGCCGACCTGTACGACGTCACGTCGGGCACGGACGCCGAGTTCGGCTGCAGTCCCGCGTATTTGTGTACGGGCGGGTCCGGGTACGACGGTCCCACCGGCCTCGGGACCCCCGACGGGATCGACGCGTTCATGGCCTCGTCGCCGGCCAAGGTGCAGGCGCAGCCGCCGTCGGCGACGATCTCGTCGCCGGCCTCCGGCCAGACGTTCACGGTCGGCCAGGTCGTGCCGACGACGTTCAGCTGCGCCGACGGGAGCGGCGGGCCGGGCCTTGCCTCATGCGACGACTCCAACGGTGCGGTCACCAGCTCGGGCGGCGGAGGCGTCCTGAACACGTCGACGGTGGGGAGCTTCACCTACACCGTCAGCGCGACGAGCGCGAGCGGCGCCACCGCCATCGCCAGCATCGGCTACACGGTCGTCGCCAAGCCGGCGCCCGCCGCCGATCTGACCGTCAGGCTCAGTGGCCCGCGCAGGGCGAAGGCAGGCACCGCGTTCGTCGTCGGGCTCAGGATCACCAACGCCGGCCCGGCGACCGCCCGGCACGTGCTCTGCACGATCAGCATTCCCCGTGGGGTGAGGGTCGCTCGCACCGGCGGCGGCCGGCGACGTGGTCGTGCGCTGCACTGGGGCATCCGGTCGCTGGCGTCCGGAGCAACGGCGATCCGCCGCGTCCGCTTCAGGGTGCGCGCGCACGCCAATCGCCGCGCGACGATCCGCGCCAGCGCGAGGTCCACGCAGGTCCTCGATCCGCGTCCGTCCGATGACCTCGCGCGGATCGCCGTCAGGCTCCACGCCCCGGCGAAGCGACCGCACGCGGGCAGCCGCCGGCCCGGCCCGGCCGCGTTGTCGTCGCTGAGCTGATTTTTCGCGGGTAGCGGGGGTTTAGAGGCGCTTGTGCGCACTTTGTGCGCCAGCCTGTACGCTTCACGACCTCTTTATCTCTGAGTGCCTGATTTCACACAACCACATAGCCAAGGAGTGCCCGCTGATCATGGCCAACACCGCCCCGAAGCACCAAGCGACCGCGGATCATGCCGGGCTGCGAGCCTGGGTGCAGGAAATCGCGGCGCTGACTCAGCCCGACGAGATCCATTGGTGCGACGGTTCGGCGGACGAGTACGACCAGCTGGCACAGGCGCTGATCGACGCGGGCACGTTCCATCGCCTGTCTGAGTCCAAGCGACCGAACTCCTATCTGGCGCTGTCGGATCCCGGCGACGTCGCGCGCGTCGCGGACCGCACGTTCATCTGCTCCGAGAAGGAGGCCGACGCCGGCCCCACCAACAACTGGCGTGAGCCCGAGGAGATGCGGGAGGTCCTGCGGGAGCTGTTTACGGGCTGCATGCGCGGTCGCACGATGTACGTCGTGCCGTTCTCGATGGGCCCGCTGGGCTCGCCGATCGCGCATCTCGGCGTGCAGCTGACCGACTCGCCGTACGTCGTCGTGTCGATGCGGATCATGGCGCGCATGGGCCAGCCGGCGCTCGACGTGCTCGGCTCAGACGGGCACTTCGTGCCGTGCGTGCACTCGGTCGGAGCGCCGCTTCACGACGGCGCCAGCGATGTCCCGTGGCCGTGCAACGCCGACAACAAGTACATCGTCCATTTCCCCGAGACGCGGGAGATCTGGTCCTTCGGCTCGGGTTATGGCGGCAACGCGCTGCTGGGCAAGAAGTGCCTGGCGCTGCGGATCGCGTCGGTCATGGCCCGCGACGAGGGCTGGCTGGCCGAGCACATGCTGATCCTGAAGCTGACGTCGCCGCAGGGCGAGGTCAAGTACGTCGCGGCCGCGTTCCCGAGCGCCTGCGGCAAGACCAACCTGGCGATGATGGTGCCGACGCTGACCGAGTGGAAGGTCGAGACGATCGGCGACGACATCGCCTGGATGAAGTTCGGCGCCGACGGCCAGCTGTACGCGGTCAACCCGGAGGCCGGCTTCTTCGGCGTCGCCCCCGGCACCGGCGCGCGCACCAACCCCAACGCGATCGACACCATTTCGAAGAACTCGATCTTCACCAACGTCGCGCGCACCGACGACGACGACGTCTGGTGGGAGGGGATGACCGGCGAGCCACCGGCGCATGCGATCGACTGGCACGGCAACGACTGGACGCCGGAGTCAGATGCCCCGGCCGCGCACCCCAACGGACGCTTCACGACCCCGGCCGCACAATGTCCGTCGATCGCCGCCGAGTGGGAGGATCCTGCCGGGGTCCCGATCTCCGCGATTCTGTTCGGCGGCCGCCGCGGCTCGGTCGTGCCGCTCGTGCACGAGGCGCGCGACTGGGAGCACGCCGTGTTTCTCGGCTCGACCATGTCGTCGGAGACGACCGCAGCCGAGGCCGGCGCGATCGGCAAGCTGCGCTTCGACCCGATGGCGATGCTCCCGTTCTGCGGCTACCACATGGGCGAGTACTTCGCGCACTGGCTGAAGGTCGCCAAGCGCGACGGCGCCAAGATGCCACGCGTGTTCTACGTCAACTGGTTCCGCAAGGACGAAGACGGCAAGTTCATGTGGCCCGGCTTCGGCGACAACTCGCGGGTGCTGGCATGGGCGTTCGAGCGTGTCGCCGGGCGTGCGCAGGCGGTCGACACCGCGATCGGGCTGGTGCCGCCGGTCGGCGAGGGCGGGATCGACACCACCGGCCTGGACATCTCGCCGGACACCATGGCTCGGCTGCTGGAGGTCGACGCCGAGGGCTGGCTCAAGCAGCTGCCCCAGTGCAGGGAGCATTTCGCCGAGTTCGGCGACAAGCTGCCGCAGGAGCTGCATGAGCAGCTGGAGCAGCTCGAGTCGCGGCTGCGCGCGGCCTGAAGACCTTCTGAATAAACCGTCGCGACGGGTCCCGAGAGCGGGCGTGGCGGTGCCATCGGCGCGTAAGCTCGGATGCAATGACGCTGGGCTTCATCCCGTCGGACGCCGCGATGCTGATCGTTCAGGCGGCAACCGTGGCCGCGCCGCGGCGGCCGCCGCAGCCGGCGTGGATGCAGCGGCTGTCCGGGCCGGCGTGGGCGGTGGTGCCGATCGCCTCGATCGTCGGCTGCATCTTCGCGATCCAATACATCTCCAACACCGCCAACGGCTTGACGTGGCTGGCACTGATCGCGGTGCCGATCGGAGCCGCGATCGGGCTCGGCGGTGCGGCGCGCGGCGGACGCTGGTGGCTGGCGGCGCTGATGCTGCCGATGTTCGCGCTGGCCTGGTTTGACCGCCACACGCTGCTGGGGCAGGCGTGCGCGACGCTGCTGTGCGCGCTCAGCTGCGTCACGCTCGGCTGGCTGCTTGCCGCCGTGACCCCGCCCGGATGGCTCAAGCTCGGGATCGTCGCGATGGCGGCCGCCGACACCTGGCTGGTGCTCTCCGACCTGCTGCAGGCCCCGAACAACGCGCTCGTGTTCGCGCAGCCGGCGCCGCATTCGGGGCTGCACCTGCCCCGCCTGCAATCGGAGACGTTCGGCTCGATCAACATGGGCTACGGCGACCTGTTCGTGGCCGGGGTGTTCGGCGCCGTGCTCGCGCGCGAGCGCCGCGCGCAATGGCCCGCGGCGCTGCTGACGCTCGTGATCGCCGGGCTGTTTGACCTGTTGTTCCTGACGCTGTCGGAGCTACCCGCGACGGTGCCGGTGGCACTGGCGATGATCGCGCTCGAGGCTCGGCGCTGGCGCACCGGCGAGGCGACGCCGCCGTGGCGGCGGCGGCCGCCGTGGCCGCGGCGGACCGGGGATGCGGCTCAATGGGGCTCGTCGCCGGTCGACGCCGGCCGGTGACGGTGATCGGCCGGCTCGATCGCCGGTCGGTGAGGCCGCTCAGTGAGGCTCGTCGCCGGTCGACGCCGGCGGGCGCGACTCCTCGGCCAGCGACGTGATCGCCAGCTGGCCGCGCGCTGCCTCCTCGAGCACCTCGGTCGCCTCCTCGGCCGAGCGCGAGTACAGCTCGACGAGCAGGTGCACGACGATCCGCTCCTCCTCGTGCTTGTGAAAGCGGACGTGCGTAAAGAACTCCCGTGTCCCGTGGTCGCCGAACGCGGCGTAGGAGAGCGCGTCGCCGGCCTCCGGGCCCGAGCACGTCTCGACGTCCTCGGCGTCGACCGTGACCGTGCACGACGCGACCCACGGGGTCCCCGCGATCATCCGCTCCCAGCGGTCCTCGATCGGCTCGACGCGGCCGTTGTGAAAGCCGAGATGCGGCTGGTCGTGCATGCACTCCAGGCACTGCACGACCGCCTCCTGCATCTCGTCGACGACCTCGCCGCGCTCGCCGGATTCGGGGTCGATGCGGTGGATCCCCTCGTAATGGACCTGAACCTCGAGGTTCTGAGACCAGCACCGGTAGCAGCGCAACCAGCTCCGGACCTCCGTGGAGCCCTCCATTGGCAAGAGTGTAGGACGCGTTCCGAGCGATTCCGGGTCGTTGCATATGCTGCCCCTGATGAGCGCTGTGCCGGTCGGAGTGGTGCTGGCAGGCGGCCGAGCCCGGCGCCTGCAGGGCCGCAAGGCGACGGTCGCGCTCGGCGGCCGACCGCTGCTCTCCTACTCGCTGCGGGCGATGCTGGAGGCGACCGACGAGGCGGCGGTCGTCGCCAAGCCGTCGACCGAGTTGCCGCCGCTCGGTGCGGTGCCGGTATGGACGGAGCCCGAGCAGCCCTCGCACCCGCTCGTCGGGGTCGTCGAGGCGCTGCGCCGAGCCGGCGGCCGGCCGGTGCTCGTGTGCGCGGGCGACATGCCGTTCGTGCCCGTGGCGCTACTGACACGGCTGGCCGCGGTCGACGCGGGCGGCGCCTCGGCCGTCGTCGCGACCTCCGCACGGCATGGGCTGCAGCCGCTGCTCGCGCGCTACGAGCCGGCCGCGCTCGAGCTGCTGGCGCCGGCCGCGGCC
>DASUHF010000068.1:0-24239 GCA_036273655.1 Solirubrobacteraceae bacterium | reverse complement strand
GTCTGCAGCCAGTCGTGCAGCGCCGGCAGGACGCCGCGTGGCCAGTCCTCGTCGATCCGTAGCTCGTCGACGTCGACGCAACCGTCCTCTACGACGAAGAAGCCCCCCGGCGGCACGAAGCGGGCAAAGCCGTCGAGGGCGGCGCGAGTCGTCTCGTAGACGTGCGCCGTGTCCTCGATTACGAAGCATCGGGCATTGGGCTCGATCAGCGCCGCCACCCGGTCCGGCAGTGACGGATCGGTGACGTCCGCCTCGATTAGCGTGATTTGCGACGCGGGCGACCTGTCCGCCAGACCGAGCGACTCGCGAGCCAAGCGCAGGTCGTAATCGATCGAGATCACCCGCCGGCGGCGGCCCGGCCGGTACCGGGACAGGGCGTTCAGCCGGTCGCGGAACCAAAGCGCTGACGCACCGAATTGGGTGCCGAGCTCGATCACGACGTCCGGATCGGACAGCCACAGCAGATGCTCGTAGACGCGAAGATCCTCCGGGAACTTCGACAGCGGCACGCTCGCGTAGCTGTCATCGGTGTGCTGGCGCAGCCGTGCGCGGGTGTAATCGACCACCGTCGCGTCCGGTTCGACCGCCACGGTGGTGGGCAGCGCGACGCACTCTGTCGCGGCGGCGGGTCTCGTTGCAGCCCCGGGCGCTGCGCGGTCCGGCGCCGTCGCGGTGAGCACGACCGCGAACTCCTTCGCGTACGCCTGGGCATGGGTGATCTCGCACGGGAGTCCGAGCGCCAGCAGCAGCTCGAGGAAATCCGACAGCTCCCAGACGTGGAAGTGGTGACTAGGTTCCTCTCCGGCGAGCTGCGCCAGGCGCGCCTCGAGGTTCTCGCCGCGGTGGCCTTCGATCTGCTCGGCCCATTCCAGGTGATGGGCGGCGCGCGACGTCTCAGGACCGGACGCGTGATCGGCGAGCACATGCTCCACGGTCGTCCGCACGCGGGGCGCGTCGAACGTGAACCGCGGGTCCGGCAGTACGAGCAGCAGCACGCCCCCGGGCCGAATGACGCGCAGCATGTTGGTGAGTCCCTCGATTGGATCCTCGAGATGCTCCAGCACATGCGCCGCGATCACGAAGTCGACGGAATCGTCATCGATCTCGCTCAGCCGCTCCGCGTCGGCGACGACGTCAACCGGGACGATCCGGTCCGGGTCAACGCCGCTCGACGCCAGGCTTGGGCCGTCGCTCGCTAGCAGCTCGGCGCGATCGGCGCGGTCGACGTAGCGCACCTCGACCCCAGGCGGGACCCGCAGCGGCGTGGTCAGCGCGCCGATCTCGATGCCCTGGCCGCGGAGGTAGCGGCGCGCGAGATCCTCGCGTACGACCCAGTAGGTGCTGCGCCCGCTGCGCAGCATGAGGTCGCGAGCGCGCAGGTAGGGGCGGCTGCGGGAAACCGCCAGGCGGATGCGGTTCGCCCGCGACGTTGGCATCGCGAACAGTCTGTAGCACGGGGGCAAGACGCGGCCGCCCGACGATCACGCCTGTAGCACATACTGTACTACAGTGGCAGCTATGGCTTCGCGAGTCGTGCGCGCTCGCCTTGATGACGCGGCTGAGCATGGTCTGGCGGCACTGGTCCGCGAAGGGCGCAACGAGTCTGAGGCGATCCGGATTGCGCTCACGGAGGCGGGACAACGGCGGCAGCGGCACGCTGAGTTGGCTGCCGAAGTCCAACGCCTGGCCGACGACGCAGCCGACACGGCCGAGCGTCGGGCCGTGATGGCCGAAATGGAGATCGCCTCGGCCGACTGGCCCGAATGACCCGGGGCGAGATCTACCGGGTCAAGCTGCCCGTATCTCGTGATCATGAGCAACGCGGTCCTGGCTACGGGGTGATTGTCCAAGCCGACGCGCTGCTCCGCCTTTCGACGGTCTTGGTCGCCCCGACGTCGCGCAGTGCGGCGCCGGCCACGTTTCGGCCCGAGGTAGAGATCGATGGCCGGCCGACACGGGTGTTGGTCGAGCAGTTGCGCGCTGTCGACGTTCAGCGCCTCGAAAGCTTCGCCGGTCGTCTGTCTACTTCCGAGCAGCGCGCCGTCAATGACACACTTGAGGTGGTTCTCGGACTGTGATCAGTGCTGGCTCGTCGCCGGCTCGGCCGACCGGATGCCGGCGCCGACCCTGGCCGCTTCGGCCGTCGCCAGCGAGCCGCGCGCTCGATATCGTCAAAATGACGCCCGACGATGCAGACGCTGCAAACCACGCTCTCCGGGCCAGTGCTGCTGGCCCCAACCGTCCACGGAGACGAACGGGGATTCTTCGTCGAGACCTACCGCCGCTCGGCGCTCGCTGAGCTGGGCGTGGACGAGGAGTTCGTGCAGGACAACCACTCGCGCTCGCGCAGGGGCGTCGTGCGCGGGATGCATTTCCAGCCGGGCCAGGCGAAGCTCGTTCGCTGCGCTCGTGGCGCGATCTTCGACGTGCTGGTCGACATACGGGTGGGATCCCCAAGCTACGGCGAGTGGGAGGGGTTCCGGCTCGACGACGCAGACCACCATCAGCTGTACGTGCCCGACGGGTTCGCGCACGGCTTCTGCGTGCTGTCGGAGATCGCCGACGTGAGCTACAAGGTCTCGACCTACTACGACCCCGAATCCGAGAGCGGGTTCTCCTATGCCGACCCCGACGTCGCGATCGAGTGGCCGGACGCGCCCAGCTTGATCGGCTCTGCCCGCGATCGCGACGCGCCGACGCTCGCGCAGCGCAAGGACTCGCTTCCGTTCGTGTACGCCGATGTCTGACGTCCTGCGGGCCGAGCTGCGCAGCCGCCTGGGGCGCGGCAAGTCGCTGCGCGAGCGCCTCGAGGTGACGCCGCAGCAGTACGTGTACGTGGCCTGGTTCGCGGTCGTGCTGCTGGCGGTGATCGTGATGACCGGCGCCGCCGTGCGCCTGACGGACTCGGGCCTCGGCTGCCCGACGTGGCCCCGCTGCTACGGACACGTCTATCCGCCCGATCAGACGCACGCGCTGATCGAGTTCGGCAACCGGGTCGCGTCGACGCTCGTCGGAATCGCGGTCGCCCTCGTCGCGATCCTGTCGCTGACCCGGCGGCCGTTCCGCCGCGACCTCGCGTTCCTCGCGTGGCTTTTGCCGCTCGGGGTCATTGCGCAGGCCGTGCTCGGCGGCTACACCGTGCGCTACGACCTCGCGCCGGGGTTCGTGATGGGCCACTTCGGCCTCTCGATGATCATCCTGATCGCGGCGGTCGCGCTGCTGTGGCGGAGCACCTACGAGAACGGCTCGCGGCCGCGGCGCAACGGCGCGCTGGTCGTGTGGATGACGCGGGTGACCGTCGCGCTCGGCGGGCTGACGATCTTCGCCGGCACGGTCGCGACCGGGGCCGGGCCGCATTCGGGCGGGATCAAGGGACAGGACGTCCACCGGCTCACGTTCAAGGGCGGCAAGACGCTCGAGTGGGCCGTCAACCAGCACGCGACGATCGGCGTCATCTTCGGGATCGCGGTGATCGCGACGTGGGTGGTGAAGATGCGCAAGCGCGGATCGGTCGACATGTTCGATCCGCTCACCATCCTCGGCGTCACGCTGGCCGGCCAGGGGCTGCTCGGCGAGGTCCAGTACGAGCTCAAGCTGCCGGCCGGGATGGTGTGGCTGCACGTCGGCCTGGCGACGCTGCTGTGGCTGCTGGCGCTGTGGGCGTGGGCGGATGCCGGGCGTCCGGCGCGAAGGCAACAGCCGCTCGGCGGTGCGCCGCCGCCCGTTCCGGCGACGCGCGAGCTGGAGGTGGTGTAGGTGCGCTGCCCGGTCGAGCGGGCGGTGGGCGCTTGAGCGGCGTCGACGGCGCCTCGCGACCGCCGGCGCGCCAGGCCGACGAGCCGCTCACGATCCTCGTCGTCGACGACGAGTCCGACCTGCGCGAGATGCTGACGCGCTCCTTCTCGCGCGAGGGTCATCGGGTGCTGGCGGTCGCCGACGGCACCGAGGCGATCGAGCGGGCGGGCTCGGAGCGACTCGACATCATCCTGCTCGACGTCGCGCTCGGCCCTGGTCCCGACGGCTATGAGGTCTGTCGCACGCTGCGCGCGCGGCGCAACATGGTGCCGATCATCATGCTGACCGCGCTTGACTCCGAGGCCGACGCGGTGCTCGGCCTGGAGGCGGGCGCCGACGATTACGTCACCAAGCCGTTCGGGCTGGCCGAGCTGCGCAGCCGCATCCGCGCGGTGCTGCGGCGCGCCGGCGTGCGCCAGCGCGGCGACGAGCCGCTGTCGGTCGGCCCGATCGCGCTGGACCGCGCGCAGCGCGAGGTCACGGTCGACGAGGAGCCGGTGAAGCTGACGTTCTCCGAGTTCGAGCTGCTCGACGCGCTGATGGCCGAGCCTGGCCGGCTGCTCAACCGCCAGGAGCTGCTGCGCGCGATCTGGGGCGACAGCGCGTACCGCGACCCGCGCGCGATCGACGTCCACATCCGGCACCTGCGCGAGAAGCTCGAGCCCGAGCCCGAGAAGCCCCGCTACATCCTCACCGTGCGCGGCGCGGGCTACCGGCTGCGGGCAGGCTGAGGAAGGGGTCTTTCGGATGTCGATCCCGAGCCTCGCACGGCGCGCACGCGGTGCGATCGGGCTGCGGGGCCGGATCGTCGCGGTCGTGCTGATCACGACCGTCACGACGCTCGCGATCGCCGCCGTGCTGGTGCTGGGACCGCTGGAGAAGAGCCTCGGCCACGCCGACCAGAGCGCGCTCTCAAAGGCGGTCCCGCGCGGGACGAGGCACACGTTCAGCCAGCTGCCGCTGGGGAAAGTCAACTCTCAGCCGTGGGCACACGCGAGTCTCGTGGCGGCGCAGCACACGTTGCAGAAGGAGACCGGCGGCGCGTTCGTGACCGTGCTCGGCAGCCCCGGGGTGCATGGCGAGCACGCCACCCAGCTGGTGCCCGACGCGGGCGCCGCCGACGACACGTTCGACGACGTCCCATGGTCGTTTCGGACGAAGCGCAGCCAGCGCCACATCGTCTCGATCGGCGGCGACCAATACGCGAGCGTCGTGATCCCGTTCAAGGTCCGTGAGATCGTCGGCCCCACCAGCCAGAAGCCGGCGGTCAAGAACGTGGGCGGTCACACGGTCGCCCCGACGCCGAGGCCCAAGCAGCCGGAGCGGCGCGCGTTCTGGTACGTGCTCGTCGTCCGCAAGCCGATCTCGGCGATCCCGGTCGTGCGTGTCGTCAGCCGCGCGATGCTCGAGGCGGCCGCTGCCGGCCTCGTGTTGACGCTGCTGCTCGGGATCGGCCTATCGGGACGGCTGGTCGCGCGGCTGCGTGCGCTGCGGCGCACCGCGATCCAGGTGGAGGCCGGCGACCCCGGCGTCGTGCCCGAGGACCGCACCCGCGACGAGGTCGGCGACCTCGCTCGCTCGCTGGCGGCGATGCAGGAGCGCCTGCGCCGTCAGGAGGAGGCTCGACGCGCGTTTGTCGCGACGGCGTCGCATGAGCTGCGCACTCCGCTGACGTCGCTGGACGGGATGCTCGAGCTGCTGCAGGACGATCTTCGCTACGACGATCCCGACGTCGCCGACGCGCGCGAGCTGGTCGCGCGCGCCCGCGCCCAGTCGCGCCGGCTCGCCAGGCTCGCCGCCGACCTCCTCGATCTGTCGCGGATGGACGCGCAGGTGCAGCTGCGCTCCGAACCGATCGAGCTGGGCGAGATGAGCCGGGCGGTGCTTGCTGAATTCGAACTCGGCGCCGAGGAGCGTGGGATCCGGGTCGAGCTCGAGCTGCGCGGCGAGTCGGTGTGGGCGCTCGGCGACCCCGGTTCGGTCGCGCGGATCCTGCGGATCCTCGTCGACAATGCCGTCCGCGTCAGCCCGCGCGGGTCCGCGGTCCGCGTCCGCCTGCGCCGCGGCCGCCGGGTCACCCTCAGCGTCTGCGACGACGGCCCGGGCGTCCCCGAGGAGGAGCGTGAGGTGATCTTCCAGCGCTTCAAGCGCGGACGCGACACGAGCGGGCAGGCCGGATTTGGCCTCGGGCTGGCGATCGGTCGCGAGCTGGCGCGGCGGATGGACGGCGACCTCGTGCTCGAGGCCGCACGCGCGCCCGGCGCGACGTTCACGCTGATCCTGCCGCCGGCGCCGCCGGGCGATCGGGATACGGATTTCGAGCCCGCGGTCACGGCGCCGAGCCGCTGACCGGATCGCGGCTTGCATGCTTGACTCGATGGCGCGCGTCGGGTCCGCATACGCGGTTGGCAGCTGGCAGCATGCGGCGCGTGGATCAGGATCTGATGCGGGCCACGCTCGCGGTCGACGAGCACCACTGGTGGTACCGCGGGCGCCGCGAGGTGATCCGCGCCGAGCTCGACGCGCTGCCGCTGCCGCCGCTCGCCGAGGTGCTCGACGCCGGCTGCGGCTCCGGGCGCACGATGCAGGAGCTTGAGTCCTACGGCAACGTCCGCGGGATCGAGCTCGACGAGGCGGCGGCCGAGACCGCCCGTTCCCGCGGTCACGGCGAGGTGGCCGTCGGGCGCCTGGAGCGGCTTCCGTACCCGGATCAGACGTTCGACCTGATCACTTCGCTGGACGTGATCGAGCACACGCCCGACGATCGCGCGACGCTCGCGGAGCTGCGACGCGTGTGCCGCCCGGACGGCTGGCTGCTGGTGACCGTGCCCGCCTACCAGGCGCTGTGGTCCGGCCATGACGAGGCAAACCACCACTACCGCCGCTATTCGCGGTCGATGCTGCGCCGCGCCGCCGCCGGGGCGGGTTGGTCGCTCACCCGGATCACGTCGTTCAACACCCTGCTGCTGGCGCCGGCCGCGGCGGTGCGGCTCGCGCGGCGGCGGTTTCCGGCCCGCAACGGCGCTGCGGACGACCTCACCGTTCCGCCGCGGTGGCTGAATGAACTGCTCGAGCGACCGTTGCGGATCGAGGCCGGCTGGCTGGGGCGGGGCGGCACGCTTCCGCTCGGGCTGTCGCTGCTGGCCGTGATGCGGCGACCGCCGGAAAGCACATGACGTCGATGCTCGCGATCGGCGCGATCATCTCGGTCTCGAGCGGTCTCGGCTACCTGTTGCCCGCGATCATCGGGCTTGAGTCGATGGGGATCCCGTCTCCCGGCGAGACCGCGCTGGTCCTCGCGGCGGTGCTCGCCAGCCAAGGCAACCTCCAGATCTGGTTGGTGATCGTGATCGCCTCGGCGTCGGCGATCGTCGGCGACAACATCGGTTACCTGCTCGGCCGCAAGCTCGGTCGCCGCGTGCTGACCGCGCCGGGGCCGCTGCACCACCGGCGGCTGCGGGTGATCGAGGCCGGCAGCCGATTCTTCGAGAAGCATGGCCCCAAGGCCGTGTTCCTCGGGCGTTGGATCGCGCTCGTGCGTTTCGCGATCGCGTGGCTGGCGGGAATCGAGCACATGCGCTTTCGCACCTTCTTCGTCTACAACGCGCTCGGCGGGATCACGTGGGCGACCGCGTACGGGCTCGTCGGCTACTACCTCGGCAAGGCAGCCGCCGACGCGATCACCCACTACGGAATCTACGCGGCGGTCGTGATCGCGGTGCTGGCGGTGGCGTGGATCGGCTTTGCGCTGTGGCGCGAGCGGCGGGCGGGCGCCGGCGCCGAAACGAGCTCAGCGCCGGAGGAGCCGCCAGTGCTCGGCGGCGGCGCCGATGCGGCGGCGGGGGGCGACGCCCCTCTCGGCCCGGCCGACGATCAGGCCTGAGAAGCGCTCCACGGGTCGACCAGCACCACGCCCGTGCCAGCGAAGTCGGCGACGTTACGGGTTGCGAGCGTCGCGTCGTGGTGGCGGCAGATCGAGGCGATCTGTGCGTCGAAAATGCTGATCGGACGACCCGCGCGCTCGCGATCGGCGACGATCGTCGCGTAGCGACGCGCCGACCCAAGGTCAAACGGGAGCGCCTGTTCCCCAAATTGCCTCAACACCTCTTCTGCTCGATCGTTCAGCGCAGTCCGACGTCTGCCGACGGGTAACCGCTCGATCCCATAGCGGGTCTCTGCGATCGTCACCGCGGTAATGCGGAGCTCATCGATCGGCTGCGCTCCGAACCATCGGACGACCATCTCGGAGCGATCTGGACGCATTAGCTCCGATAAGACGTTCGTGTCGAGGACGATCACCAGTCCGAGAAATCCGGCGGGGAGCGCGGCAACTCGGTCCGGGGCGGGATGTCGAGCTCGACCCCACCGACGCTCTGCGCCGCGGCGACGAGCGCAGCCACGAGATTCTGCGGCTCCTCAGGCTCACCGACCGCTTCGGCCAAGATCGCGCGCGCCTCGGCCTCCATCGACCGCCCGTGCTCGGCGGCCCGGACCCTGAGGCGGTCGCGCACGTCATCGTCGAGGTTGCGGATCGTGATCGCCGCCATCGTGCTAGCAATGCTAGCGCCGGGCGGCGGTTGATCAGCTCTGCGCCGGATCCATCTCCAGGGCGCACGAATTGATGCAGTACCGCAGCCCGGTTGGGTTGGGACCGTCGTCGAACAGGTGGCCGAGATGGCCGCCGCAACGCTTGCAGCGGACTTCGGTGCGCACCATGCCGTGGCTGCGGTCCTCGTGGAGCTCGATGTGCTCGGCGACGGCGGGCTCGTAGAAGCTTGGCCAGCCGGTGCCGGACTCGAACTTCGTCTCCGAGGAGAACAGCTCGGCGCCGCAGCCGGCGCAGCGATAGGTGCCGTCGTCCTTGACGTCGACGTACTTGCCGGTGAACGGACGCTCGGTCGCCTGCTTGCGCAGCACCTCGTACTGCTCGGGCGTCAGCTTTGCCTTCCACTGCTCGTCGGTCAGCGTGATCTCATGGTCGGTCGTGTTCATGGGGTTCAGGTTAGTGCTGCCGACCGCTACTCTCGCGTGGCACGCCCATGAGCGATCATGTCCAGATGCAAGCCAGCCGAGCCTGGGAGCATGGCTCGTCGTGGCGCGTGCCGCGCATGTACGCGCAGACGTTGGGCGACGAGCGACTGGCGAGGATGGTCGCCGATGGAAGCGACACGGCGTTCACGGTGCTGTTCGAGCGCTTTCAGCAGCCGCTGTACCGTTACTGCCGGTCGCTCGTGGGCAACGATGCCGATGCCCAAGACGCGCTCCAGACGACGTTCACGCAGGCCTTTGTCGCATTGCGCGAGGGTGCCCGTAACGCTCCGGTGCGGCCGTGGCTGTACCGGATCGCGCACAACGAGGCGGTTTCGCTGCTGCGCCGCCGGCGTCCTCCGCTGGAGCTGCTGGTCGAGGAAAGCGGCGACATCGGGCCTACGCCTCACGAGATCATGGAGCAGCGGAGCCGTTTGGCAACGCTCGTGAGCGATCTGCAGGCGCTGCCCGAGCGGCAGCGAGGGGTACTGGTGATGCGGGAGTTGGGCGGTCTCTCGCACGAAGAGATCGCGGTGGCGTTTGGGATGTCGGTCGGCGCCGCGAGGCAGACCGTGCTCGAAGCCCGACGGGCGCTGCAGCACTGCGCCGGCGGGCGTGCGATGGGCTGCGCCGAGGTGCAGCAAATCGTTTCCGACGGCGATGGGCGGGCGCTGCGTGGCCGCCGCGTGCGCGCCCACCTGCGCGACTGTCACGTCTGCGATTCTTTCGCGGCTGCGATCAAAACCCGCCGTGCGGATCTGCGCGCGCTGTCACCAGCGCTTCCGGCCGTCGCCGCGTCGAGCCTTCTCGCGCGGGTCACGGGGGCGGGCTCCGGACATGGAGGCAATGCGGCCGGCGTCGCCGTCGGCACAACCGGCAAGGCGGCGGGAATGGCATTGTCGGCCAAGGCGGTCGCGACCGGTGCCGCGGTCGTCGTGGCCGCGGCGGTGGGAACCGGGGCGGTCCACCACCTCGAGGCTCCGTCAGCCGCGTCCGGTCCCGCTTCCGGATCGACGCCGTCCCGGTCACACGCGTCCACGCTGCCAGCTCGGCACGCTCCAGCGGTGCTCGGCGATGCCAGCCGGCTGGGCGTGAGATCAACGCTTGCGCACCCGCCGGCGAGCAGCTCGCGGCACGGGCATCACCAGTCCTCGCGTGCTCGCGCGACCGGCGCCGCGCGCACGGCCGCGCCGGTCGCCAGCGTTCTCCTCCACGGCCGCGGGAAGGCAGGCGGCGCGATGAGCTCGGCGCCGACCCAGCCGCGCCACACCCCCGGCGCAAGTGGCGCATCTGACCGCGCCCCTGCGCTGGAGCGCAACCGTTCCGTCAATTCCGAGCAGCATCGTTCGCCCGTTGCGCTGTCGCATCGTCCGTCCGCGCCCGGGTCGCATCGTCCGCCCGCAGCGGGGTCTCGCCGCTCACCCGCGGCAACGTCACACCGTCCGCCCGCGGCAACGTCGCACCATCCGCCCGCGGCAACGTCACACCATCCACCCGCGGCAACGTCACACCATCCACCCGCGACCGAGTCCGCCCGTGCGCCGGCAGCCTTGGGGCATCGCTCGTCCTCCTCCGGACCGCATCGTTCGACCACCAACCAGATCGCGGCGCAGAGCAGCGGCGGGAGCACCGCGCCGACCACCGAGACCTCGCATGCCAGCGCCCCGGTCCAGCCCAGCGACGCACCGCCCGCGGCACAGGATTCTCAATCGAGCGGCGCTGGCCGAAGTTCGGCTCCCGGCAGCTGACGGTTGCGCGGCACGGTACCGGC
Source organism: Solirubrobacteraceae bacterium (assembly GCA_036273655.1). Classification (GTDB taxonomy): domain Bacteria; phylum Actinomycetota; class Thermoleophilia; order Solirubrobacterales; family Solirubrobacteraceae; genus Palsa-465. The sequence goes on along the minus strand of DASUHF010000068.1, from coordinate 13,645 downwards.
GTCGTCCGCGGGCGGGTGCCCCGGGGCCGTCGAAGCGAAACCCTCGCGCCAACCGGAGTCCGGCCGCTTGCGTGGACAAGCTCGGATTTGGTTGAACTAGGTCCTGACTTCTGGTCCATCACACGCGTAGACGGTGTGTACGGACGTTCGCGAGGGCTCCCCGAGCGACGCTCACCGAAACCATCTCCCAGGAGGAAGTGTGAAGACGCCAAGCAAGATCGTTGCTGCGACCACCACGCTGGCATTCGCGCTGGCGCCTGCGGCCGCGCTCGCTCATGGTGGCTCGGGCACGCACGGCGGCAGCCAAACCGCGCCCGGGCACACCAAGTCCGGCTCGAACAGCAGCACGCCGCCGAGCAACGCCAAGGCCTACGGCAAGTATTGCCAAGGCGAGAGCAAGACGCACGTCGCCGGTCAGCCGGGGACGCCGTTCTCGATGTGCGTGAAGGACATGGCCCAGCTCGCCAAGGGCACCAAGACCAACCCGCACGTTGCATGCGCGAACGAGAGCAAGACCCATGTGGCGGGGCAGAAGGGCACCCCGTACAGCGAGTGCGTGGTCGCCGCGGCCAAGCTGCGTCGGCACAGCGGTTCGCAGCCGACCGGGTGACGAGCGACAGCAGCCGGTGGTCGGGGTAGGTCCACGGTCCGTCGTGGCAGGGCCGGGACTCACGTCATCTCGAGGATCAGCGTCGACCAGGCGAACTGGCGCGCGCCCATGCCACGGCCCGTGAACGGGTCGTAGTACTCGCGCAGGCCCGAGCGCAGGATCGTCGCGGTCAACCGCCGCGCCAGCTCGGCGGCTTCGGCGTCGTACCCGAGCCGTCGCATCCCGATCCAGCACAGCCATGCCGCGTTGACCCAGGTCGGGCCACGCCAGTACCGGCGCTGCCCGAACAGCCCGGTATCGCGCACGCGGAAGCTCGGCTCCTGGAGCGACACCGACGTCGGCGGCAGCGCCGACCAGAACCGCTGTGGCGAGAGCAGGTGCTCCTCGATCAGCCGCCGGCCGATCTGCTCGGGCAGGTCGGGCAGCGCCAGCGGCGCCAGCGCCGCGATCGTCACCGGCGGCAAGCGGCGGGGCTGGGGCGACGCAAGCGGCATGAACAGCCCCCGACGCTGGTCGTAGCAGCGCTCGACCAGCGTCTGCGTCAGCGACGGCTGTCCGAGCGCCAACCGCGACAGGTTGTAGTGGACGTTGGTCACGACCTCGCAGCAGACCGGGCCACCGCTGCGCTCGATCGCGCGCAGGTCGTAGCCGAGCCGCCGGTTGCGCCGGACCAGCGCGGGGAACCCGAGCAGCCCGTGGGCACGGTGGCGCCAGATTGGATCGAACTGCGGTGAGGCGTCGAGGCCCGACTCGTCCGGTTGCACGATCCACAGCAGGCCGTCGCCGTCGCGGTCGCGATGCTCGGCGAGCCACCGATGATGGAGCCCGATCCGCGGCTCGCCACGCGGGTCGCCGACCGCCCGGCTGTACGCCCATGCCAGCAGCGGCGGCTGGATCGACGCCGTCATCCGGGCGTCGGGCGAGGTGACGTTGTAGGTGAGGCGGCGGCTGCCGGTCAGCGGCCGGTCCCAGAAGATCGTGTGGCCGATGAAGCCGTCGGGGCGCTGGGCCGCCAGTAGCGACTCGAGCTCGCGCCGGGCGCGCATGGGGTCGAATCGGCCCCAAACGATCGCCGCGTAGCAGGAGTCCCAGTACCACTGCCACGGATAGCGGGTTGGGCTCGGTCGTGTGTAGCCGAAGCGGGTCCCGTCGGGCGTCGTGCCTTCGTGCCAGTTGGCGTGCAGGGCTCGCTCGGCCTGCGCGAGCAGCCGCTCACGGTCCGAGGCGGTGGCGGGCGAGGGCGCGGAGGCGCTCGGCTCGGGCGGCGCCGGCTCGGGCGGCCGGGGCACGGGCTCGGACGTCACGCGCGCATCGTGCCATCTCGGCCAGTCCCCCGCGTCCACCCTCGCCGCCGCGCGCCTGGGCGCCGTGCTAGAGAGCGAGGGCATGTCCGTCACGGCGCAGCCGCCGCGCCTGAGCGACACCGACCGCGCCCGTGTGTTCGCTGTGATGGGCGCGATCACGATCGCGTTCTCGAGCATCCTCGTGCGGCTCAGCCACGCGTCGCCGTCGGACGCCTCGATCTTTCGCTGCGTGTACGCGCTGCCGGTGCTCGGCCTGCTCGTCGTGCGTGAGAACCGTCGCTACGGGGCCCGCAGCTGGCGCGAGCGCCGCGACGGCTTGGCGTCGGGGGTGTTCTTCGCGATCGACATGATGCTCTGGAACCGCTCGATCGTCGATGTCGGCGCCGGCCTGGCGACGGTGCTGGCCAACATCCAGGTCGTGCTCGTACCGCTCGTCGCGTGGGTGCTGCTGTCCGAGCGGCCGTCCCGCGGAGTGCTGTGGGCGCTGCCGATCGCGGGCATAGGCGTGCTGCTGATCTCCGGCGCGCTCGAGCAGGGCGCCTACGGCCGCGATCCGGGCGCCGGCACGCTGCTCGGCCTCGGCGCCGGCGTCGCCTACGTCGGCTTTCTGCTGTTGCTGCGTCGCGGTGGATCGGACCTGCGCCGCCCCGCGGAGCCGCTGTTCGACGCGACGCTCGTGGCGACCGTCGTCTGCATCCCGGCGGGGCTCGTGATCGGTGACGCGCACCTGGTCCCGACCTGGCCGAGCGCCGGCTGGCTCGCGCTGCTGGCGCTCAGCTCGCAGGTGGTCGGGTGGCTGCTGATCGGCTCGTCGCTGCCGCGCCTGCCGGCCGCACTGACCTCGGTGCTGCTGACGCTGCAGCCGCTGGGCTCGGTCGGGTTGGCGGCGCTGATCTTCGGGGAGTCCCCGAGCGGCCTGCAGTTGGCCGGGGTCGCGCTCGTGCTCGTCGCGCTGCTCGTGGCCGGGCGGGCGCGGCCGGCGCCGATGCCGCTGGAGTGAACGCGTCGCGCGGCCGATACCGCGCGAGCGCGTGGGCGTCGTGCTGTCGCTGGTCGCCGGCAAATGCCACCACTAGCCGCGAGTTCACGATCGGGGCTACTGGCGACCCAGTCCGGGTCGCCAGCGTCGACTCGGTCAGTCCCAGCGGCTGATCTCGCCGCCCGGGTAGGCGTTGAACCCAGCGCCTTCGACGCCGGATTTGAGGCTCATCAGGTACGAGGCCCAATTGGTCGAACAGCCGTTCATGAACTCGTTCTCCTGCTGCCAGCCTTCGTGGCTGAAGAGCAGCGTGGTGCCGCCGTCGGCGCGGCGAGCGAGGTCGAACGTGACCCGCGTGTCGAGCCAGTCGCGCGGCCCCTCGACGCAGCGCCAGACGATCCGCTGCGGCCGGCGCTCGAGGACCTCAAATGCCGCCGCCGCTCGCTCGCGGTCGCCGAAGTAGACCTCGAGGCGGCCGCCCGGGGCGTCGTCGCCGACGACGGGGCGGCCTGTCCACCACTGCTGGATCCCCTCCTTGGTCGCCGCGTGCTCGTGCACGCGCTCGAGCGGTGCATCGATCGTGAGGCGGTGCAGGATGTTGGGCATGCTCCGTTCCTTCCTGTCGTTGTGTTGACGGTCTGATCGCGGGCGATGACTGCGGGTTCGTCCCATCGGTCATGACCCAGTGACGAACACGGGAACGACAGACGGACATCCGGATACGAAACGGTTTGTCCGTCGCCGGCCGGCCCGTTCGTCTACAAACAGAACCGCGACCACGGGAAGGAGACGACTTGAGATACGCGCTCTTGGCCTACGGCAACGTCGACGATCGCGATCGGACCCCGGAGGAGGAACAGCGGCGGATCGATGCCGCGATCGCCGAGGTTCTGGCACGGCCGAACGTGACCGGCTGGCTTCGACTCCGCGACGTCGAGTCGGCCACCACGGTGCGCCACGGACAGGGCAGGACGCTGTTGACGGACGGGCCGTTCGTGGACAGCAAGGACTACCTCGGCGGCTTCATCGTCGTGGAGGCGGAGGATCTCGACGGCGCGCTCGCGGTGGCAGGCGAACTGCAGGAGCTACGGAGCGCGGGCGCGATCGAGGTCCGGCCGGTCCGCGAGGAGCCGCTGGTCGGTGCTTGAGCAGGTCTTCCGCGACGAGTGGGGCCGCGTCGTCGCATCGCTGGTCGGCTTTCTGGGCGACATCGAGCTGGCCGAGGACGCCGCCCAGGAGGCGTTTGTGACCGCGGCCGAACGTTGGCCGCGCGAGGGGGCCCCCGCCAATCCGACCGGCTGGCTGATCACCACCGCTCGCAACCGCGCGATCGACCGCATCCGGCGCGAGCGGACACTGGCGGTCAAGACCGAGCAGCTCAAGCTCCAGCTGCGAGAGGAACCGGAGGAGACGATGGACGAGACGGCGGGCTTCCGGGACGAGCGGCTCGAGCTGATCTTCACCTGTTGCCATCCGGCGCTCGCGCTCGACGCGCAGGTCGGGCTCACACTGCGGACGCTCGGCGGCCTCTCGACCGAGGAGATCGCGCGTGCGTTCCTCGTCCCGTTCGAGACGATGAGCAAGCGCCTGACTCGCGCCAAGCACAAGATCCGCGACGCCGGCATACCGTTCGCCGTCCCGCCCGACAGGCTCCTGCCGGAGCGGCTCGACGCGGTGCTCGCGGTCATCTATCTGATCTTCAACGAAGGCTGGAGTGACGGCCGCGTTGACCTGGCGGCGGAGGCGATCCGGCTCGGCCGTGCCCTCGTCGAGTTGATGCCAGACGAAGCCGAGGCGCACGCCCTGCTCGCGCTGATGCTGATGGGCCACGCGCGCAACGCCGCACGTTTCGCGGGAGGAGAGCTCGTCCTGCTCGACGATCAGGATCGCACGCTCTGGGACGAGGCCGAGATCGCCGAGGGCCGGGTGCTGCTCGAACGCGCGCTCGCGCTGCGCGGGAGCGGGGCGGGCGCGACGTACACGATCCAGGCAGCGATCGCCGAGCGGCACCTGCGCGAGCCGCGCGACTGGGAGCAGATCGCGCTCCTCTACGAGCGACTCGAGCACATCACCAGCTCGCCGGTCATGACGATGAACCGCGCGATCGCGCTCGCCGAGCTTGAGGGACCCGGCGCCGGACTCGCTCTGCTGGACAGCCTCGAGCTCGACAACTACCGCTATTACCACTCCACGCGCGCCGACATGCTGCGACGGCTCGGCCGCGGCGATGACGCGCGGGCGGCGTACGCACGTGCGCTCGAGCTGACCGAGCCAGGCGCAGAGTCGAGGTTCATCGAGCGTCGCCTCGCGGAGCTGTCCGAAGACGGCACACCCCGCTCCGAAGTCGCCGACCCGCGGTAGTCCCGGGCCGCGTCGGCGGCTTCGGTCAACGCGGAATCCGGCCGCCGCGGTCGCGCAGGAACGCCGCCTCGGCCTCGCCCAGTTCGGTCGCGGGCGGTGCCCCGTGCAGGTACTCGGCCGCGACCGCGCCCCAGTCGGCGCCGGCGCGCAGCGCGTCGAGCACGGCGGCGACGACGCCGTGCATGCGCCGGATCAGGACCGACTCGGGTGGCACCGTGAAGAGGTTGACCTGGGCCTTGGCGGCGGCGCGCTCGGCCTCGGTCGGTGGTTCGCGGTCACGCTCGCGCGATCGCCGACGCTGCTCGCGATCGTGCGGCGAGAAGCGGTGCTCGCCCGGAACCGCGTACCAGCGCAGCGCGCTGCGCATCAGTCGCAGCATGAACGCCGGGTCCGCCGCATCCGCGCGGTCCGCGGGCAGGTAGCCGGTCTCGACGAGCGCTTGTGTGAGAGCGGCGGCATCCTTGTCGCGCACGGCCCGCGCAAGCGCGCGCTCGCCGGAAAGGTGCTGCTCGCCGACGTCGCGCAGCAGACCGAAGTCGAGAAACCCGACCGAGCCGTCGCCGAGCAGCAGGTAGTTGCCCGGGTGCGGGTCGCCGAGCGCGATCCGATCGCGATACAGCAGCCCGAAGAAGAACCTGAAGACGATCTCCCCATAGCGGTCGCGGACGGGCTCGGCGGCGGCGCGCACGGTCTCGAACCGCTGACCGTCGAGGTACTCGGAGACGAGCACCCGCCGGGTGCTGAGGTCGGTCCGCACGCGTGGCACGCGCATGAACGGATGGCCGCGCAGGCGCCGCTCGATCCGCCGCTGGCTGGACGCCTCGAGCTCGTAATCGAGCTCCTCGCCAATCCGCTCCCGCAACTCGGCCATCAGCGCGCGACCGTCGATCCCCGGCGCCAGCCGCTTGATCAGCGGCAGCAGCAGCATCGCGTTGCGCAGATCGGTCTCGACCGCCTCGGCGACGCCCGGGTACTGGACCTTGACGACGACCTCGTCGCCGTCGGTGGTCGTCGCGCGGTGGACCTGTCCGATCGACGCGGCGGCGAACGCGCGCTCGTCGAACGCCCCGAAGAACCCACCGATGGGTCCGCCCAGCTCGTTGGTGATCAGCCGTTCGAGCTTGGCGAACGGGACCGGCGCGACATCGTCTCGAAGCTCGGCGAGCCGCGCCTGCAGCCGTTCGCGCTCGTCCTCGTCGAGCCCGTCGAGCTCGACCATCGACAGCATCTGCCCGACCTTCATCGCGGCGCCTCGCATCCGCCCGAGCTGCTCGACGAGCTCGTCGACCGTCGCCGACGTGCGCCGGGCGTTGGCGGCCGCGGCCCGGTCGGGCGAGCGCACGCGGTTGACGGTCCGCACGCCGGCCCAGCGCAGGCTCTGCCCGGCGACCAGTCCGCCGACCCGAGCGGTCCGCGAGATCCTGCCGCTCGGGGGCGTGCCCGCCGCGGGCTCCTGGTCGTCGTCGCGCGCCATCGCGGTGAACGCTAGCCGCCGGGATTCCGACGGGCGCGCGTCAGTTGATATGACTCGGGGTAGAGGGGAGAGAGAGCGACGAAGGGAGCAGCGATGCCGGCCTCGAGCGTGCACTTCAACGGTTCGGTCAACCTGCCCGACGGCGAGACCGTGATGCGGGAGATCAGCGAGCGGATCCCGACCGGCGTGCGACGGATCACCGACGGCGAGACCGGCGAACGCAACTACTGGATCCAGTTCCAGGTGCAGCGATTCGGTGCGATCGAAGAGCTCGAGACGGTCGGCTCTCACCACGCCTACGAGACCAAGGGCGAGGCGCCGGCGATGCAGCAGTACCGCCTTGCGCCGGGCGCGTCCGCGGATTCGGTGCAGTGGGGCGATCTCGGCTACGCGACGGCGTACGCGAAGTCGTGGGAGGTGTTTCGGGCGCTGCAGCGGGACGGCGTCATCCCCACCGGCGTCCGCCTCCAGGTGCAGTACCCGACGCCGCTGGCGCCGATCGCGGGGACGATCGTGCCCGAGGACATGGAAGCGGTGGCGGCCTCGTACGAGCGTGCGCTGTTCGCCGACGTCGACCGCCTGATGGCCGCGTTGCCGCACGATCAGATCGCGCTGCAATGGGACGTGGCGGTCGAGATTGGACTGCTCGAGGGCGGCTTCGGCGAGCCTGCCACGGTGCCGCAGCTGGTGCCGGCGCTCGCGCGCTGCATCGAGACCGTGCCGGCCGACGTGCCGACCGGGATGCACCTCTGCTACGGCGACTACGGCCACGAGCACTTCAAGCAACCCGAGTCGCTCGCGGTCCAGGTGGAGCTCGTCAACGCGCTCGTGGCCGCCACGGCACGGCCGATCAACTGGTTCTCGTTCACGGTGCCGCAGTCACGTCGTGACGACGCGTACTTCGCGCCGCTCGACGGGCTCCGCGCCGGGCCCGAGACCGAGCTGTATTTCGCGCTCGTCCCGTACCACCCCGACGACCAGCCGGCCGGCACCACCGAGGAGCAGACGCGGCTGATCGACGCGCACCTGGCGTCGTCGCCCAGCGGTGCTCGTGAGTGGGGGATCTGCACCGAGTGCGGGATGGGTCGCGCGAAGCGGGCAGACGTGCCGCGGCTGCTGGATCTCCATCGGGAGATCCTCGCGGCGCACGCCGCCTGACGGCGTCGAGTTCTCAGTTCGCGGCGCCTGCGCCCGACGGGCTGGCGTCCGACGGCGCGACGCCCGACGAGCCGCCGTCGGCGTCGATGATCGCCCCCGCCCGGCCGTGCCCGCTGCTGGGCGCGAACACGCCGTTGGGCTTGATGTGGAAATGGCTGGTGGGGAAATCCTCGCGCGAGAGCCTCGCGACCAGCGGCGCGTCGCCGTCCCCGGCCGCGAGCCGCGGAAGCCCGTCGTGCAGCGTCACCGGGATCCAGCGGGCGGCGACGACCCGTCCGTTCGCCGGGTTCAGCGACACGCGAATAACGCCGCTGTCGTCGAGCACGCCGCCGCCACCGAGCGTGCGGTAGCCGATGAAATTGCCGAGCGAGTAGGCGATCAGGTGGCCGCGGTAGCGCTGCACGCCGCGAATCACGTGCGGGCCTGAGCCGAGCACGACCGAGGCACCGGCGCGGATCACCGAATGGGCGAACAGGCGCGCGTCGCCGCGGTTCTCGCCGAGGAAGTACTGCGCGCCGTACGGCGTGTGGAGCTGATCGGCGCCCTCGGCGCCGGCGTGGATGATGACGACGACGAGCGCGGCGTGGCGGGCGGCGCGGCGAACCATCGCCGCGGCCGCGGGGATGTCGAGCAGGCTCGACGTGTAGCCGTACGGCGCGAAGCCCAGAAACGCCACCCGCACGCCGTGCGTCGTCATGTACGCGATCTGCCCCGGATCGCCGGTCCATGCGAGCTTGGCGCGCCGCAGCGCCGCGACCGTCTGCGCGTGCCCGGAGGGGCCGAAGTCCTGGGCGTGGTTGTTGGCCTGGTTGACGAGGTCGAAGCCGAGGTGGCGCAGCGCGAACGCGGTGCTCGGCGGCGCCTGGAACGCGAAGCAGTTGCCGCCGCTGGCGCCACCGCACTTCGACGCTCCCCCGACCGACAGCGTGCCCTCGAGGTTGCCGATCGTGAGGTCGGCGCCGCGTAGCGTCCGTGCCATCGGCGAAACCGCGTGGTAGACGCCGCCGGGCGGCAGGCCGAGCGTCGAGCTCATCGCCATGTCGCCGACCCACTCGAGGGTCACCGGCTGCCGCTTGTGGTTGTGGTGGTGCGTGCCCGGCTTGGTGCGGGCGTCCGCGGCGGTCGACTGGTCGGACTTCGAGTTGGCGATCAGCGAGAGCGCAAGGTACAGGACGACCGTTGTCACGGCGACCAGCGCCACGATCGCGATCACTCTCGTCCCGTGCGCCCGCACGGGTGGACGTTCGCGACGATCGGCAAAACCCCTGCACTCGTGGCGTGATCGTGCGTCGCCGATCGGCCCCACGACCGCGGGCCGGGTTCCAAGTGATTCTTACATAACGCTAAACAGTGACGTTTTGCGTTAGATCACGGATAACCTCGTCCGGACCCTCGCCAGCCCCTGACACCCAACTGAAAAGGAGCACACAGACGATGCGTTTACTGAACCCGGGCGACCCGTTTCCCTCGATCACGGTCACGCCCGTCGACGCCCCTGCGCTGGAGTTGCCCGGCGCGGTGGCGGGTCACTTCGCCGCGATCCTGTTCTACCGCGGCGCCTGGTGCCCGTATTGCAACGCGCAGCTGAGGGCGTTTCAGCGCGCCGACGAGAAGCTGGCGGCGCTCGATGTGAAGGTCGTGGCCCTATCGGTCGACGACGAGCCCACCACCCGCGAGCTGATCGCCAAGCACGGGCTGACCTTTCCCGTCGGCCACGACGCCGACGCCGCTGCGATCGCGGCCGCCACGGGCGCGTTCCTGAACCCAGACCCGGTCTACCTGCAGTCGACGGGATTCGTGCTCGGGCCCGACGGCAAGGTGATCGTCAGCGTGTACTCGAGCGGTGCGATCGGCCGACTGGTCCCCGAGGACGTCGCCGGCCTGGTCAAGTACCTCCGGGCGCACGCGGCGGCCTGACGCGACCGTCGGGCTCACGCCAGCGAGTGCTGTCGTGCAAGGGTGAACGCGGCGGCGGTGACTGCCGCGCCGACGATCAACAGCAGCGCCGCGGTCTCATCGACGCCGACGAGTCGGCCGGCTGCGGCGGCGCCGATCGCCGAGCCGGCGGCGTTCGCCGACGTCAGCCACGTGAACGCCTCGGTCTGCGCCCGCCTGTGGACGACGACGTCGAGCAGCTCGAACGCCGCGACGTTGAGCAGCCCGAAGCCGCCACCGGTCAGCACCAGGACCGCAGCCAGCGTCGCCGGCGCCGGATCGATCAAGGTCAGCGGCAGCGTCGCGGCGACCAGTAGCGAGCCGCCCACGAATCGCCGGTCCGGCGGTCGGCGGATGCGTCCCGACCCGGACGTGATCGACGCCGCGCACGAGCCCGCGGCGCCGGCAGCCAGCGGGACCGCGCCGAGGGCGGCGGCGCCGTGTCGGGCGGCGACCGCGGTCACCGCGACATCGAGCGCCCCGATCCAGATCCCGATCGGCAGCCGCACGGCGACGAGCGTCCGCAGCCCCGCGCTGTCACGAAGCGGCCCGAACCGGTACGTGGGGGGCGAGTCGTCGTCGGTGTGGGGCCGGCGCTGCGTGGCTGCCAGCGTGGCCACCACGAGCGCGGCGCCGGACGTGCAGGCGATCATCGAGGCGAGCGCGACCGCGGGGGAGAGCGCCGCCGCGACCGCGCCGACGAGTCCGGGGCCGGCGATCACCGCGGCGTCCGACAGCGCCGCATTCAACGCGTGACCGGTTCGCGCCAGTCCCGGCCCGGCGACCTCCGTCCACAGCGAGCGGGCCGTCGCAATCACCGGCGGGGCGGTGGAGCCCGCGGCTGCTGCCGCGACGAACAGCGACCACCACGGCACGGTCGCGATGCAGCCCGCCACGAGCCCGGCGCCACAGAGCAGATGAGCGCCGGCCAGCACGGTCAGCGCACGCGGGCCGCGCGCGTCGACGGACCTGCCGCGAAGCGGTGCCAGCACGGCGACTCCCACCGCGAACGCCGCGGACACGGCGCCGGCATCCGCGAACGAGCCGGTCGCCGCGTGTGCGGCCAGGATGATCGCGAACGTGTAGCCGGACAGTCCGAGCCACACCGCGGCGCACGCGAGCGTCAGCGCCGGCGCGCCATCTCGGCGCAACACGGCGCGATAGGACCTTATGAACATCACAGACGACTCCTCACCCGACGACCCGCGTCGTCGGCGACGGTGGTTGATCGGATCTACGGACGGCCGCGACGGCGGCCGGCGCCGATCAATCCCGCGTCAGGAAGGACGGGAGTCGCATCGTGCGTTGGAATCTACCGCTCGCGCGGTTCGTAAAGCCGCTAGCCGCGACCGAGCTTGCGCGCGGTCTCGACGACTTCGGAGATGAGCGTCGCGAGGTGCTCGGTTCCGGTGTCCGGGTGCAGGATGCACGCGCGCAGCGTCTCGCGGCCGTCGAACATGGTGCCGGTCACGAACGCGCGTCCGCGCGCCTGGATCACCGCGGGGAGCGCCCGGTTGAGCTCGTCCAGCTGCGCCTGCGAGCACCCGGGCGGGCGCGCTCGAAACGCGACGATCGACGTCTCGGGTGCCGCCGCCAGCTCCAGCTCGGGCTCGGCCTGCACCATCGCGGCGAGCTCGCGGGCGAGCCGGTTGGCGCGTGCGACCTGGGCGGCGAGCCCGGCGCGGCCGCTGGCGGCGATCGTCGCCCACGTCTTCAGCGCACGGAACGGCCGCGTCTGCTCGGGGCCGTATTCGGCGAACGTGCCGACCGACGCGTCGCTGTCCTGGCGCAGGTACGGCGGGATCAGGCTGAACGCATCGCGCAGGTCGTGGCCATCCCTCACGAGCGCGCAGCCGGCGTCGACGGGAACCCCGAGCCATTTGTGCGGGTCAAGCGCGAGCGAGTCGGCGCGCTCCATGCCGCGGAAACGGCCGGCGATCGCGGGGTCGAGCACCCCGAACGCGCCGTAGGAGCCGTCGACGTGGAACCACAGGCCCTCCGAGGCGGCGACGGCGGCGAGCGCGTCGAGCGGGTCGATCGCACCGGTGTTCACCGTGCGGGCCGACCCGACCACCAGCGCCGGCACCGCGCCGGCGGCTCGGTCATCGGCGATCGAGCGCTTCAGCGCGTCGGCGTCGAGGCGGCCGGCATCGAGCGACAGCTCGCGCATCGCGCCGCTGCCGAGGCCGAGCAGCTCCAGCGCCCGGCGCACGCAGGAGTGCGCCTCGGCCGGCACGTACGCGAGCAGCCGCGGCGCGCCGGCGAGGCCGTCGCGGCGGACGTCGTGGCCGACCGACCGCAGCGCGCGGCTCCGGGCGCCCGCCAGGCAGACGACGGTGGCCAGCGACCCGCCGCTCGTGAGCAGCCCGCCGCCCGGCCCGTGGGGAAAGCCGACGAGTTCGGCAAGCCATCGCACCACGGTCCGCTCGAGGTGAACGTCGGCGTGATCGCCGGCGACGACGCTCGGGTTCATCGCCGCGGCGGCAAACGACGCCGCGATCCCGGCGCGCGACGGCGGCGGATTGACCCACCCGAAGAACGCGGGGTGACCGTTGCCCATCGGGTGCGGCAGCACGTCGTGGAGCATGCTCGTGACGAGGTCGTCGAGCGCCACCCCGTGCTCGGGCAGCGGCAGCTTCAGCAGGCGCTCGCGCACCGCGTCGGGCAGTGGCTGCCATACCGGCCGCGACGGCAGCTCGCCGAGCTGGTCGGCGACCCCGTTGACGAGCGCCCGCGAGGCCGCACGGAACGCCTCGAGCTCCGCGCGGCTGTCTGGCTCGCTCACCGCGCAAGCATACGTTCCCTCTGTGACGGGTCCGCGTGCAGGCGCTCGGCCGTTTCTCAGCAAACTCTTCGCGGGCGCTCGCATCCGCGCGGGATCGTGGACGCATGACTTCTGACCGTCCATCATCCGGCCACGCCGGCGCCACGCCGCAGTCACGAGCGATGCAGGCACACGAGCGCATGGCGACGCGGATCGCGAGGGCCCGCGTGGGGATCGTGGCCGGCGTCGCGGCCGTCACCTGCGGGCTTGCGCTGTTCATCCAGTCGATCGCACCGGGATCGTCGACCGCATCGACCCACCGATCGAGCGCCGGTGGATCGAGCACCGCGGACAGCGGCGGTGGCTTCGACGGTGGCGGAGGGTCCGGCATCACCGGGGCATCGGCGCCGAGCGCATCCGCGGGCGGCGGCGACACCGTCTCCGGAGGCTCGTGATGAGCGAGCTCGGAGGCGTCCGATCGCCGACGCGGACGGCCACGTTTGCGCTGTGGGGCGGCGAGGCGACCGTCGTCGTCGCCGATCGCTCCGGACTCGAGGGCGCCGTTGCCCGGGTCAGGCGCACGGTCGAGCTGTTCGACGCCACCTGCTCGAGCTTTCGCGAGGACTCCGAGCTGGCGTTGCTCAACGCGTGCGCCGGGGAGCCGGTCGTCGTCAGCCCGCTGCTGCTGACCGCGGTGCGCGCGGCGCTACGGGCAGCCGCTGTGACGCAGGGCGCGGTCGACCCGACGGTCGGTCAGGTGCTGATCGCCCATGGCTTCACTCCAGGACCGGCGCCCGGAATCGCCCCGCGGATCGAGCGGGTGCCGGGCTATGCCGCGGTCAGGCTCGACGCGGTCGCGTCGTCCGTCGAGCTGCCGCGCGGGGTGGTTTTGGATCTGGGCGCAACCGCCAAGGCGCTGGCGGCCGACATGGCGGCGGCGGCGGCGCTCGCCGCCGCGGGCTGCGGCGTGCTCGTGTCGCTGTGCGGCGATGTCGCGGTCGCCGGTGCGGCGCCGGCCGGGGGCTGGCGGGTGCGCGTCGTCGACGACCATCGCGACGGT
>DASUHF010000067.1:0-58715 GCA_036273655.1 Solirubrobacteraceae bacterium | reverse complement strand
CGCGCTAGCTCGTCGAACACGGCTCGCACGAGCGCGGCGTTCTCCTCTTCACGTCCGGGCTTGACGGTGTAGGTGACTAGTGTGTGGCTCATAGTTGACTCCTGGTTGGTCTTTTGGGTGGTGGTTGTTGTGCATGGCTCGGTGTCTCGCGGTCGCGATTCCCGCGCCCAAGGCCGAGGGACTCGCCGACCACGGTCTGACGTTCGCTGGTCGTAACTTCTCCTTTGCGTTGGCTGGCGGCAGGTGTCGGTCAGCTCGCGGCGAGAGCGCGCTGCGGTTCGCTGACGGTGCTCTTGGCCACGGCGTCTGAGAGCTCGTTGCCACGCACGAGGGCGAAGATCGCCGGGATGGCGAGCAAGCCGAGCGCGCCCAGCACCCAGAACGCCTGCTGGAAGCCGCCGGTGAGCGCTGCCGGCGTGTGGCTGCCGGCGTGAAGCAGCGCCTGGCTATGACTCGCGGCCACACTGGAGGCGATCGCGATCCCGATGGCGCCGCCGAGCTGCTGAGAGCTGTTGAGCAGTCCGGATGCGACCCCAGCTCGTTGCTCTTCAACGCCGGCGAGCGCGGCGATCGAGATCGGGATGAAGGCGAACGCGGTGCCGGCACCGGCGACCACGAACGGTCCGATGAGGTTGCCGACGAAGTGGCCGTGGACTGGGACCTGGGTCGCCCAGAGCGCACCGGCGCCGATCAGCGTCATGCCCACCGCCATCACGATTTTCGCCCCGCCGCGGGTCACCAGGGCTTGGGAGAGCCCGGCGAGCACGATGGATGTCAGTGACGCCGCCAGCCACGCCACGCCGGTCTGCAGCGCGCTGTAGTGCAGCACCTGCTGCATGTACAGGGTGCCGACGAAGATGAACGCGTAGAAGCTGCCGCCGAGCAAGAGCCCCGCGATGTTGGCGCCCGAGAGCGTGCGCAGCCGGAAGATCGACAGTGGAAGGATCGGAGCCTCGACTCGGCGCTCGACCACCACGAACAGGGTCAGGAGCCCGGCCGCCGCGCCGAGCACCGCAACCGTGCGGGTCGCGCCCCAGCCGTACTGTGGCGCCTGGGAGATCGCGTCCACGAGCAGCACCAGCGCAGCGGTCCCGGCGATCGCACCGAGCGCGTCGAACTTGCGCCGCACCACCTCGAGGCGGCTTTCGGGCACGATCCGCGGGGCGAACACCAGCGCGGTCGTCCCGATGGGGACGTTGAGGTAGAAGATGTACTGCCAGCCTGCGTACCGGGTCAGGAGGCCTCCGGCGATCACTCCGACGGTCGCGCCGCCGGCGCCGAGCCCGCCCCAGATCCCGAGCGCCTTGTTGCGCTCGACACCCTCCCCGAACATGTTCATTACGATCGACAGGGCGGCGGGCAGCATGATCGCTGCTCCGAGCCCCTGGACGGCGCGGGCTCCGATCATGAAGCCAGCTCCCGTCGCCAGTGCGGCGGCCAGCGACGCGGCGGTGAATACCCCCAGGCCGACCATCAGCATGCGGCGGCGGCCGAGCAGGTCGGCGGCCCGGCCGCCGAGGAGCAAGAACCCGCCGAACGTGAGCGCGTACGCGGTCACAACCCATTGCAAGTTCGTCTGCGAGAAGTGCAGATCGCGGCCAATGGTCGGCAGCGAGACGTTGACGATCGTCAGATCGATCACCGTCATGAAAAACGACACGGCCAGCAGCGCAAACGCCCGCCAGCGATTGATATGAGTGGCTTGGGACCTCATCGAACCTCCAGGTGGTGGGTTCGCCGCCTCCTGGAGGCGGCTTCACTAGTCCGACGCAGCCCGAGCGGCGATTTGGACAGCCCAGCTCAGAGGTCCCGCAGGCGCCGCTCGAGTTCGACCCGCTCGACGACATTGGCGCTCAGTTGGATCGCCGTCTGGTAGGCGCGCGCGGCGCCGTGGCGATCACCGGCGCGTTTGAGCAGTTCGGCATGGGCTGCGTACAGCGGCTGGTAGCGCGCCAGCACCGGGTCGCGCAGCAACGGCGCTAGCAGGTCGAGGCCTGCCCGAGGGCCATCGGCGAAGCCAACGGCGACGGCACGGTTGAGCTTCACCACCGCCGTCGGCGTGAGCTTCACCAGCGCACTGTAGAAGTCGGCGATTTGGCGCCAGTCGGGCTCCTCATCCATCTGCAGCGCCGTGATCGCTGCCTGCAATTGGTACTCGCCGGGGTGTCGCAGACGCACGGAACGCTCAAGCGCCCGAAGGCCCTCGAGGATCCGCGCTCGGTCCCACCGCGAGCGATCCTGCTCGGCAATTGCGAGGTAGCGGCCCTGCTCGTCGACGCGTGCGGCGCGCCGCGCGTCATGTAGGAGCATCAGCGCAAGCAGTCCCCACACCTCGGCGTCGTCGGGCATCAGCTGACGCAGCAGCAGGCCCAGCCGAACCGCCTCCTCGCACAGGCCTTCGCGCACGAGCCGCTCGCCTCCGGTGGCGGAGTAGCCCTCGTTGAAGATCAGATAGACCACGCGAAGCACCCCGCGTAGCCGTTCCGGCAGCTCCTCGTCGCGCGGGACCTTGTACGGGATGTGGGCTGCGGCGATCTTCTGCTTGGCGCGCACGATTCGCTTGCCCATCGTCGGCTCTGAAACCAGGAACGCGTGCGCGATCTCGCCGGTCGTCAGACCACCGAGTGCGCGCAGCGTCAACGCCACGCGAGCGGAGACATCCAGCGCTGGGTGGCAGCAGGTGAAGATCAGCCGCAGCCGATCGTCGACGATCGAGCTCTCTTCGCTGATCGTCCGGTGCTCCTGCTGGTCGAGGCGGACGAGCTCGGCAAGGCGCTCGGCGCGATCCGCCACCGAGCGGTCGCGGCGCAGACGATCAATCGCCCGCCGCCGCGCCGTGACCGTGAGCCACGCGCCCGGATTCGCCGGTACGCCATCCCGCGGCCACGACCTGATCGCCGCCGCGTAGGCGTCCTGGACCGCGTCCTCGGCCAGCTGGAAATCTCCCACGTGCCGGATCAGGGTCGCCAGCACCGCCGCCCGCTCGTCGCGAAACGCACGCACGACCGCATCCGACGCGGAGTCACTCAAGCCGCAGGTCCATGACTGGGCGGACCTCGACGTGCCCATAGCGGATCAGCGGGATTCGCCTGGCTACGCCCACCGCCTGATCGAGGGTCTCGGCCTCGATCACGTAGTAGCCCACGAGCACCTCCTTCGTGATCGCAAACGGGCCATCCGTGAGCTCCACCTCGCCGGAGATCGCGCTGACGGTCGTGGCGGTCGTGCTCAGGTGCAGGCGGCCGGTCGCGGTCAATAAACCGGACTCCTCGAGGCTCCGGTTCAGCTCCAACCACATCGGCATCTCGGCCGTGCGGTCCGCGGCCTCCTCTTCCTCGGTCGTATACAGCAAAAGCATGTACTGAGACATCATTCCTCCTGGTTGACTTTGTCAATACGACGCAGCCTGACCGGACATTTGGACACGCTTCGTGGAGTCGAACGACGACCGCAGCGTGACCGAGCCGGCGCACGTGCTCGTGGCGCACGCCTCGGCCGCTCGCCGGTGTCCCGATCGTGGTCGAAGACGGTTTGCGGTCTGCGAAATGCCAAGGGAGAGCACCCCCTTGGGCCGCAGGACCGATGCCTACGATGCTGCGGCCGTCGTCCGATTGCGTCAAGCGGGGGCAGTCGTGCTCGGAAAGGCGGCGATGCACCAGCTCGGCTGGGGCACGAGTGCTCACAGCCTCGGACACCCACCGTGTCGGAACCCGAGTGTGGATGGAGCGCGGCCAGGCGGATCCTCCAGCGGCTCGGCGGTGGCGGTCGCGGCGGGTGTGGTGCCGCTGGCGCTGGGAGCCGATCGGCCGGTGTCGCCCGAGCTCGACGCGCCACCCGGATGGACTTCTGCGTGAAGGAAGTCCGCCCGGGCTGACGAAAGTGCCCTCATGGCCCGTGCAGTGGTGACAGCAATCGCAGCGCAGAAGGGCGGGACCGGCAAGACCGCGCTCGCCGGCAGCTTGGCAACCCAGTGGGCATACGCCGGGTATCGCACGCTCGTCGTCGACCTCGATCAGCAGGCAAATCTCACCTTCGCCTTCGCGGTCGACCCGGATCGGCTCGACGCCACCGTGGTGGATGTGCTGGCGCCGCGCAACGCGATTGCAGCCGAGGACGCGTTGGTCTGCGATGTGCACGACGTCCCCGGATTGGACCTCCTGCCGTGCGACGAACGAGCCGAGGCACTGGACACGCAGCTGCGCTCCGAGACGATGGGCGTGTTCCGGCTCAACGACGCGCTCGAACCGCTCCTCCGGGACTACGACCGGGTCGTCATCGACTGCCCACCCAACGTCGGGGAGCTGACCGTTTCCGCGCTCCTGGTGGCCGACGAGATCGTCTGTCCGGTGAAGATGGGCGACAGCAACGCCGTCCGCGGGCTCAGTCGGCTCACGCAGACGGTCGAGAAGCTGAACCGGAGAGGCGCTGAGGTGCGCTTCAAGAGTCTGGTGAGGGTTGAGTGTGAACCGTCTCACGTCAGCTACCGGCTCAACCAGGACGTCCTCCGTCGGCTCGCCCGCCGGCTGAAGCTTCCGGTGGCTCGCACTCAGCTGAGAGCCCGGGCGGCTTGGCGCACGGCGATCACCCAGGATGTGCCGCTGATCCTGCTCGAGGAGAGCGACCGCGGAACCCACGAGGCGCAGGAGGATCTCCATCGGCTCGTCCGGGAACTCTGGCCCAAGGTGAGGTTTCCGCATCCGGACGAGATCAAGCTACAGCGCAGGACCGACCTGGCCATGGACAGGAGGGCCGCCTGATGGCTCTTCGCCCTGTCTCCGAGCTAGGGCTGATGGAGGTGACGGACGTCGCCGCCGGCGGGTCGGCGCGAGCATCTGCTCTCACACGATCGCGGGCGCGTGCGTCGGAACGGACCGGGGACCGGGCGCACAAGACCGCCCATGCCAAGGAGGCGGGCGGCAGCGCCGCCCCCCGTCTGGCCCCGACCGTTCTCGGTGGGGCAGTCGGCGCGGCCGGTGTGGTCCTCGTGAGGCGAGTCATCCACCGGCGTTGACACGCGTCGCGCGGACGTTTCGTCAACCGGCGAGTTCTTCACCGGATGACGCCTGGCCCTACACCGTCGCGATGGTCGTCACGCTCAAGTCCACCAGGATCCTGCGTCTACGCTGACGACCGGAGCGACCCGCGTGAGCTAGGCGGCGCGGGACAGGAGCTCAATCGCCGCAACGAGTAGGCCGGAGACCGCGAGCCAGCCCACGAGGCTCGCGGTTGCCCACCCTGAGAAGTGCAGCCGCCGGGCCGTGATCAGCCCAGCCGCGATCAGCCCGCACACACCCAGCGCTTGACCGATGTGAAGTCCAAGGGTGACCGACCAGAGCTTGGTCGCCGCCCCGGCGAGCGCCAGTACGGGCGGTACGGCCGCGAGCACTATTGGCCAGGACCGCCGCAGCTCCGCCAGCCCGTCTGGTATGCACGAACTCATGTGGCCGGTGGCCTGCAGCGTGACCAATCGAAACGATGACCGCGCCAGCCAAATCGCGATCGTACCCGCGGCGACGACCGCCATTGCGGTCGCCGCCTTGAGCCCGTTGGCGAGGTAAAGCCCGCCGATCGCGACGAGCGTGGCGATCACTCCCGTCACGTAGCCGGCCAACTGCTCAGGTCGCAAGCGTGCGTCAGTCAGAGGTGTGGGCCTAGTCATCCCGATGCGTCTTGCGCGTGAGCATCAGGACCCTCCTCTGTCGCTGACCGGCAGCCGAGGACCCGACAATACGGGCGGCCGACAGCCCGCCGCCGTCAGCCAACCCGACTACCGTGACACCGGCCAGCGATCAGCCGCGGCGGCACCGGCGGCTCGGACCCAGCGTGGATCGGCGCGGCTTCACTGCTTTACGTCTTCGCCCGACTACTCCTGCCGCCGGTACCGCCGCTGCTCTTGCTCCGGCTCCCGCTCCCGCTGCTCTTGCTCGCACTGCTCTTGGTCGCGGTTCCGCTGCTCTTGCTCCTGCTCCCACCACCGCTGGTACTACTGCTCTTGGTGCTACTAGTGCGCCTGCGACGACGCTGCTGCGGCTCCCGCTCTTCCGGCTCTTCCTCGGGCTCTTCCGGCTCTTCCTCGGGCTCCTCCGGCTCTTCCTCGGGCTCTTCCTCCTCGCCGGCTGGACCTTCTTCGTGCGCGCCCTCTGGCCGTTCTTCTTCCTCCTCCTCCTCCGAAGTCTGGTCTCCGTGTCCGTCTTCGCGGTCGTCTTCGTAGTCGCCTTCCAGGATCTGGTTGAGCGCAAAGCTGGCGATTACGGCCCGGACCTGCTCTCCATCCCCCTCCTGTGCAACGTCGTCGACAATCTCCAACGCAGCGTTGATGTCGTCGACTATCTCACTTCGAAGTCGTTTGCTGTCACGAGGCATCTACTTCCTCCTTGATTGGTCTGTTGTGTAGCCGATAGGACGCAGCGACATAACGGTTAGCTCGCTCTGACCGACAGCGCACCGCCGGGCACGGACCCGTCCCAACGTCGGCAGTCAGCTGTAATCACGCGGGCTGCTGGATGAGATTCGCCGCGCGGTACAGATCCCCGTTGGTGTTGAAGTACTGAGGACAAACTGCAGGCCCGCTCGTGCGCATGAACAGCAGCCGCCCCGAGAAAGCAGACGGACGCGCAGGATCTGCCCGCTCGCAGAACCCGTACTACCTCGTGGATCGAGTTCCTCCTCCGCTTGCTTGGCTCCGTCTCGATCCACGCGAGGACCGTGAGCGGCCGCCCGAGGAACCGGAGCGACTGCCGGATGAGCCTCGTGATCTCGACGCGCGGCGAGCCGACGAGGCCCGCGACTGATGGCGCGCGCGTCCGCCCTCGGATTCCTCATCGGGCTGATCCTCCTGACCAGCGTCTTCGTCGTCTAGTTCGTCCTGGTCCTCGCCCTCGCCCTCGTCCTGGTCCTCGTCCTCATCCTCGTCTGAGACGGCCACGAGGTCTTCGACGTCGGCATACTCGCGTTGCTCGTCGTACTCGGGGTCGTGCTCCTCGACAAGTTCGCCGTCCTCGATCCTGCCGCGCCAAGCGCCCGTCTCGATCCCGGCCATCTCGATCAACGCCTTGAAGCGGTGTAGGTCCGCCCGCGCAGCACGCTTTACGTGGCGCATACCGCGAGCCGCCTTCTCGATCAAGCTGCCCGGCTCCACGTCCAAGGACAGCAGGACTCGCGTCAAGTTCGGCGCGAGCTCGTGGAACGTCACCACGCCGGTGTGAGTCATGCCTTGACTGACGCTCCACTTGATGCGCTCGTTCGGCCGCTGAGTCTCTATGTCTGCCGTGAACTCTTTGGTCTTGGCCCAGATCTTCGTGGCGAAGGACACCGTGCACTCATCCTCCTGTGAGACCCGAGTGACCCGGTGCATGAAGCTCGGCCAGTCCTCGAACTGCGTCCACTGGTTGTAGACCGACTCAATCGGCACCCCGATGTCGACACTCTGCTGTATTGGCATTCGGCGGCCCTTTCCGACACCGGGCGCGCCAGCGTTGCTTCCAGCCATCGCGTTATCCTCCAGTCAAATTCGGTTCCTAGCCAGTACCCCTTGGGTCAGCGCCAAAACCACGCGACGGCTCGGACGGTGGGTTGCGCGCTAGACCGTGGGCGCCTACGGGCGTCGGCGGAGCCAGATCCGCGATCGAGATGCGACGCGTGGCCCGACTCTGAAGATCGACGGACAAGCCGCGACATGTGGGGGGTCGTCTTGATGTAGCGCGTCGTCTCGGCGGAGGGCACCGGCCCGGCTCAGGGACCGCAGCACGAGGACCAGATCAACGCTCCCGCCTCTCGGTGGTCTCCGGGAGCCGCGGAGAAGCGAGACTCGCGATCCAAGACGTGCGCTTCTAGCGACATCGCCTGGCGAATTCGTCCCGAATTTGTCGCGAACTCGGCATTTCTGAGGCGCACCCAGTCAACCGGGCCGACCCTCAACCGCCTGAATCTACGCGAGAAGCCCTGCAATCCGTACCTTTTAATTCGCCGGTCCTGGGTTCGAGTCCCAGCAGCGGCACTGACTGACCGACTGAGGGCCTGGCGGATCGGGTCTCGATCCGGCTCCGGTCGGCGTCGGGGCCCGGCGTGGACGTTGACGCCGTCCTCTCACGTTCAGTTCACATGGGCTCGTCAGGATGGGCGGAGGAGGCAGAACGGGCAATGAAGCCACACGTGGGGACAAGAGTCTCGCCCGAGGCACAGGGGCGACCGGCGCATCGCTGCGGCGACTGCCGTGGTGCTCTCGCATCGTCGCCGGGGCAACGCGTATGAGCGCGCCGCCGCGCAGGATCCTGTCCGCCCTGGTTCCGTGCGGCGCGGTGGGGATGATCGTGTACCTGCTCGCGGCGCGGGGCGGCTCGTTCCTCGCGGCGTTCGCCGTGGTGCCGCCGTGGGTTCTCGCGGCGGCGGTCGGGGCGCACCTGGTGACCCTCGCGCTGCGGACCGAGGCGTGGCGCATCGTGCTCGGTGCGGCCGGAGGCAAGAGGCTGGAGACCCGCGCTGTCCATGCCGCGAACGCCGGCGCCTTTCTCGCCGGCACCGTGCAGGGGCAGGCCGCGATACCGACCCGGATCGCCCTGCTGCGCCGCTTCGGGGGGAGTGGGTCGCCCACCGTCGCCCAGCTCGCGCTCTGCGATGCGCCGATCGTGATGCTCGAGGTGTGCGGCTCGGCGATCCTGGCGGCGTTCGGCTCGACTGTGGTCGGGATCATCCCCGCCTGGACGCCGTGGGCGATGCTCGGCGGCTCGCTCGCGATCCTCACGGCGCTCCGGCTCCTCTACGGTCGCTTCCGCGATCGCAAGCTCACCGCCGGCCTCGGCGTCCTCGCCAACCCGGGGCTGCGTACTCGCTTGACCCTGATCGTGGCCGCGTTCACCGCGATGGCGTTCCTGCGGACCGTGATCGTGTTGGGCGGATTCGGGTTGCCGACCGATCCCGCCCACGTCTGCCTCGTGCTCTTCACGATGGGGGCGGTGGGCCTCCTGCCGCTCGGGGTGGGCACTGGACCGGCCGCGACGGTCGCCGCCCTCGGCGCCACGAATCTCGTCGCCGCCACCGCCGCGGGAATGGTGGTGAGCGCGGCCACGGTGATTGCGGTGCTCATCTACGCGGGCGCGGTCTGGACGTGGCGGATCGTCGCCGAGCGGCTCGAGCCGACCGCACCGGTGGTCGCCTGATCGCGCCGCCGTCGGATAAGAGGCCGTGATCGTCAGCTGCCGGTGGCCGGTGGCGTGGCCGGCAGTCGCACCGTGGCGCACAGCCCGCCGGCGGCCCGGGGGCTGAGGGTGAGGGTGCCGTGATGTGCGTGGGCGATGCTCTTGACGATCGCCAGGCCGAGGCCGACGCCGGCGTGGTCGGTGCGGATGCGTCTGGTGCCGCGCTGAAACGGCTCGGCGAGCGTGGACACCAACTGTGGGGTGAGCCGTTCGCCCGTGTTCTCGATCGTGAGCTCCACGCTCTTAGGGTGAGCGCTGGTCGTGACCCACACGGTGCCCTGTCCGGGGAGGTTGTGGACGATCGCGTTGTGCACGAGGTTCGTCGTCAGCTGCTGCAGGAGCGCGGGTGAGCCGATGGTGGGTGTCATGTCGCCGGCGGTCTCAATCGCGGCACCATGCTTCTCGGCGAGGGGGAGGAGCGTCTCGGCGGTCTCTTCGGCGATCAGGGACAGGTCGACCGGTACTGGGGTGAAGGAGCGCTGGTCGGCGCGACTGAGCAGCAGCAGCGCCTCGGTGAGATCGATCGCTCGCGTGTTGACGGCGTGGAGGCGGTCGACGAGTTCACCAGTGTCACCGTTGAGATCGTTTTGGGCCACCTCGAGAAGGGTCTGCATGACGGCGAGCGGCGTGCGCAGCTCGTGAGAGGCGTTGGCTGCGAATCGCTGCTGTTCGGCGACATGTGCCTCGATCCGTGCGAGCATCGTGTCGAAGGCGTCGGCGAGCTCTCGGAACTCATCTCTGCGGCCCGGTAGCCGGATTCGATGGCCGAGTGACCCGGTCGCGGCGATACGGGTGGCGTCGGTGATGCGGGTCAGGGGGCCGAGCATCCGGCCGGCGAGCAGCCATCCTCCGACGAGACCGAACACCAGCAGGGATCCGAGCACGATCGCCGCGATCGAGCCGAACCCGTTCAGAGGGTCGGAGCGGTCGATGACGAACCACCACGAGGGATGCATGTGGAAGAGCGCACCGTCAGGGATGTAGCGCAGAACGACCACCCACACGGCGGCGAGCATCAAGGCACCGGCAAGCATGAGGAAGCCGGCGTAGCTGAGGGTGAGTTTGAGTCGAACGCTCAAACCAGGGGCTCTGTCCACAGTCTCCTCCCTCACCGTTCCGTGTCCGGTTGCGTGTCGATCCGATACCCGACGCCGGCAACGGTGGCGATGATCCAGGGTTCGCCGAGACGTTTGCGCAGCGCCGAGACCGTGATGCGCACGGCGTTGGTGAACGGGTCCGCGTTCTCATCCCACGCCCGCCTCAGCAGCTCCTCGGCGCTGACGACGCCGCCTTCGGCGGCGATCAGGACCTCGAGCACGGCGAACTGCTTGCGGGTCAGCGCGACGTAACGGCCGTCGCGGTAGACCTCCCGGCGGAACGGATCGAGCCGCAGGCCCGCGAGGTCTCGCACCGGTGGCCGGTTGTGGGCGCGCCTGCGGTCGAGCGCTCTGAGACGGAGCACAAGCTCTCGGAGCTCGAACGGCTTGGTGAGGTAGTCGTCGGCGCCAAGTCCGAACCCGGAGGCCTTGTCGTCGAGGCGGTCGGCGGCGGTGAGCATGAGGATCGGCATGCCGCTGCCCGAGGCGACGATGCATCCCGCGACCTCATCTCCGGAGGGTCCCGGGATGTCGCGGTCGAGGACCGCGATGTCATAGCCGTTGGCGCTCAGCAGCTGCAGCGCGGTATCGCCGTCGCCGGCGATGTCGGCCGCGATCGCCTCCAGGCGTAGGCCATCGCGGATGGCCTCTGCCATATAGGGCTCGTCTTCGACGATCAACACACGCATGCTCCAGATGCTGCCAGGCCGGACATATCGTCGGCATATCAAAAAGCAGATACGCCCTGGCAACGCCATGCTGCCTTGACTGGAGGCGTGTCCTACAGGCAACCGGCACGACCGGCCGTCCGTCGTCCCGAGCGCACGGTGTACCGCGTCCGCCGTGGCGGCGTGCTCCCCGTCGCAATCGTCGCGGCCCTTCTCGGCGCGATATTTGTGGCCGCGGTTGCACTGCTCAACGGCAAGCCCAGCACGGTCAACGCGCCCAGCATGCTCAACGACAGGGGCAGCATGCTGAACGACAACGGCACCTCCGTGTCCCCGGTGCGGTGGCCGGCGCGCGGACAGGCGGCGCTGGTGATCGGCGACGGGCGGCCGGCGGCGAGTCCGCACGAGCAGCCCGTCCCGATCGCCAGCGTCGCGAAGGTGATGACGGCCTACCTGACCCTCGAGCGCTACCCGCTCACCGGCGCACAGGACGGATTCACGATCACCATCACGCCCGCCGAGGCACAGGCCGAGGCCGAGGAGGCTGCCGACGAGCAGTCGGTTGCGCCGGTGCAGGCGGGCGAGCAGCTGACCGAGCGCCAGCTGCTGGAGGCACTGCTGATCCCCTCCGGCAACAACATCGCGCGGCTGCTCGCTGCCCGGGTGGCGGGCAGCGAGGCGCGATTCATCGCGGAGATGAACACCGAGGCGCGCTCGCTCGGGATGGACCACACGACCTACACCGATCCCAGCGGGTTGGATCCGAGCACGGTGTCGACCGCCGCCGATCAACTCCGCGTCTTCCGGCACGCGATGCACTTCGCGATCTTCCGCCAGATCGTCTCGATGCCCAGCGTTACGCTGCCATTCGCCGGCACGCTCGTCAATACCAACCCCGTGATCGCCGACGGCTACGCCGGCAAGACCGGCTCGGACCGCGCGGCGGGGGCGTGCTTGGCGTTCATTCACCCGCGTCACGGTCCACGGCCATCGGCAGACCGCGGTCGGCGTCGTGCTGGGGCAATGGGGCAACGACAACACCTCGGTGAGCCTCGCCGCCGCGGGCGTGGCCGCCGAGCAGCTGGTCCACTCCGTCGCTCCGGCGAGCGGTGTGCCCACGATCGCCGCCCCCAGCTCGGCGGGTAGCCGAGGGCGGGATGGCCACGGCCGGAATGGCCGCCCGCGGCTACCCCCTCGGCACACGACCTGATCACCGGTCCGCGCACCACCGGCCGCCACGCCGACACATATCGCCGCCATATCGAAAAGCGCATACGCGCTGGCAACACACCGACCCTTTCACTGAACACATGATCCGCACTGCACCACCACGACGTGTGTCTCACCGCACCCGCTTGCCGGCGTCGTCGGACTCGGCCGCCCCGACGATGGGAATCACGATCTATGGATGCGGGCCGGACGAGGCCGCCCTGTTCCGGGAGATGGCGCCGCGCCTCGGTGTCGCTCCAACGATCACCGAGGCGGCCGCATCTGACAACAACGTCGCACTTGCACGCGGGAACCGATGTATCAGCATCGGTCACAAGACGAACGTCACGAACGCCACGCTGCGCGCGCTCAGCGACGCCGGCGTCACGTACATCTCCACACGAAGCGTCGGGTACAACCACGTCGACGTGAACTACGCGGAGAGCGTGGGCATCTGCGTCGAAACCGTAGCCTACTCGCCCGACAGCGTCGCCGACTACACGCTGATGCTGATGCTCATGGCGATCCGGCATGCCAAAGCCGGCATCAGGCGCACCGACGCTCATGACTACCGATTGAACGAGGTCCGCGGCAGAGAGCTGCGCGACCTGACAGTCGGCGTGATTGGCACCGGCCGTATCGGCGGAGCGGTGATGGAGCGGCTGCGAGGCTTTGGCTGCGAGACGCTCGCCTATGACACCCGACCCAAGATCCCTGCCGACTATGTCGCGCTCGGCACTCTGCTCGAGCGCAGCGACATCGTCACGCTCCATACACCGCTGACGGCCGAGACACGCCATCTCCTCGATCGCGCCCGGATCGAGCAGATGAAGCACGGCGCTGTGATCGTGAACACCGGACGCGGCGCCCTGCTCGACACCGAGGCACTCGTCTCGGCGTTGGAGCGCGGCTGCTTGGGCGGGGCGGCGTTGGACGTTCTCGAAGGAGAGGAAGGGATCTTCTACGCCGACTGCCGCGCCAAGCCGGTCGAGAGCCAACTGTTGCTGCGGTTGCACGAGCTGCCGAACGTGGTGATCAGTCCCCACACCGCCTATTACACGGACCATGCCCTGCACGACACCGTCGAAAACACGATCACCAACTGCCTCAAGTTCGAACGCCAGGACCGGCATGAGTAAGTTGAAGGTCGGTGTCATCTTCGGGGGCGGCTCGGAGGAGCATCCGATCTCCGTGAAGTCCGCGCGAGAGGTCGCGAAGCATCTCGATGCAGACAAATACGAGCCGTTCTACGTCGGGATCACGAGGGGCGGTGCGTGGAAGCTGTGCGACGGCCCCGACGAGGATTGGGAGAACGGCACCGCGCGCCCGGCCGTGCTGTCGCCGGATCGAAGCGCCGCTGGCCTGCTGGTCCTGGACGAGGGACCGCCCGCCCGATACGAGAAGGTCGGGCTCGACCTGGTGCTCCCCGTGCTGCACGGCAGGTTCGGTGAGGACGGAGCGATCCAAGGGCTGCTGGAGCTGTCCGGCATCCCCTATGCAGGCTGCGATGTCCAAAGCTCTGCCCTGTGCCTGGACAAGTCGCTTGCGTACATCGTGGCCAGGAGCGCGGGAATCGCCACGCCGACGTTCCGGACCGTGACGGCGGAGGAGGACGTCGATGCCGACCAGCTCGCGTATCCGGTGTTCGTCAAGCCGGCCCGCTCGGGGTCGTCGTTCGGCGTCACCAAGGTCTTCCGCGGCGAAGCGCTCCCGGACGCGGTTCGGACGGCACGGCGATACGACTCGAAGGTCTTGATCGAAGATGCGGTCGCCGGCAGCGAGGTCGGATGCGCGATCTACGGCAACGGCATCGACCTGTTCGCGGGCGAGATCGATCAGATCGCGCTGTCCGATGGCTTTTTCCGGATCCACCAGGAACGCCAGCCCGAGCAGGGCTCGGACAACGCGACGGTGATCGTCCCCGCGGACATCTCGGCGAGCGCACGGGCGCTGGTGCAGGACACTGCCAAGGCCATCTACCGCGCCTTGGGATGCAGCGGGCTCGCGCGCGTTGACATGTTCCTCACCGACGAGGGACAAGTCGTGCTCAACGAAGTCAACACGTTCCCCGGAATGACGTCGTACAGCCGCTATCCGAGGATGATGGCCGCGGCGGGGGTGTCCTTTGCCGACGTGATCGATCGAATCGTGTCGTTGACGCTGACGGGAACGCGGCGATGAAGGAGGACTTCGCATTCGTCGACGAGCGCGTGTCCGGTATCCGGTGGGACGCCAAGTACGCCACCTGGGACAACTTCACCGGCAAGCCGGTGGACGGATACGGAGTGAATCGCATCGTCGGCACGACCGCGTTGTGCGCAGCCCTCAGACGCGCTCGAGCGAAGGCGGGCTCGATGGGGTTCGGCCTGCTCCTGTGGGACGGCTATCGCCCACAACGGGCCGTCGATTGCTTCCTGCGCTGGGTGCAGCAGCCAGAGGACGGCCGCGCGAAGCTCCGGCACCATCCGAACATCGACAGGACCGACATGGTCGCGAACGGATATGTCGCCGCCAAGTCGGGCCACAGCCGAGGCGGCACCGTCGACCTGACGCTCTACGACCTGGCCACCGGTGAGCTTGCTCCGATGGGCGGTCACTTCGATCTGATGGATGCGGTGTCGCATCACGGCGCCTCAGGGGTCACCGAGGCCGAAGCGGCAAACCGGCTGCACCTGCGTTCGATCATGACCGCCTGCGGCTTTGACTCCTACGCCCGCGAGTGGTGGCACTACACGCTCAAGGACGAGCCGTATCCGGACACCTACTTCGACTTTCCGATCCGCTAGGTGACCCATGCGCGTTTCGGCAGCTGAGCTAGCGGAGTATCTGGGCGGGCAGCTGGTGGGTCCCGAAGTCAGTGTCGAAGGGGCGAGCATCGACTCGAGAACGATCCGCCCGGGGCAGCTCTACGCTCCGATCGTGGCCGAGCGCGACGGCCACGCCTTCATCCCGGCCGCGCTCGAGGCTGGCGCGGCGGCGTATCTCACGGCGCAGGAGCCGGTCGGCGGGACGGCGATCCGAGTCCGCGACACGGCCGCCGCGCTGTTGCGCCTCGGCGCGTTGGGCCGCGAGCGAGTCGGCGGCGCGATCGGCATCACCGGGTCGGTCGGCAAGACGACCACCAAAGATCTGTTGGCCGGCTGTCTGTCGTCGATGTTCCGCGCCGCCGCGAGCGAGCGTTCGTTCAACAACGAGCTCGGTCTCCCGCTGACACTGCTCAACGCACCGGAGGCTGCGCGGTGGGTGGTGCTCGAGATGGGGGTCCGGCGTGTCGGAGACATCGAGCGCCTAGCCGAGGTCGCTCGTCCCGACGTCGGCGTTGTGACCAGCGTCGACATGGCGCACATGGAATACCTGGGCGACCTCGACGTCGTGGCCCGCGCCAAGGGCGAGCTCGTCGCCGCCCTGCCGGCATCGGGCCTCGCCGTGTTGAACTTCGACGACCCCAGGGTCCGAGCCATGGCGTCGCTCAGCGCATGTCCCGTGCTCGGCTATGCGGTGGGTGCCGACGCCGATGTCCGAGCCGACGACGTCGCCCTCGACCGGGACCTGCATGCACGATTTCGACTGTCGTCGCCGTGGGGGCAGGCCGACGTCCGGCTGGCGTTGCACGGCGTGCACCAGGTCCCCAACGCATTGGCCGCCGCGACGGTCGCGCTGTGGTGTGGGGTCCCCGTCGATGCCGTGGCGGCGACACTGGCGGTCAGCCGCGGCTCACCGTGGCGCATGGAGGTCCATCACGTGCCCGGCCGTCCGATCCTGGTCGTCGACTGTTTCAACGCGATCCCCGCCTCGACCGAGGCGGCCGTGCGGTCGCTGGCCTCGTTGCCGGGCGAACGCAAGCTCGCGATCCTCGGGCTGATGGCCGAACTGGGTGACCGAAGCGAATCCGAGCATCGCCGGATCGCCCGCGTGGCGCAGGAGCTCGGGATCGAGGTGGTGGGGTACGCGACCCGGCTCTATGGCGAGGCGTACGTGACGAGTGTGGACGAGGCGGTCGACCTGCTGCGAACGATCGGCTCGGGCGACGCGGTGCTGGTCAAGGGCAGCCGAGTGGTGGGACTCGAGGACGTGGTGCGCGCCTACGTGGAGGACGGCGCATATCGTCGGCATATCGAGACCAACATACGCGCTGGCAACACCGCGCTGTCTTGACTGGCGGCATGACCTACACCAAACCAGCAGGCACGATTACCTCGAGGATGGCCGAGACGGTGGCCGAGGAAGGCTGGTCCATCGTGGGAGTTCTCGACAGGCCGATGTCTCGCCGTCTGCTTCGGGCGGTGGACGAGGTGGCGGTCCGCTCCGACGAGGCCACCGACGGCGGGCAGCTTCATCAACTGTCAGGCCTGGCGCAGCACCGCGACCTGACAGCGATCGTCGACTGGCCACCCCTGTTGGCGCTCATCGTCGAGCTGCTGTCGCCCAACGTCTACATTAACCATTCCCATCTGGACGTCCACCCTCCGCACGCACCCACCGGTGCCCACCGGTGGCATCGTGACAACGGCCTGATGGGCCGGGACATGCGGCTGCTCTGGCGCGACCAGCCGAGGGTGACCCTGAAGGTCGGTGTCTACCTCACCGACGTGGAGGCTCCGGACGACGGGGCACTGGAAGTGGTGCCTCGCAGTCACCTCGACACGGCGTCGCGATACCCAACCGAGGAGCAGCCCGAAGGGGTGCCGATCCTCGGGCCCGCCGGAACGGTCGCCGTGTTCGACGCACGACTCTGGCACCGCCGGCGCGACAACCTCGGCACCCGCATCCGACGCGCGATGTTCATGGCGTACAGCTACCGGTGGCTGACCTCACGCGACGTGCCATTCGAGAACGTGCCGGAGTGGTCGGGCTTGCCCCGGATTCGCCGTCAGCTCCTCGGAGACACAACGGTCGACCCGTTCTATTGGGCCTCCGGTGAGCTTCCGCTCGATCCCCGCTCGGCGGGTGTTCAGGAGGCGGCATAACTCGTGATCCGGATCGGGTAACCGCCAAGTTGCGTTTCCTGCCTCGCGTCTTGCATCCTCCAACGAGATACGCGGCCCGACGCGGCCGGAACGAGAGGAGCAGAGCATGCGAGGAGTACATCCGGCGATCGTCACCCACTTCGACGGCGAGCTGAACGTCGACCACGACGCGGTCGCGGCCGAGGTGCAGCGGCTGATCGCGGGCGGCGTCGACGGGATCGTCGCCTGCGGGACGATGGGCGAGGCAAACAGCCTCAGCCGGTCGGAGCGCAGCGAGGTGGTGCGGACGGCGGTCGCCGCCGTCGACGGACGCGTTCCGGTGTGCGTCGGCGTCTCGGCGCCATCGGCCGAGCACGCGGCCGGCTATGCCCGCGACGCGGCGGCCGCCGGCGCCGACGGCCTGATGTCGCTGCCGCCGCTGCTGTACCGGGCCGACCGCCACGAGCTGCGCGAGTATCTCGCCGCGGTCTGCGCCGCCACCGATCTGCCGCTGATGCTCTACAACAACCCGGAGGCAAGCGGAGTCGACCTCGAGCCGGAGCTGTTGGCCGACCTGACGCGCGAGCTGCCGGCGATCACCTCGATCAAGGACAGCTCCGGCGACGCGCGACGGATCGCTGAGCTGCTCGGCCGCTGCGATGGCGTCGACGTGCTCGTCGGCGGCGACGACTGGGCGCTGGAGGGTGCCTGCATGGGCGCGGCGGGATGGGTCGCAGGAGTCGCGGTCGTGCTGCCGGAGCGGTGCGTGGAGCTGTGGCGGCTCGGGGTCGCCGGTGAGCTCGACCAGGCGCGGCCGCTGTACGCGGAACTGCTGCCGCTCGCGCGCTATGACATGACCGCAAAGCTCGTGCAGTACTTCAAGGCGGCCCTGGACGAGATTGGGATCGGCGGTGGTCCGTGCCGTCCGCCGCGGCTGGCGCTGACCGAGTCAGAGCTTCGGTCGCTGCGCGAGGCGACCGCGCTCGCCCGTCGCGTGGCTCAGCGCTGAAAGCGCCGCGGATCGAACGGGCTCGGGTCGACGACCGTCGGCTCGCGGCAGATCAGTTGCGCGAGCAGGAGGCCGCTGATCGGCCCCAGGCAGACGCCGGAGCCCTCGTGGCCGGTGCTGGTCCAGACGCCGGTGGGCAGCTCCCCGATCGCCGGCAGATGGTCGGGCAGCCACGGTCTGAACCCGCACCAGGCCCGCGTCACCGGCAGCTCGGCGACGCGCGGGACAAACCGTGCCGCGCGCGCGATCATCGCGGCGGTCACGCGCTCGTCGACGACCGGATCGAAGCCGACGCGGGCGCGGCTGGAGCCGACCAGCAGCTCGTCGCCGTCGAGCGTCTGCTCGACGACCGTCGCGATCGACAGCCCGGCGTCGTCGTCGGCCACCGAGGCGATGTAGGCGGCCTCGATCAGCTTGTGCGCGATCAGCCCCGACGGCGCCGCGAGCGCCACCAACTGACCCTTGCGCGGCTGCACCGGCAGCCCCGTCAGCGTGCCCGACCAGGGGCCGGCCGCGACGAGCACATGCTCGGCGGCCAGCCGCTCGCCGGTGTCAAGCGTCACCCGTCCGACATCCGCGGTGAGGACCGTGACGCCGGCTCTGACCTCAATCCCAGCCAGCAGGGCTCGTGCCATCCCGGGAGGGTCGACCTGGAGGTCGTCGGGGTCCAAAACGGCGTTCACGCCCGCCGCGAGTGCCGGCTCGAGGGCGCCGGCGTGCGCGGCGTCCACCGCCGGGACCGGCTCCATCGCGGGCCCCCCGTCGATGGTCGCATCGCCGGGGTGCTCGCCAGGCGATGAGAGCAGCAGCGAGCCCTTGCGGGTGACCCGTCCCTCGGCAAAGCGCTCGCCGAGCTGCACCCACAGCCGGCGACCGTGAATCGTCAGCTCCCGCTCAGGACCCGGCAGCTTGTCGCACAGTAGCACGTTGCCCTCGCCGTGACGGCTCGTCTCCAGGGCGATACCGGCGCGGTCGAGGACGAGCACCTCGGCGCCTCGCCGTGCCAGGAAATGCGCCGCCGCGGCGCCGCAGATGCCGGCGCCGACGACGATCGCGTCAGCCAACGACGAAGCCCTCCGGGAACGGGTCGCTCGGATCGAGCACGTACTCGCCGCGGCCGGTGATCCACGCCCGCCCGCTGATCTCCGGGATCACCGCCGGCCTTGCGCCGATCTCGATCTCCTCGATCAGCCGGCCGGTGAAGCGGGTGCCGATGATCGACTCGTGCACGAACGGCTGCCCCAGCGCGAGGCCGCCGCGGCGGTGCAACGTCGCCATCCTCGCGCTCGTGCCGGTGCCGCACGGGGAGCGATCGACCCAGCCCGGATGGATCGCGGTCGCGGCGCGCGCATCGGCGCCGTCGCTCGGCGGCCCGGTCCAGATCACGTGGTGACAGCCGCGGATCGCTGGGTCCTCAAGGTGGACCGGCTCCGGGACCGCCTGCATCAGCGCGAGGCCGGCCTCGATCAGCTCGCCGGCGCGTTCGGGCACGACCTCCAGCCCGACCTGGCCGGCGTCGGCGATCGCGTAGAAGTTGCCGCCGAACGCCATGTCGTAGGCGATGCCGTCCGCCTCCTGGTCGAGCGCCTCCACGAAGGAAGGCACGTTGCGCAGCGTCACCTGTACGGGGCGGCCGTCGCGGACCTGCACGCGTGCCTGCACGAGCCCGGCGGGAACGTCGAGCACGATCACGGTCTCGGGCTCTGACACCGGCACCAGGCCCTCGGCGACGAGTACGGTGGCGACGCCGATCGTGCCGTGTCCGCACATCGGCAGGCAGCCCGTGACCTCGATGAACACCACGCCCCAGTCGGCCTCGGGACGGACCGGCGGCTGCAGGATCGCGCCCGACATCGCCCGGTGACCGCGCGGCTCGCGCATCAGCAGCCGCCGGATCCCGTCGCGCTCGCGTTCGAAGCGCAGCTTGCGCTCGAGCATCGTCGCGCCGGGCAGCACGCCGACACCGTCGATGATCACCCGCGTCGGCATCCCCTCCGTGTGCGAGTCGACCGCGCGGAAGCACAGCTCTCGATCGCTCATCGTGCCCGCAACGATGTCACCGATCGGTCGACTCCTGGTCCAGTGCGTCGGCCACGGCGCGGGCCAGCATCAGATCCTCGATCGCGAGTCCGACCGACTTGAAGACCGTGAGCTGCTCGGGCCCGGAGCGACCGACCGTACCGTCGAGCACCTCGACGAGCTCATCCGCGAATCCCCTCGCCGGCAGCACGCCGGCATCGATCGCGCGCGCCACATCGCCGGCCTCTGCCAGCGTCGCCGGGACCGACTCGACGACGAGCAGCGCCCGCGCCAGCGTCGCGGCCGGCAGCTCGCACATGTCCAGCCGGTAGGCGCCGATCGCGTTGACGTGGGCTCCAGCCGGAAGCCGTGCGTCGTCGAACACCGGCTCGGTGCTCGTCGTGCACGTGCAGACGACGTCGGCGTCCGCGACGGCGGACGGTGTGCCGACAGTCGCGCGGACGCCGTCGGCGGCGACCGCCCGCGCCAGCGTCGCGGCGCGAGCGCTGGCCGGCGAGCGGGCAACGATCGTCACGCGCTCGATCGGCAGCATCGCCCGCATCGCCGCGACGTGCGCCGATGCCTGCGCGCCGGCTCCAAACACGACCAGGTGCCGGCTGTCGGGCCGTGCCAGTCGTCTGGTCGCGAGCGCCGAGACGGCGGCGGTGCGGATCCCGGTCAGCGCCGCGCCGTCGATCACGAGCTCGGGCGTGAG
Source organism: Solirubrobacteraceae bacterium (assembly GCA_036273655.1). Classification (GTDB taxonomy): domain Bacteria; phylum Actinomycetota; class Thermoleophilia; order Solirubrobacterales; family Solirubrobacteraceae; genus Palsa-465. Next base: position 37,858 of record DASUHF010000067.1, on the reverse strand, counting down.
GCCGTCCCGCGCCAGCAGCACGTACAGGCCCTGGATCAGCGGCAGCCCCCGAGCGCCGTTGCCGCGAACGATCGAGACGAGCTTGAGGCCCGCGCCCTCCGGTCCGAACGCCGGCATCAGCAGCAGCTCGCCCTCGTCGCCGGGCGCGCGATCCGAGACCGGGAGCACGCTACGCGGGACCTCCTCGAGCTGCGCTCCCGCGCGCGCCAGAAATCCGCGGGCGAGCGCGTCGGTCGCGATCTCGACCGACAGCACGTCCCGCAGCTTCGCGGCCGAAACAAAGCGCGGCCCACCCTCCGCAGCCGACGTTGGTAGTGCGTTCATCACGGCGCTGTCGCCGCACTACGGTACCTGTCACAACGAGTACGAAAGGTGGCCGTGAAGCTCGAGCGGGTTCTGCACACGGTCGACGCCCACTGCGAGGGCGAGGCGTCGCGCGTCGTCGTCGGCGGCGTCCTCGACGTGCCTGGCGACACGATGTACGAGCGCAAGCTGTGGTTGCAGCGCAACCGCGACGAGCTGCGCCGGCAGCTGCTGTTCGAGCCGCGCGGCCAGCCGGCGCTGTCCGCCGTGTTGCTGCTGGCGCCGTGCGATCCGGCCGCCCATCTCGGTTACGTGATCATGGAGGGCGCCGACTACCCGCCGATGTCGGGCACCAACACGATCAACGCCGTCACGGTTGCGCTCGAGACCGGGATCGTGGCGATGCGCGAGCCGAGCTGCGAGCTTGTGCTCGACACGCCCGCCGGCCGCGTGCTCGCCACGGCCGCTTGTCGCGACGGCAAGTGCGAGTCGGTGACGTTCGACAACGTCCCCTGCTTCGTGGCGCAACTCGACGCCGCCGTCGACGTGCCCGGCCTCGGCGCGATCATGGTCGACGTCGCCTACGGCGGCCACTTCTTCGCGTTCGCCTCCGCGGCCGACTACGGCCTGCAGCTGGTGCCCGAGCAGGCGGGGAGGCTGGCCGAGCTCGGCGAGCAGATCAAGACGGCGGCCGCCGCGCAGCTGTCGTTGTCGCATCCCGAGCTGCCGGAGGCCGGCGAGCTCGGGTTCGTGACGTGGACCGGGCCGCCGCGTGCCGGCGGCGACGGCCGCAACGCGACCGTCGTCAGCCCCGGCCGGCTCGACCGCTCGCCGTGCGGGACAGCGACATGCGCGCGGATGGCGATCCTCGCCCGACGCGGCCAGCTCGCCGATCGCCAGTCCTACGTGCACGAGGGCATCCTCTCGACGACGTTCCGGGCCGAGATCGTCGGTCGCGTTCGGGTCGGCGACCACGATGCGATCGTGCCGCGGATCACCGGACGCAGCTGGATCTACGCGAGCAGCCAGATCGCCGTCGACCCGTCCGATCCGCTGCCGACCGGCTACACGCTGACCGACACGTGGGGAACGGGTCCGACCGCGAGGTTCTGACCGGCCGCTTCACGGCCGGCGCTGCTACATCGAGATCACCCCCCGGCACGAATCCAAGCACACCGGCGACGTATCGAGTCAAGGCTAAGCGCGGCAAAAATTCGCCGTGATTGGTTGCGCATGAGGGCCCCCGCGGGTCTACTCCGCCGATGACCGCGATCCGTCCACAGCCCTTCGCCACCATCGGCTCCGGCGATCCGACGCTGACGCGCCTGCTCGCCGACGTGCTGCGCGAGCAGGGCGGTGAGGAGCTGCTCGATGCCGTCGCCGAGCTGCACGCCAGGGCCGAGGACCTCCGCCGCGACGACGCGGCCGGCGGATCGCTGCGTGCCGCCGTGGCGGCGCTTGGCAGTGACGAGGCGCTGCCGATCGTGCGCGCGTGCACGATGCAGCTGGCGATCGCGAACATCGCCGACGACCTCCGCCGCCTGCGTCTCAGCAGAGCGGCCGAGACGCGAGGGCTGGCGAGCGCCGGATCGCTGATGCGCGGCGCGGCGCCCGACGGTGCCCGGCCGGCGCTCGACGTGCGGCTCGTGCTCACCGCCCACCCGACCGACATCTCGCGGCGCTCGGTGCTCTCAAAGCGCCGCGCGGTGTCGGCGTGCTTGGACGGTCTCGACGACCCGCGGCTGGGGAGCTTCGAACGCCGGCAGCTCGAGGAGGAGCTCGCCGAGGCGATGTCGATCTGGTATGCGACCAACGAGGTCCGCTCGATGCGGCCGCGGGTCGCCGACGAGGTGCGGCGGCTGCTGTTCTTCTTCGAGTCGGTGCTGTTCGACGCGGGCGCCGACCTCGCCCGCGACTTCCGCGATGCCGTCGGAGAGGACGCGGGCGCCACTGCGCCGCTGCGCTTCGGAAGCTGGGCCGGTGGCGACATGGACGGCAATCCGAACGTCGGCCCGACGACGATCGCCGAGACGCTGCGCGCGCACCGAGAGCTCGCATTGCGGATGCTGATCGAGCGGCTCGGGCCGCTGCGGCGCGAGTTCTCCCAGGTCAGCTTCGAGGCGCCGCTGGGTGAGGCGCTGCGCGAGTCGCTGGCGCGCGACGAATGCGAGCTTGAGCGGACCGCTGCCGAACTCGCGACGCGCTACCCCCACGAGGCCAAGGAGCTGCTGCGCCGAAAGCTGGCATTCGTCAAGGCGCGGGTCGACAACACGCTGTCGGCGACGCTCGGTCACCAGCCCGACGAGCCGGGCTACGAGAGCCCGACCGAAATGTGCTCAGACCTCGAATTGGTGCGCCAGAACGTCGGCTCGGCGGCCGTGATGCGCGGCCGGCTCGACCGCCTCATCTGGCAGGCACGGATCTTCGGCTTTCACCTGGCGACGCTCGAGGTCCGCGAGAACGCGACCGAGCTGCACGAGGCGTGCCGGGTGCTGCTGCCGGGCTACGCGGCCGCGCGCACCGAGATCGAGCGCACCGCGGCGTTGACCCACGCCTGCCTGCAGGAGGAGGCGCCGGCCCGCGACGGCGGCGTCGCGCCGAAGGCCGCGGCCGCGTTCGACACGATCGCGCGCGCGGTCGCGACGTATGGGCGCGAGGCGCTCGACACCTTCATCGTCTCCCACTGTGAGCAGCCGTCCGACCTGCTCTGCGCGCTGTGGCTCGCGCGCCGCAGCGGCCTGTTCACGCCACCGCGCGGGCCCGACCCCGGGGACGGCTGCAGCTCGTCGCTGGAGCTGGTCCCGCTGTTCGAGCGGCGCGTTCCGCTGGAGCGGTCCAGCCACACGATGGCCGAGCTGTACGGCAACGACGCCTACCGGCGCCACCTCGAGGCGCGCGGACGGCGTCAAGAGGTGATGCTCGGCTACTCGGACGCCGCCAAGGACATGGGCTACGCGGCGAGCCAGTGGTCGATCTACCGCACGCAGGAGCGGCTCGCGTGGCAGGCCGTCGAGCACGGCGTCGAGTTGCGGCTGTTCCACGGCCGCGGCGGCTCGACCTCGCGCGGCGGCGGCCCCGCCAGCCGCTCGATCCTCGCGCAGCCGCCGGGCACCGTCGGCGGGCGCATCAAGATCACCGAACAGGGCGAGGTGATCAGCGCCAAGTTTTCTGACCCGCGACTGGCGCTCGACTCGCTGCAGGAGACGCTGGCGGCGGTCGTGCAGGCGACGGTGCAGCCCGGCTCGCCGCCCAAGCCCGCGTGGCGGGACGAGATCGATCTGATCGCGGGCGCCGCGTGCTCGAGCTACCAATCGCTCGTCCACGAACGCCCCGACTTCGCCGAGCTGTTCGCTCAGTGCACGCCGATCGATGTGCTCGGCCTGCTGAACATCGGGTCGCGCCCGACCAGCCGCGGGCAGCGCCGCACGGTCCAGAGCCTGCGCGCGATCCCGTGGGTGTTCGCCTGGACGCAGACGCGAATCGGGCTCACCTCGTGGTACGGGGCGGGGGCCGGTCTGTGCGCCGGCGACCTGACGCTCCAGCGAACGATGTACGCGCACTGGCCGTTCTTCCATGGGCTGATCACGTCGCTCGAGAGCGCGCTTTCCGCGGTCGACCTGACGGTCGGCCGACGCTACTTCGAGCTCGCCCAGCCGGCCGGGCCGGCCGCGGAGCTGTACGACGCGATCGAGACAGAGCACCGCCGGTGCCGGGAGCGCGTGCTGGCGATCACCAGGCCGGAGCGGCTGACGAGGCCGGCGCCCGAGTCACTGGACCGCGATGCGGCGCGCCGGGCGTGGCTCGACGTGCTCTCGTTCCTGCAGATCGAGTTGCTGGGGCGCCACCGCGCGGGAGACGACGACGCCTGCGAGCCGCTGCTGGCGACGGTGGCGGGAATTGCGACCGGTCTGCGAACGACGGGCTGAACGGCGCCTGGGCTGGGGACGTTGGGAGATGGCTTCCGGCAGGTGAAAGGAAGCCCCCAAGTCCGCGGACGGTCCGCTCCGCGACGACCGACCTACGCGGCCAGCTCGAGTGCCCGGGAGGATCCCGGCAGCGCGCCGCTCGTCGGCCGACAGGCCGAGATGCGAGGTGTTGTTGTGCGGCGCGCTCGCGAGCGTCTCGACGCCGCCGAGGCTCGTCGCCTGGCGCACGACCGAAAGCTTGCCGAGCAGCGCCACCGCGCGCTCGTCGCCGCCGCGCACACGGAAGCTCAGCAGCGGGCAGCCGCCCGGCAGCAGCGCCTGCGCCAGCTCGTGGTCGGGATGATCGTCCAGCGACGGGTGCGCAACCGCCTCGACCTCGGCGTGCGCGGCCAGCGACCGCGCGATCGCGAACGCGCTCTCGCGCTGGCGCGCGACCCGCAACGCCAGCGTCTTCAGCCCGCGATCGAGCAGCCACGCGCCGTGCGGGTCGATGCAGCCGCCGAGGATCGACGCCTGCGCCCGAACGGCCGCGACCGTCTCGGCGCGGCCGGCCATCGTCCCGGGTCGCCGACGGCGTGGCCGCGAACGTCGGCGCCGGCGGCGACGACCACGCCCGCGAACTCGGCGCCGAGCACGTGCGGGAACCGAAACGGCCAGCGCGAGACGCCGGCGCGCGAATCGAGGTCGGAGTGGTTCAGTCCGCACGCGTGCACCTCGACGATCACCTCGTCGGGCGCCAGCGCGGGGTCGTCGAGGCGCTCCCAGCGCATCACCTCCGGGCCGCCGTACTCGCGGAAGGTCGCGGCTAGCACAGGTCCGCGGCGCCGGCGAGGCCCGGGGGCGGCGCCAGCGAGCCGACGGTGCTCGTGCGCAGGCCCGAACGCCACAGCGCATGCGCGAGCAGCGCGCCGAACGCGACCCCGTTGGTCGCCGGCACCCCGACCCGCTCGCGGACGGCGTTCTCCAGGTCGGTCATGCCGCCGCAGGCGAGCGCCAGCGCCTCGGCGCCGAGCTCGTCGACCGCGCGGCGCCCGGCCGCCACGATCGCGTCAGTCGAGTCGCCGCCGAGATCCTCGACCGTGATCTCGGACGCGAGCACGCCGACGCAGCGGCTCGCGACGCCGTAGTGCTCCATCCCGTCGAGCAGCGCGGGGATCCCACGGCGCAGCGTCGTGATCACCGCGAACCGCCGCGACACGCTCGCCATCGCGTGGTACGTGGCCTCGCCGATCCCGATGACCGGCGCGTCGGTCACCTCGCGGACACCGTCGAGTCCGGGATCGCCGAAGCAGGCGATCAGATACGCGTCGGCGTCGGGCGTCTCGCGCACGAGCGCGAGCGTCTCGGCGGCCGCGATCAACGATTCGGCGCTGGTCTCGATCCCGGCGACGCCGCGGCGCGCCGTCAGCGGCACCACCTCGGCGCCGTCTCCGAGCGCGGCGCCGGCCGCGCGCGCCATCTCGGTCGTGTCGGCTTCGTCGGTGTTGGGGTTGATCAGCGCAAGGCGAAACGCAGCCATCGGGGTCACCGGACGCTCGCCGCCGCCGCGGCCGGCCGGGCGGCGACGGCGACGTGGTCGTCCTGACTGGAGAGGAACTCGCCGTGGCCCGGCGCCACCGTGATCTCGCCGTCATCGAACACGGTCGTGCCGCGCACGAGCGTGCGGACCACACGCGCGCGGACTCGACGACCGTCGAATGGCGACCACGGGTTCTTGGAGAACTGCTGCGAGCGGGCGTCGACGGTCCACTCGGTGTCGAGGTCGTAGAGCGCGAGGTCCGCGTCCGAGCCCGGCAGGACCGTGCCCTTGCGCGGGTATAGGCGCGCGGTCCGGGCCGTATTGGTCGCGCTGAACGCGGCGAACGCCGGCAACGACATGCCGCGGTGATGGTAGGCCTCGGACAGCACGAGCGGGACCGTCTCCTGAATCACCTGGCAGCCGAGCAGGCAGTCGAAGATGTTCTTGTACCCGGGCTCCTTCTCGGCGTAGGTGTACGCGGCGTGGTCGGAGACGAGGCTGTGCACGCGGCCCTCAAGGACCCGCGTCCACATGCCCTCGACCAGCTCTCGCTCGCGGATCGCGGGCGCGCAGCAGGCCCACGGTCCGAGTCGGCGGTAGTCGTCCATGTCGAGCAGCAGATGGTGCGGGCAGACCTCGATCGTGGCCTCGGTCCCGCTCGCCCGGGCCTGGGCGACGAGGTCGACGCTGACGGGGCTGGAGCCGTGGACGATCTGCACGCGGACGCCGGCGTGGGCGGCGAGGAACAGCGCCCGGTGGACGGCCTCCTCCTCGACGAACGCGGGACGGGACTCCGGATGCGCCATCGCGTCGGTGCGGCCCTCGGCCCGCAGCCGCGTGAGGTTGGCCTGCAGCAGCGAGTCGCTCTCGGCGTGGATCAGAACGAGGCCGCCGAGCGCCGCGACCGTGCGCATGCCCTCGAGCAGCTCTGCGTCGGAGACGTTGGGATATGACGGGTCGGAGATCGGCATGAACGCCTTGAAGCCGCCGGCGCCCGCGTGCCACTGGCCATCGATGTGCTCCAGCGACGGCGCCGTCAGCGCGCCCCACAGCCCGAAGTCGCACACGACCTTGCGCCGCGCCATCTCCCGCTTGGATTCGTAGAGCTCGACGGTCGTCACCGGCGGATACGTGAGTGGATGCTCGATCACGGTCGTGATCCCGCCGGCGACGGCGGAGCTCGTGCCGGTCGTGAAGTCCTCGCGCTCGGTGTGACCGGGGTCCTCGAAGTGGGCGTGCGGGTCGATCGCGCCCGGCAGCACCACGAGCCCGCTGGCGTCGATCAGCTCGTCGGCGTCGCGACGCAGCTCGTCACCGTCGCCGAGCGCCGCGATCCGGCCGTCGCGGATCAGGATGTCGGTGCGCACCACCCCGTAGTCGGCCGCGATCGTGCCGTTGACGATCACGGTCGCGGCCGTCGCGCCGGTTGCGTCGGCACCGACCGCGCGGGTCCCGGCGGCGCTCATCGCGCCGCCTCCGCGAGCGGTGTTTCGGCGAGCTCCAGCAGCCGCCGCTCGGCATCGGGATCGCTCATCAGCGACGCCACGTGGTGAGTGAGCTGGCGCCGCGCCGGGTCCCAGCCACCGCTCAGCCACGATCGCAGCCCGAGCCCGTCGATCAGGCGCACGACGATCCCCGCCTGCAGCTCGACGTCGACCTCGGCGCGCAGCAGTCCGGCACCGCGAGCCTCGTACAGAAGCCGCAGCACCTGCCGCTCCCAGCGCGCGTCGACCTCGATCAGCACCGGCACGAACTCCGGGTCGGTGCCGGCGTACGCCCACATCTCGGCCCACAGCCGCCACTCGCGCTGGCTGTCGGGCTCGAGCGGCAGTGCGATGCGCACGAGCTCGACGAACTTCTCGTGCACGCTCGCCGCACGCGCCAGCCGCAGCTCGACGTCGCCGATCCAGTCCCCGGAGATGGTTTCGAAGCAGGCGCGGACGACCGCCGCCTTGTCGGGGAAGTGATGGGTGATGACGCCCGTCGTGAACCCGGCCTCGCGGCCGATCTCCCGCAGGGTCGTCGCGTCCAGCCCCTGGCGCAGGACGCAGCGTTTCATGGCATATGCCACCTCGAGGTGGCGGTTGGCGACGCTGATGACGTTCTCCTTCGGCTACGAGGCCACTATGTGACCTCGTCATAACCGTTGTGTCGGCATCCTAACCAGCGCTCGAGGAACTCGTCAAGGCAATGCTATCCGCAGATGCAGTGTGGAGCTGACGCGCCACAATCCGCGCGCACGCCGCTCGACGCGCCCGTTGCCCTTTGGTTGGCTGTCCGCATCCATAACACTCGTTGTGACATGATCGGCATGGAGACCGGTGCCTGGGGAGCTGCTCGACCGCCCGCAGCACGCGGGAGCGTTGGGAGATGGCTTCCGGCAGGTGAAAGGAAAACCCCAAGCCCAGGCCCGCGGACGGGTCAGCGCCGGGGCGCCGGCTCGTGCTCGACGGGCGGCGCGCTCGCCGGCGCGTCGGGCGGCGCGCTTGCCGGCGCGTCGGGCGCCGCGCTCGCCGACGCGTCGGGTTGCGGCGTCGCCGTCGGCTGCGGGAAGCGGTCGGGCCGGACGCGCTCCTCGGGCTCGAGGTGCACGAGCACGGTCGTGTTGGGCAGCACCGCCATCATCGCGTCCTGCAGCTCGTGGGAGATCTCGTGCGCGCGGCGCAGGCTGGTGCCGTCGGCGAACTGCAGGTGCAGGTCGACCTGGTGGGTGTTGCCGACGTGGCGTGCGCGGAGGTCGTGGTAGCCGACGACCTCGGCGCCGAGGAACGACCGCGCGACCTCCTGCAGCCGTTCGAGCTCGGCAGCCGGCAGCGTCTCGTCGGCCAGCCGGCGGGCGGCGCCGTTCAGGATGCGCACGCCGGTCGAGCTGATCGCGACGCCGATCGCGAGGCCCACAACGGGGTCGAGCCAGTGAACGCCGGTGAGCTTGACGATCACCAGCGCGACGAGCACTGCGATCGACACGAACGCATCGGTGCGCAGATCGGCGGCGGTCGCCTCCAGCGCCGACGATGACGTCAACCGCGACTTTCGCATCAGATACGCGGAGACGATCAGGTTGACCGCGGCGGCGACGGCGACGACGATGATGCCGATCCCGATCGACGTGATCGCACCGCCCGCAACCAGGCGGTGCACGGCCTCGTAGGCGACGAACGCGGCGCCGATCAGCAGCAGGATCGCCTGCGCCCCGGCCGATAGATCCTCGAGCTTCTCGTGCCCGTACCGGTGCGAGGCGTCGGCCGGTACGTCGGCCTTGCGCACCGACAGCAGCGAGATCACCGACGCCACCAGGTCCATCATCGAGTGGATCGCGTCCGACAGGATGCCGACAGATCCCGTCAGGATCCCGGCGGCGAGCTTGATCGCGATCAGGCACGAGTTGGAGACGATCGCAACCGAGGCGGCTTTCGTCTTGACTGCGGAGTTGTTGTCGCTCGCTGCCATCACTGGAAACGGTCGTGTAAGAACGACCTCGAACCCGGGCGGACGCCGGGCCGTTCAGAAGGCTAGTGGTCGCTCCCGGGGCGATCGTCGCGGTCCCGGCCCATCGCGCGTTCGGTGTCCGTCGTTCGCTGTCGGGGAGCGCCTCGCGCGAACACGTTGGCAAGCAGGCGCGCCAGCATCGCGTTGACCTGCTCGGGACTCTCGAGCTGGCTGAAGTGGCCGGTGTCGACGGTGCGGCCGAGCACGAGCGACGGGCACAGCTCTCGCGCGCGGTCGAGGTCGGCGTTGGGGGTGCCGGCATCGAGGTAGGCAAGCGGCACCCGGCAGCGGGCCAGCGCGGCGGCGTCGTCGAAGCCACTCACCCATTCCTCCCAGATCGAGCTCGTGACATGGGGCGGGGTGCGAGCCGCCTGGTCGAGGATCCACGCGGACTGTGCCGGATCGGCGTGGGGGCCGAAGAACGTCGCGAAATACGTGCGCAGCACGTGCTCGCCATCGGGGCCGCGCAGATCGTCCACGAGCTCACGGACGAACTCCAGGCGCCCGGGGGCGGGCAGTAGCACCGAGTCGATCATCACCGCGCCCGCCACCAGCTGCGGGCGCGCGGCGGCGAGCGCGAGCGCGACGATGCCGCCGAGGCTGTGGCCGACGACGACCGGTGCCGCCAGCCCGAGCTGCTCGCAGATCCAGCCGACATCGTCGGCGAGCGCGTCGATCGTGTAGCGCTGGGCGGGAGCGTCGCTGTCGCCGTGGCCGCGCAGGTCGACGGCGACGACTCGATGGGCGGCGCCGAAGTGATCCAGCTGCGGCGCCATGAAGCCGCGGTGGCAGGCGATTCCGTGCACGAGCACGAGCGGCGGATCGCCGCGTCCCGCCTGCTCGTAGGCGAGCGCGACGCCGTCGCGGTCCAGGTTCGGCACGTCGACAAGTGTGCCGTGTCGGCGGCGTTACGAGCGGTCAGCCGGCGCGGATCCGAGCCGCGCGTCCGGCGACAGGTCGATCGCGGCCGGCTCGCCGATCGCCGTCGCCGCAAGCGCCTCGCCGATCGCGGGTGCGTGCTTGAACAGATTCTGTCCGAGGAAGAAGTGGGCGCCGCCCGCCGTCCACACCGCGAATGCGTCGGCGCTCCAATCGAGCTCGGTCACCCAGCAGTGGCGAGCGCGCGGTTGCGCTGGGTCGAGCCCGGGCAGCATCGCCCGCGCGTACTCGACGGTCCGCCGTGCGGCAGTGGCCAGGCCATCGGGGTCGATCAGCCCGCCATCGGGGTGGATCCCCGCCTCGGCGACGCCGAGCGCGTAGGCGCCGTTGCCCGGCAGCGGATCGCCGTAGGCGTGCTCGCCCGCCGCGCCGGTGCCGTCGAGCAGACACGCCAGCCGCGCCGGCGGCGCGCCGCGCACCGCGAACGCCAGCCGCACGTGCAGCGAGGCGCGCAGCGGCACCTCGATGCCGACGCCGTGCGCGAGCCCGGCGGTGCCGAGTCCCGCGCACACCAGCACCTGGTCGTGTTCGGAGGTCGCGTCGCCGCGCCGCACTTCGACCGCGGCGCCGGTCGTCGGACGCACCGACACGACCTCGTCGAACACGATCCGGTCGCCGACGGCCGCGCGCAGCATCTCGATCGCGGTTCGCGCGCGGATCACGCCGCCGTCGTCGTCGAGCAGCAGCTCGTCCGAACCGTCGCAAGCGGCGAGCACCGGCAGTACCGCAGATGCCTCTGCGGGCGCAACCAACCGCGCCGACACGCCATGCCGCGCGAGCGTCGCCTGGCGCCGGCGCGCGCCCGGCCCGAGCGACAGGACGCCGTCACGGGAGACGAGCTCCCGGCCGCAGCGCTGCTCCCATTCGCGCCACAGCCGCAGCGATCGGCGCGCGAACGCGATCAGGCGCGGGTCGTCGTGCGTGTGCCGGAAGATCCGCGACTCACCGCCGGACTGGCCGTTGCCGGGGACGCCGCGCTCGTACACGGTGACCGATGCGCCGCGCCGCATCAACGCATCGGCGGCGGACAGGCCGATGATCCCGGCGCCGACGACGCCGATGTCGGCTGCAGCGCGCACGGCAGGCAAGCTACCTCGTCGCGCGCGCCGGCATTCGCTGCCGGCGTCGATGCCATAGGCTCACCGGCGTCGATGACGAGCCCGGCGAACGCCCTGTGATGACGGCCGAGGAAGCATTGCGCGCGGCCGGCTGGATTTCCCGCTCGCGATGGTGCTCGAGCTGCGGGACGGCCTCGTCATCCGCTTCGCCGAGTACTTCGACACGGCGCCGCTTCGCTCACGACACCCACCCTGGCGGCGTGCGGGCCTGACGCCCGGTAGCCGCGAGCGCGCGTCAGCCGTGATAGCCGGCGAGATCCTTGACGATTTGATCCTCGAGCGCGTACGCGGGCGAGACCAGCTGGTCGGGCGGCACGAACTTGATCGGCATGCCGGTCATCATCACCGCGAACGCGAACCGGCGGCCACCGACGCTACGGCAGTAGCCGCTGATGTTGAGCGTGTTCCTGGACTGCAGCTGATCGACCCTGGTCCCGTCCTTCAGCGCGCAGCGTCCGGCGGCGACGGTTCCCGCCAGCCGTCTGAGGGTGCCGTTGCGACCCGCCTGTGACAGCGAGTGCCGGAATGCCGCCGCCTGCGAGCCGTGGCGCATCCGGACCAGGAGACGCGTGACCGCGCGAGGCGAGGCCTTGTCCTCGATCGTCTCGCCCGAGCCACTCTCGATCTGAAGACGCAGGCCGAAGCGCCGCATCGTGTCGGTGACCGCGATCGCGCCCGCGACCCCGGAGCCCTGGCCCTCCAGCCGCGCGCCGAGATCGCGGAGCATCACGTCCGCGGCGTAGTTATCCGAGGGCCGGTTGATGAAGGCGACCAGGCGCGACAGCTTCGGTGACCGCGTCTGTGCGATCTGCGTCGTCAGCGGCGGGGTGCTGCGCGCCCCGGCGCGGCCGGTCACCTTCACGCCGTCGACCCTGAGCGCCGCGACCAGCGCCCGGGCGGCGAACCCGACCGGTTGGCGCTGGGGCTTTGCGCCATTGGCGTTCGCGAGCCCGCGGTCGAAGCTGATCGCCGTCCGTGGCCCATTGGGGATCGGGCGCTCGAAATGACCGCCGGGACCGTAGGGGCAGCCCGACCCGAACAGCGGCTTGGCGCAGAGCACCAGCTCGAACGGGCTGCCGGTGCCGTCGGTGAACAACGATGCATCGCCGTAGACCGAGCCCCGGATCGTGCGCACGCCGGATCGGCGAATCTTCGCTGCGAGCGATTGGACCGTGCCGCCGGCGCCGTACGCGCCGCGGTCGAATGAGCGGGTGCCGAACGTGAAGTCGCCCCCGCCACGCAGATACAGGTCACCGGTCCATGTGTGTCCCCTGCGCGCGCCGGTCGCGAACACGCGCGTGCTCAGCCGTGCACCGCTCCCGAGCCGCGACAGTGCCGTCGAGGTGGTGAACAGCTTCATCAGCGAGGCGGTCGGGAGCGGCATGGCGCGACGATCGGAGAAGACGACGTGACCGGTCCCGAGGTCGACCACGTAGGCCCCTTCGTCGCGTGGACCCTGCGCCATCTGCGCGGCCAGAGCCGAGCGCAGCGCAGCCTCCCCACCTGTGCGGCCGAGCGCCGTCGAGGCGAGCAGCGCCGGGATCGCGACGACGATGCCGACGACCATGGCGATGCGAGTCGATCGCGCCACGTTCCTCATTTCAGCTCCCCCACTCGAGACGACGAATGCGCGTGAGCATGACACGCCCAGCCGGAGCGCGCCACTGCGCTTGACCAGCCGGCTGCGCCATTGCTGGACATCCGGTTTCGCGTACAGGGTCACATCGCCCAAAACCATGTGCTAGCTTATTTCGATCGAAACGATTATGGCGACGGTATCGAGCACAGCACAATCGGATCTCGCCGGCCACGCGATCCGCGTCGCCCGCCACCTCGAGGCCGAGCTCGAGGAGGTGCTGGCCGCGGACCGGTTGAGCCTGCAGAGCTTCTTCGTCCTCGACGCGCTTGCCGATGCCCCGGCGCGGACGCTGAGCCAGAAGCAGCTGGTGTCCGCCGCGGGCCGGACGCCCGGCACCACGAGCGTGCGCCTCAACCGCCTGCAGCGCGCCGGCCTGATCGAGCGCGGGCGCGATCCCGATGATGCGCGCGTCGTCCGCGTGCGGCTGACTGCCGCCGGCGCCGGCTTGCACGAACGCGCCCGCGGCCGCTACGTCGAGCGCGCCGCGCAGCTGACGGCGCCACTCGGCGACGGCGCCGCGCAGCTGGAGTCGACGCTCGCGAGCTGGCAGGAGTTCTTCGAGCCCGCGCAGCCCGTGGCACGGCGCCTTGGCGTGGCGGTAGCGCCGCCGGCGGTCGCCGATCGGATGCGGCGCGCCGTCGGCCTTCCCGCCGCGGGTGGCCTGCTCGTCGTCGAGGTCGAGTCCGACTCGACGGCGGCCACGGCCGGGCTGGAGCAGGGCGACGTGATCCAGGCGGTCGACGGCACCCCGATCCACAGCACCGGCGATCTCGAGCGCGCGCTCGAGCGTGGCGGTGAACGCGCCGCGCTGCGTGTGCTGCGCGGCGCCGACGAACGCGACGCGGAGGTGAGGTTCTAGATGACGGCGGTGTTCGACCCCGCGACCGAGTCGATCGCGCGCCAGTCCGAGCGCGCGCTGGACGCGTACTCGGCGACGGTGGTCGCGGTCGCCGAGCGGCTGGCCACGTCGGTCGCCAACGTCCGCGTCTCGCGCCGGACGCGCCGCGGCGTCGCCGCCGGCGCCGGCAGCGCGGTGGTGATCGCCACCGACGGCTATCTGCTGACGTCGGCGCATGTGGTCGAGCGGGCGCGCGGCGGCACCGTCGGCTTCGGCGATGGGCGCGAGCTTCGCTTCTCGATCGTCGGCAGCGATCCGCTGTCGGACCTGGCGGTGCTGCGCGCGGACGGCGGCGACCTGGTCGCGGCCGAGCTCGGCGAGGCCTCGGCGCTGCGGGTCGGTCAGCTCGTGGTCGCGATCGGCAACCCGAACGGCTTCGGCGGCTCGGTCACGACCGGCGTCGTCTCCGGCCTCGGCCGCTCGCTGCCGGTGGGGCCTGGACGCGGCCCGCAGCGGCTGGTCGAGAACGTGATCCAGACCGACGCGGCGCTGAACCCGGGCAACTCGGGCGGGGCGCTCGCCGACGGCGGTGGCCGCGTGGTCGGGATCAACACCGCCGTCGCCGGCGTCGGACTCGGGCTGGCGGTGCCGATCAACGACGCGACCCGGGAGATCGTCTCCACGCTGATCCGCGAGGGACGCGTCGATCGCGCCCAGGTCGGCATCGCCGCGGGACCGGCGCCGTTGCCTCCGGCGATCGCCAAGCGCCTGCGCCGCGAGCGCGGCATCGCTGTGCTCGGCGTCGTCGACGGCGGCCCCGCCGACCGCGCCGGCATCCACGTCGGCGACGTGCTCGTCGAGCTCGACGGACAGCCGCTGGCCGACGCGACCGATCTGCAGCGGATGATGGTCGCCGAGCGGATCGGCCGACCGTTGCTGGCCAGCGTGCTGCGCGCCGGTGAGCTGTCGGAGCGGACGATCGTGCCGACGCCGCTGCGCGTCGACTGACCACGTATCGAAGTAAATAGATCGATTAAGTGCTGGATACCAAACGTGCGTATATCGAACGTTTGATGCCCAGCTGGGCTCAGCCAGGAGCGGCGGCGACGTGCGCGACGGCGTCGACGAGCCGGCGCACGTCGGCGTCGTCGTTGTAGAGGACGAGGCTGGCGCGGACCGCGCCACCGCTATCGGCCAGCCCAAAGCGATGCATCAGCTCGTAGGCATAGTTGTCGCCGTCCCAGACGTTGACGCCGCGATCGTTGAGCGCAGCGGCGACGTCCGCGGGCGAGATGCCGTCGACGGTGAAGGAGATCGTCGACGTCCGGCGCGCGGCGCGTCCGAGCACGCGGACGCCGTCGATCGCCTGCAGCCCCTCGCGCGCGGCGGCCGCCAGCTCGTCGAGATAGCGCTCGACCGCCGCCATCGCCGCCAGCACCCGCGTTCGCCGCGTGCCGGTCGCATCGGTGAGGCCGGCGATCCAGTCAACCGCTGCCGCGACGCCCGCGAGCTGCTCGAACGCCGGGGTCCCGCGCTCGAAGCGGTCGGGCACCTCGTCTGACGCCGGCGCCAGCTTCTGCGGCCTCAGCTGCGCCAGGAGCGTCGGGTCGGCGATCACGGCGCCGGTGTGAGGCCCGAACCACTTGTAGCTCGAGCAGGCGTAGAAGTCGGCGCCGAGCGCGGCCACGTCGATCGGCGCGTGCGGCGTCGCGTGCACGCCGTCGACGTAGACCAGCGCGTCCGCCTCGTGCGCGCGGTCGGCGATCGCGCGCACATCGGGTCGGGTCCCGATCGCGTTGGAGGCCGCGGTCACGGCGACGAGCCGGCACCGCTCCTCGATCACCCCGTCGAACGCGGACAGCGGCAGCTCGCCGGAGTCGACGTCGAACTCGGCCCAGCGCACGGTCACGCCGGCGCGCCGGGCCGCGAGCACCCATGGCCGGATGTTGGCGTCGTGGTCGAGCGAGGTCACGACCACCTCGTCACCCGGGCCCCACGCCGGCGACAGCGTGTCGGCCATCATGAACGTGAGCGTCGTCATGTTGGGTCCGAGCACGACCCCGTCCGACGAGCCCCCGACGAGGTCGGCGACCGCCGCGCGCGCCAGGTCCATCGTCTCGGTGCTGCGCTGCGATGCCGGGAACGGCCCGTGGACGTTTGCCATCGCCTCGCGCAGGCCGGTCGTGACCGCGTCGATCACCGCCGTCGGCAGCTGCGTCCCGGCCGCGCCGTCGAGCGCGGCGCGGCCGTCCGCCAACGCCGGGAACTCGTCGCGGATCCGCGCGATCGGACGCGCCAGCTCGGATCCTTGGTGGACTGCAGCCATGCACACCTTCCTCGTCGTGGTCGCTCGGCGACGAGTAGATCACGAACCCGCCGGCGACCGAGCGCCGACCGCGGCCGATTCGAGCACCCGTCGCAGCGCCTCGACATCGCCGTCGACCTCCGCGGCGCCGTCGGCGAGCGCGGCGTCGAGACCGCGAGGATCGAACACGAGTGCGTTCAGCGTCTCCGGATCGGTCCGGAGTGCGACATCGGCCGATGCGGATGGGTGTGGCTGAACCTCGACGTCGCCACCATCGCCCACCACCGTCCAGACCCGCTCGCCGAGCTGCAGCTCGAGCGTCACCTGCGGCGTCGCCGGGTTGGCGCGCAAGCTGCCCCGCAGGAACAGCAGCACCGGGGTCGCGCCCAGCGATCCGCACTCGGGCGGCGGCTCGCCGAAGCCCCACGAGCCGAGCGCATCGAGCACGAGCTCGAGCTGGCGTCCGCGGCCGGTCAGCTCGTAGACCGAGCTGGCGGCCGGCGGTGGCAGCGCGCGCCGGCGGACGATGCCTCGCGCCTCGAGCTCGCGCAGCCGGTCGGTGAGCATGTTCGTGCTCGCCCCCGGCAGCGCCCGGCGCAGGTCGGAGAATCGCTGCGGGCCGAGCAGCAGTTCGCGGACGACGAGCAGCGCCCAGCGCTCCCCGACGGCGTCGAGCGCGCGGGCGATCGGGCAACGGTCGTTGTAGCTGCGCGTCGTCGGCATCCCGGTGCAGAGAGATGGTACTTCACAACTAGAGAGTTGTTCTTTGCAACTGCAGATGGTATGGTCGGCTCACCTGTGAACGCCATTGGGAGGATCAGCGATGCCAGATCCGGTTGTCCACTTCGAGATCATCGGGCGCGACCCCAGCGGCCTGCGCGCGTTCTTCGGCGAGTTGTTCGGATGGGCGTACGAGCGAACGCCGGTGGCGCCGGCCGTCTCCGATCCCGATGACTACGGCTTCATCGACCTGGTGAGGGCCGCCGACGGCACCGGCATCCGTGGCGGCATCGGCGGCGGTGCCGGCTACGCGCCCCGAGCGCTGTTCTATGTGGGCGTCGCCAATGTCGAGCAGGCACTGCAGCGCGCCGAGCGACTCGGCGGCAGCCGACGGATGGGGCCGGAGCGGTCTCCCGCCGGACTCGTCGTCGGCCACTTCAGCGACCCCGCCGGCAACCTGATCGGGGTCGCGGGCGCCGGATAGCGACGCGGCTGCCTACTTCGCGCGCAGCCCGTCGAGCGCGATCTCGAGGATCCGCCCGACCTGCTGCGGATCGGCCGTCTGGATCTTTGAGATCCCGGCGACCATCTGGATCACGTCGGGTAGGTTCGCGTCCGCGCGTGCGACCCCGGCCTCCTGCGCGCGCGTGAGCAACGGCTCGCCGGCGGTGTACATCGCCGAGCGGCAGGTGGAAAACAGCGGCGAGTCTCGGTCCATGTAGTCGAGCAGCTCGGCGGCGAGCGCCTGCTTGGTGGTCATGTAACCGACGAACTTGCGCAGCCACGCGACGAGCGCATCCCACGGCTCCAGGCCGGCAACGTCGCCCGCGGACCGGCAGAGCGACTCGACCTCCTCGGCATAGACCGCCTCGAGCAGCGCCTGACGGTTGGGGAAGTGGCGGTAGAGCGTGCCGATTCCGACCCCGGCGCGCCGAGCGATCTCCTCCAACGAGGTCGCCGAGCCGCCCGCGGCGAACGCGTCACGAGCCGCCGCGATCACCTTCTCGTAGTTGCGACGCGCGTCGGCGCGCATCGGGCGCGTGCGCTGCGTCTTGGTGTGCGGGGCGTGTTCAAGGGTGCTCATATCGATCTGTTCCGAATGTACCGCTTGACAAACTGGAGGTTGCCTCCGTATAGTACGTAGCGGAGCAACCCTCCGAATGCATTCCATGTATTACGGAGGTGCCCTCCATATTAGCACCGGCCTTTCGGCCAACCCGAACAGTTTGGACAGTTTTCATGCCTCACCTCTCTCTTTCCTCGTTGCAGTCAGTCGGAGATCGCCGGCGCTGGATGTCACTGGCGGTCGTCTGCCTGGCGCAGCTGATGATCGTGCTCGACACAACGATCGTGAACGTTGCGCTCCCGTCGATCCAGCACGATCTGCACTTCACCCAGGGCAATCTCACCTGGGTCATCAACGCGTTCCTGGTCACGTTCGGCAGCTTCCTGCTGCTGGCCGGGCGACTCGGCGATCTCGTCGGCCGCAAGCGCGTATTTATGCTCGGCGTGACCGTCTTCACGATCGCATCGGTCGCGTGCGGCGTGGCCCCAAGCCAGGGCTTTTTGATCGGCGCCCGCTTTGTGCAGGGCCTCGGCGCGGCGCTGCAGGCGTCGGTGATCCTGGCGATCATCGTCACCGAGTTCCCCGAGCCGGCCGAGCGCGCCCGCGCGATGAGCGCGTACGTGTTCGTGTCGGTCGCGGGCGGCTCGCTCGGGCTGCTCGCCGGCGGCGTCCTCACCGAGGCGCTCAGCTGGCATTGGATCTTCTTCGTCAACCTGCCGATCGGCCTCGCGACGCTCGCGCTCGGGCACGCGCTGGTGCCGTCCGACCGCGGTCTCGGGCTCGAGCACGGGGTCGACTGGCTCGGTTCGGTGCTCGTGACCGTCGCTCTGATGGTCGGCGTGTACGCGATCGTGCAGGCGACCAGCCACGGCTGGGGGTCTGACACGGTGCTCGGCTTCGGCGCGCTGTCGGTGCTGTTGCTCGGCGCCTTCGGCGTGCTCGAGTCGCGCCTGCGCAACCCGATCATGCCGCTGCGGATCCTGTCGGTCGGCGGCCTCGTCGGCTCCAGCGTGGTCCGCGGCTTCCTCGTCACCGGCATGTACTCGACGTTCTTCCTTGGGACCCTGTACCTGGAGCACGTCCGTCATCTGTCGGCGCTCGACACCGGCCTGGCGTACATGCCGTGGACGATCACCGTCGCGATCCTGTCGGTCGGCATCACTGCCCGCCTTGTCGGTCGCTTCGGCGCGACGCGGGTGCTGCTGGCCGGGATGGTGGCCGTGATCGGCGGCCTCGTGCTGCTGACGAGCACCGGACCGCACACCGCGTTCTTCCCGACGATCGGCGTCTCGTTCTTTTTGATCGGGCTCGGGATCGGGACCGCGTTCATGCCGCTGCTGCAGATCGCGATGGCCGGCGTGCCCGCGGAGGACGCGGGTCTGGGCTCGGGGATCGTCAACGTCTCGCAGCAGATCTCCGGAGCGCTCGGCCTCGCGGTGCTGTCGACGATCGCCACCAATCACACGCAGTCGCTGGCGGCGGGTGGCTCCTCGGTCACCGACGCGCTGATCGGCGGCTACCACCTCGCGTTCACGATCGGCGCGATCGCGGTCGCGGTCGGGATCCTGGTGGCGCTGTTCGTGCTGAGGACCCGGCCACAGCCGTCCGTGGCGCGGGACATCGTCGGACCCGAGCCGATCCCCGAGGACGGACCGGCGTTCGACGACCTCTCGCTCGACCTGCTGGACCCGGAGCTCGCGACCGAGCTCGGCGCCGAGGACGACGAGGCATTCGAGCCGGCGGCGTTCCGCGGAGTGGAGGCGCTCGCCGGCGCCGACGTCGAGGGCTACTGACGCCACCTGCCCCCGGTACCGTCCGGGCGCCCGCCGCATGGCGGGCGTCCGGCCGCCGTCCACGCGACGTGTCGCCCGCGACCGTCATGGCCCGTTCACTCGTTCCCGGGGCGTAGGCTGGGGCGGACGGTGGCCGACGCACTCGACTCGCCCGACATCGCGACCCAACTGGCGCGCCGGCGCCGGGCTGCCGCAGACGCCTGGCAGCTGCACGACGACGTCGTCCTGATCGGCGCCGGCGAACCGATCCAGATCCCCGGCCGCGCCGACATCACGTACCCGTTCCAGGCCCATTCCGAATACCTGTACCTGACCGACCGCCGGCTGCCGGGCGGCGTGCTCGCGTTTGACCCGGGCGAGGGCTGGATCGACTTCCCGCCGCCGGTGACCGAGGCCGACCGCCTCTGGTCCGGCGTCGCCGACGACGACCACGCCCCGCGCACGACCGCCGACCTCGGCGGCTGGCTGGCGCGGGGCGGTCGCGATCGCCACACGGTGTGGCTCGGCTCGCCGCCGACCGGTCGCGAAGCCATTGCCGAACGCGATCCCGACGGCGCGGCAGATCCCGCCCGCGCCGCGCTGACCGAGCGACTGCGGCTGGCGCTGAGCGCGGTCAGGAGACCCAAGGACGCCGTCGAGCTCGAGCGGATGCGCAGCGCCGAGCGGGCCACTCGGGCGGCGTTCGCCCGCGTCATCGAAGTGCTCGCCGACGGCGTCACCGAGCGCGATGCGCAGATCGAGCTCGAGGCCGAAGCGTTCCGGCACGGAGCCGCGGCGATGGGCTACGACACGATCATCGGCACCGGCCCCAACTCGGCGGTGCTGCATTTCATGCCGAGCGGCCGCGCGATGCACCGCGGCGAGCTGGTGCTGATCGACGCCGGCGCCGAGCACCTCGGCTACGTCTCGGACATTACCCGCACGTTTTGCGTTGGCGGCTCTTTCGACGACAGCCAGCGCGAGCTACACGCGGTCGTGCACGCCGCGCAGCGGGGGGCGATCGACGCGATCAGGCCCGGGGTCGAGTGGCGCGACGTGCATCTGCTCGCCGCGCGCACGATCGCCGACGGACTGGTCGCCGTCGGCATCCTGCGCGGCAGCGCCGACTCGCTCGTCGAATCGGGCGCGGCCGGCCTGTTCTTTCCGCACGGCATTGGCCACCTTGTCGGGCTCGGGGTCCGTGACGCGGGCGAGCCGCTGTACGAGCGTCGCAACGACCCGCCGCCGTTTGCGAACCTGCGGATCGACCTGCCGCTCGAGGTCGGCATGGTCGTCACCGTCGAGCCCGGCGTGTACTTCGTGCCGGCCCTGCTGCAGGACCCCGAGCGGCGCCGCCGACACCGCGACGAGGTCGACTGGAGCCGCGTCGACCGGATGCTCGGCTTCGGCGGGATCCGGATCGAGGACAACCTGCTGGTGACCGCCGACGCCCACGAGGTGATCACCGCCGACGTGCCGCTGCTTTAGCTGACGCTCGCCGGGTCGCCAGTCGCGGCTCCTGGCCGGCGGCAAATGGTGGATGTTCTGCCAATCGACGGTGGCCGTGGCCCAGAAGGCTGGCGATCCACGCTTATCGAGCACTTGCAACCAAGTCACGCTCCGCCGGCGTCGGATGGCGAAAAACACATGCTTGCTCCAACCGGCGCCCGACCTGAGCCGACGACAGCCGCGAGCGGCAAACGGCCGCAGCGCACAGCTCGGCGAACGAGAAACGCCCTGCCACCCTCAGCCGCCAAGTCGCAGCTGCGCCTCGATCCGCACACGCGACGGCGAGCCCACATCTCGCGGCCGGATCGCCGTGCCCGCTCCGTGCATCGTGATCACCCAGCCACGCCGCTCGGCTCCGGCCGCACCGCGGACGTAATACGGGACGCCGAGCCGGCCGCGGCTCCAGCCGCGGTATTCGGGAGAGCCGATCGCGGACGCGAGCGCCAGCTTCTCGCGGGCGATCGACTGCGTCAGCTCGACGCCGACGACGCCGCGGCCGCCTGTGCGCGCCACCTGCTCGGTCAGCTCCTGGCGGATCCAGGTGCGCGCCAGGCCGAACCCCTCTGACAGCTCGAGGCGCTCGTGGTTGCGATGCATCGTGCGCGTCCGCCCGATCCGCGTGCCACGCGAGGGCGAGGCGAACACGACCGCGGTCGTTGCGACCAACCCCATTGGCTCCTGGCCCGCGGTCAGCAGCTTCGCGTAGTCCTGCACCGAGAGGGCGGTCAGCAGCGGCGTCTGGCGGATCTCGGTGCCGGGCGCGCGCACCGCGGTGCCGTTGACGATGCACTCGACCGTGTGCCTGCCGAGGTCGTGGTCGGTGCGCCGCAGCGAGACCCCGACGACAGCGGTGGCGCCGGCCTCGCTTGCCTCGTCGGTCAGCCGTGCCAGCGCCTGGCGCCGCACCAGGTTCCAGGCGTCGGTCATCGTCTCCAGCCGGCAGACGACGGGCGTCGCCCACCGCCAGCTGCGGATCTGTGAACGGGAGGTCTCGCCGAACGCGTTGCCCCACCGGTTCTGGCTCAGGATCGCGGTCGCGCCGAAGGCCGGCGTCGCGTATGCCGCGATCCCCGGTTGCAGCGCGGGCAGGTACTGCCAGCCCATGCGCACGACGCTCGCTCCCATTACCTGCGCGATCGGCTCGGGGCCGAGTCCCCGCAGCAGCGCGAACTCGTTGATCGACAGGCCGCTCGAGAACATCAGCGGGGATCGTTGAGATCAAGGACCGGAACCGGGGGCTCGATCCCTGAGTCGTCGGCGTCCTCGGAGCGGATGATCGCCGTGCCGAGCGCGAAGAACTCGATCACGTGGCTGCCCCAGCCGTGGCTGCGCTCGGTCAGCGAGACGCCGACGATTCCCTCGGCGCCCAGCTCCTGGGCCTCTGACTGCATCCGCTGCATCGCGAGCTCGCGCGCGTCGTACAGCGCCTGCGTGAAGTTCGGCAGCTCGACGTTGCGGCCGGTCTGGCCGAGCGTCTTCAGCGGACCGCGGCGGCCGACGTGGTAGACGCAGCTGCCCATCACCATCCCCACCGGTCGATGGCCGGTGCGAAGCAGCGTCCAGAACTCCTGGCCCGATAAATCCGACTGGAACGGACGTCCGTTCGGCGCCCGGTGCAGCACGCCGTCGCGGTGCTTGACGGCGGTCCCGATCGCGATGAACTCGGCCATGTTCGGGCCCCAGTCGTAGCGGCCGATGTCGAGGCGCACGCCGACGATCCCGTCGGCGCCGAGCTGATCGGCCTCCTCCTCCATTCGCGTCATCGCCAGGTGACGGGCCGAGTACATCGCCTCCGAGAGCACGGTCATCTCCTGGCTCGCGGTCGGGCCCGCGACCTGAAAGCCGGTGTGGAAGATCGAGCTGCCGACGACGAGCCCGACCGGATCGAACCCTGCCTGCGTGACGAGCATGAACTCGTTGACGCTCAGGTCCGAGGTGTAGAGCCCCTCGCGGTTCTGCTCCAGGCGCTCGCGGCCTGACTCCGGGATCCCCTCCAGCGACGTCGGGTCGTAGTGATCGCTCACCGCTCACCTCCGATTCTGATCTGCGGCTCGGGTGCCGGCTGCGACCGCGAGCGGCACGCGATCGCGGTGCCGGCCCCGTGCATCGTGATCACCCAGCCGTCGCGCGCGGCATCGGCCCGGCCGGAGACGTGATACGGGATCCCGAGGCGTCCGCGGTGCCATCCGCGCCGGTCCGGGGAGCCCAGTGACGACGCGAGCTCGAGCTTGTCGCGGTGCACCTCGTGCTCCATCTCGACGCCGACGACGGCGTCCGCCCGCAGCGCCGCGACCCGCTCGCCGAGTACCCGCCTGACCCGTCCGCGCGCGAGCTGGAAGCCGCCGCTCAGCTCCGTCAGCTCCTGGTTTCGATAGAAGGTCCGGGCCCGGGCGAGACGCCGCTCGCGTGGCGCCGACGCGAACACGACCGCGGTCGAGGCGGCCAGGCCGAGCGGCTCGTACCCGTTCCTGCGCAGCCGCCAGTAGTCCTGGACCGAGAGGTCGGTGAGCAGCGGCTCGGCGCCGTCCCGCTCGCGGCCCGGGTCGCGGATCGCGGTCCCGGTGACGACGCACTCGATCGTGCGCAGCCCGAGGTTGTGGTCGCAGCGGCTCAGCTGCACGCCGACGACGGCGTCGGCGCCTACCTCGTACGCCTCTTGTGACAGCCGCGCCAGCGCCCGGTCGCGGACCGAGTTCCAGGCGCTCGTCAGCTCGTCGAGCTCACAGATGACCTCGACGCGCCAGTTGTAGGCCAGCAGCTGCTGCACCGACGCCTCCGTGTAGCGCATCAGGTATGCATTGGTCTGACCCGGCGGCGGGGCGTATTGCCAGTTGGTCAGACCACCGCGACGGCGGGGAATGGCATCGCGCGAGCCCGGGGCGAGCGGCGGCAGGTACTGCCAGCCGGCTCGCACGACGCTCGCGCCCATCACCTGCGCCAGCGGCTCGGGTCCGAGCGACCGCAGCAGCGCGAACTCGTTGACCGACAGTCCGCTGGTGAACGGCGGTCCATCCTTGCCGGGCGCCCGGAGCCGATCGCGGGCACGATCCGGAATCCCGCCGCGCTCGATCGCCGGTTCGGAGCGCCTGGCGCTGCCGTTACCGGGATCACGGCCCGTGAAGAATCCCACGATCGATCTGTAACACAGGTACCGACCAGGGGCAACGCTGCGCGGCGCGTCGGCCCCACGCGCTAAACCGATCCTAAAGATCCACCCTGGGGCCGCCCGGGGTCCACTCGCATTGACGGCGGTCGGCCGCGCCCGCTGAGTCGCCTCATGCATACACGGCGTGGATCCGCTCGTGCACGAGCGCGAGCGTCTCGGCCGCGATCTCCCGCACCCGCTCGCTGCCGGCGCGCAGCACGTCGCGCAGATACACGCGGTCGGCGATCAGCTCTGTCCGCGCGGCGCGGATCGGCGCGAAGCGCTCGTTGACCGCATCGGTCACGAGCCGCTTGAGCGCGGATGCGCCGTTGTCGCCGACCGAGGCGGCGACGTCATGCGGCGAGCGGTCCAGGCACAGCGCCGCCAGCAGCACGAGGTTGGACACCTCGGGGCGAGTCGCCGGCTCGTAGGTGATCCGCCGCTCGCCGTCGGTCTTGGCGCCCGCGATCAGCCGCGCGGTCTGATCGGCAGTGGTGCCGATCGCGATTGCGTTGCCGCGGCTCTTGCTCATCTTGCGACCGTCGGTGCCCAGCAGCGACGGCGCGGCGTCGAGCAACGGCTCCGGGATCGGGAACAAGGTCCCATCGCGTTCGCAGTAGCGGCGGTTGAAGCGCCGCGCGAGCGACCGCGTCAGCTCCAGATGCGGCAGCTGGTCGGCTCCGACCGGCACGACCGTCGCGCGGCAGCAGAGGATGTCGGCGGCCTGGTGGACCGGATAGGCGAACAGCAGCGCCGACATCGACGCGATGCCGGCGCTCGCCACCTCCTCCTTGACGGTCGGGTTGCGCGACAACTCGGCGACCGACGCGAGGCTCAGCAGCGGCAACATCAGCTGGTTGAGTGCCGGAACCTGCGAATGCGCGAATATCGTCGCCCGCGCCGGGTCGATGCCGACCGCGAGGTGATCGGCGAGCAGCTCCTCGACGTCGCCCGGCAGCGACGCGGGGCTATCGCGGTCGACGATCGTCTGGTAGTCGGCGATGAGCACCAGCACGTCGACGCCGAGGTCCTGGAGCGCGACGCGGTTGCGCAGCGTCCCGAAGTAGTGACCGAGGTGCAGCGGACCCGTGGGCCGGTCGCCGGTCAGCACCCGATGGCGCTCGGGATGGCGAGCGATCTCGGCCCGGAGGACGACGGCAGCTGGGGCGACTGCGGCCGTGGTGCCCGTGACCGACGCGGCGTCGGGCGATGGCGGGAATGACTTGACTCTGGTTGACACGCGTATCTCCTGTCGTACAGGGGCGCCCGCGGGCGCGCGCGTCAGAACCGTCGTGACGGGCCGCCGTGCGGGCAGCCCGTTGGCATCGATGAGCCGGGCTGCGCTAGCGCAGGCCCCACCAGCGGATGTCGATGGTCCGGCTCATGTCACCGAGCTTACGCGACCGTCCGGCGCGCCGCGGGGAGAAACCGCACGCGGTCGCCATCCGCCGGTGCCGGGTCGGCCGCGTGCCATGGATCGTTCGCCAAACCGGGTGCCGTCAGACAAATCGCACCCGCGGGCCGCGTCAGCGTTCCAGCTCGATCACGTCCGGTCCGAGCAGCTTGAGCAGCAGCCGGCGCACGTGGTCGCGCAGCTCGATCAGGCGGTCGACGTTGCCGCGGCGAATCTCGGACGCGATCAGCTCGGTCGTGACGATCACCGAGGCGCGTACGTCGACCTCGGGCGGCTCCGGGGCAGCGGCGATGCCCTCGCGGCTGCTGGCCGCGATGATCCGGTTGAGCGCCGCGAACCGCGCGTACTGGCGCTCGCGCTCGGCGATCGCACGCGGACCAGCGGCCGGCAGCTCGACGAAATAGGCGCGGGCCATTGCGGGGTTGTCCTGCCACCAGCGCAGGTACGCATCGACGCCGCGGTCGAGCCGCTCGCTGGCGCTGTACGTGCGCTGCTCCTCTTCGTCGGGGGTGAGCGCCTCCAGCAGGCCCTCGCCGCGCTCCTCGCAGAGCGCGATGAAGCAGTCGACCTTGTCGGAGAAGAACCGATAGAACGTCGCGGTCGAGACGCGAGCCGCCTTGATCACGAGCGGCACGGTCGTCGACTCGTAGCCGTACTCGCCGACTAGCTCCTCCATCGCGCGCAGAAGCCGACCCCGTTGCGAGGCCAGCACCTCCTCACGAGACAGCTTGTGTCTGCCCCGGGGGAGGGGCTGACCGCTCCACTGCGTCGTGGTCATCGGGCTTCAATCTAGAGCGGACGAAGCCCCGTGTTCTAGGTACGCACCCTTTCTCTGACTTTCGAGCGGCCGCTCGTAGCAGTCCTGCGTGAACACGACCTCCATCCCCAGTTGCCGGTACAGCCGCTCCGCGCCCGGGTTGTCGGACGCGACCGTCAGCTCGGCCTGGCCGATCCCGTGCGCGCGCCAGATCGCGAACGCGCCGCGAAGCAGCAGGGTCGCGACTCCTCGCCGGCGCACCGTCGGGTCGACGCCCAGCACCGAGACGTGGCCGACCCCACGTCGCCGGCGCGCGCCGAGCAGGTAGCCGACGATGCGCTCGCCGTCGGTGGCCGCCAGCGACGCGGCCGGATCAAAGTCGTCGGCACGCAGGTGCTCGTCGCAGAACTCCTCGAATGGCTCGGGCTCGTAGTCGGCGTTGTCCGCGAACGCGGCCGCGTCGAGCCGATGGAGCTCGTGCGCGTCGCCGGCGGCGTCGATCGCGCGGATCCGGACCGCGCTGCTCGCGGCACCGCCCGCGCTGCTCGCGGCACCGCCTGCGCACCTCGCGGCACCGCCCGCGCACGTCGCGGCGGCGGCCGGCTCGTCATCGAGCGCCATGCCCATCCGCCGCCACGAGCGAGCCCGCTCGTACCCGGCGCGTTGCAGCAGCGCCGCCGCGGCCGCGTTGCCGGAGCCGACGATCTGCATGTGGCGCACGGCGCCACGCGCGACGGTGCGAGCCATCACCCACCGCAGCAGCCGTGATCCGAGCCCGCGTCCTTCGTGGTCGGGCGCGACGTACGCATACTCCCGGTCCCGGGTCGCAAGCGCGCCGCACACGACCCGTCCGTCGAGCTCGCCGACGACGGCGTCGACCGCGAGCTCGACCCCGGGCGCCGTCCACTGGGCGCGGACGGCGGCGACGGTCGTCTCGCACATGCCGCGATCGATCAGCTCGCGCTCGCGTACGAGCGCGGCCACGGCGGCGGCATCGCCCATCGACGCCGCGCGGAACCGCACCGGCGAGCTCGTCACCCCGCCGGCCCGGGCGCGCCCGGGCGCGCCGGATCGCGGCTCCACTGCGACCACGACCCGGGAAACAGCCGCCCGCGTCCGACCCCGACATGCTCGGCGACCAACAGGTTGTGGCAGGCGGTGACGCCCGATCCGCACGAGGAGATGAATCCCGGACCGCCGGCCTCGATGCCGACGCCGGCGAGCCGCTCACGCAGCTGCTCGACGTCGAGCAGGCGACCGTCGGCCCCGAGATGTTCGCGGCACGGCAACGAGCGCGATCCCGGGATGTGGCCGGCACGCGGATCGAGCGGGTCGGGCGCGCCCTCGAAGCGGTCGCGCGGTCGCGCGTCGATCAGCACCTCGCCGTCGCGCCGCGTGGCGACGTCGTCGATCGACGCGAGCAGCTGCGGCGGCCACTCATCCGGCACCGTCAGCGGCGGCCTGCGCGCCGGCAGCGGCGGCCCTGCCCCGGTCTCCGGAAACGGTCCGAGGCCGGCGTCGAGCACCGCCGCGTCGTGGCCGAGCGCCCGCAGCATCCACACCAGCCGCGCCGCCAGTACGCCGCCCGCGTCGTCATAGGCGACGACGATGTCGCCGTCGCCGATCCCAAGCGCCGACAGCCGGTCTGCGAATCCCGTCGGGGTCGGCAGCGGATGGCGTCCGCCGGCATCGGAGGCGGGATCCGAGCAGACGTCGTCGAGCGGCGCCAGCACGGCGCCCGGAAGGTGGCCCGCGGAGAACTCGGCCGCCGGCGAGCGGCCGTCCGGGTACCAGCGCACGTCGACGAGCACCACGTCCGGGCCGGCCCCCGACAGCCACTCGGTGGAGACGATCGGATCCATCGCCGCCGACGGTAGCCGAACCCACAGCGAAGGCGTTGGCGACTTGCCGCGCGGCGATGACGACGGGTACCGTGCGTGTCGATGACTCGCGTCTGCTGTCAGCAGCTGGACCCCGTCGTCGGGGATCTGGACCGCAACCGCGAGCGTGCGCTGACGGCGATCGCCGAGGGCGTCGAGCTCGGCGCCGACGTGATCGTGCTGCCGGAGCTGGTGACGAGCGGCTACGTGTTCGAGTCCGCCGAGGAGGCCGCCGCGCTGTCGATCGCGCCCGACCACGAGATCCTGCGTGAGTGGGCCGACGCCGCGCGCCGCCACGAGGTGATCGTCGCCGGCGGCTTCGCCGAGCGCGGCGCCGACGGCCGCACCTACAACAGCGCCGCCGTGGTCGACCGCTCCGGCCTGCGAGCGGTCTACCGCAAGCTGCACCTGTGGGATCGCGAGAAGCTGTGGTTTGCGCCCGGGGAGCAGCCGCCGCCGGTGATCGACACGAGCGTCGGGAAGCTGTCGGTGCTCGTCTGCTACGACGTCGAGTTCCCGGAGCTGACGCGAATGGTGGCGCTGGCGGGAACGCAACTGCTGCTGGTGCCGACCAACTGGCCGCTGGGCCCGCGCCCCGACGGGGAACGGCCGGCCGAGGTCGTGATTGCGATGGCGGCCGCGCGCGGCAACCGGATGGCGGTCGCGTGCGCCGACCGCGCCGGCATCGAGCGCGACCAGCCGTGGACTGGCTGCACCACGATCATCGGTGCCGACGGATGGATCGCTGCCGAGAAGGCCGGCACCGAGGCGCTTACGCTGGGACCGGTGACGGCCGACCTCGACCTCGGCCTCGCGCTTGACAAGCGCTACACGGAGCTTGCCGACGTGTTCGCCGACCGCCGTCCGTCGCTGTACGCGCCGCTCGCGCAGTAGCCGCGTCGCCTTATCGCAGGCGCGTGTCGTCGAGCTGCTCGCCCAGCTGCGCGACCGACTCGAACACGGCCACGGCCCCGGCCTCGTCGAGCTGCTGCTGGGAGAAGCCGCCGGTGATCACCGCGATCGTCTCGACCCCGGCCGCGCGTGCGGCTTTCACGTCCCACGGGGTGTCGCCGACCATCACCGCCTCCCGGGCGTCCCCGTCGGCCCCCTGCAGCGCCGCATGGACGAGGTCCGGGGCCGGCTTCGTGCTCTCCACGTCCGCCGAAGTGGTCCACGCGTCGGCCAGTTCCCGCGCGTCGAGCAGATCGAGATAGTGGTCGACCTCGTCGGCCTTGGCCGAGCTTGCGAGCACGACCGTGTGCCCGCGGCGCTTGAGCGATTCGATCAGCTCACGCGAGCCCTCCATCGGCCGGACCTCGTCGATCAACTCCGCGTACTCGCTGCCCTCGGCATCGCGGATCTGATCCCCGAACTCGTCCTCGACGTCGTCGCCGCACAACGCCGCGATCACCTGATCGCCGCCCATCCCGATGTGCGTGTGGATCCGCCACAGCGGCAGGATCAGATCGTGCCGGGCCAGTGCCCGAGCCCATGACAGCGTGTGGTGATAGTTGGTGTCGACGAGGGTCCCGTCGATGTCGAGGATCGCGATGCCCATGGCGTTGTCATCTGCCCCGCGCGGGCGTCGTTACACAGCGATGAGGTGCCGCGCGCGAGGAGGACTCAACCACCGCGGGCGGGGACGACCCGCAGGATCGCCCCTGCCTGGTCGTCGGACACGTACAGCGCGCCGTCCGGCCCCGGCACCGCGTCGGCGAGCCGCCCGGATCGACTGCCGTCGGGCTGCTGAAAGCCGGACAGCAGGACCCGTGGCACGCCGAGCGTGCGTGCGCGCCCGTTCCACGGCATCCAATAGACGACGGGCGGCCGCGGCGGGTGGCGGTCCCACGAGCCGTGGCCGGCGACGACCGCGCCGTCGGCCCACGGCGCCGCCAGCTTGGAGCCGACGAGAAAGTGAAAGCCAAGCGGGGCGCTGTGAGCCGGGAGGCCGACCTGCAGCCGTGCCAGCTTGGAGCAGTCCAGCCGCGTGCCGTGCGGGTTGGTCTGGGCGTCGCGGGTGAACGGCAGATCCGTGTAACGCAGCCGCGTGCGCCGCGCGCCTGGATGCACGTCCGGATCGGGATTGCAGTAGGGCCAACCGAGGTCGCGCCCGGGCGTCAGCCGCGCGACCTCGTCGGGCGGGTGATCGTTGACGTACGACGTGATCACTCGGTTGTAGGCATCCGAGGTGTCGCCGTAAGCGCGGTGGAACGGATAGGAGATCTGGTCGCGCTCGTTGACGGCGGTCCACAGTGAGCCGTCGGGGGCGATCGAGAGTCCGTCGCCGTTGCGCACGCCGGTGGCCCAGACGCGCTTGAGCTTGCCGCTCGGGCTGTAGGCGAGCACCGACGCGCGCGGGATCCCATGCCAGGAGTTGCGGGGGCTGGCATTCGAGCTCGATCCGACGTCGACATAGATCGTGTGGTCGGCGCCGACGACGATCTCCTTGAGCGGGTGGACGTCGTCCTGTGCGGGCTCGCTGTCGGGCAGCCCCGAGATCAGCACGGTTCGGTTTGAGACGCTGTGGCCCTTCCACCAATAGCGGTCGACCTCGCCCGAGCCGGCGACGTACAGCACCTCGTGGCCGCCGATCCGATCGAACGCGAGGCCTTGCGGATTGCGCGAGCCGCTGATGATCGTCCGCCGTTCGGGCGGCGCGGCCGCCCTACCTGTGCGCGGCGACAGCTCCGTGACCGTTCCCTGCGTCGGCGAGCTGACGAGCAGGTCGTGCTCCGGCGTCCACGCCTCGAGCCTGGCCTCGGGCACGAGCCCCCACACCTCCGCCGTCCACCCGCGCGGCAGCAGCACGGTGTGGCGGGAGGCGAACACCGACGTGCGGTTGGCGGTGGGGACGCGAAGCGTGACAGGGTGGAGCCTGATCGCGGCCACCGTCGTGACGGACGGGCCCGCCGCGGTCGTCGTCGCCGACGACGTGGATGTGGTCGTCGACACCAACCGGTGCTTGGTGGCAGACGCGTGACCGGAGCCACAGGCAGTGATCGCAGGCGCGGCCAGGACGAGCGCGACCGAGACCCACGCGCGCGCCCTGGCAGCCGGCCCGCGGCAGTGGCGGTGGCCTCGCATCGCAGTGTGTAGTTCAGCACACCGTGGCGAGCGGGATTGCGGCACCATCGCCTGCATGCCAGCGCCTGACGAGCAATCGACGGACGGGTTCGATGCGGTCGTGTTCGACCTCGGCGGCGTGCTGTTGGACTGGGATCCGCGTTACCTGTACCGCAAGCTGTTCGCCGACGAGGCGGAGATGGAGGCGTTCCTGCATGACGTCTGCACGATGCAGTGGCATGCGGCGCATGATCGCGGCGTGCCGTTTGCGCAGTCGTGCGCCGCACTGGCGGCGGTCCATCCGCAACAGGCCGAGCTGATCCAGGCGTGGGGGACGCGGAGCGAGGAGATGGTCGCAGGGCAGATCGATGGCACGGTCCAGATCCTCGACGAACTGCTGCACCGCGGCGTTCGTTGTTACGCGCTTACCAACATGGAACGTGAGACGTACCCGGTGCGTCGGCAGCGGTACCCGTTCATGCGGCGCTTTGCCGGCACGGTCGTATCGTCACACGAGGGTGTCGCAAAGCCGGACCCGGAGATCTTCCTGCGCCTGCTGGCACGGTTTGACCTCGATCCCGCGCGCACTGTGATGATCGACGACTCCCCTGCCAATCTGCAGACGGCCGCGAGCCTGGGGATGGAGCCTGTCAGGTTCACATCGTCGGCCGCGCTGCGCGAAGCATTGGCCCGACTACGATTGTTGCCCCAATCACCGGACCGCCGGGAAAGGCAATAGCATCAAATCTCATGAGCCATTCAACTGAACTGCGGGCGCAGCTGGTGCGGTCGATCGAGCAGGCTGAGTCAGAGGTCGCCGCGTTGCGCTCTGCACTCGCAGCATTGGACTCGAGCGATCACTCCACCCAGCCCGCCTCACAACGTCGTGCAGCGCAGCCTCGCGCCCCGCGGCGCCGCAGCCGCCGCGGGTCCCGCACCGAGGTCGTCCCCGCGGGCAAGATCGAGTCGATGCTGGGCGCCACCGGCGGGATCACCACCGCGGAGCTGGCCCGTCAGACCAACGGCGGCCACGAGCAGATCCTGTCGATGCTCAAGGAGCTCGAGCAGGCCGGCAAGGCCCATCGCAGCGGCACCCGCCGCTCGACGCGCTGGCACGCAGGGTCGGCGGCGCGATCGAACGGTGACACGCCCGCGAGCGTGTGAGACCGGTGGCGAAGTCGATCTATACGGCGCACGCGACCGTCACCGGCGGGCGCGAAGACGGTCACGGCAGCTCGTCCGACGGTCAGCTCGACGTGCGGCTGCGACTCCCGCGGGAGATGGGCGGTGACGGCGCGGGCACCAACCCCGAGGAGCTGTTTGCGATCGGCTATGCGGCGTGCTTCGAGGGCGCGCTGGGCGTCATCGCCCGCCGCGAGCGCGCCGAGCTCGGCGAGGTGTCGATCGACGCAAGTGTGTCGCTGACGCCGAACTCCTCCAAGGGATTTGACCTCGGGGTGTCGCTCGCCGTGACGCTGCCGGCGGTGAGCGATCCCGCGCAGGCGTCGTCGATCGTCTCAGCTGCTCACCAGGTGTGCCGGTACTCCAACGCGACCCGCGGCAACGTCGACGTCGCGTTGACCGCCAACGGGCGGCCCGTCGGATAGTGCCCCGGATCGCGTGACTGCCGGCGTCGAGTCCGCGCGAGTGCCGGCGGCCGAGCAGCTGCACGACGGGTACCGGCTCGCGTTCACCGACTGGCTCGCGTGTGCGTGCGCCGGCGCCGGCGAACGCGCCCCGCAGGCCGCGCGCGCGGCGTTCGGCGAGGCGGGTGGCGGCTCCGGTCTGAGCACCCGCGTGGCGTTCGCGGCGACCGCCGGCCACGTACTCGACTACGACGACACGCTGTCGGACGGCGTCGCGCACATCTCCGCGACGACCGCCCCGGTCGCGCTGCTGTTGACCGCCGCGAACGGCGGGTCGCTGGGCGATGCGTTGGTCGCGTTCGCGGCCGGCTTCGAGGCGACGGCCGCGGTCGCGTCCGCGAGCCATCCGGCCTTGTACGACGGCGGCTGGCACCCGACGGCGGTGTGCGGGCCGGTCGGCGCAGCCGTCGTCGCGTCGCTGCTGCTCGGGCTGTCTGGGTCTGCCCGCGAGGCCGCGGTGTCGGCGGCGCTTCTGCGCGCCGGCGGCACCCGCGGGGCGTTCGGGTCCGACGGCAAGGCGCTGCAGGTCGCGATGGCGGCGCTGTCTGGCCTGCACGGAGCGCTGCTGGCGCAGGCGGGCGCGCGCGTCGATCGGCGCGCGGTGCAGGGGCCGAACGGATTCGACGCGGTGCTCGGGGCAAGATGGCCGGACGGGCTGTGCGGCGCCGACGTGGATCCGTTTGCGGCGGTCGCGCGGTGTGACGGCGTGACGCTCGCCGCGTCCGGGATCGCCCGCAACTGGATCAAGCTGCACCCGAGCTGTCTGGGCACGCACTCGCCGATCGACGCTGCCGAGCGAGTGCGAATTCGCGGCGCCGGCGCCGTCGGCGGCGTGGGTGACGCGGCTGGTGGCGGCGGCGCGGACGGCGGTGGCTCGCTCGAGGTCGCCGTCCACCCGGTCGGGCGCCAGGCGGCGCATCTGGATGAGGTCGCTGACGGGCTGCAGGCGAAGTTCTCGATTCCGTACTGCGTCGCGTACACGCTCGCCCACGGCCCACCCGGTCCGGCCGACTTCGAGCGGTTGGATCCTGGCGCCATACGGCGTGCGCGGGACGTGACCGTCACGGTCGACGAGTCGCTGCCGCAGTGGGGTGCGGTGCTGTCAGCGGACGGGGGTGAGCTGGCGCGCGTCGATTCCCCGCGCGGAGCGCCGGGTGCGCCGGCCACGACCGCCGCGCTCGAGGCCAAGATCCGCGCGCTCACCGGAATGCGCTTAAGCGGCGTGCTCACCGATCTGGCGACGCCGGCGGCTGCGGTCGCACGCGCGGCCGGCCTCGGCGACTGAGCCGCGCGCTGGCAGCCTTGGCTTCAGCTGCGGGTCTGTCCCGCGCGCACCATCTCGAGCGTCCGCGTCACCCGCATGGCGCGGGTGTCGTCGCGCTTGGCTTCCGCGATCCACCGTGCGAACTCCTTGCGGTGTGTGTAGGCGAGCGCGTCGAACGCCGCCTGCGCCTTCGGGTCGGCCGCGAGCGCCACGGCGAGCGCCTCGGGCACCTCGACCGTGCGCGGCTCGCTGTCGAGCTCGAGCGTGAACGTGACCGTGTCGCCGGCCTGCACGCCCGCCTGCTCGCGGGCGGCGCGGCTGAGTCCGAACAGGTACTCGCCGCGCATCTTCGTCACGGTCGTGCGCAGCGTCACGCCGTTGATCTCCGCCCGCGCGGGGAAGCGCTTGGCGCCCTCGCCGACGATCGCGACCTGCTCGTCGTCGAGCACGAACGCGGCCGCCGGTCCGCGCGGTTGCAGCTCAGCTGTCAGCGTGAGCGATCCCACTGCCGCGGGACGATCGCACATATGCTCGGCCGAGTGGTGACGATCCTGCTCGTGTCCGGCAGCGCCCGCCGCGGCTCGACGAACGTCGCGGCGCTCCGTACCGCGGCGGCGCTCGCCGGCGAGGACGTCGACACGGTCCGGTTCGACGGGATCGGCGAGCTGCCGCTGTTCAATCCCGACGATGATCGCGAAGGGGCGGTGGTCGACCCGCGCGTCGCCGCGATGCGAGCGGCCGTGGCCGCCGCCGACGCGCTGCTGATCTGCACGCCCGAGTACGCCGGCGCGCTCCCGGCCGCGCTCAAGAACCTGCTGGAGTGGACGATCGGCGACGCCGGCACCTACCGCAAGCCGGTCGCCTGGATCAACGTCGCCGGCGCGGCCGCCCCGACCAGCGCCGCCGACGCTCACGAGTCGCTGGCCAAGGTGCTGCGCTACGCGGGCGCCGAGATCGTCGACGACGCCTGCGCGCGCGCTCCGGTCGCGCGCGACATGGTCGGCGCCGACGGCCTCGTGATCGATGGCCAGGCTCGGGACACGATCTCGCGGGCGGTCGAGCGACTGGCGGCGCACGCCCGGACGCGCGCCGCGGATTGACCAGACTTGGCGTTCTCTGTGTGAAGTTGGTGGGGAGGGGTCGCCCCAACCACACAAGCTTTGCGCTGCGAGGCGCCCATCGGTGCCCCCCGCTCGGCCCCATACAATCGGTCGCGCGCCCCCATGGTCTAGCGGTCAGGACGCCTGCCTTTCACGCAGGAAATCGCCGGTTCGAATCCGGCTGGGGGTACTAGGGTTTGGGCGTCAGCGCACCCGCCTTGGAAGCCTTTTGGAAGCCTTCGCAGGCGACGGTGGGCAGATCGGCGGCGTCCGGCTTGGCAGCCTCGAGCGCTTGTCGCGCCTACGTGCTTCGAGGCGGTCGCCCGCGTCGCCGCGTCCGTGCCGCCGACCAGCGCTCGAGCTCGGGTCTCAGCCAAAGCTTGACGCGACCCTCGCCGAGATCGAGTGCCGGTCGCGGCATGTCGGCGTACCGCTTTTGGTAGACGCTGACGGTGTTCGGGTGGGCAAGCCCGAGCAGCTCGGCGACCCCGTGGGCATCGAGCAGGTCATCGATTGCGACGGTCCGCTTCACAGCACGGAGATTACAGCTGTAGTCGGATCCGTCCGGCCACTCCTCTAGACTACAGACATAATCAATAAGTGGCCCCGGCGGTGCTGGAACACCCCGAGGCCCGGCCGAGACCATCAGGAGGTCCCGACGATGCAAGCCTACGCATCCACCGCAGTCGCCAGCCGCGCTCCCATCGTTCTCACCACGGACAGCGGGTGCACTGATCGCAAGGGCGCCGTCGCGACGCCCGCGACGACCGACGCCGTCATCGACGCGCTCGTGACCACGATCGTCGATCGTCTGGCGGACGCCGTGGCCTCTCGGCTCGCAGACCGACGCGCAGAGCCGCCGACCGAATGGCTCGACTCGCGCGAAGCCGCGCGGTACCTCGGACTCAGTCGGGACACGCTGCGCAAGCTGGCCGCGGAGCGCGCGATTCCGTCCGAGCAGGAGGGGCGAGGCTGCAAGCTGTTCTTCATGCGCCGCGACCTCGACGACTGGCGCCGCGCTGGTGGACGTTCGGTTCGCCTGGCCGCCGCGATCGCTGCGTAGGTGCTGCCATGGCGAACTCAACTAGCCCGCCCCGGCGAGTCCGTGTCGAGCGCAACATCTACCGCCGTTCAACCGGCGTCTACGAGATCGGATTCAAGGACGCGGCCGGCAAGCAGCGCTGGCGCACCGTGCGGGGCGGGATCAGCGCAGCACGGGCGATGCGAGATCAGCTGCTCGCTCAGCGCCACCGCCGCGAATCGGTCGAGAGCCGAGCTCGTCTCCGCCTCGGCGACGCCGCCCTGCTTTGGCTCGATGGGCCGGTCCGCGATCTCCGACCGCGCACCGACGAGTGCTACCGAAATGCGGTTGTCACGCACCTACTCCCACGGCTGGGCGCGCGTCGTCGCCTCGATGATGTGACACCTGACGAACTGGCTCAGCTTGTGCGGAACATGCGCGACGAACGCTTGTCGGAGTCGACGATCGCGATCGTCATCGGAGTCGCGAACCGCATCTACCGGTACGCGGCCCGACGGCTGGACTGGCGGGGAACGAACCCGGTGTCCCTGATGCTTGGCTCCGAGCGTCCGAAGCCGTCGCAGACGAAGCGTCGCCGGATCTTCGAGGGCACCGAACTCGAGCACACAATCGGGGCGGCCGCCGAGCCGTGGAAGACTCTGTTCACCGTCGCGGCGCTAACCGGAGCACGCGTCTCCGAGCTGCTCGGCCTGACTTGGTCGGATGTCCGCCTCCACGATCCTGACGATGCCGAGATCGACTTCGCCTGGCAGGTCGACCGTGCGGGCCACCGTGTAGCGACCAAGACTGATGGCTCGGCGCGAGTTGTTCCGATCCCGCGTGAGCTCGCGGCGATTCTGATTCGCCACAAGCTCGCGTCCCGGTTCGTCGGGGCGGACGACTTCGTGTTCTCGACGCGGATCGGCGGCGCCCTACGCCAGGTCAACGTCGGCCGGGCCCTACGCAGGGCACAGCGCGACGCGCTCGACGACGGCGGGCGCCCGGTTTTCCCGATCCTCCACGAGGCAGACGCGGCCGGCAACCCCGTGCCTGTCCCGCACGGTGTGCTGCCGTCGATGCACAGCTTCCGCCACACCGTCGCGAGCCGTGCCCTCCTCGCGGGCGAGAGCATCGACGAGATCGCCTTCCTCCTCGGCCACCGGGACGCCAACGTCACCCGCGCCGTCTACGTCCGCGAACTCGCCGACACCCGCCGTCGCTCGATGCGCCGCTCGCGCATGACAGCGGAGTTCAGTGAGATCTTGAAGTCCTGATCTCCGCCGTCGTCGGTCGTCGGCGAAGACTTGGTCGATGGATGTCTTGATCCAGTGCATCCTCTCAACCCGTAGGTCCTCCACTCCCGATTTGGTGACGGTCATGACCGCCGCCGACACCACGCTCCCGCCAACCGTAAGCGCGGTCATG